>VFZE01000166.1 GCA_016871315.1 Acidimicrobiia bacterium | reverse complement strand
TCGGAGTCGGCGTCCTTGATATACTGGATCACGTCGTCCTGGGCCAGTCGCACGAGCGTATCGAGCGCGAGCCGCACGCCCACCACTGGCGGGTTGTTGTAGATCATGATCGGCTTGGTCGTCGCCTCGCGTACGGCGCGATAGTGCGCGTCGACTTCGCGCATCGTGTGCACCTGATACCAGGGTGGGATGATTAGATGGCCATCGTAGCCGAGGCTCTCGGCGAACTTTGCCTTCTCGATAGTTCCCGCGGTCGAGAGGTCGGCCGTGCCCGCGAGCATCGGCACGCGGCCCCGATTCTGCTCGGCCGTGATGACAAGAACCCGCTCCCATTCGGCGCGAGTGAGGTTCATGAATTCGCCGGTGCTGCTGCCGCCGCAGAAGCCGTCGGCCCCGTTGGCGATCACGAAGTCGACGTGATCACGCAGGCCCTGTTCGTTGAGACGCCCATCCTGTTGGAAGGGCGTGATGAGCGGAGGAAAGAGACCGCGGAAGGTATTCACAGGAGGAGGTAAGAAAGGCGGAGCGATGAATTGCGCATAACGCGCTGGACGAGTTGGAATGGGAACTCTCACAAAGGAGAGCGCAAGCAGCAGATGGGAGGGCTTGCTCACTTGATTCCGTCCGCATAGTTGTTTGTAGGAATTCGCATATTTGTGCTGATGAATGAAACCGAACTGCGCCGCCTGTCTGAGTTACGGGCAATCCTGGAAGGCTTCGCCGCGCGCCACGCGGCTTCACATCCCACGGCCGAAGGCCGCCAGCCGATCCTGCTGCGGGCAATTCTGAAACGCCTGAATGCGGCGGTTCGTTCGTCGGCGCGACTATCCGGCCTTTCGGGCGGCCGACGAGGAATTGCACATCACGGTCGTGTCGGCGGCGGACGTTCCCCACCTACTCGAAGTATGGCGCGTGGTGTGGACGGGCTTGCAGGGCTTTCACCGGAAAGGCTTTGATGAGTGCTTTCCGGATACGCGTATTTTGATCGAGGAGCATGAGCATTTGGTTGATACGATTGTCCTCGGGGATCCCGTCGCGGCGGAGGATGCGGCGCGGAGCCACGTCGAGGCGGTCTGGTTCCGGCTCGCCGAGCAGCAGCATCAAGCGGACGCCGTAAAGGTCGACCCACTGCAGCGCGCCGCTTCGCACCTGGCGTTTCGGTTGCACTGCCGATTACGATTGAGCGAGGTGGCGGCCAAGGTGGCGTTCACCAGCGCCGGAAACTTGTCGCGCCTCTTTCGGCTGCGCTACGGGATGAACTTCCGCGCTTATCTGCAAAAAATCCGCCTGGAGAAGGCCGCAGAGTTACTGGCCTCAACCCGGCTGCCGGTGGGAACCATTGCGCGGCGCGTGGGGTATCGTGACTTCTCGCGCTTTGGTCAGCATTTCAAACGGATGCACGGAATGGAGCCGCGCCGATGGCGGGCGCTGGAAGTTGCAAAGGCTGGTCGCCAGTATGGGCATCAGTTAGGTCGACCAACGCCGACGGTCAGCGACCATCGCAAAACAGGAAAGAAACCAGTTAGGGCAGCTAAACACAGCGGC
>VFZE01000165.1 GCA_016871315.1 Acidimicrobiia bacterium | reverse complement strand
GGATGTCTTCATAGAGGAAATGGTTGACGGCCGTCTCCAGGCCTGTGCGTTCCTCAAGCCAGTCCATCACTTGGCGGCGCATCTAGCTCTCCTGGCTCTTCACAACGGCGCCCAGCAGGATCTTGCCGCCTTCGATTTTCATCTGGTAGCGGTCCAGTGCGCGCGGCGCCGGGCCTTCGAGCGGTTTGCCTTCCAGGTCAAACGTGGATGTGTGGCAGGGGCACAGGAAGTTCTTGTGCTTTTCGTCGTAGTGAAACGCGCACCCCAGGTGCGTGCATGAGGGCGCAAAAGCAATGACCTGGCCGTCGGGCTTCTTGGTCACCCAGGCGCTGGTCTTCTCGCTGAGGATTTTCCAGCCGTCCTTGCGGTTGCGGCGGAACACAATTTCCTCCGGCTCCCCGGCTTTCAGCTTCTCGAGGTTGGTCACTTCGACCCACTCTTCTTTGCGATTGGATGAACCGGGTACGAGGAGATACCCGGCCGCGGGAATGCCGAGCGCGGCCCCGATCGTCCCCATCAGCGTGTAGATGACGCCGAGGTGGAAACGCCGGCGGGAGGTTTCCGAGTCTTCAGCTAGCATGTGGCTAGCTTCCATTCTATGCGAGGACCTGCCGGAAGTTTGTAAAAACGGGGTTTCGAAGTGTTAACCTGTCGCCCTCGCCATGAGCCGTGCCTGCAGGGCGCCGCATTGCGGGGGGTCGAGCTTGCGGCCGTTGGTGGTGACGTAGAACACGTCAATGGCTTTGTGCGCCTCGGTATCCACCAGCACCACTTCAATGCTGCAGCCGGCTTCAGACAGCGCCGATGCCAGATCGTAGAGCAGGCCCGGACGGTCTTGCGTGGTTACCTCCACGAGCGTGGCGGATTCCGAGGCCTCGTCGTCAAAGCTGACGCTCGCGGGAATAGCGCTGTTCTTGCTCGGTAGCAACGGCTTGGGCCGGTTGCGCAGGAGCGCCTTCACGTCCAGTTTGCCGAGCAGCACGCGTTCGATCGTTTGCCGGAGCCGGTCGAGTTCCGGCGGATTGAGTTCCAGTGTGCGCTGCGGATCGGCAAAGGCGAAGGTATCAAGTATCGTGCCCTGCTGGTTGGCAAAGGCTTCAGCCTTGAGGATGTTCATACCGAACGAAGCAAGCGCCCCCGCCATGGAGGCAAACAGAAACAGCCGGTCCTTGGTCAGAACGGTGAGATGGTAGACCCCGCCCTTCTTGCGGATGTCGATGGCGGTGCCCGTTTGCCGGCGCTGTTCATCGAGTTGCGCGTGGTAGGCAATCTCGGCTTCGTCGTGAATGCGCAGATAACGGGTGGGGAAGCCTTTTAGAAACGCCGCCCGTTCTGCCGGCACCGCGGCGGCCGGTTGCGTGATGCGGTCTGTCTCCAGTTCGCGGGTGAGTTCACGGTGCGCGGTTGCATAAACGCGCCAGAGTTGTTCCAGGCGCCAGGGCGTCATGGCAGTGGGATGCACGGCGCTGATGTCCGCGAAGGTGAGCAGGGTGAGCTGCTTGAGCACTTCGATGGTGCCGACTCGATCGGCGAGCCAGCGGGCCGTGGCCGGGTCGTC
>VFZE01000164.1 GCA_016871315.1 Acidimicrobiia bacterium | reverse complement strand
AATACCTACTGTTGATACCGGCCGGCTGTGGGCATGTGGGCAGGTCGCGAAGCGAGCTGTCCATATGTCCATAGCGTGTGAACCTCGAATGGGAGCTATGCAATGAGTCTGGGCGTTGAGACGTTGTTCACGAGCGCATTGGGTCTTCGTCCCCCCTGGGCGGTAGAGAGCGTCAAGCTCGACACCGTCGGGCGCCGCATCGACTTCGAGATCACCTGTCAGAGCGCCCGGATGGCATGCCCTGAGTGCGGAGCCGAGCACCAGCCGCTTCACGACCGTTTGCGCCGTTCGTGGCGCCACCTGGACTTCTTCCAGTTTGAGGCGTGGCTGCACTGCGACGTCCCACGTGTGTCGTGCGCGGCCTGCGGCAAGACCACGCAGGTGAGCGTTCCCTGGGCGCGGTCGGGTTCGGGCTTCACCGCGGCCTTTGAGGCGCTGGCGCTTGCGCTCTGCCGGGATCTCCCGGTCAAGCAGGCTGCTGCGCTGTTCTGACAAGCAACTGTGGCGTCGGATCGCCTTCTATGTCGACCAAGCTCGCGCGCTCGAATCGTTCGAGGGCGTGCAGATCATCGGGGTCGACGAGACGAGTCTCAAGCGAGGCCAGAACTACATCACGGTCGTCCACGACCTTGAGACCAAGCGCCTGCTCTTTGCAACAGAGGGCCGAGATCACCAGACGGTCGTGCAGTTCGCCGACGATCTCAAGGCTCACGGGGGTGATCCGGCCGAGATCAAGCATGTGTGCATGGACATGAGTGCGGCCTACGCCAAGGGCGTGGCTGCGGCGCTGCCCCAAGCCGAGGTGAGCTACGACCGGTTCCACGTGGTGGCCATGGCGGGTGAGGCGATGGACCAGGTGCGCCGCACCGAGGTGGCCAAAGAGGCTTCGGCCGTGCGCAAAGCCCTGGGCGCGGCAGGCCCAACGGCGATGCGCCAGATGATGTGGGCGATGAGGCGCAACCCGTCGGGGTGGACGGCCAAGCAGACCGCTACGATGCACTGGCTGCAACGCTCGAAGCTCAAAAGCGCCCGAGCCTGGCGCCTGAAGATGGGCCTGCGTGCAGTCTTCTCCGCCGCGCGCACGCACAACAATGCCGAGCTTGCGAGTGCCGATCTCAAGGCATGGGTGAGCTGGGCACGACGTTGCCGACTCGAGCCGTTCAAAAAGCTCGCCGCCACCGTCCGTGGCCACTTCGATGCGGTCGTGCGCGGAATGCTCGATCACCGCAGCAATGCCTTTGTGGAGGCAATGAACGGCGTGCTACAGCAGGCCAAACGTGCCGCGCGGGGGTTCCGAACAAGTCGCAACTTCATCGCCATTGCCTATCTGCGGATGTCAAAACTCAGCCACCTTCCACCCAGCCCGCTCGCGCCAGCGCCGGCCCCATGAATCTGTGGCGTTCCACACGAAACGGCATAGAGCCTCGCTCCGCCGCCGACGGTTGCCGGATGGGTGGCGCTAGGCGGCTGCCGCCTTGCTCACGGGAAACTGGATTTCGACGGTCACTTGATCGCTGCCCGGCTTCTGGAAGGGCGGCTCAAGGAAGACCTCGCGGCAGCGCCCGG
>VFZE01000163.1 GCA_016871315.1 Acidimicrobiia bacterium | reverse complement strand
TCTCCGCGATCAACGCGGAGCTGCAGTCACTGGCGCAGAATCCGACGGCGGCGGCAACGTTCCACCGCAAGAAACTCCTGCGGATGCACGATGCCGCACGGTTGGAGGCCGGGCTGACATCCTCGGCCCAGTTGCAGCGCGAGAACTCGCCGGTCGCGCGCATGGATTTTTCCCAAGCGCAAATTGCGTGGAAGCCCCGCAAGCGGGTCAGAGCCTGAAGCCACTCCGGCAAGGGGTGCTGGTCGTCGTCGGCCATGCCGTAAATCCTTGGGCGTCCTATTACGCCCACCGGGGCGACCACCAGTTTGCAGCCCAGGCGTCTTGACCGACGCCGACATTCATCGCTGCTGCAATTCTCTCCGTATCGGGCTCCAACTTCCCCTCGCAGCTGATGGAAATATGAGAGGCCGCTATTTCCGTTACTTGGACGTTGTTGAAACAAGCCGGCTGCTCCCTTTCATCGATAGAATCCACCTCAGCAGGGAACCCGTCGGGGCGGCGGGCCTGGCAGTCATGCTACACCGGAACATTTTCGTCGGACGCAAAACTGGATGGGAGGGCCGGGCTCAACCTCGGTCGAGGTATCCTCCGCGTCGCCGTCGCCAATCGTCCGCCAACTGCTCACGCCACCGCAAAGTGAAACGCGCGGAAGTAATGCACGCCGTTCACCGCAACGCACGTCAACAATACGGCGCCAGCGCGACCTCCTTCGCATCCACACATTCAAACAGCACACGCCCGCAGGCGACGGCGACGACCTCGCACTCCTCGCGGGTGAGCAGCATCCGCTCCCTGAGCTGAACGACGGCGGCCGTGGCGTTCACGGCCTCGATCTCCTCGACCTGATGGGCTCCCGCCGGCAGCACGTAGACGATGACAGTATAGAGATTCATGGTGAGATGAGTTGGATGGTTCATGCTCACAGGAGCCCGGCGTTGCGGAACGAGTAGTGACCGACCTTCAGCGGATCGTCCTCCGCGGTTCCGACAATCACGTGATCTATCAGGTCGATGCCGATGATCTTCGCCGCCTCACGCAGCTGCCTCGTCAGCTGAACATCCTGCGCACTGGGCGCCGGATCCCCGCTGGGATGGTTGTGTGAGACCACAATCGCCGCCGCCGATGCGAGAATCGCAATCTTGAACACCTCCCGCGGATGCGCGAGCGCACTGGTCAGCGTGCCCAGCGTCACCATCGTGCGGCTGATCGGCTTGTTCTTCCGGTCAAGGCAGACGACCCACAGGCTTTCCTGGCAGGGATTTCTGGCGTAGGCGTCAGTGAGATATTCTGTGATCTTCTCCGGCGCGGTGAGTGCCGTCACGTCACCCAGTTGGACGATGTTGTAGGCGATGCTGGCTTCATAGATCCTCATGGTTAGTCGGGCGGCGGATGCAGTGCGCTTTCCCGGAACCCTTCCGGGAGGTCGGCGGTGCAACCGCGCCCGGCTTTCCCCGGCACGCCGAGTCACGGGCGGAAGCGCCGAGGAGCGCCAGCGACGAGGGGGAAGCGCCCGCCCGGAAAGGTGGAGCCGCGCGCAGCGCGGACTACCTTGACCGGCGTGGCACGCTGGGAAAACAGGCGGGGCGGAAAAGTATCCCGGTTACAGGTCGAACTCGTCG
>VFZE01000162.1 GCA_016871315.1 Acidimicrobiia bacterium | reverse complement strand
AATATCGGCGACGAGCAGACGTTCGGAATTCCGCGTATTCTGATTCAGGGCTTCCAGGAACTGGGCGACGCCATCTTTGTGCCTCTCCTCCTGTTCAACAACACCTTTCAGGAAAATGGCGCGCTGACCTGGACCAGGGGCACCCACAATGTCAAGATCGGTGCCTCGCTGATCCGGCGGCAGTTTTCGCTTGTGCAGAGCGCCCGGCCACGTGGAGAGTTCACTTTCAACGCGACCGCAGGCAACGCACCCTCGGCAACCAATTTCGGGCTCGCCAATTTCCTGGCCGGCACTCCGGTCACCATCATTCGTCAGGCCAGTCTGTACAAACCCGGTTATCGCGCATGGGAATCCGGTGCCTACGTCCAAGATGACTGGCGGGCCACGCGGAGGCTGACACTCAACCTCGGCGTTCGCTACGACATATTCACGGCCAAGACCGAGCAGTACAATCGACTTGGGAATTTCGACCCGTTCACGTCGACGATCCTCGTCGCGGGTCAGAATGGCGGAAGCACAGCGGGTATTGGCACCGATCGCTCGGCCCTCGCTCCACGCCTCGGATTTGCGGCCTCGCTCGGGCACAACATGGTCTTGCGCGGCGGCTGGGGCCTAAGCTTCTTCCCAATGGACTACGGCTCCGGAGTGGCACTCAAAAACTTGCCGTTCACCAGCGCTCTCACCTGCGGCACTTCGACTACGGGCAACTTCTCCAATACCGGCTGTCCGGCAGGAACGGGAAGCTTCTCCCAAGGCGTACCTCGTCCGACGGATCCGTCGGCCTATGCCACCGCGAATGGCGTCATCAATCTAGCAGCCATTCCCCCGTCTACTCTAAACGCGGTGGACCGCAACTTCCGCAACAGCTTCAGCCAGCAGTTCAACATTTTGATTGAGAAGCAAGTTGGCAATAATCTGATCACCGCCGGCTATGTGGGTATGCGGGGCAATCGGCTGGCGATGGCGCTCCCGGATATCAATCGCGCCCTTCCTAGCGGATCCAGCACTCCCAACCCCCGGCCATTTGCGGCCTTCCCGCGGCTGACCACCATCGCCTACTTCACGTCTCAGGGCAGCTCGGACTACAACGCCCTGCAGATCAACTTCAATCGACGCCTGAGCAAAGGGCTAAGTTTCATGTCCGGATTCAACCGCGCCAGCTCCCACGACAACATCACGGGAATCGGCACCAGCACGGGTGGCTACGGCCTGCGGATCGGGCCCATCGCGCAGGCTGTTGCCAACGCCCAGATCTACGATTGGGCCAACAGTGACTTCAACATCAAGAACCGCTTCACGTTCGCGGGAAACTACGACTTGCCGATCGGTCGGTCGGCCAAGGGCGCCGCGAAAATGCTGATCGGCGGATGGACTGTGAACGGGTCTCTGGCTTGGCAGACTGGGCTTCCGTTTACGGTGACCGACCAGACTGCGGTCAGCGGCATCATCGGCGTCGGCGGCAACGCGGAACGCCCGAACCTCGTCGGTAACACCGGTTTGCGTGTCGCCAACCCGACGGTGGGCATCACCGGCCAGTTCCTCAACCCGGCGGCTTTCGCCCTCCCGGCGGCGGGTACCCTTGGTAGCGCTCCGCGTAACGTCGGAGCCGGTCCCAACCAGA
>VFZE01000161.1 GCA_016871315.1 Acidimicrobiia bacterium | reverse complement strand
CGCAACGAACCGGGCGCCCGCCAGGATGCAACCCCTTGGGGCCGGGGGATTTTTCGGCGCGGGTTCGTCGCGGCCGAGAGGCCGCGCATATCCCGTATTGCGCCCCGAGAAGGGCGCGGGGCTCGCCCGTAGGCACCGCCGGCGGTCTTGCGCGCGCTGAGCGCACGACGCTTCGCCCTGCTTCTGCCCACGCCGAAAAATCCCTCCGGCGCAGCCTGTTCCAAATTATTGGGATTGGCTCTAATCTCCCGCCCTCTTTCCGCGACCGTCGGCGCGCACCATTTCGGAAGGGTGGCAGAGCGGTTGAATGCACCGCACTCGAAATGCGGCGTACGGGGAACCGTACCGGGAGTTCGAATCTCCCCCCTTCCGCCATCTTCCCGTCGCAAACTCCGACAGCGCCCCCGCTAAGGGCAAATTTTCGCGTTGTTTCAAAGGGCCTTGGACGGACCATCCGAACCGCAGAGACTGACCGAAGGCCAGAATGCAGTCTCTGAACGGCTTTCGTCTCTAACCGAGCGAACCTCGCCGCTTCAGGTTCGGTCCATGAAAGCGCATCTCTTTCAATCGCTTGGCTGATGATGTCGCCCGACCTGTTTCCGGGGGTTTCGCCGGCAGGCGGACTAACAGAGACAGCCCAGGGTGGGCATGAGGCCGCGCACTGTGGCGCTCGTCTGCGTATGCGGCAGCGTCAATGGCGCGTCGGTCTTGCCGTCCCTACAGAGTTCATCAACTGCCGCCGAGCGCGGGTGCAGTCGAGCACGATACGGTTGAGTTCGTTCTCCGCGATCCTGGTCAGCTCTCGCAAATGCTTCATCGTGGTGGCGATGTCGGAAAGCTCCGCGGTCTTGCAAGCATCACTGGCGACCTGCTCGACGCCGGCGATCATGGCACGGACCTCGCCGAGCGTGTCCAGCGCCGAGGAGGCCTTTGCTGGTAGGTCCAGTTCGTCCGCGCCTCCAAACAGCCCTTCGATGAAGCCATCTAGTTCCTGCCGACGTATCAGCGCTAGTTCAGCAAGCCCGGCTCGTGTTTCGGGAACGCTGGTCCGGACCAGGCGGAAAGGATCGCTGCGCCTCTGGTGTCGTGTCAGGCTGTTCCAGAGGCCGTTGATAAGAATCCCGATCAGTTCGTTGACGGCATCAAGGCTTTCGAATTCGGGAAGCTGCCCTCCCCACAGGCTCTTCAGGACCTCGAAGGGCGAAACCGACAGGCCGGGCGAAGCGATGCTCCCAAGAAATCGGGTCCTGATTTCATGGAAGGGAACAGGGCACGCGTGAGCCGCGAGAAGCGCCTTGATTGTCTTCTCGTCGGCAGTGACCGGCGGTCTCGTGGCTTGCGGCACGGCTCACCCCTCTTTGGCACGAACCTCATCAGGTCTTTGGATGCCAGAATGGGAGCCGAAGCGAAACTTCACGTCAATGTCGCGGACCTGCTTACCCAAACACCCGCTCCATCTGCCCATCCCATGGCAATTCCGCAACCGCCGTCAGGTCATTGATCGCTATCGCCGGCGGTCGGCGGGCAATGACCAGAGCCTCCAGGACGGAGGGAGCCAGGTAGGCCATCCGGATCATCCGCCCGACGAAGCGGTCGGAGACGTTCTCGGCCACAGCGATGTCCTGGATGGTGGAGACAGCGCCGCTCTCGAGCTGCCGCCGCCACTTCCACGCCCGCGCGACGGCACGAAGCACATGCGGGTCCTGATCGGCCCCCACCA
>VFZE01000160.1 GCA_016871315.1 Acidimicrobiia bacterium | reverse complement strand
TGGGAGACGATTTCGAAATGAGGCTGTAGATGCTTGAGCAGGGTGGCGGCGTATTGAGCGACGCCGGTGGGCGCGAGAGGCAGCGGCGCGTGGTAGGCCAGCTTCATTGCGGTTTCTGACGTTTGCCGAACAGGGCGGTGCCGACGCGGACAATTGTCGAGCCTTCTTCGATTGCGGCTTCGAGGTCGTTGGACATGCCCATCGAAAGTTGGGGTAGGTTGAAGCGGTTGGCAAGGGCGCGAAGCTGCTGGAAGTATGGCCGTGCGGTCTCGGGGTTTTCGTCCCAAGGGGGCATGGTCATAAGGCCGTCGAGCTTGAGGCGGGGGCAAGCGGCGATTGCGTCGATCAGCGGGGGGAGATCCTCTGGGGCGCAGCCGTGCTTGGCTTCCTCATGAGAGAGCTTCACTTCGATCATGACGTTCTTTTGCGTGATGGCGGCTTCATCGAGGCGGCGTGCGAGCTTGGGGGAGTCGATGGTGTGGATGTGGGAGAAAAGCTCAGCCGCCTTGCGGGCCTTATTCGATTGGAGATGGCCGATCAGGTGGAAGCGGGAGTCTGGAAGGTGGCTGACCAGCGGGTGTTTGCCTTCGAACTCCTGGACGTAGTTTTCCCCAAAGTCGCGGAGGCCAAGCGCGTGCGCCTCAAGGATGATGTCGGCGGGGAACACTTTGGTGACGGCCAGAAGCAGCACTTCTTCGCGTTTGCGGCCGGCGCGCTGGCAGGCGAGGACGAGGCGATTTTCAACTTCGGCGAGATGATCGACTAACACTCCTTTGAGTTTGGCATGAGGCTTGCATTGGTAGGAGCGAATGGGACCGGAACGGATTGCTTCAACGATTGAAGATTTTGTCGCGGGATGTGCGTGCCCGGCTCTGCTCGAGCGCGGAGAACAGCCGATGGTGCTGGCGCGGGACCGTTTCAAGGTAGACGTGACGCCGAAGGGCGCATGGCTTGAGGCCTGGGACGATGCGCGTGTCTGGTCCCGGCGGATTCTCAATGTGGGAGAGCCGTCGCGGAAGAAATTGGAACTGGAGGCGTTCCGATTTGGGAAGGCAAGTCTGACGGTGTCATTGGTGGACGTGGCGGATGCCCGCAGCGGGCCGGCGATTGAGAAGACGCGGCGGTCGGCCTTTACCGAGCAGTTCCGGTTGTTTTTGAACCGTCATTTCGGGGCGTGGCGGTGGGAGGCATTCCGGAGCGAGGCGAAGCTCGAGAATTCGATGTCGCCGATCTTTCCGACGGCGCTTTTGACGCGGGGCCAGCAGGCAGTGGCGGCTGTGGCCGCGCCGGATCGGGATACGGGGTTTCATGCCCTGACGTTTGCGCTGGTGTGGCTCGATTGGGTGTTGCGCAACCATGGGCGGATTGCCGCGCAGAAGTTGTTGTTGTACCTGCCGGAAGGGCACGAGCGGAGCGTGGTTTTGCTGGCGCGGCATCTGGACCCGGCGCAGGTGGAGGTGGAGATCTGGCTGTACACGGCGGACGGAGCGGAATACCAACTGGATCCGGCCGATCGCGGGAATGTGGATTCGATGTTGGCGCCACGCTATTCGCGGCTGGCGGGGCCGGAGTGGTGGGTGAAAGCAATTTCAGTTTATCCAGAGCTGGATTGGAATGAGGAACCCGATGGGAGCGTGAGCTATCGGGTTCGTGGCCTTGCGGTGGCGCGATTGAAGGCGCCGACTGGGAATGACCGGCCAAGCCCGGAGTTTGGCCTGAAGCGCAAG
>VFZE01000159.1 GCA_016871315.1 Acidimicrobiia bacterium | reverse complement strand
ACAACACCGGCGCCGTTGCGTTACCTTCCAATCCTTGGGTCGCGGGGTTCATCTCCTGGTTTCCTTTCTTTGGTTGAGAAAGCCACCAGAGGTTAATCCCCGCGGCCCTACATAGGATCTATTTATTTAAACGGTCGGGTGCTCCTGCAGCCACAATGCGCAGGACGTCCACCTCGTAATGAAGGAAAATTTTTCACCGCGCCTACCTGGCGACCCACACCACGTCGTTGTCCACCGCGTAGAGCTTGCAGGTCTGCCCGCTGCGCTGGCAGTTGCCGATGGCCTTGCCCATGGCGTAGTCGCCGGTGGCGAACCCCCAGCCGCCTTTCTCGCCTACCGCAAAGGCGCGCGGCTGCCTGGCCTCCAGAAACCTCGCGTATCCGCCTGCTCTTCCCGTGGCGCTCGGCACTTTACCGACGTCAGCAAGCTCGGCGAACCCGCTGGCCGCCGGCCTGGTCACGATGGCCGGCTGGGTGAATCCGAGCTTGTTCAGGAATTCATCGACGACCGGCAGCCACGCATTCATGTCTATGGTCAGGCCGACGTGGCCGTCTTCGCCCGCCGGCGGAAACGATACGAACTCCGCTTTGCCGCCGCCATCGACCCACGCTTTGTGCCACTCCTTCGGAATCTCTGCGCCCCAGTACTTGTCGTTCTGCCAATACAGCCAGAGCATCGGCACGGACGCGTGCTTGGCGAGGCCACTCCAATAGCGCGTGATCTGGTGGGGACTGCACGGACGCCCCGGATTTTTCACCGGATCGCCTCCCGAACCGCCCGCAAAGTTGATGCCTGCCAGCAATCCTTTCGGATTGCGTCCGACGGTGCCCACGCTCGTCAGTCCGCCCATCGAGGTGCCGCCCACAAGCCAGCGCGAAGTGTCCACGTAGGGCAGCGTCCTGGCATACTCAACGGTGGCGAGCACCTGCTCCGATGCCGCGATGGATGTCGGCTCGATGCGCTTGTTGTTGCACGGTCCGCTGTCTTCGGGATCGAAGTCGCCCAGCGTCTCCCAGTAGCCGACGCGCATCGGCACCAGCACGACAAAACCCTTGCCCACCAGGTACCGCGCTGCATGATCAGGCCGGAACCGCCCCTGCGCCGTGCGCCTGTCCGTGGTGGGGCGCCCGTGATTCAGCACGAACAAGGGAAACGGGCCGTCGCCGGCAGGCCGGTATATCGTGATGGGAACCGGCCGCGTCTCCTGCCGGTTGTACATGTCCTTCACCGTGACGCTGATGCGGACGATCTCCTCGCGCATGTCCTGCGAAAAAATCTGCCCCGCCGGCGTGGCGGTTTGCGCGTGCAGCGCGAAACTGGCAGCGAACCCGGCCAAAACGACCGCCAGCCGTCCAAAGACACCGGAATATATATTTGGCATTTGCGCACCCTCGATTTCAGTGTATAGGAATTTCAAACCACCATTTTTTTGATGGAAACGGTACTTCCACCCCGAGAGGATGTCCATCGCGGGTGATCGTGCGCGGCGCTCCAATCCACGGTCAGACCGTTTGCGGTGTGTGTGGTGCGGGCCCGGCGCGCCCGCGCTTGCCGAACAGCTATGCACGATCACGGTATCGGCCACCCACAAGGAGTCACCGGGCGGCTGCAGTCGATGCAACAGCCGCTCGCGCAGGACGTCAAAGTGGGGGGCACCAACCACACGGATCAAAGGTGGATGAGGATGCTATAGGCCAGGCTCATGGGGTGCGCCTCTGGTGCCGGGCC
>VFZE01000158.1 GCA_016871315.1 Acidimicrobiia bacterium | reverse complement strand
CTACGAAAGTGAAGCGGCCTTCCTGGATGATGCGATGGGCCGAAGGCTGCGCGAAGCGCGCGGGGTGAAGATCGAGGTGCTGACGGGCGATGCCGTGCGCGAATTCGAGCCCGCGCTGTCGCCGTCGATCACGCATCTCGTGTGGCTACCGGAGCAGGGCCACGTGCCCAATCCGTTGCGCCTGTCCCAGGCGCTCGCGGCAAGGCTCCAGGCGGGTGGGGCGCGCCTCCTCACGGCGAAGGCGGGAGGCTTTCAGCTTGGTGATTCGCGCGTGCGTGCTGTCCAGACGGATGCAGGTCCCGTTGAGTGCGATGCCGTGGTTTTGGCGGCCGGCGCGCATTCGGCGCCGCTTGCAGCGCAGCTGGGTAGCCGCGTGCCGCTTGAGACCGAGCGCGGCTATCACGTGATGCTGGTGAGCCCCACCGTCGTGCCACGCATTCCCGTGATGTCGGTCGAGGGCAAGTGGTTCGCTACCCCCATGGAGCAGGGCCTGCGCATCGCCGGCACGGTGGAACTCGCGGGCCTGGACGCCGAGCCCGATTACGCGCGCGCCGATGCGTTGCTGGAAGCTGGCAAGCGCTTTCTGCCAGGCCTTGCGCACGGCAAGGTGACGAAGTGGATGGGCCACCGGCCCTCACTGCCCGATGCGCTGCCGGTGATCGGGCCCGCGCCCACCATTCCCAACGCGTTCTTTGCGTTCGGGCACGGCCACGTCGGCCTCACCGGCGCGCCCGCCACCGCGGAGATCGTGGCCGACCTCGTCGCGGGCACCCGGCCCTTCATCGACGCTTCTCCGTACGCTCCGAGCCGTTTCTAAGCGGGTTGCGGGCTGACTTCAGACCGGCGTGCGCGCGCGCCCGGTTGCGAAAAAGTCCGACAGGTTGTCGAGCACCAGCTGCGCCATGGCCTCACGCGTGTCGTGGGTGGCGCTCGCGATGTTTGGCGTGAGCACAACGTTGTCCAGGCCCAGAAGGGCTTCCGGTACCCGAGGCTCGTCGGCGAAGACATCGAGTGCTGCGCCAGCGATATGGCCGGCGCTCAGCGCTTGCACCAGCGCCGGCTTTACCAATAGCGGCTCGTGGAGCAACATAATCGGCATTGTGCGCCGTCAAACTGGAACCGAAGGGCGCGAAAATGGCCAAATCGTGCGGTGCAACGCAGCCTGGGGCGGATAGATTTTCCTATCCGTTCTGCAAACAGGATGCAGTGCCCCAACGTCCACGACGCACTGCTGAGGAGTAAAACATGAATGACCACACCGCCATGCAAGAGAAGGGCTGTTCTGGACTATTAGAATGCCGTCCGGCAAAACCACCCAGTGAAGGCGACAAGCGTCAGCGGGCTACCAGTGTTCTGGAGGTTAGGTTTTTCGCTTGCCACAAGTTCATCAGCGGGCGCAGCCTACAGGTGGTGAAGCGAATGCATAGACTGTTCTCAGGCGAACTTGCAGAGAGCGCTACTGGGGCAGAGGCTCCCGCAACACAGCAGGTGAACCCCGAGATGAGCATTGCGGCCTCGGTACGCCAGGCGCTACTCTGCCTCTTGCTGTGCGCAAGCCCGGTTGCCCACAGCGCACCGGCGCTGTCACCTGCGCAGCAACGCCTGCTTGAGTTTCACGTGCGCGACGTGGTGTCCCAAACCTCTGGCCACCGCGGCGGCGACGCGGTCAGCGGCTTTGGCCGGTGGGCTGAAATCAAAGCCAGCCAGTTGGTTCTGCCGCTGGCGGCCTCAACTGCCGATGGCGAAGCTCCCGTGCCACAGGAGCTTCTGGACGGCATCAGCTCCTACC
>VFZE01000157.1 GCA_016871315.1 Acidimicrobiia bacterium | reverse complement strand
ATCCTTACCCCGGATTATTCATTGCCCTTTCTCGCGAGGCTGGCGGGTACCGACGGGCCTCGCTTGTGAAGCGGCGTGGTGTTCTTGTGCGCTATCCTTTGGCTTTCAGCGCAAACTTCCCCCTTACCCCCATTGAAAACCGCGATTGTTTCAGAATCAGGTTTGGACTTGTGCACTACGGCGGAGTTCGTCGAGCCGGCGGCAGACGTGACGGAACCAGGCGAGGCCGGGCCAGTGGGCGGGGATGCGGACCAGAATGCGGCGGGCAGACTGGATCACCTCGCCGGCCACCTTGATCAGGCAGGTTCGCCAGGTGTCGATGTGGCCCTGGCCCAGGGGATCTTTTCGACGGCGGTAGTTGTGGTATCGGCGGCGCTCATGACCGGTCAGTGCGGCGACCGGCAGCGTGGGGTCTTGGACGGGAACATCCTGTGAACTTTTCATGCTTCCTGCGAGCGCTGCGTCGGGCGAAGTGTCGCCCGCAGCGGCGGGCTCCGCTTCAGCGCCAAGGGATGACTCGAGGGATGGCTGATCCGCCTGGTTGGCGGCGGTCAATGCCGGCGGATCGGCGACGAGCGCCCGCAGTCGCACGAGCAGATTGAGCGCCGCCGTGTGCAGCATCAGACGGAAGTAGTTGGCAACGAAGCGATGGCAACTGAGCCGGTCGCCGGCCAGCCCGCACTTGAGTTCCTTGTTGCGGTTCTCGCTTTCGCCGCGCTCGGCGTATTCATCGTAGGCGGCCTGGGGCAGGATGCCGGCGCCGGAGCGGTTGGACACGATGAACCGAAGATTGGTGCCGACGCGATTGCACTCGGCCTTGACGATCACGCGGCGCGGGTTCTTCCAGCTCCCGGCACGGTAGAGGAACTGATCGAATAACCGCTGTGTTTCGCGTGTTTCCTCGAATTGCCGCACCGCCCGCTGCAGCAAAGAATCGGCGGCCTGTTTGAGCACGTTGTTGGTTGAGAGCCCGAAGGTGTAAAGCAGCTGCAGCCGCTCGCAGACCGCGTACATCCAGGGCATGCCGAAGCCGGCGTCGCCGCGCACGTGAATCACCACGTCGGGCCAGGCGGCCCGCAGTCGCTTTGCGATGTATTCCAGGTCATCGTCCGCCCCCAGCGCGGCATGCACCGAGCCGGGCCGCAGGCTGGGCCAGAGAATCTGCTTGGTCTCGGCACAACTGACCACCAGAGGCAGGTATTGGTACTGATCGTAGAAGCCGTGGAAGAGAGCCAGTTGCTGCTGCCCGTGGCACGGGTCGTCCACGGCGTCGATGTCCAGCGTGAGGAAGGCGGGCGGCGTCTTGAAGGAGCGGATGAAGTCGTCGAGAAAGAAGTCGTGGAGCCGCCATAAGCAGGCAATGCTTACTGCGTTCTCGAAGCGCGAGAGCGTGGGCTGGCTGGCCAGGCCCGTCTCATCGTTCGGCGCTTTGCCGCTGACCATCTTGAAGGCCGGATCATTCCGCAGCGCATCGTGATCGTTGCAATCCTCATAGCCGGCCAGAATCCCGAACAGGCGCTGGCGGACCATCTCGGCGAAGCTGTGGTCGATCTGCTCGGGGTCACGCCGGTCCTCCAGGCAGGCGATGAATCGCTCGGTCAGCCCGATCTGGCAATCAAACTCCCGCAGCGGTAGGATGCCCGCATCCGAGGTCACCAGCGTGTTGTGCGCCTCGACAACGATGGGCAATCGCGAGAAAAAATCGAATCCAAGCCGCTCAACATCCTGTTCCGCCATACACGACCTCCTTGTCCTCGGTTAACTCGCTGAACAAACGTAGTTTAACCCACAAGGAGGTCGTAAAACAGGCCGAAGCAACGAATAATCCGGGCTAACGGCGGGCA
>VFZE01000156.1 GCA_016871315.1 Acidimicrobiia bacterium | reverse complement strand
ACCTTCGCCACCTTAAACCCCTCCCGGATCCGATCCCCTTGAAAATCCAGTTTCCTAGCAGCGGCTGGCACTGGTTCAGGTATCAAGACAACGACCCGACCGACACCAAGTCCGATCCCTCCAACCGGGATTCCAACAAAGGCATCGTGAACTATCTCTATGAACCCTACGCGCCGCTGCTCGATTCGATGAAACGCATCAACGAGCGCGCCTACGGTCTCGTGGAGCACTTCGACAAACCCTGATCGGCAACCTCCAGACGACCCGGCTGGAAAACCAACTTTGACCCTGTGAGAACCCTCCCCCTCCTCGCCGCCCTGCTGCTCGCACCGCTCTCCGCGCTGCCCGCCGCCGACGACAAGAGCGACCGCCTCGCCGTGGTGACGAAGACGCCCGGACTCGTCGCCGTCTGGGACTTTGTGAAACGTGAGCGGGACGGTGCGCACCGCTTCACCGCGCATGTGCCGCCCGGCGCCACGAACGACTACCCGCTCGACGCGGCGAACTACATCAAAGCCTACTGGGGTGCTGGACGTGAGGCGATGTATGCGGATTTCCCGCAACTCGGCCGTGGACCGTTTGGAAATGCCATCCGCATCGTCAAAGAAACGGACGCAGACTTCCGCCCCTTCCTCTTCGTGCCGCGCTCGCGACTGCACGACACGCCGCTCGACATCAAAGGCGCGGGCAAATCGGTCACCGTGGTCGTGTGGGCGATTCGCGAAAGCGGGAATCACGCGCTAGCGGGCATCTGGCATGAAGGCACCGATTTGAACCAGAAAGAGACCGCCACCATCGCGAAGGTGGAGCGCGGGCAGCGGCAATACGCGCTCTTTGCCGGCCTGAACAAGCAGGGCAGCGCCTGCGGCCATGTGTCGGAGAACGGCGCGAGTTCCTTCCTGAACAAGTATGCGCTGCACAAGAGTAACTCGGCCGGGCAATCGCCCGAAGTGCCCGCCGACTCACCCGCCGAGATTCTCGACCAATCGTGGCAGTGCTTCGCCATGACGTTTGATCATCAAAAGGACGAACTCACCGGCTGGCTCAACGGCGTCTCCGGCGACCGCTGGCTTGATCAGCCGAAAAACGACAAACTCATCTCCTCCGCTTACAACGCCTACATGCAAGGCCACTACGCCCGCACGCCGAACCTCGAACCCGCGGAGGATGCCACTTTCCCGAAGGACCAATACTACAACCCGCCCGAAGGCCAGCCGCTGAGCGTAAAGGTGCTGCGCGAATCCGCCGAGGAACGCGTCGAACTGCGTGAGCACCGCTACACGAAAATCGAAGTCATCCTGCGCGGCGGCAAAGAAGTCGCCCGCCACCTCGTCGCCCTGCGCCTGAATCCGTGGTGGTATCCGCACGACCTCTACTCGCCGAAGGACGCGTCAAGCGGTGGCCCTTTCACCATCGGGCGCGTCATCCACAGCAGCCGCAGCATCGGCTTCACCGGCTGGATCGGCGGCGTGGCGGTGTTTGACCGGGCGTTGAGCGCGGAGGAGTTGAAAAGACTCTCTGACCTCCGCGTGGCTCCGGTCGTCACCTCCTCTCCCGGATCTCCAAAGCGGTGAACTCACGAAACCCGTCCCGCATTGAACCTGTGAACCGTCGACGCCTGGAACATTGACGTGTTGAAGTGAGGAACTTCTGCACCACCGCTTCGCTCCGCTACTCTCACCTTCATGAAACCCACTCTCTTGCTGCTCACCGCCCTGCTGCTCGCGCCGCTCTCCGCGCTGCGCGCCGCCGAGACCAAGCCCAACGTCGTCATCATCTTCGTCGACGATCTCGGCTACGGCGATCCCGGCTGCTACAACCCGCAGTCGAAGATCGCCACGCCCCACATCGACCGGCTCGCCCGGGAAGGCATGCGCTTCACCGATGCGCACGCGCCCGGCGCGCTCTGCCACCCTTCGCGCTACGGAC
>VFZE01000155.1 GCA_016871315.1 Acidimicrobiia bacterium | reverse complement strand
ATGTCGCCCACGCAATAGGCGATCGTATCGACACCGGGTTGGCAGTAGCTCTGCAGGTAGCGGCGGAGATCGTCGCGGCCGAGATCGTCGCTGATATTCAGGAACACGTATCCGTCGTCGTTAAGAATCAACGAGCCGAGACTTCTCGGCGAACGGGGTTTCTCGTCGGCACTGGCGAGTGTAACCGTTGTGGCTGCCAGGCAAGCCGCCGATCCCACACGCAGGAATTGGCGGCGGTGAAGAGTAAGATCGCTGCTCACAAGGCTCTCCTTCAAATCGGTTCGATTCCTCACTAGTTTCTCACGCCGTGACACTCTCAGTTGGCTGCGGAATAGTCCAAGCCCAATGCCATGTCGTCAGGGCTTCATCGCCTTGCGGATGATCCAATAGTTCCGGTACCAGAGAACAAGGGGGCGTCCGATGGCTCGGGCTTGAAGTTGGGTGTAGCGCTCCTGAGGAAGCTTGTCGTGGTCTTCGTACAAGAAAACGGTGAAATCCTCGGGCACCTTCTGGGACGCACTCAACACCGACAGAACCTTCTCCGCCGCGCCGGGATGACCGACACCGGCGAGACCGCAGAGATGATAAAATCCCAATTCCGTTGGCCGTTGCCGTGCCCTGCCAGCGGCGGGTGCCGACAATCCCGGGAGAGTAAACGTTGCCAGATGCTTGAGGACTTGTTCGTAGCTGTCGGCCAAAAGGCTGCGAGGAAACGCTTGCTCAAACTCGGGGCCAAGCAAATCAGCCAGCATGATCAGGTCGCTGCCCCACTTAAACGTCCCCTCGCCGCTCCCACCCAACTCTGCGCCGGAGCCTTGCGCCAGCGGCAATTTTTCCTGCAGGAGCTTCCGCCATTTGTGTTCCCCGGTCACCTTGGCCGCGAAGGCAATGGCCGGCAGGTAATAGCTGCCCGCATGGCCACCCTTTTTCCAGCCATGGACGAGCGATTTGTACCAGAGATAACGAAATCCCTGTTGCTCGTACCAGGAGAGGGTCTTGACCATGATGTCGGCCAGTTCGTTTTTCTGTTCGCCTTCAGCGTGTTTCCACAAGGCGTATTGTCCGCAGAGCAGGGGCCCCGCCTGATCGGTGCCCAGGGGTTCCATCCACTGATTCATACCGGCGAAGCCGCCTTTGAAGCCCCCATAAGGCCGGAGAAAGCAGCCGATGCCGTGAACCTGTGAAGCGTAGTAAACCTGCCGGTAGCGGTCCCAGAGCCTGAATGCTTCCTGCAGTGCCGTCTCGTCGCCGGACACCTCATGCTTCAAAACTAGGGCTTGGATATAAGACCCCGCCGTCGCGACCGTATCCTCATAGGACCAGTAAGTCACGGGATCGCTATCCGCGCGGTGATGGACGGACCAGGCTGTGGCACGCCGCACATGCTCCTTGAAAGGGGCGACGTACTCTTCCGCAAACGGTTTTCCGGTCTGAATATCAACGTAGGAATACATGAGCCCGTCTGGATCGAAGAGATGCTTATGAATGTATCCCTCGGCGTGGGTTGCCGTGTCCTTCAACTCGGAGAGCATTATGGTCGCGAGCTGTTCGTCCGCCCGCGTCAGCGAGGCGGCCGCCAGCGCTCCACAAGCCAGCGTGAATTCGCGTCGAGTGAGTGGCGTCGATTCCGTCATGGTTTGTTTCCTCAAGTTGTTCGCTACTTGGCCTGAATTCGGATTCCACGCAGTGTCGCGCTCGCCTTGTCCCCCTGTTCGACGCCGCTGCTGCTCGACAGTATCATGCGGATGTCGAAGCTTTGTAAGCCCTCCAGTTCCGCCTTGGGGACGACGAGCGTCAACGGGCCGTCATGCTGTCGCTGGGAGGTGATCGTCCAACGTGGCTGACCCTGCCGGGGAGCGACGCTCAGCGTGATACCGCCGCCGAGATTCGGGGCGTCCGCGTAGCTGTCCGCGATGACCGTCAATTCCTTGAGCGGCCGCAGCGAAGCGAACCGCTGGACCAGTTGCATCGAC
>VFZE01000154.1 GCA_016871315.1 Acidimicrobiia bacterium | reverse complement strand
GGGCAACGATTCCGTTTTGGTCCCCGGTCGCGTGTGGTTCCTCGGCCGCCGTCAAATTGCTGGGCGGTACCGCGACATCTTCTTCCTGGTGGGCGCTGCTCGTGAGGATGGGCACCAGTTGTGGGATCGGTGTCGCCAGATTGAGGATGCGCCGGCGCCGGTCATTCTGGTTCCCGAGCAGCGGCCAGCAACAGGCCGGGCCCCGATCTTCCGCCTCGCCGAACTGGCGTCTTTTTGTGATGGCCGCCTGTCGATCGATCTGGATTACTTGGCGGACGCGCTGCGGCAGGATCGATCTGCCGCGCCGGCCAAGACATTATCCAGTTTCCCGGTCCCGGAAGACGCGACGTGGGCCGAACTCCGCCTGGTGGTCGGTGAACACACGCTCGTGGCGCGCCTCCGAAACCAGGAACAGGAGTTTGGATTTGAAGATCTCGGTCTATCCGGACCCGAGGATCGGCTCTGGCAGTTGCTGTGCGTTTTCGCGCACGGCGACGGCAGGACCCCAGCGGTCCCCTCATCGGTTTCTGAGAAAAACGCGGTCAATTTCCGAAAGCAGGTGAGCAATCTGCGCCAGCGGCTCACGGCCGTCTTTGCGATCGAAGGCGACCCGCTCGTCCCGTTACGCGGGACCGGCGGATATCGAAGCCTGTTTCAGATCAACATGGATCGTCATTCCGGTTTTCCGATTCAGCCCGAGCGTTGGGAGGACTGTCAGTTCGCCGTTTTGCAGGACGGCCGCATTGCGATCAGCGTCCCGACCAGGGAGATCTTCGCCGCCAGGGGCATCTCCAGGGAGACGTCGAGCCGTACGACGCAGGCGGTGGCGGAGAGGCCAAGCGTCCGAACGGAGGAGTATGACCTTCGCGCGCTGGATCTTGCCGACCCCATGGGGCGCCCTACGGCCGAGGGGCGCGTACTCCTGGAGTTCCTGCGCAACGGAGGCAAACTGACGCGCCGCGGCGATGACATGGACGTCCTGCGACTTGGTCGACGGCTCGGGGCATGGATGGGGGCTGAAGGGAGTCCCTTCCAGTACGTCCCCAGCCGCCTGCTTTGGAGCGCTCGTTTCGAGACTCGCTAATGGCGAACCCCGCACCGGACAATTTCACCGATTAGGAATTGCGCATGGCGGTCTACATGCACCGGAAACAAATCATTGAAAACACAGAAGTGCAGCCACTTCGAGGAATAGGAGCCAAGTATGGAACTGACAAAACAAATAGAAGAAGAGCTAACGCCAGACTGGGGTGCCGTAGAGCGCGATGTCATGCTGAAACTGCAGTACTTGCGAGCAATATGGGAGTACACGGCCTCCGCCAATCCGGAGGCGCATAAACTGATGAAGCGGGATCTGTATATGCCGGCGATGAAATGCCTCGCCGCCTTCTGCAGCGCGATTCAAGAGGAAGAGGAGTGATCAATACCGCTCAGGGCAACCGGATTTCGCCTCAGGTGATCCGGTTGCCTCTGCCCCGTCTCTGTAATTGTCCGCGATCAGCTCTGCGCCAGCCCCTCCCATTTCTCCCGTTGCCCGGCCCACGACGCTACCCGGGCAATGGTACGCAGTGCCGTTTCTGACACCGGGAATCGCCCACCCGGCGTTTTGGGAAGGCCGAGCACTTGCTGCTGGATGTCAGGCGCCAGCCAGGCAAGCATCATGATCTGACTCATCCGCTCGCGGCTGACGCAGCCCAATCGGGCCAGATCCGCATGGTTCCGGATCTCGCCCCGGTCGACCAGATCCTGAAAGTGGATCGCCAGGGCGACTACCTGAACAATCCTCGGATAGCGGTCGAAGCGGCAGCGCCGAATGCTCTCGCTGGGCTGTTTATCTGCGAACCGGTCGATCGCGCGTACGCTCGGCTTCAGTTGGAATTCAATCTCGAACGTCTTTAGTTTCTGGTCCATTTTCCATCCCTCACGTCAATGCACATTTGCTGGATCCCGCCGGTCCGAAAGCCAACCGTGACCTTGC
>VFZE01000153.1 GCA_016871315.1 Acidimicrobiia bacterium | reverse complement strand
TGGATGGAGAGATCGCCGTAGCCCTGGTCATCGGTGATGATGAGAAGGACGTTGGGTTGCTTCGCGGAAGCGGCATGCAGCGCGGCCAGCGGCGTGAGCAGCAGGGCGGTGATGATACCGAGGTTCAATGCAGTGTGGACACGTTTGACTGAGTTCATGGCTTGGTTGTTTCCTTTCTAAATCTTTGCGGGTTGTTGGCAACATGCAGCGCAGCCAGCGGCGCGAGCAGCAGGGCGGTGAGGAGGGTGAGGGTGGGTTTCATGGTTGTGTTTTCCTGTTCCAGATTTCCGCCACGATCAGGTTGGGGACCCAGGAGAGCCAAGCGACGGTTTGGTAGGCCTCGTCAAAACTGCCGCTGGCTGCGGTGAGGAAGGGCAGCCAGAGACGCAGCGTCACGGCCGCGAAGGTCAGGGCATAGCAGCGCACCATCCACTCGCGATGCAGCGCGATGCGGCGTTGCCGGATTGCCGCGAGGGCGAAAGCCGCCGTCGCCAGCCACAACACGGCGAGCAGAAAAAAGCCGGTGTGCGCCACGAGGCCGCCCATCGACACCGTCGCTGAGTAAAGCCCGGCCACTCCGCCCACCGCGACGCCGGCAAAGTAGCCGTAACCAACCCGGCGATGCCACCGCGGGAATCGGGTGCGCAGCGCCGCCACGAACTGCACCGGCCCCGTGACGATGGCGACGCACGATCCGATGATGTGAATGAGCAATACCGTGCGGTTCAGCCCCGAGTGCACTCGCAGCAGCGGCGCGTGCCCGGGATGCGTGAAGTAGCCGATCCCATGAATCGCGACAGCCAGCGCGGCCAGGGTCGCCAGCCCGGCGATGATCGCTCCTTTGTTCATGAGGCGCCGGCCTTGTTTCATTTCACTGCTTCTGCATGGGTTTAAAGGGCCTCATTGTATTCTGGTGATGAACCACTCGACCGTCGCTGAAAGCGTGTGTGCGCCGGACTCGTCGTGCAGTTCGACGGCGACGCTGATCATGCCGCGCCCCTTGGCGGCGAGGTCGCTGCGAAGCTGCTCAAGAATGTCCGGGGGCGTGGAGACCGTGGAGGTGAGTGCGCCGTTGGCTGGCTTGCGGAACTTCGCTTCGAGACGGCGGACGACGGGCACGATGCCAGAAGCAGAGCCAAGCGCCCGCAGTAGAAACTCACCGCTCGAGGCCTCAGCGAGGGCCAGCTGTGCGCTGGCGTGGACTGTTCCGAGATGGTTGAGATACTGCGCGCCTGCCGGAAGCCTAAGAAGCTGCGGTGCCTCGGAAGCTGTCTCGATGCCGAGGAAGCTGTTGAACGGAAGTTCTGTGACGCTGTGTTTCATGTCTGCTGCGTGATGCAAGAAGAGGATGGCTAGGGGGCGATCTGTTTCAGCACCCATGCTTTGACATCGGCATTGAACTTGGCGGGCATGTCGTGGCCGGTGTCAGATAAACCGCTAGCGTCTTCGCGGCATAATCCTCGATCCCGTCCGCAGCCCCGGACGGAGCCGCCACGATCAGGTAGCTCGTCCGCCCAGCTTCGGCGAGCATCAGGGCCTGGCCGCCACCCGACTGTCCCAGCGCGAGCGAGCCGAAACCGCCGCCGGCCACGGCGAACCACTGACGGCGGGAGAGAGTGGATGAGGAAGCGGGTGTCATCGGACCTTGAATCTTCTGTCTCACAGCGCGGTCACTTTCGGGTTTGGCGCAGGTGTTTGTCCAGGAAGGCATAGGCCGCCTGGCGCTCGGCGTCGGGAAACTCGTGCGCGGCGTCGGGGTGGCGAACTTCAAGCCGGTCCGCGGCCTGGAAGACCTCGCGATAGACCGGCAGGGCGGCGGTGAGGCAATCGCGCACGCCGGAGACTTCGAAGTCCGGGGCGTCGTGCAGCGGCGCGTTGGTGAAGACAGGGCGCGGTGCGAGCGCGGCCAGCACTTCCGTGAAGTCGAAGGGGATCTTCGCCGGGTCGTCGCCATACACGGTCTTGATGCGCGGCATGTAAAAACGGCTGCTCCA
>VFZE01000152.1 GCA_016871315.1 Acidimicrobiia bacterium | reverse complement strand
TGCTTGAATCTTCAGGGGCTGCGGAGCTTTGCAGGCTCGCGATAATGGACTCAAAGGATGCTGAGAGCCCTGGACCCATTCCGGTTTTTACTGATCGCCTTGTGGTTTAATGAAAGACACTAGGTTTGGGTTGTAACACTGATCGTCAGGGGCGACGGCCGGCGTCAGGAGAACAGTAATGGGAAAATGCTTCAGTACAGTGCGTCCGCTCTGGCTGAGTGGAGCGATAGCGCTTTTGTGTCTCACCACTTACGGTCGCGGTCTGACCCTGCCGCCGATCAGCGACGACTATCTGCAGATTCAGCTCGGCCGGGAGTATGGCCCGCTTGAACAGTGGCCCGCCCTGGCGGCCGATGCCCTCTACCGCTGCCGCGCTACATCCATTCTGCTCACGCATTGGACGGAACGGTGGCTGGGTCTCGCGCCCCTCTGGTTAAACCTTTCGAGTCTCCTCGTTCACTTCGTCAACTGTTGCCTGGTCGCCGCGCTCGGCATCTGGCGCCCGGTTGGCTTCGTTTTGTCAATTCCCGCAGCGCTGATCTTCTGTATCCTCGAGCGCCCCCACGAGGCGGTCCTCTGGTACTCGGCCCTGCCGGAGCTGCTGGTGTTCACCTTCACCCTCGCCGCGCTCCTCGCCTGGATCCAATACGCCCAAACCGGCCGCCCGCGCTGGTACATCGCCACCGGCGTCGCCTTTGCGCTGGCCCTGTTGTCCAAGGAATCGGCCGTGGTCTTCGTTCCCCTCGCATTTGCCATTGCCGGATGGCGGCGGGACCTCTGGTGGCGGCTCGTGCCCGCCGTCGCCGTTTCCCTTCTCTATTTCCTCTCAATCCACGGCGCCCGCGACAACCATGTCCACTTTAACGACGGTACCTTCTCGCTCTCGGCGCCGTTTTGGGTCACCGAAATCCGCACGACCGGCCGCCTGCTCTCCCTCTGGGGCAGCCTGGCGCTCCTGATCCTGGCAACCTACAAGCGGGATTGGCGGATCCTCACGGGCTGCCTGGCATGGATGGGGGTGACCCTGCTGCCCTACAGCTTTCTCACCTACCAAAGCGCCGCCCCCAGCCGCCACACCTACCTCGCCGCTGTCGGTCTCGCCTTCCTCCTCGCCGCCGCCTGGCACACCCTGCGGGACCGCTTTCCCCACCGCCGCCCCTGGCTCGCCGTCCTCGCCACCCTATTCGTGCTGCATCAGACCACCTACGTGTGGGCCTACAAGCATCATCAATTCGTTGAACGCGCCAAGCCCACCGAGCAACTGCTCACCATTGCCAAGACCCACCGGGGACCGATTCAACTCCGTTGCTTTCCCTTCCCGCGACAAATCGCCGAACTGGCCCTCAGCGTCACGAACGCCTCTGGCGTCTGGATCGCCGCCGAAGAGGAATATGCCGCAATCGAGCTTAATTTCTGCTCCGCCTCCTCTACAACTCAGCAGACCGCCGGTACGGAGTACTCAAATACCGCTTCGATTCCCGACCCGCATCCGACTCCGGCGCCGCGCTAACCGCTTGCCGGTAAGCCGCCAACGCCTTGGCCCGCTGCCCCAGTAAATCGTAGCTCTGCCCGAGCCGCATCCACGCGTTCATCGCCGTGTTGACGTCCAACTCATCCCCCCTGCGTCACCTTCGTCAGGGTCTCAATCGCGCCCGCATAGTCGCGATACCAGAACAGCAGGTTGCCCCGCGCGTACTGAATCTTCCCCGCCGGCAGCGTCTTATAGACGGCGGTGCCCTCGCGCTTCAACTGGTCCATACGCGCCAACACGGCCAGCGCCTCCTCCCGCCGGCCCAGGTCTCCGTACATCTGCACCAGCTCCAGCCGGAACAGATAGTTCCGCGGAAACCAGCGCATCAACTCAAGCAACAGCGGTACCGCGTATGGTCCGAAAATCCGATCTGCTTGAATCCTCAGGGTCTGCGGAGCTTTGCAGTCTCGCGATAATGGACTCAAAGGATGCAGAGAGCCCTGGACCCATTCCGGTTTTTACTGATCGCCGTCGCCGGCTGGA
>VFZE01000151.1 GCA_016871315.1 Acidimicrobiia bacterium | reverse complement strand
ACCCGTCGCAAGAACGTCTTGTGCTCCACAAGTGATTGTGCAGCAAGGCTTGGACCTTCCAGAATTGCCGATCCGAAGTCAGAAGCTCTATCCAATTGAGCTACGGACGCAAACCCTTGATTTGCAAGCACGCGGCCTTCACTGGGCCCTATCCACCAACAGGTTATCGAGCATATTAGGCCCTGTTTTAGCGGCGTTTAGCGGCGTTTGGGAACCGCCAAAACCGGTCGCAAAACCGGTCGCCGACGCCAAAATCTGTCGCAAAGGTCGTCGCAAAACTGGGAGCTTGTTTTGCTGCAAATCCATAAACCAACGGGGTTATTCCACTTCAGGAGACAGTCTGCAAGGGGAATCGCGCCGTCGCAAATACTTCGTCCAGACGTTTGGACGAGGATGAGGGGTGAGTTATTTTGGCTTCAGCGCGAGCACGCGGCGCGCTTCCCGGCCGGCATTCTCGAACAGGCGTCGGCGCGCTTCAATGGATTTGGTCTTGTCGGCGATCTTCTGCGCCTCGCGGATGTTCCCGTGCGCATCTCGCAAGAGCGACCAGTACGCTTGCTCATTGGCCTGTAATGGGTTGGTGGGCGACTGCGCCCGCGCGGACAACTGCAAGTATTCATCGTAGAAATCCGCGATCGCCCGGTTGGCGCCGCTGAATTCTCCGCCGCGCCGCAGCAAACGGCCAAAGACCGGGAAATCCGACCCTTCCCATTCGCGATCCGGCTTCTGGGATCCGAGGCCGATCGCATCCATCAAATCGGGCAGGGCGCCCCCAAAAAAACTTCTGACGGCGGCATCGATGCGCCGCGGGCTGGCCACGTTGGGAAAGGCATCGCCGATCCATTCGCCCAGGCGGGTGGTGTAGGGCCCGCGCTGATCGCCCGGCGGTAAATCGATCTGGCTCCGGGGCACAATTGGGCGATCAAAGAACGCGATCCGGTTTTGCCATTGCTCTTTCGCGATCTTGGCCAGGACGGGGTAATCCAGCGGGTTGGTGGTCTCAAAGACATGCTGCAGCGCTTCCGTGGCTCCACGGGAATCCTGGCGATACCAGGAGTCGAGCATCGCCTCGGGCAGGACCGCAAACAAGTTGCCCCACTCGAAGGGGCGAGGGATTTGCCAGACATTTCCGGTGTCATCCGCGATGTTGTCGTACAGGTAGCGTTCACGCCAGGGAAGGTGTTGGTACCATTCCTCGTCTTTGTTACGCCACCAATTGAGCAGTGCCGGCACGGTCAACACGGTCAGCCCGGTGAGGACCGCCCGGGTAGGATGATCACGCAACGCACGGGCAAACGATCGCGTCCCTTGAATACTGGCATTGTAGAACGGCACCGCCTGGTTCACCCATTTGCTGATACGCCCGCCCGCCGAGAAATCGACCGTCACCCGTTTGGCCGCCACAGCCAGCGCCACGGCCTGGTCAGGCGTCATTGGCCGGCCAGGTTTCCACCCGATTTCGTCCGCAATGAGTTTCAACTCCGCGAGCCGGGGCGCGGATTCGGTAATGGACAGAAGCTCACGCAGGTGTTCGATCGGACTGCGCACGACGCGCAGACGTTTGCCGTAAAAGAGTTCTCGGGCGGCCCGCCGCGTATGCGCGATATCAATGCCCAGCGGTTGTCCGATCTGGGCGCCGAGCCGATGGAATGCCTGCACGTACTCGCTTTCCCGGCCGCCAAAGCCGGCGCGAACCACGTCTTCCATCGAGCTGAAATAGGATGCGGCGAGCTTGGCCGGGTTTGCGGAGCTGGTTGTTTGAGCAACGAACGTGCGCAGATCCCGAAGTGGATTCGTCACCAGCGAAAAGCTGGCGCGCAATCCGGTCGTGCCCAGGCGGAATGCCCGCGCAGGCATTCCCAGGAACAGGTCCGCGATCGGGCCAAGCCGCGGCATTTGCAAGCCATTCAACACCTCGTACACCTCCGGAGCCACGTAATACCATTTGATCTCGGTCATGTCTTTCACCGCCACGATTGGGTCCAAGCCCTTGGGCTTGGTGGCCATAGTGAAGTAGGTCAGCGTGGTGTTCGC
>VFZE01000150.1 GCA_016871315.1 Acidimicrobiia bacterium | reverse complement strand
ACGGCTACTCAAATCTTGAAGGGGCGCGATCTGCCATGGGACATGGCGTTCCTTCCGGACGGCACCATGTTCTTCACCGAGAAATGCTCTGGCCTCTCGGTGCGGATGCCGAACGGCACTGTGACTAGGCTCCTCGGCATCAAGGATTCCAAGGGTTTTCCCGAAACCGCGGCTGATCTCTTCTGCAGCGGTCAAGCAGGCATGAGCGGCGTCGCCGTCGACCCGGAGTTTGCGACCAACCGCTTCATCTATGTCTACTCGGCCTCGAGCATGACGCCGCCCGGCACAAACCGCGTGATGCGTCTGACAGTCAACGCGGATTTCACGAGGGTCGCAAACCGGAACGATCTCATCACAAACATCTCGTACAAGCCGGCGGCCAGCAACCACCCGTTTGGCGATGCGGGCGCCCATAATGGCGGCCGCCTCCGCTTTGGGCCGTCGGACGGCTTCCTCTATGTGACAACGGGCGACACCCACAATGGCGCCGTGCCGCAAAGCCCGACGATGCTTGGCGGCAAGGTGCTGCGTATCACGCGCGATGGCCAGCCGGCCGCCGGCAACAACGCGCCCGCGGGCTTCGACCCCCGGATCTACGCCTATGGCTTCCGCAACCCGCAGGGCATCTGCTTCCGGACCGGGACCAACCAGCCCTACACGGCGGAAAACGGGCCCTGGCATTCCGACGAGGTGACGGCCCTGACCCCAGGCGGCAATGCCGGCTGGGATCCGCGGCCGAACATGGCTGGGCGCGGCGACTGCCCGGACAATTACTGCGGCTATTCGCCGAACCAGATGGGCGCGATGGATCCGAAGGACCGCTCTGCGTTCATGCCAATGACCGACTTGAGAACCTACCCCAACGCCATGAAACCGGCGTGGAACAACAACCAGTTGTCGCAAGGCATGTCGTCCTGCACATTCCTCACCGGTCCACAATGGAAGGGCTGGAGTGGCAGCATGGTCGTGAGTTTCATGGGAATCGGCATCCACGGGACGCCCGTGGGCAACCGCCTCGATGTGCTGAACATCGCGGCCGACGGTTCCTCCGCCACGCGGGTCACGGTTTCGCTGCCGATGCCGGCCGGGCGCTTCCGCTCCGCCGTACAAGGACCTGACGGCAACCTCTACGTCGCCACCGACGAGGGCGACGTTTACCAGCTCAGGCCGAACTGAACGGGCTCAACCCGCAACCGCGCCGGCCTTTCGGGGTCGGCGTAGGCTGGCCGGGGGGCGTCGAGTCGCCCCCGGCCAGCCGTCCAGCCGCTTTTTCCGCGATGCCGCAATAAAGCAGATCGCGCAGATCGCGTTGGATTGGAGTCTGTGCAGATGGTCGATCTTCGTCAGCCCACCATCGTCGCCGCCGCGCTGGTTTTCGCGCTGATTTTCTCGTCGGCTGCCCATGCGAGCCTCGAGCTGGCGAGGGCCAAAAACTGCAGCGCCTGCCATCATCTCGAGCGGAAGATGAACGGTCCGGCCTACAAGACAATCGCCGAACGCTACGCCGGCAATGAGGGCGCGGCCAAGGTGCTCGCAGAGAAGGTCCGGACAGGAGGCGCAGGGGTCTGGGGCCCCTCCCCTATGCCAGCGCAGCCCCAGGTTTCGCCCGCAGAGGCGGAGGCGCTGGTGCAGTGGATACTGTCCAACAAATAGGCATCTACTCGCTCGGACCGGAAACCAAACGATTGCTTTGCCGCGGCGTGTCGGGTTGACTCCGACGAAGATACTGGGATCCGGCGGCAGCGTACAGAAATTTGCGACGATCGGGGAACAGGCGTAAGAGCAAACCGCAAGCGGCGGCGCTCCGGACCTCAGCGCTCAATTGACAGGGCTGGGTGCGCCGCGCCGCCCTCGATGAGGTCACCGAGCAGATGCTCGTAGGGCTCGCCATTCTGGGCGGCAAGCACTGGTCCTCCCCCTGAACAGTGGTCCGCCCTGAACTATGTCTTTTGACATGGCAGATTCAACTCGCCAGTGCATAGGGATTTAGGGGCCAGCGAGGGAGTCAAAAACCTCTTGCGGTGAACGGAAGCCGAGGGACTTTCGAGGTCTTGCGTTGAGCAAACGTTCGACCTTGGCC
>VFZE01000149.1 GCA_016871315.1 Acidimicrobiia bacterium | reverse complement strand
GAGTTGTTGCACGAGCATGTGCTCGGTGGGAGTGACGGGTTCGTACTCCTGGAGGAAGTTGTGCTCGACGGTGAGGACGAGATTGGGGTCACCGAGGAGATGGGTGAAGCTGCGCATGGAGTAGAGGCCATGCTGGAAGGCATTGGAGGCCGAGCGGGCCTTGCCTGAGGCCGTACGGGGGCCAGTGGACTTGAGCGCGTTGGCGCGGTTGGCGGCCAGTGCAGCTTCGGTCATCGTCTTCGTTCGTTTGGGCTGGTTGTCGGCAGCCTCGGGGGTGGACGGCGGCGCGTCCGGGATGGAGTTGAGAAAGTTCGGGTCCATGGCAAACAGGGTAGTTGTGCGGGAAACGCAGTTTGGGCGTGACGTTGGGGCGTTTTGAATGGAATCAATCAGTTGGGTGGCAAAAATAAAGTTGGATTTTCTGTGAACGATAAAACTGTCATCTGCGGAAACGGAGTGCGCCGACGGGGTGAAGAACGGCCCGGAGAGATGGAAATCTGGAGAGAAAGGAGGCTGGGCGGGAGAGGTGTCAAGAGAACTGTAAGAAACAGGTACGTTCTCGGTTTTCGTTTTTGTGCGATGGTCCGATCTACTGTTGGGGTCCGGGAAACCCAAAGCGGAAGGCTCGGATAAGGTAGTATTCGCTCTATGACGCGACGCGACCTGCTTGCCTCCCTGGCTGCTCCCGCTTTGGCCCAACGGCCCAAGTTGCCGAACATCGTGCTGATCTTCGCCGACGACCTCGGCTCGGGCGACTTGAGCTGTTACGGGCACCCCACGATCCGCACACCGCATCTTGACCGCATGGCCGCCGAGGGAGTGCGATTCACGCAGTTCTACTCGGCTGCGTCGTTGTGTTCGCCGAGCCGCGTGGCCTTGATGACGGGCCGCTACCCGGTCCGTAGCGGGATTAACTATGTTCTCTTTCCGGACTCTACGGGCGGCTTGCCGGAGTCGGAAGTCACGATTGCCCAGTTACTCAAGAAGCGCGGCTACGCGACGCAGATTGTGGGTAAGTGGCACCTGGGGCATCTGCCCCAGTATTTACCGACTCGCCATGGTTTCGATCATTATTTCGGCATCCCGTTCTCTAACGATATGAGCCTGGCCACGAATGTGGTCTACGACGAGATCGCCACACGACGCGGCGGTGCACCGCGTCCGCCGAGGGCTTTGGAGCGTTACCGCACATTGCCGGGCGTCCCGCTGATGCGTGACGAAGAAGTGCTGGAGCGTGATCCTGACCAGACGCAGATCACGGCCCGCTACACGACCGAGGCTACGGGCTTTTTGCGGAAAGCGGCGGCCGCCCGGCAGCCGTTCTTTCTGTATCTTGCGCACACGATGCCGCATGTGCCTTTGTTTTCGAGCGAACGCTTTCGCGGCAAGAGCCGCGGCGGCCGCTTTGGCGATGCCGTGGAGGAGCTTGATTGGTCAGTGGGCGAGATTCGCAGGACGCTGGCGGAGCTGAAGCTCGAACAAGATACGCTAATCCTGTTTACGTCGGACAATGGTGCGACGGTGCAACTCGGCGACCATGGCGGCTCGAACGGTCCGCTGCGGGAGGGTAAAGGCACGACTTGGGATGGTGGTTATCGCGAGCCGTTTATCGCCAGCTGGAAGGGACGGATTGCGCCGGGTCGTGTGGCAAGTGACGTTGCGTCGACACTGGATTTCTTCCCAACGCTGGCCCGGCTTGCCGGGGTTACGCCGCCGAAGGATCTCGCGCTGGACGGCCGGGACCTAGCGCCGTTGCTGTGGGAAACCGGCGGCCGTCCGCAGGCGGACTTCTTCTACTATTTCGCGGGCGCGTTGCATGGTATGCGCCGCGGCCCCTGGAAGTTGCGCTTCCCGAATCCGTCGCAACCGGAGAAGGTGGAGCTGTATCATCTCGAATCTGACTTTGCCGAACGCTTCAATGTGGCGGCGCATCACACCGATGTGGTGGCGCAGATGCGCGATGCGATTGCCACGCATCGAGCGAGTTTCGAGCCGGCCGTTACGCAGCGATAGCTACGCGCGGGCCCGCCGCCCGCCGGGGCCCAGTTCCCAATCGTTCGCATACTCGAAGTGCAGTACGCGCCGCGGCCACTGGCGGCGCAGCTTGGCAGAGGCGTCTAAAGTGTCAACCATCAC
>VFZE01000148.1 GCA_016871315.1 Acidimicrobiia bacterium | reverse complement strand
CACGCCGCCTGCCCGCCAGCGGTCATACATCGGAACCAGCGCCGGGTCGATCCGTTTCCTATCGGCTGCCAACGACGGAAACCTGGCGATTCGCGCACGAATCGATTGAGAGTCCTGACAGCCTGCAGGTGTCTGCTGGCGGCCCCTTGGTCAAATAGACTGGCCGCAGTCTATTAATGGACAGTGAACTACTCCCGAAGGCGGACTGCCGGCTGCACACCCATGCAGCGGGCGAAACTGGTGAAGGAAGCGATCCGGCTGGCGGAAGAAGAGGGTTAGACGGCGGCGGGAATCCTGTCGACCGAGGAAACCGTGGAGGCGCTGGCAAACAGCGAGGGAGTGTTCTGTCTGCAAGGGGAGACCATGGCGACCTTCTCGATCACCACCATGGCGGAGGACAGTTCGGGCTGGGCGAAGGCGTCCAGCACGAATCTGGAGAAACTGGATGTGGCGGGGCTTGCGAGAAGCGCGGTGGAGAAGGCGGTTGCCTCGCGCATGCCACGCGAGCTGGCGGCGGGGCCTGTCGCTGGTGGCTTCCGGCGTGGCGAAGGAGGTGGCATGGTGCCGGGCAGCGGCGGCGCGGAACGGCCGCCAGCCTACCGGGCACGGATTTCCGTTGCCAAACCCGGTGGGCGAGATGCCGCAGAACATCGTGATCGCGGGAGGCGGGTCGAGCCGGGAGGAGATGATCCGTTCCACGCGGCGCGGAATTCTGGTGACACGGCTTTGGTACATCCGCGAGGTGGATCCCTACACGAAGCTGATGACGGGTATGACGCGCGACGGGACGTTTCTGGTTGAAGAGGGCGAGGTTCGTGGCGGGCTGCGGAATTTCCGCTTCAATCAAAGCGTGGTGGGGCTGCTGGGGAATGTGGAGATGCTGGGCCCCGCGGTGCGGACGTGCGGGGAGGAGGCATTCGACATGGTGGCGCCCGGCAATGAAGGTGAATGAGTTTTCCTTCAGTGAAGTGACGCGGTTCTGAGCTCTATTCTGTGTTGCTTCCCAGCCCTAGCCAAACCCGCATAGCGCGGTTGATGGCTTCCATCTGACTCAAGCCTAATGCACCGATCTTCCTGGCGATGCGATCTCGTCTCACCCCCATCACCTTATCGACCATCGCCTGGGACTCCTGTTTCAAACCGTTGCCATGCTCGGCTTGGATCGGGATACGGAACAAAGGGGCATCCACAAGGTGAGTGGTGAGGGGGCAGATGACAACGCTGGAATGGGTGGGGTTAAACAGGTCAGACTGAACTACCACCGCCGGCCGAGGTTTGCCAAAGTCGCCTGACGATGCGCTCAGCACGACATCGCCGCGGATTAACTCCATCCGCGCCGGTCCATATGCCGCGCCCAAGAATCCGCATCGCCGGAGGTGGACTGGCTGGCGGCGATCGACTGACGCCTGGCCTCCGCGGCGATCGAACGGCGTTCCAGCTTGTTCAGATAGGCTTCGAGCGCTTCCGTGATGATGCGGTTCTTGCCTTTCTTGCTCCGCCGGGAGGCCTCCTCGAGGCGATACGAGAGGTCATCGCGCAGGCGGACGCTGGTTGTCGAGGAAGGCACGATTCAAACATACCACAACTGCAACACAATCGAAGGCTCGGCGATTTGTCGGACAATACGCATTATGAAACGGACTCGGACTAGTGTTGTGGCCGTTGTCTTGCTCACCGCGGGAGCTGCCTGGCTAGCCAGCCAGTCTTCGACCCAGACAACGCTGCAGAATCCGCCGGTGAATGCCGACGCGGTGTTTCTGGTCACGCTGGGCATTGGCGATGGGGCGGAGACCAAGTGGGATGGATCGGTATCGGTGGCCTCGGGCGAACTCGTGAAGCTGATCGGCTACCAGATGCGCATCCCGGACCTTGTTCACCCGCCCAACCGCTGGGAAGCCTCCACGCGAACCGCGTTTCAATTCCAGCGCCGTCCGCATGACGAGGATTATTTGAAGGAGACAGGCCCCGTCTACCTTCAGCCCAGTTTCTTTGTCTACCTTCGCGGAGCCTCCTCGCGTGTCACGCTCAACACCGCCCAAGGCAACGCTTCCTTTGATGCGGCGGCCACCGAACACGCCATGCTCCTCAACGGCCGCATTTCGGTGGACCGCGTCGCCTACCCTATGCTGGTGGGGCGCGCGCAGCGCCCGGCT
>VFZE01000147.1 GCA_016871315.1 Acidimicrobiia bacterium | reverse complement strand
CGAATTCACCCGCTATGCGCCAGACGTCAGCATCGACCGGCTCGAGTTGGTTCAGGTGGTTCAGACCGAGGCGGGGGAAGTTCCGTTAATTGCGCGCAAGCCGACGATCCTGCGCGTTTTTGTGAAGCAGAGGGGCCATCTCAGCAATCCGATTTCCGGAATCACGGCGAACCTTCGCGTGTTTCGGGGAGATGTTGAGGTCGCCAGCTTCCCTGCAATTGCCGGCAGTTCACCCAAATCCATCCAAGCCAGCGAGAAGCCCGACCGGGGACTGGAAGATCAATCACTCAACTACGTTCTTCCGGAAGAGTGGAGGGATACAGGTTCGTTTCGCTACGAGGTCGAATTACAGTTGCCGTTGAACCGATCGGAGGGACCAAAGTCAAACAACAAGGACTCGATCACGAAGAGCTATCGGGACGGGTACGGCGTGAACCTCGCGACCATAAAGGTGTGTGTGGACGGCGTCTGTCCTGAGGGAGGGCTGAGTGAAGGTTTGAATTATCTGCGGCGCACGACGTCGTCGAAGCTAATGGCGATTTCCATGGGCAGCCTCCGATTTCCGAATGATTTGCTCTCCTACGGGTTCCTATCGAGTTATTTGCAGGGCGACTTGTACGACCGGGACATCCGGTTGCTGTTGCTGGCGCGTTTGGAGAAGTTAAAGCTCGAGTTCAGAGTTTACGACCTTCTGATTGGGGTCCTCCCAAGAATCCCGAGCCGGACCGTTGGAGGCCAGACACAGACAGTACCGGACGATGAATCGCGGGCGGGAGATCAAGGCCTCGGTGTCCTGTTCGCCCAGGAGCGCGGTCCACTTAGGCAGCACAAGATCGCCCATCACGTAGGCCGGATGCTCGGCCTTACTCCGGCCGAGTGTAGATTCCCGTATCCCTCCGTGACGGGCGAACCCGGATTCGACGCAGAGGACGGAAAGTTCTACCCTCCCGGCACACCTGACCTGATGACGAACTGCCTTGGCGCCTGGCTCTCGAAAGCGGAATACGAGCGGTTCGAGAGCGGGCTGAGGAAGATTCACGAGGTCCGGCTCACGGCGTCGCCAGCGCCGGCGGCGTCAGCCAAAGCCGCGCCGCGCGGCGCCGACTCCGCGGAGAGGCACATACTGGTTTCCGGAATCGTCACCAGGGACGGAACCGGAAGTACACTCGAACCGGCCCACCAGCTTGTGCCGGGGCTGCCGATGTCGGCAGACGCGCCATCAGGGAATCATTGTCTCGAGTTTTACGGCGACGGCCCGCTGACGCGGCACTGTTTTGATCTCCGCTTCACCGACAGCGAGGGCCTGCCCTTGAACCTGGCGGTCTTCAACAAGGTGATCCTATTTCCCGAGACCGCCACGCGCCTGGCGCTTCTACGAGGCGGCCAGGAACTGGCGTCGATTTCCGGCGCCACCGCGCCTGTGCTGGAGTTTCTCAGTCCGGCATCCGGCTCGCGGCTGCAAGGAACCCAGACGATCCGCTGGTCCGGTTCAGACGCCGCTGGCGCCGGGTTGTCCTACACGCTGCTGTACTCCAGCGATGAGGGCGGCCTCTGGCGGCCGCTGCTCATATCGGGAAGTTCGCCGGAATTCTCAATTGATGCCGCGGCGCTTGCCGGCCGGAGGGTTCATTTCAAAGTAAGGGCAAGCAACGGACTTCGCAGCGCGGAAATTGTCGCCGGCCCGTTCGAAATTGCGCATAACCCCAGACTCGCCCCGCTGCCACCGGTGGAGGATTTCGGAAACCTTCAGACGAGCTTGGCCCGGACGCGGCAAATCCGCGTGGAGAACATCGGAGTGGGTTCTTTAGGACTGAGGTCCGTGACTTCCGACAGTCCGCATTTTGAGATCCGGAATAGACCGGAGTACGTGCCGGCGGGCGAGTCCGAGTGGCTCGAAGTAGCTTTCATGCCCAAGGCAGCGGGCACCCAACACTCCACGCTGACGCTGGAGACCGATGATCCGGCCAATCCAAGGCTCACGATTTCGCTCACGGGGACGGGGTTTACCGCGCCGATCGCCAATATTGCGGCGGCGCCTGCTCAACTAGACTTCGGCACCGTCGCCAGCGGACAGACCAAGGACCTTGAGATCGTCATCGGCAACAGCGGCAACGCAGACCTCAATGTGGCGTCACTCGCGTTTTCCTCCGCCGTGTTCAGTGC
>VFZE01000146.1 GCA_016871315.1 Acidimicrobiia bacterium | reverse complement strand
GCAAGGGAAGGAAACCGTAGGTGTCCTTCCCTTGCGCTCCGGCAACCGATACGGACGTCCTTACAACGGAGCGGGCTTCGACCCGAGAAATACACCTCGTCGGTCTGAGGTGAAACCTCGCTAGCTTTCCAGTTTATAAACCGTCATCCCGCTCAGTAGCTTCGGATAGAAATCGGTCGATTTTTGAGGCATCACCGCACCACCAAAGCTCACCTTGCCAACCTGCTCCACCGTCGTCGCTTCCAGAAGAAAGCCAACCTGCGCCTCCCCCTTGGACACTGCATCCAGCGCCGCATCCAAACCCCGGAAGTAGCTCAGGTACTTCTGTTCCCGCACCGCCTCTTCGCCAATGCCGAGAATCCCGTCAAGAACCAGCTGGTGGAGAAAATTCACGTCCAGGGCGCCTTTGCGCGGAACCTCGAGCTGATGCACTCTCTTGTCGCCCGCCAGCGTCACCCCAATCCGGATCTTCTCCGGCGCCGGCTTGGAGAATGCCGCCTTAAACTCCTCCGCCGACTCGAAACTCGTCACCGTGCCCAGCCCCTTCAGCTTCTCCACCAATTGCCCGCCGTCGAAGCCCTCCAGACTGTTCACCAGCCGGTGTGTCGCCAGAATGCGCAGCCCGGGCGCGTTCATATTCACGAACGTCATCATCACGCGCTGGGCATCCCGCTTCGGATTCTCCCTGCTGTAGGCAAGCGCCGTTTCATAACGGTGATGCCCGTCGGCGATCACCAGCTTCTTGTCCTCCATCAACTCCTGGATGCGCGCCACCTGGCCCGGATCGGAGATTCTCCACAACCGGTGCACCACCTTGTAATCGTCCGTCGCCTCCCCGTCCGGCTTGTGCGAGGCCGCCTCATCCAGAATCCGGTCCACCGCCCCCGCCGGGTCAGGATACAGCATGAAGATCTGGCCAAAGTGCGCCTCGGTGTGGCGGAGAAGCTCCAGCCGGTCCTTCTTCGGCCCCGACAGCGTCTGCTCGTGCCGGTGCACGACCCCCGCCGAATACTCCTCCACCTGGCAGGCGCCGATGAAGCCTTTCCTCGTACACCTCTCCCCGGTGTCGGGATCCTCGAACTCCTGGTAGTAAGCGTAGAAGCCTGGCTCGGCGTCCTGCTTCAAGATCCCGGAACCAATCCAATCCTTTAAATGCGCCGCCGCGCGCGTGTACACATTGTCGGTGTCGCTGTCGGAAACGGCACGCTTGCCCAAAATGATACGAACCAAGTTGTACTTGCTCAAACTCAGGTACCGGTCCTGCATGGCCGGCGTGATCTTGTCGTAAGGCTGCGTAGCCAGATGGTCCAGCGGACCGGCCTCCGGCGCGTATCGGTATGCGCGAAAGGGAAATACTTTTGCCATGGAAAGATCTCAGGATAGCAAAGCCACCCTTCGCGGCACCCGGCTGCGGTTCTAAATGGCGGACTCCACTTGCCTTTTTTGGCTTCCGGGCATAGCATGAGGCTAGATTGAAAGACCGAGGAGGTGCCTGATGCGACGTACTTTGTCTTTCCGCTTTCTCCCGTTCCTGATCTTCTTCGGGCTGTGCGCCACTTTGGCCGCGATGCAGGCGATGCCGAGGTTCAACACAGTTACGCCGGATACAGGCAAGGCCGGTGCCGAGTTTACCGCCGAAGGCGAACACCTGGAGAAGGCCAACGTAGCCAAGCTTTATCTCACCGACGGCAAGCTGGATATCGAAGTACAGATCATGCTGCAGACCGGCAAGGCCATCAAATTCAAGGCTCCCGCCGATGTGAAGGAGGGCCGCTTCAGCCTGATGATCCTCACAACGGGCAGCGCCCCCAAACTGCTCGTGCAGCCTGTGAAAGTGACTATCGAATAACTCCGCGTTTCACTGCGCACCGCGGCCGCAGTGCTACAATCTCTGGTTCATGACCAGGCGTGTCTCGCTGTTTGTCAGCTGCATTGTAGATCAAGTCTTCCCCAAAGTCGGCATCGCGATGGCCGACGTGCTGGAGCGGTTGGGCTATGAAGTGGATTTTCCCGAGGCCCAGACCTGCTGCGGCCAGCCCGCCTTTAATTCCGGATACTGGGACGAGGCGCGCCAGGTCGCACGGCATTTTCTGGATGTTTTTGATGGCGCCGATTGCGTCGTCGTTCCCTCCGGCTCCTGCACTTCGATGATCACCCATCACTTCGCCGAAATCTTCGCCGAAGACGCCGCGATGGCGCAACGCGCGCATGCCATGGAAGGCCGA
>VFZE01000145.1 GCA_016871315.1 Acidimicrobiia bacterium | reverse complement strand
TGTACGCCGGCCTGGCGCAGCTTCGAAAGCGTCTGTGGCGCTATGCCTGGGCGGCGATGTTTGTTCTGGTCCTGTCGCTCATGATCGGGTTCGCCATCTCAACCCGGATTGCCGGTGCGGTCATCCGGCCCGTGCTGGCGCTGGCGGAGGCCTCGCGCCGCATTACTCATACGGCGGACTATTCACAACGCATTGCACCGGCCGGCGATGACGAAGTGGGCGAACTTACCGAGTGCTTCAATGGGATGCTCGACGCGTTGCGGGAACGTGACCGGCAGCTATCCGAGCATCGCGATCATCTGGAAGAAAAAGTGGCGGCCAGGACCATTGAACTCGAGGCCGCGCGCGCCAAGGCGGAAGAGTCGGCACGGCTCAAGAGTGAATTCCTCGCCAATATGAGCCATGAGATCCGGACGCCGATGAACGGTGTCATCGGGCTCACCACGCTGGCGCTGGATTGTGACCTGCCGCGCGAGGCAAGGGAGCATCTGGAACTGGCGAGTTCTTCCGCTCAAAACCTGCTCACCATCATCAACGACATTCTGGACTTCTCGAAGATCGAAGCGGGCAAGCTTCAGGTGGAGTCCATTCCATTCCCGCTCGCGGCTACCCTGGCCCGTCTGGCCAAGACGTTTGCCTGGCCCGCTCAACGCAAGGGCCTGGAACTGATTCTTGACCTGGGGCCCGATCTGCCGGCGAATGTGATGGGTGATCCAACCCGGCTGCAGCAGGTGCTGGCCAATTTGCTGAGCAATGCCATCAAGTTTACCGGGCAGGGCCAGGTGGAACTGGGCGTGAGCCTGGCGGCCGCACACGGTGAGGTCCCCAGGATCCGGTTCGCCGTGAAGGATTCAGGCACCGGGATTCCGGCCGAACAGCACAGCCGCATCTTCGAATCGTTCACCCAGGCCGACGGATCCACCACGAGAAAGTTCGGCGGCACGGGGTTGGGTCTATCGATCGCCAGCCGGCTTGCAGTATTGATGGGCGGCCGCCTGTCGATTGAGAGCCAACCCGGCGAGGGGAGTGTTTTCTGGTTCGAACTGCCGATGGCGGAGGTTTCGGGGGAGGCGGCAGCGATTCCCGGTTCCGGATCCCTGGAAGGGAAGCGGGTTCTGGTGGTGGACGACCATCCGGCCAATCGGCGCGTGCTCGATGGGTTTGCGCGCCGTATGGGGATGACTGCCACTCAGGCTGCCGATGCCGCAGAAGCGCTGGAAGTCCTGGCGGCGGGTCTCTACGATCTGGTGTTGGTCGACTACAGCATGCCTGGAGTGACTGGACTGGAGCTCGCTGAATCGATCCGGTGGCGCCAGTTGCCCATGATCATGCTGACGTCGGTGGATCAGGCCGGGGTCGCCGTGCGTGCGCGTGAAGTGGGCGTCGCGCGGTGTCTCACCAAGCCCGTGGCGCCCGATGAACTGCGGGAAGCGGCATTGTACGCGTTAGGCCAGGCGCTGCAGCCGGAAGCGGTTCCACTTCGGGAGTCAACCAACACCCAGGTGCGGCGTTTGCTGCGCGTTCTGGTGGCTGAGGATAACCTGGTGAATCAACGCGTGGTGGCCCGCCTGCTCGCGGCGATGGGACACACGGCTACCGTGGTGGAGAATGGCCGTCTGGCAGTGGATGCCGCTGCCTCGCAGGCCTATGACGTGGTGCTGATGGACTGCCAGATGCCTGAGATGGACGGCTTTGAGGCCACCCGCGCCATCCGCGACGCGGAGAAGCCCCAGAGCGCCCACCTGCCTATCATCGCGCTTACCGCGAATGCGATGGCCGGCGACCGGGAACGGTGCATGGCCGCGGGCATGGATAACTACCTCGCCAAGCCTATCGATCGCCTTGAGTTGGCCGCACTGCTTGACGCCGTTGCCAACACCGGAAGCGAGTCTCCCGGCGCCGCATCCTGATCTGCTACCTTCGTTCGAGTGTGCGCGCGGACGAATAGCAAGGCAGGGCAACGCGATCAGGAAGACCTGAGCCATTTCGGATACGCCCAGGAACTGTTCCGCAACATGGGCGGGTTTTCGAACTTCGCCATCTCGTTTTCGATCATCTCCATCCTCACCGGCGCGGTCACGCTCTACGGCTACGGCCTGGAGATGGGAGGCCCGCTGGAGATGGGCGCCGGCTGGCCGATCGCCACGCTCTTCACACTGACCGTGGCCGCGAGCATGGCGGAGTTGTGCTCGGCCTATCCCACCTCGGGCGCGCTGTACCACTGGGCCTCGGCGCTGGGCGGACCAGGCTGGGGCTGGTTCGTCTCCTGGATGAACATCTTCGG
>VFZE01000144.1 GCA_016871315.1 Acidimicrobiia bacterium | reverse complement strand
AGTTGCCGCGGCCGGTGGACCATTCCCACCCGAAGTTCGAGTTATAGAAGATCCCGTAGGCGCTGCGGATGACGGTGCGCGGCGCGATGCGGTACGCAAAGCCGATGCGCGGAGCGAAGTTCTTGCGTTCCGGTTCGGCGATGGTGCGCGACGCGGTAGCGGCTTCACCCGTGATGGGGTTCCGCGACGTCCAGTAGAACCGGCCGGCATCCATATCGAAGCCGCCCATGCGGCCGCGGCGGTGATGCGGCCACGCGTTGTACTCATACCGCATGCCGATGTTGACCGTGAGCTTGCTGCTCAACTTGATGTCGTCCTGGAACCAGAGGTGATGCAGCCCCTGTTCGATATCCAGATCCGCTTCGCCTGAAATGCGGCCGCCGCCCGACGGCAGCCCGAGCAGTGCCGAGGCGAACGGGTGCCCGGTGGCGGCAAGATTTTGCGGGTCGGCGACAGGCTGAGCATTGAAATCGAAGTTGAGGAACACCGAATCGTGCACGGTGCGCAGCTTGGTGTAGTCGTAGCCAAACGCGATGGTGTGCTTGCCGGTGATCTTGTTCAAGGAGATGGACCCCTGGTAGGTGAAATCCGGTCCGTTGACCAGGTTGCCGTTGCCCGGCCCGGTGATGCCGACCACGTTGAAGTTCACCGGAAAATCGAAGTCGCGGAACTTCGAGGGCACGTTCTGCAGCCCCGCCGAGCGGTAGGCCTCGACGAACTTGTGCGTCGGCCCCTGGCCCAGATTCGCCCGCAGATAGCCGGCGCGGAAATCGAGAATCGTGGTGGGGTTGAAGATGTGGGTGTCGCTCAGCGTGACCCCGGCGTATTTATTGAAGGTACCGCCGAAGGCATTGGGCAGATTCCGCGGGTCAAGCTGGAAGATGTCGGACCAGGAAACGCGGCCGAACATCGTGTTCTTGTCCGAGAACTTGTGATCGATGCGGGTGTGGGTCTGATTGTCCTCGCGGCGGCTTCCGGGAGCGATGACGAAGTTGTTCACATTGGCCGGGGCCGGATTGAGCGAGCTGGGGTACCAGAGATCCAGATAAGTGCGGATGTAGGCCGGGAACCGGGACACCGGAATCTGGTTGTTGGCAAACGGCGTACGGGCGTAGGTGGGATTGCCCTGGGCATTGGTGCCTGTGCGGCGTTCGGTGAAAGGATCGAAGATGCCGGGGAGCGCCGTGTTTCCATCCAGATTCCGCGCCAGATTGCCCGACTTCCAGGCCGCGTTCGGAATGGTGATATTCTGAACCGCCTCGCGCCGCTGCTGGAAGCCTTCGTAGTTGAAGAAGAAGAAGGTCCGGTTGCGGCCGTCGTAGACCTTGGGGATGAACACCGGGCCGCCCAGAGTTCCGCCGAACTGATTGAACTTGAAGGCCGGACGCCGGACGGCAAAGTACTGGCGGGAATCGAGTTTATCGTTGCGCAGGAACTCGTAAGCGCTGCCGTGCAGCTCATTGGTGCCAGAGCGGATGGAGACGTTGACGTTGGCACCGGCGGCCGCGCCGAACTTGGCCGACATGTTCGTTTGGATCTTGAACTCGGCGATGGCGTCGATGGAGGGCGCAATGGCCGCGGTCTTGAAGAAGGACCCGTTGTTGAAGGTGCCATCCAGCGTGTAATTGGTGTTGTCGCTGCGGCTGCCGGTGACCGCCCAAGTCTGGGCATTCAGTGTGGGGCCGCCACCGTTAGCGCCGCGCGTGGCGCCCGGCGTGAGACGGACCAGGTTATTGAAGTTGCGGCCGTTCAAAGGCAGTTCAACCACCTTCGTGTTGTCGATGGTGGTGGAGATCACACCCTCGGTGGCTTTGAGCAGTTCCGCTTCCGCGGTGACGTTGACCGATTCGGTCACCTGGCCAACAGTGAGCCGGAAGGTGAGCGAAATGGAGCCTGAGACCTCAAGGCGCAGCTTATCCTGCACCTGGCGCTGGAAGTTCGGCGCTGTGACCTCAACACTGTACATGCCCGGGATGAGCGAGAGGGCGGAAAAAACCCCGTTCTCGTTCGTGGTGACGTCGCGCGGAACGCCCGTGCCGGTATTCAACACACGGACCTTGGCGCCAGGGACGGCGGCTCCGGATGGATCCACCACGGACCCCACGATGTTGCCAAGTGTGGTGGCCTGGCCAAACATCAACAACGGAGATGCAAGAGCCAAGCTGAGTGCAAGGGCCCCGAATGTTCGAGTCTTCATAAGCCTCCTGGAACCGGCAGTACCGGCTAATGGACCGGGATTTCCATTTTGGGTCTCCCGGACCCCGACAGTGTACACCAACGCCTCACTCCCGTGCCG
>VFZE01000143.1 GCA_016871315.1 Acidimicrobiia bacterium | reverse complement strand
ACAGCGAAGGGGTCGAAGAGCTGACGCCGGCCGAACGCCAGCGCTTTGACCGCAAGCGCAAGAAGTCGCTGTCGAACCGGGACTGGGTGAATCCGCACGACCGGGAAGCGCGGATTACGAAGATGAAGGACGGCCGCACGCACCTGGCCTACAAGGCCGAGCACGCGGTGGATCTGGAGACGGGGGCGGTGGTGGGGCTGACGGTGCAGCCGGCCGATCGCGGCGACACGGCCAGCATGCCGGCGACTCTGGCCGAAGCCGGATCGACCGTGACGGAGATGGCGGGGCAGACGGCACAAGCGGAGGCGCTGGGGCCGGTGGAGACGGTCAGCGAAGTGGGCGTGGAGCGGGTGGTGGCGGACAAGGGCTACCACAGCAAGCAGGTGTTAGAGGATCTGGCCGAGGTGGGGGTGCGCACGGTAATCGCCGAACCGGAACGGAAGCGGCAAACCTGGAGTGGTCAAAGCGCGGCGCAAGCGGCGGTGTATGCGAATCGGCGGCGGCTGAACACCCAGACCGGCAAGGCGCTGATGCGGAGGCGCGGAGAACTGATCGAAAGAAGTTTTGCGCACCTCTACGACACCGGCGGCATGAGGCGGGTGCATCTGCGCGGCCAGGACAACATCGCCAAGCGTGTGCTGATTCATGCGGCAGCCTTCAATCTGAGCTTGATCCTGCGGCAGATATTGCGGGTGGGAACCGCCCGGCAGGCGGCGGACCTGTTGGCCGCGCTTTGGCTTGCGTTTCTGAAGCTCGCACCAGCCGCAACCAGTGCTCTGCTGGCGGTGGAACCGCGCCGGCCGACGGCCCGAGCGGCAAACCTGGGTTGTCACCATCGGTCGCCGTCCCGCCAAAACACGGCATTATCCACGGGCTGCTAGCCCTAACGACTTCGTTGAGCGTAAGGATTTCGTTTAGGTAAAAAAATGACAGTAGACATTCATGGCCATCCTTTCCAGTGACGACCCGGCGAATCTGCGGGTCCGTTCCATCAAGCATCACATCTCCCCAGAGGTTGATCGGGATTCGCCCTCCCGCCCGAAGCCTCGCCGATGCTGATTGGCTGACAGGTTCCCGAGATACCCGATCCGCCGATGGGGTCGGGGACTCCCCTCCCATAAGCCGCTTCAGCAAGCTCTTCATGTCTATCGTCTCTCTCCTTCGTGGTGTTTCCGAGGACGCCGCAACGGAAAGCTCTCACGACTAACGATCTATGTCTAGCACAAAAGGCCGTCCACGGTCCGCAGCCCGCAGGCCATTCATGGCGGCACAGCGGGCAGGCTTGCCCTCTTCCGCCCGGCGGCACCAGATCGGACTGGAAGCCTCGCGTACACTGGGTTCAGAGCGTAATCATGCATCAGAGCAACCGGCGTTTTCCGATCCTTCTCTGGGGTGATCTGGTTGAGGGACGGCGTCCGGTACTGCGGCGCGCCCTCGCCGGGTTTCGCGCGCATGAATGCATGTACGCCTGGGTGTACCTGACCGAGTACCTGGCGCTTCGGCGGCTGCTCGATTTGTCGCAGGACATGCCGGCGGGCGAACGGCGCAATGTGATTCAGGCGCTCGATGGCGATTTGTGGGCGCGCCTTGATCGCTCGGCTGTGGACCCTCATTGTCAGTTGTCGAAATCAGGTTTCGAGGCTGTCGCGCACATGGCCTGCCTCGCCGCCCAGTCCGGCGAGATGCATCCAGTTTTCGTCGAGCTGGGTTCGACGTTCTTTGCCTCCAAGACGAAATTCGAGATTGTGGACCAGGTCGCCAGAGCATGGTTCGCGGAGTGGCCCCGTCTGCAACCAAGGTGGGTGGGGATCGACAACTGTCTATTCATGCGGGACACGGCCTGCCTGCTGCATGGCCAAGCCGGGGTTGAGCTCGTCGGCGACTACCGTGCGGTAGCCAAACCGGACGGATTCGCCGTTTTTTGGTCGCGCTTTGTGGCGAGCTACGTATTCCAGAGTTCGATCGAGTTCGCCGGCTATCTCGCCGATCGGTTCCAGGCGATTGTAGTGGAGGACGCGTACTCGACGACCGCTCAAGATGTCCCGGTGTTCAATCATGGCCAACCGGAGGTGTTCTTTTCCGCACCCACGGTAATGGGAGCGTTGGAGCAGGCGGATTTCGAAATCCACATCCTCGACTGGTACCCGGATTTTCCCGCTGGGTCCGCGCCCTGCCATGTCATCCGGTACTTGGCGGCAAAAAAGGGCCTGCTGACGGGGCGTGTGAAGGACTACCTGGCAGGGTTGGGATTCAACCAGCCTGGGCCGCCGGTGCTGGCAGCCACGCTACTCGATCAACTAAACGCCGCGGTGACGCCCCGCCAATGGCGAGCCGTCAAGCTGGCGAAGCGCCAGTCTCCTGTTTGGGGGCGCACGCCC
>VFZE01000142.1 GCA_016871315.1 Acidimicrobiia bacterium | reverse complement strand
GTTCTTCGCGCTGGGCGGCTACGCAATGGGGATGTACCTGATGCGGCAGATCGGCCCGCGCGGCGTGTATGGCGACCCGGTCTTGCCGGACTTCATGGTGTTTCTCAACTGGAAGTCGCTGCCGTGGTTCTGGCACGGATTCAACCACTTCCCCTACGCGCTTTTGATGATCGTGCTGGCGCCGGCCTTGCTGGCGCTGGTGTTCGGATGGTTCGCGTTCCGCTCGCGCGTCACCGGCGTGTACTTCTCGATCATCACGCAGGCGCTGACGTATGCCCTGATGCTGGCCTTCTTCCGCAACGACATGGGGTTCGGCGGCAACAATGGCTTTACGGACTTCAAGGATATTCTGGGTTTCGACCTGCACTCCGACGCCACCCGTCTTGTCCTGCTCGTGGCGACGGCACTGGCGCTCGCAGCCAGCTACGTGGCGTCCCGGGCCATCGTGGAATCGCGCGCCGGCCGTGTGCTGCGCGCCATCCGCGACGCGGAAAGCCGTACCCGCTTCCTCGGCTATCCGGTGGAGTCTTTCAAACTTTGGCTCTTTGTCTGCTCCAGCGGGATCGCCGGAATCGCCGGCGCGCTGTATGTGCCGCAGGTCGGGATCATCAATCCCAGCGAGTATGCGCCCATCAACTCGATTGAAGCGGTGATCTGGGTGGCCGTGGGCGGGCGCGGCACCCTCTACGGCGCCATCGCGGGAGCGGTGCTGGTGAACTACGCCAAGACGTACTTCACCGGCGCCTTCCCCGAGGTGTGGCTCTACGCGCTGGGCGCATTGTTCGTCGGCGTGACGCTGTTTCTGCCGCGCGGCGTGATCGGCCTGGTGGCCCGGGATAAAGACACATGAGCGTTCGCGACAAAAGACTCTACCTGGAGGATGTGACCGTCAGCTTCGACGGCTTCAAGGCGCTGAACGAACTCTCCCTCTACGTCGACCCCGGCGAGCTGTTGTGCATCATCGGCCCGAACGGCGCCGGCAAATCAACCATGATGGACGTCATCACCGGCAAGACACGTCCCGATTCCGGATCCGCGTGGTTTGGGCAGGATATCGACCTGCTGAGGCTGACCGAGACGGAGATCGTCCGCGCCGGGATCGGGCGGAAGTTCCAGAAGCCCACCGTGTTCGAGCAGATGACGGTGATGGAAAACCTGGAACTCGCCCTGGCGGGACACCGCTCGTTCTTCCGGACGCTGGCGGCCCGCACGACGCCCGCCGAGCAGCAGAGAATCGACGAAGTTCTGGAGATCATCGGACTCACCGCGCAACGGGGCGCTCTGGGCCGCACGCTGGCGCACGGCCAAAAGCAATGGCTGGAGATCGGCATGCTGTTGATGCAGAATCCGGAGCTGCTGCTGGTGGACGAGCCTGTGGCGGGGATGACGCCGCAGGAAATCGAGCGCACCTCGGAACTGCTTCTCTCCCTGGCGGGCGAGCACTCGGTCATCGTCGTGGAACATGACATGACCTTCGTGCGGTCCATCGCGCGGCGCGTCAATGTGCTGCATGAAGGCCGTCTCATTGCCGAGGGCGATATGGACAAGGTGCAGAAAGATCCTCGCGTGATTGAAGTGTATCTGGGCGAATGATCATGCTGGAAGTCAAGGGCCTGAATCAGTATTATGGCGGCAGTCACACGCTATGGGACGTGGACCTTACCGTGCCGGCCGGATCGCGCCTGTGCGTGATGGGCCGCAACGGGATGGGCAAGACCACGCTGCTCAAGTGCGTCATGGGATTGCTCGAGGCGAGCACGGGCAGCATCCGGTTCGACGGCGTCGATCTGCGGAAGTGTCCGGCGGAGCAGCGGGCGCGGCTGGGCATCGGGTACGTGCCGCAGGGACGCGAGATCTTCTCGCATCTGACCGTGGAGGAGAATTTGCGCGTGGGTATGGGCGCGCGCAGGCGCCGTTCCCGCACAATTCCCGATCGCGTCTTCCAATTGTTCCCCGCGCTGAAGCAGATGCTGAAACGGCGGGGCGGCGATCTGTCGGGCGGACAGCAGCAGCAGCTCGCCATCGGGCGCGCGCTGGTATTGGAGCCGAAGCTGCTGATTCTGGATGAGCCGACCGAGGGAATCCAACCCAACATCGTCCACGAAATCGGCGACATCGTGCTCAGGTTGAACAAGGAGGAAGGGCTGACGGTGCTGCTGGTGGAGCAGAAGCTGCCGTTCGCGCGGCGCGTGGCGCGCGAGTTCTGCATTCTGGATAAGGGGCGCCGCGTGGCGGCTGGTTCGATCGAGGAGTTGACGGACGAAGCCGTGCAGGCGTACTTGAGCGTGTAAGATCGAGCCTAGATTCTAGGAACTTGTTGAAATACGCTTCGCCGCGTCAGCATCGACGCGATCCGTTCGATCCGAACATCGCAAAACGGTGCGAAAAGGGAATTTTTGGGGCGCACTGCCCCGGCAACAC
>VFZE01000141.1 GCA_016871315.1 Acidimicrobiia bacterium | reverse complement strand
CGGAAGCCGTGATGATGATGGGCGAAATTGGGGGCACTGCGGAGGAGGAGGCGGCCGCGTACGTCAAAGAGCACATGACGAAGCCGGTAGCCGCATTCATCGCCGGGCGCACGGCTCCGCCGGGAAAACGGATGGGGCACGCCGGCGCGATTATCGCCGGCGGCAAGGGAACCGCCAAGGAAAAAATCGCCGCGCTGACGGCCGCCGGCATCGAGGTGGCGGAAAGCCCGGCGGACATGGGTGCCGCCATGCAGCGGGCCATCCGCCGCGGGCGATAGCGATCCGGAGACAAGACTGGAGTCTTGTATCAGCACCCCAGCGCCCGCCGCTTTTCCTCAATGAAGCGGACGTGATGCGGAATGTGGTTGGTGATGTCGCCAATCATCGTACGGATCGTGATCGGGCCGCGCTCGCTGTGCATAGCGCGGCGGTCGAAGTCCTCGGGCCGGAGCGTCGCCAGGATGCGCCCCACTTGCTTCCGCACGACGGCGATCAGTTGCAACTCTTCGGCCACGTTTCGCTGGTCATAAGCCAAGCGGGCCGCAAACGCGTCCGGATCGCCGCTCATGATGGTCGGTTCGTCTTCGGCAATCGCCCGCTTGATCCGGTCCGCATAGATCGGTTCAAAATCGGCCAGGTGGCAAACGACCTGTTGCGTGGACCATTTGCCCGGGATCGGCGTGGCCCGCAATTGTTCCTCGGTCATTCCCGCCACGGCATGGCGAAGCAATTCCGGGCCCGCCAGGTACGGGTCGATCAGTTGAGCAGGTGACATGACCGTGACTTTAGGGACCGCGAAAAAATAACTTGAACAATTGATCTTGGCTTACCCGGGGAAATTTGCGATGACCCGCGCATGGCACGTGCGGGAACGATCACGAGTATTCGGTTGAAGTATCGAGCCTTGCTGCCTGCGATGGACGAACGGTTGCGCAGGCAGTGGGCGGCGGCTGAAGCTCGCGAGGTGGGCCGGGGCGGCATCACGATGGTCGCTCGTGCCACGGGATTGTCGCGGACAACGATTACGGTTGGCTGTCGGGAACTTGAACTGCCGACCTGGCAGCGGGAACAGGACGCGCAGCGGGTACGGCGCGCGGGGGCCGGTCGGAAGCGGCTTGTGGAAGCCGACCCTGCATTGTTGGCGGCCTTGGAGGCGCTGGTTGAACCCGTGACGCGCGGAGACCCAGAATCGCCCTTGCGATGGACTTGCAAGAGCACGGGGAAGCTGGCCGAGGAACTGAGACGACAAAACCATCCCGTATCGGATCGTACCGTGGCCACACTGCTCAAAGATGCCGGATACAGTTTGCAGGCCAATCGCAAGACCCGCGAGGGGGCGTCCCATCCGGATCGCAACGCCCAATTTGAATTCGTCAATGCTAGCGTCCGACGGTTCGACAAACGCAACCAGCCAGCCATCTCGGTAGATACGAAAAAGAAGGAATTGGTGGGGGATTTCCGCAACGGCGGGCGGGAGTGGCGCCCTCGGGGAGAGCCGGAAAAAGTGCGCGTGCATGACTTTCAGGACAAGAAGCTGGGCAAAGCCATCCCCTACGGTGTCTACGACATCCTCAACAACCAAGGCTGGGTCAGCGTGGGCATCGACCATGACACCGCCCAGTTCGCCACCAACAGCATCCGCCGCTGGTGGAAGCAGATGGGCCAGCGCCGTTTTCCCCACGCCAGAGAACTGCTGATTACCGCGGATGGAGGAGGGAGCAATGATCATCGTTCGCGTCTGTGGAAGGTATCGCTCCAAGCATTGGCCGACGACACAGGACTGAAGCTGTTCGTCTGCCACTTTCCGCCCGGTACAAGCAAATGGAATAAGATCGAGCATCGGTTGTTCAGTTTTATCACCCAGAACTGGCGCGGCCGCCCCCTGGTGAGCCATCAAGCTATTGTCAGCCTGATCGCCAATACCACCACCCGCAGCGGCCTGATTGTCAAAGCGGCCTTGGATACCAACCATTACGAAACCAAAATCAAAGTCAGCGACGAGGAACTGTCTCGCGTACAATTGAAGCCCCAGTCCTTCCACGGTAATTGGAATTACACGATCACGCCGAGGAAGTGAAGCGAATCGTTCAGGTTATTCTTTCGCGGTCCCTAAGGCGGGCAAGACCGTGGAATTGTTCGACCGGGAGTCGAAACCCTGGAAGACGCTCACGCCGTCAGACGGCGTGGTCCAGTTTGAGATTGGACCGGGGAGTTTCCAGTTGGTCCACGCGAAGTAGCCGAGTTTGGCAAGCGGGGGCCGTAAGGCCCCCGTTCCTCTGCTCTCTACTCCAAACCAACAGATGTGGCCACCGCGGGGGGCGGTGGGAACGGGGGGCGGGCACCTCGGCGCAGCCGTGGTCGGCCCCCCGCTCGCCTGGTTCGATTTTCAGATCTTCAGCGACGCCAACACGACAGTTCACGCCGCTAACTCGATTCGGAGCCTTCTATGAAAGCCATTCGCTCGTCAAGGGTCGAAACGGTGAGATCCATTCTTCTATCCGAGCATCGGCGGGTTGCCTAGCCCATGTGGGTTTTGCGAAAGGTTGGGGGAAGACTGCCCCATCTCACGT
>VFZE01000140.1 GCA_016871315.1 Acidimicrobiia bacterium | reverse complement strand
CGCGACACACGGCTGGACCGCACCGTCGCCATTAAGGTCCTTCCCGAACACATCGCCAAGCGCGATGACCTGCGCGCTCGCTTCGAACGCGAAGCGCGCACCGTGGCGTCGTTGAACCACCCGAACATCTGCGTGTTGCACGACATCGGTCCCGGCTACATGGTGATGGAGCTGATCGAGGGCGAATCGCTCGCCGCGCGCATCGAAAAAGGCGCCATCCCGCTCGATCAGGTGCTGCTATACGCGACGCAAATTACCGACGCCCTCGACCGCGCCCACCGCGCGGGCGTCACCCATCGCGATGTAAAACCGCAGAACATCATGCTCACGCGCGACGGCGTGAAGGTGCTCGATTTCGGCCTCGCCAAATCGCAAGCCAAGCCGGGGCCGACCGATGAGACGCTCACCGCTGTGTTGACCAGCGAAGGCACGATCATGGGCACGCCGCAGTACATGGCTCCAGAGCAGTTCGGCGGAAAAGAAGCCGATGCGCGGAGTGACATCTGGGCCTTCGGCGCTGTGCTGTACGAAATGGTCACGGGGCGGAAGGCGTTCCACGGCTCCAATTACCAGAGCCTGGTGGGCGCGATCCTGGCCACCGATCCGGCGCCGATGGCGGTGAAGCCGTTCACGCCGGCGTGGCTGGAGAGGTTAGTGCGGCGGTGTTTGCAGAAGGATCCGGATGACCGCTGGCAGACGATGCGCGACATCGTGATCGAGCTGCGGTCGCCGCCGGAAGCCGCGCCGGCTGTGGCCAAGCGCAGTCGCCGGTGGCAGGCCGTTGCAGCGGTGTTCTTCATCGCGGCGGTAACGGGCTGGGGGCTCTGGCTGCGCGGCGGCGTGGGTCCGGCCTTGCCGGTCGCGACGACGATTGAACCACCCGAAGGCGGCAAGTTTGCTCCCATCGTGAGCATCGGCGGCTCGGCCATCTCACCCAACGGCCGGATGCTGGCTTTTGTCGCAACCGACGACAAAGGAGAATCGCTGCTGTACGTGCGTCCGCTCGAGTCGCTGGCCGCGCGGGCCCTGGCGGGGACCGAAGATGCCGGGCGTCCGTTCTGGTCGCCCGACAGCAAGTCGCTCGGATTCATCGCACAGAACAAGCTGAAGCGGATCGATCTGGCCGGGGGGGCTCCGACCACGCTCTGCGATGCCGGGGCGGCTCGCGGCGGGGACTGGAATGAAGAGGGAGTGATCCTGTTCGGCACAAACTCATCGGAAGGAACGCACAGAATTCCGGCCTCGGGCGGCACGTCGGCATTGGTGACGCGCGTCAATCAGGAAGCTAGAGAACGGTTCCACTACTACCCACAATTCCTGCCGGGCGGCCGGGAGTTTCTCTATCTGGTCCGGCACAACGATCCAGCCAAAAGCGGCATCGCGATTGGATCGCTGGAGACCGGGCCGGGCGAAGCCAAACCCGCGGTGATCGTGGCGCAGACCGAATTTGGCGCGCGTTATGACGCGGCATCCAGGAGGCTGCTCTACATTCCTAGTCAAGGCCAGGGGACGCTGATGGCGCGAAGGCTGGAGTTGAATCCGGCACGGTTGGTGGGCGACCCGGTGGTGGTGGCCGAAGGCTTACGCAGTGCTTCGAATAATGGCTACGCCGACTTCTCTGTTTCGCGCCAGGGGACGCTGTTTTACGGTCAGGGTGCGGAGGCGAACAAACTGCGGTTCGGATGGCGGGACCGGCCGGGAAAGTCCGTGGAGATGATGGGAGAGCCGGTGGAAGCGATTGGTTCCTTCAGCCTGTCGCCGGACGGGACGCGGGTGGCCTACTCTGCGGGACCGAGTCTGTTGCAATCCGACGTTTGGGTGATGGACCTGGCGCGGGGACTGAGCACGCGGATCAGCTTCAACAAGGGCACTCGGCCCCGCTGGTCTCCGGACGGGAGATTCGTCTATTACAACAATGGAAGCGGAATCCATCGCAAGCCGGCCGATGGCTCGGGCGAGGAGGCGCTGCTGGCCAAGGCCGGTATTAACGATTTTGTCAACACCGTGTCACCCGACGGGAAGGCGTTGCTGTTTGGAAACAACGACATCATGAAGCTGGCGCTTTCGGGAGGAAACGCCGCCGGGGAAGCCAAGCCGGAGCCGTACCTGAAGACAAGCTTTTTTGAGGGGGCAGCGGCGTTCTCGCCCGACGGCCGCTGGGTGGCCTATCACTCGAACGAATCGGGGCGGTATGAGGTCTACATTCAGGGGTATCCGGATAAGCGCGGCAAGTGGCTGGTGTCGGCTGCGGGGGGGCTTTTACCCACCTGGCGGGCCGACGGCAAGGAGTTGTACTGGGGTGGACCGGATGGCGCGGTGATAGCGGCGGGGATCGAGTTGGCAGCCGACGGCGTCCGCCCCGGCCGCCCGCAACCGCTGCTCCGGCTTCCGGTGGTTGACGGCTTTCCATACTTCCAGAGCAGCCGCGACGGACAGCGATTTCTTGTCCGCGAGCCGGCCGGCGGCGTCCAGCGGGAGTTGTCGATGGTTGTGGTTCAGAACTGGGCCGCGAGATTAGTATCTATCCAATAAGATTTTGACATTTTTTGGCAGGAAATCATGAAGTGGCGAAGCCGGAAGCCAGTTGAG
>VFZE01000139.1 GCA_016871315.1 Acidimicrobiia bacterium | reverse complement strand
CCGTCGCCGGCTTGATCATGATGGAACTCAGTTGCCAATCCGTCCAGACCGCCGCCAACAAGGCCCACAGGAATCGATCCGCAGCCGTCAACTTCGGCCGCTGCACCGAACGTTGCAGAACACCGAGCTGATGACGGAGGGCCAGTATCTCAAGCTGAAGCGCCGCACGCTGGCGAAAAAAAGCCAAGAAAGCCGCCGCCAGCGCCACCAACGGAGGCGAACAAGGGAATCGAAGGAAGAAAGGCAAACCCCAATTTATCAGCAACTTCGAGGTTTGCGAGAACCACAGTCGTGCTTTCGGTCCCCGAGCCGTTCAGCGTGCAGGAGATTCAGGAGTTGGCGCGCGCCGTCCAGCAAACGATGGAACTGCAGAAATTTGCCGTCGATAATGGGCAGCGGCTGGTGCTGATGCGGGACCGGATTTCGAAGGTCCGCCCGGCCCAGCAGATTTTCGAGCAGATAATGGGGGCGCGGCCGGCCATCGCCGTCGAGGTGGAAGTTTACGAACTCCGGCGCAACCGGTCGCTCAACGCGGGAACGCGGCTGCCGAGTTCCACCGAGATCTTCGCCGTGGCGGAGAACCCGGCCACTGGCGTCGACCGGCGCCTCCCGGCCATTCCGCTCTCCTCGGCGCGGATGGTGGAACCGCGTCTCGCCATCACGCTGGGCGATGCCGCTCTGGTGGTGGACCTGCTGAAGACGGCCGGTAGCCAGCGGCAGCGGTCCGAGGTCCGGACCCTGCACGGCATGCCGGCGCAGTTTGCCATCGGCGAGCGCTACCCGATCCTCACGGCGGGCTTCTTCGGCGGCGAGGTGGGGGACAACGCCTTCCGGCCCCCGCCAACGTTTCAGTTTGAAAACCTCGGCCTGACCCTGAAGGCCACCCCCTACGCGCATGGTTTGGGGGAGACGACGGTGGAGTTGGAGGCCGAATTCAAGCTGCTGGCCGGGGCGCAGATCAACGGGATTCCCATCCTTACGAACCGGAAGTTCGTCTCCACCGTGCGGCTCACGAACGGAGAATGGGCGCTGATCTCGGGCGTCGGCGCGGCCTCGCGCACGCTGACCACGCCGGGACCGGCCGGCCTCGCGCGGCTTCCTCTAATCGGCCGTCTGTTCCGCCGGAACACGGTAGAGTTCGACGAATCGGAGACGGTCGTTCTACTCCGGCCCCGCCTACTGGGCCTGCCGCCGAGCGAAGAGTGGACGCGGGAGATCCGCCTCGGCAGCGAGACCTATCCGCGCATCCCGCTCTAGACCGCCGCGGCGCGCCCGCCGAGAGCCTTGACCACCCCGTCCCACAGCGCCACGCGGGAGGCGAGCGCCCGGCACGCCGCCGCCTCGGCCTCCTGCCAGCGCTTGGCGTCGTCGCCGCACAACTCCTGCAGCAGCGCCCGCGCCATGGGGCCGTGCGAGCCGGAGTCGACTTCGATGTGGCGATCGAGGTAGTAGAAGAACTGCGGATTATCCTGCCGGTGCATGGCGCACTCCGCGGTCACGCGGACGAACATTTCGGGCACCAGATCCTCCCGCGTCAGCGTAAAGGCGGCCGCTACTTCGTGAATCGCTCCGTGGATCAAAATGGAAAACGTCGTCCCCACGAACTGCACGACCGAGGGCGGCGCCCCGCAGGCGCGAAGAGCCGGCAGCACCGCCTCTCCTTTCCGCAGGTTGGTGATAAAGTGATCGATCCACTCGGTCGGCGCGCCAATCTCGGCCATCGCCCCGCGATAGAGTTCGTAGTGGCTGCGGTAGCCGTCCGGCGTCTCGTCCGACTCCTCGCCGAGGACAATTTCGTTGATCAGCCGGGCCGCGGAGGGATAGGGCGACGGCATCCAGGGTAACGTCACGCAGGTCAGATCCCGCTGTATCCGCTTGAGCAGACTCATATAGTCCCAGACGGCGAAGACGTGGTGGGCGGTGAATACACCAAGGGCGGCCGGGGTTTGCACGGCGGCGTAGACGGGGTGGTTGTCAATCCGATGCCGCAAAGCGGCAAAGGCGGGCGACATCGCGGCAGATTCGGCGAACGCTGAAGGCATGAAATCTACTGTAGGTGATGACGAAACCCGCCGCGGGGATTCCATATACTAGCCACTATGAGCACTCGCCGTACCTTCGTCTGTACCCTCGCCGCCAGCGCCGCCCTTGCCCAACGCCGTCCGAACGGCCCAATGCGCTTCACCGCCGATTGGAACTCGCTGCGCCGGCATCAGGTGCCCGCCTGGTTCAACAAAGCCAAACTCGGCATCTTCGTCCATTGGGGGCTCTACTCGGTCCCGGCGTGGGCCCCGCCCACCGGCGAACTCGGCAAGGTCGATTTTTCCACCTGGTTTGCCAACAACCCCTATGCCGAGTGGTACCTGAACTCGATCCGCCTCAAGAATTCCCAGACCTGGCGCCATCACGCCAAAACAGGCTCTGGTGCAAATTCCGGGTCGAGCCAGATTCGGTAACGGCCGATGTCTCGTATCGAACTCGACTGCTATCACGCTGCCAACGCGGCCGACCAGATCTCCGGCATTGTGGCCCCTGCCCCGCCTAGTTTGCCAAATTTAAATTGCCCTTTCTTGATCTTCTCCGCCAGCTCGATACCGCTGATCACAATGGTCGCCGACTCAAAGCTCTTGAGTCCCAG
>VFZE01000138.1 GCA_016871315.1 Acidimicrobiia bacterium | reverse complement strand
ACCTCCTCGAAAGCGACGAGCATAAACAGCGCTTCCTGCGCGAGGCCAAAGCCGCCGCCTCCCTCGATCACCCCAACATCTGCATCGTCCACGAGGTCGGCGAAGTGGACGGCCGTGTCTTCCTCACTATGGGCTACATCGACGGTCCCGAAGTCCGCGCCAAAATCCGCGAACGCCCACTCAAGCTCGACGAGGCTCTCGACATCGCCATCCAAACCGCCGAAGGCCTCCGCGCCGCGCACCAGAAAGGCATCGTCCATCGCGACATCAAGAGCTCCAACCTCATGCTCACCTCCTCCGGCCAGGTCAAGATCATGGACTTCGGCCTCGCACAGCTCGCAAGCGGCACTCGTCTCACGAAAACCGACACCGTCCTGGGCACCCCCGCCTACATGTCTCCGGAACAGGCCCAGCGCCTCGAAACCGACCGCCGCACCGACATCTGGTCCCTCGGCGTGGCCCTCTACGAGATGGTCACGGGCCGGTTGCCTTTTGAAGGCGAGCGGGAAGCCGCCGTGGTCCATGCGATCCTCGAACAGCCGCACGAACCCATCACGGCCCTCCGTGCGGGAGTACCGATCGAATTGGACCGCGTCATTGGAAAGGCGCTGGCCAAAAAACCGGAGCAGCGCTACCAACACATGGACGACCTGCTGGTGGACCTGCGTGCCCTTCGTGGCAGTTTCAGTTCCACCAAAACGAGCGGAAAGTGGCCTCCCGCGCCGCCCAGGACGAAAGCCGTTTGGATTGCCGCTGGCGTCGCGGCATTATTGGCGGCGGGCGCGCTACTCTGGACGCGAACGTGGTTCGCCGGTCCACGCACACCACCGCGCCTCGAGTACACGCAGCTCACCAACTTCGCCGATTCCGCCACTTCCCCGGCGCTCTCTCCCGACGGCCGCATGCTCGCTTTCATTCGTGGGGAAAGCACTTTCATTGGCCCCGGACAGATCTATGTAAAGCTTTTGCCAAATGGAGAGCCTTTGCAACTGACAAACGATGGCCTCAGCAAGATGAGCCCGAAGTTTTCCCTGGACGGAACGCGTATTATGTACACCGTGATGGATCGAGGTTGGAACACCTGGGAGGTGCCCGTTCTTGGAGGGAAACCCAGGTTGCTTCTGTCCAACGCGGAGGGACTCACGTGGATCAAGACCAGAGCCGGTGAACCACGCTTGCTATTTTCCGAAATGACCGGGCGCGGCCAGCAAATGGGCATCGTCACCTCGACGGAAAGCCGCGCCCAACAGCGCACCGTCTTCATGCCGGTGGAGGAAAGCGGCATGGCCCACCGTTCCTATCTGTCACCGGATGGCAAGCATGTGCTGCTGATTCTGATGAAGCTCAGCCGCTGGATGCCTTGCGCCGTGACACTGTTCGAGGGAGGCGGAACGGAAACCGAGGTTGGCCCATCGCCATCCCAATGCACAGACGCTGCTTGGTCTCCCGACGGCAAGTGGATGTACTTCTCGGCCAATACTGGGAATGGCTATCACATCTGGCGCCAGAGATTCCCTGATGGCGCGCCCGAGCAGGTCACCTTCGGCGCATCGGAGGAAGAGGGCATCGAGTTCGATCCTGATGGCCGGTCCTTTGTCACCTCCGTGGGCTCCAGCCAGAGCACCCTTTGGATTCACGATACTCGTGGTGAGCGGCAAATCACCTCGGAAGGCTTCGCCCTGTTCCCGTCCATTTCACCCGACGGCAAGAAACTGTACTACTTGCGCCGTGCCGGTGGAGCAGAGAGCATTGTGTCTGGAGAACTCTGGGCCGCGGATCTGGAAACCGGGCAACGCGAGCGTCTGATGCCCGATTTCCTGATGCGGCATTACAGCATTTCTGCCGATGGTGAGCGCGTGGTGTTTGTCGTCGCAGGAGACCAGAGCCGATCTCCGGTGTGGGTGGCCGCGCTAAATCGCCGTTCCCCGCCGCGGCAGCTCACCGATCGCCATGCCAGAGGCGCGTTTTTCGGCGCCGGCCTGGAAGTTCTCTTCCTGGGCGAGGAGAACGGCGTCAACGTGCTCTATAGCATCCGTGACGACGTTAGCCAATTACCGAAGGCAATACACCGGCCGCAATACAAAGGTGGAGTGGTGGACCTAAAGAATACTGGGCTGAACGTTTCTCCGGACGGGAAATGGGTGGTGGCTGGTGGGCCGGCTGGAATGGAAGGTGCGCTAGTGGTTTACCCAACCAGCGGGGGCCCTCCCGTCCTGGTTTGCGACCGGACCCCGCAGGTTTCGTTTGAGCGCGGCCCACCCCCGCCTTTTGTGAGTTGGTCGCCGGACATGAAATTCTTTTACTTGAACTTTCAAGGGGACATTTACTCAATTCCTCTCCGGCAGGGCCAGTCGCTGCCGGACATTCCCGCCGAGGGGTATCGAACAAAGCAGGAGTTGACCGGTGTGGCTGGCGCGCGCCTGGTGGCCAACGGAGCGTTCCCGGGACCCAATCCTTCGGTCTACGCCTTCACAAGGTTTTCGATTCAACGCAATATTTACCGCATTCGCTTGGAATAGAACAGGCGCCTCATGATCGGTCAAACCGTCTCTCATTACCGCATCCTCGAGCAACTCGGCGCCGGAGGCATGGGCGTCGTCTACAAAGCCGAAGACATCAACCTCGGCCGCACCGTCGCCCTCAAGTTCCTCGCC
>VFZE01000137.1 GCA_016871315.1 Acidimicrobiia bacterium | reverse complement strand
CCTCCAGATCCCGGCTCAAATACCCGTGCGCGTTGTCTTCGATCACTGCCGCGCCGGTTCTACGTGCGTACGCCTCGAACGGCGCGAGGTCCTGCGCAAACCCGAAGTAGTTGACCGCCAGCACCGTCTGAGCCTCAGGCCACAATTCCGGCGGACTTGCCGGCGTCAGCCCGGGCCCGACGCCGTACCAGCAGGGAGTCGCACCCGCCAGAGAAACCGACGCGAGCACATCCCGGCAAATGAAGGAAGGGATCAGAACCCGCTGCCCCGCCCCGACGCCCAACAGCCGCAGCCCTTCCAGCAACGCATATCGCGCGAGACTGAAGTACCGAATCGCGTCATCATCGATCGCACTGTGAGGAAAGAGGAGAGACACTCGCTTGCCCTCTTATGCGGCCGGCCGTTTTTCGAGGACCGCCACCATGTCGTTCCCCCATCCGGCACGGTCAAAGTACGACAAGGTGCGCAGCATGGATCTGGCTGCGGCAATCCCCGAGCATCCGCCGAACACGTCGGGCAACATGCCAACCTCGGCCGCGACACGGAACATGTCGGGATAGGAAAACGTCGTGATACGGATCGCGTGCAAGCCATGACGTTCGCCGTAAGCCGCCAAATCCTTGGGTCTGAAGTGATACAGATGGATTGGCAATTCGACACAGTCGGGAGCCAGGCGATAGATCAGGCCGTCGTAATTCGGGACCGCAATCACCACCCGCCCGCCCGGGCTCAGATGCGCCGCGATGAACGCAAACTGGGCGTTGGGAGCATGCACATGTTCCAGCGACCAGTTCATCCTGATCAGACCGAATAATTCCGAGTCCGGCACCGAGACCAGATCAGGCCAGTAGCGCACCCCCGAGCCGGACAAGAGGGCTCTCGCCGCATCGGAGATCTCGACGCCGGCCACATCGCCCCACCGCCGGCAACTGAGCACCGCACTCTGCCATCCCCAGTAATGGGCGTGCCATCACGATCCGCACCCGATGTCCAAGAAAGCTCCCCGCCTCCCGCTCCGGTAATATTCCAACACCGGATCGTCGACAGCCGGCCTGATCCGTACGGCCAGACGGCGGGCAACCGGCGGAAGAACCGCCGCTGCCCCGGCCAACGGTGAATTCGCCCAGCGATCGAGTACACGGTCGACCCACTGACGCCAGAGGGGCGGCGCGGCATGAAAAGCATAGTTGGCCGAATAGTACCGGCCGATCTCATCGGGACGGGGCCGCGGATTGGTATAGTGCAAGCCGCAGTTCCGGCACCAGACGATCGAAAAAACTTCGTCGGTGGTCCGGTGCAGCCGATCGGTCTGACGCGCGACGGCATCGGATTCAGCGCACCCGCAATAATCGCAGCTTACATATTCCATGCATCCCAGACGATTGAAAGATCCCGACAGATACACATGCCTTTCACCCTCTTCATTCGCGAAATTACCGTCATGGTTCAGCCGCCACTACGAGACTTCACCGGGACTGGTCTGCTTCCTTGACTTATGCCGAACATTCTGACGACAAGTCCGTGAACGATCCCGAAAAATTTTGCCAGATCAAGAACTGGCGCCAATCCGAGTGCGACTATCAGTGCCTCCGGTCGCCTCCCCCACCATGGACGTTCCCGGCTTCGGCGCACCGGATCACACCCCCCCCTAACGAGCAGATACCCCCAAAAGAGCCCCACTCCTACCATCGTCCCAGAGAAGAGCAACCCATAGAGAAGCGGCAAGCCGGCAAGATAGAGCAGGTGCTGGCGGCTGCGGACCCCAGCCAACACGCTGCAATACTCGGAAAGCCGCCACTTCCTACTGGCGCTTCGCCACGTTAAAGGGAAGTGGGTATAGCGCACCACCGCATCCTTGCAGATTTCCCGAGCGCCGAAGTGATTGACAACCCGCTGGCTCCAAGCAAGATCTTCTGCCGACCGAAGCTGCTCAGGAAAGAGTCCGACGGCGTCGAACACCCGCCGATGGAACAAGGAGGCCGGAACGGCGGAATGCATGGAGCCTTGGCCGTGGGAAAGTGCACATAGTGCACGCGCGAACACGCCATCGGCCAGAAACTGACAGACGCCAAACACAGCCGGAGACTGGCGGCGTGTGGCATGGCCCCACAACTGCTCCAACCAGTCTGATTGCGGGGCAATACCACCATCTATAAACGCAATCCACTCATGGCGGGCCTCCCGGACACCGGCATTTCGCCCAGCCCCCGGCAACGCACCGGGCACAGACAATACCCGGCACTCCGCCCCCTCCCATTGTTCGCGCCGCCACCAGCTCTCGACAAGCGCTGCGCTCCCGTCCGTTGAACCGGCATCGACAATGATCAGTTCCTTAGGCCGAAGCGTCTGTGCTTTCAGCCCCGCCAACAGCGCGGACAGCGAGTGGGACTCGTTCAGAATCGGAATGACGACCGTTACATCCTGGTTCATAGCGTGGCGGGATCCTTCGTGCGCCAGCGATACCAGTCCCAGTCACCGTGCAGTCGCTGGCGAAACACTCTGAGCGATTCCCCCCCCAACACCTCAGTCCGCCCAAGCACGAACGGATCCCGCCTCTCATCGTTGACCGTCGCGTAACTGGATACCGCCAGCCGATATCCAGCCTCCCGGACAGCCGCCCGCACGCGGCGATCGGTCGCACCATAGGGATAGGCCATCGTCTCGACAGGGTGCCCGATG
>VFZE01000136.1 GCA_016871315.1 Acidimicrobiia bacterium | reverse complement strand
ACTGCGGGTCGACTTCATCGTCATCAAACCGGCCGCGATCCCAGTACTCGGCGAACCCTGACGCGGGGATGGAACTGCCGCCCATTGGCCGAGACTCCCGATAGGTGGCGATCGCCTCGGGCACGCGAACGCGCGGCCCACGAATCGCCATGTTCTCGACAAGACTGAACGGGAAGTTGTTCTGAACCGAGCCGAAGCCCGCGAGGTCGCCCGACTCATCGGAACCGACAGCATCGCGCCGAGGGTGAGCCTCGTTGTATGCCAGTGAACCCATGTGGGGAAGCGATCGCATCACTTCAACCGGCGCCGTGTTGATGTTGATCAAGCCAGGCGTCAGCGCGCCCTCGAACCCCCGCGCCAGGCGAGGGGAGCGGTCCTCGGCCGCAGCAGCGTTGCCGAAGGGCACCGATCCCGGCCCATCGATCGTGAAGGCATCCAGGAGCGACACCCCCGCCGGCAGCCGTGGATTGAAGGGGAAGTAGTCAGCACTGGCGATGTTTGGAAGACTCGGCCGATTGAACTGGATGTCCAGTAGCGTTTCGTCCACTCGTTCCCGCTTGGACGGGTCGAAGGGGAACGACAGCCGATTCGGCGAGCCACCCACACGCAGGAGGTCCCATGGTGTGAACGGATCAGTCGACTCATTGGCGACCAGTGGCGCAGCCTCCGGACTGATCATCCACCCGGCAAGTTCCGCGTTGTGCGCGACATCCTTGGGTGTCAGGGCCAGCAATTCCCCGAGCGTGAACTTGGTCCCGACCGCAGTCCGGTCATACACCGGTCCCCAGACCTGCACCTGAAGCACTTCGGCAAGCGATTCGAAGTCCCCGTCCCGCTGCACCATCTGCAACGGGAAGTTCAGCGGCGCCGGGTATTGATAGACATCCGGAACTCCATCTTCGCCACCAACGACACCATCCCGTTCGTCGTCCGGCGTCTCTGGCCGAACAGGGCGGATGGTCCACTCGTCCATGTCCGGAACCGCCTTGTCGGCGTCGGAGATGTGGACAAAGATCGACATCGGCTCGTCGTACTGGAAACCAACTGACAACCGCTGGTAGGCGGGACTTGCTAATCGCATGACCGTCTGGCACGAGAACGCCGTGGGCTTGCCTCGGGACTGCGGATGCTCCGCTCCCTCCTGAAGAGGCCGATTCAGGCGCGAGGTTCGGACCAGGCCATCGGGCAGCTCGCTGGCTGGCCCCGCATAGCCATCCGGCTCGGCAGCGGTGACCCATGCAAAGCCAGCGGCGTCCTCGGCGGTTAGTGAGGCTTCGTAGAGGCAATCTTCGATATTTACATCTGGGTCTGAGTCCCCCCCCATCGACCATTCGATCGACCCCAGGCGCGACAGTGTGTAATAGGGCGAGCGCTCATTGGCATCGATCGTGCTCGATCGATCGATGTCCCAAGCCCACGGACGGACCGCTCGCACCCACCCCCCATAGCAATCCGCATCCGCCGGGAGAGCCAGCATGCTCATGTAGAGCTTCGGCTCCTGTCCTGGCTCCGCCGGCGCCATTCCTGCCGCCGGCTGCGGCGGCAGGAATGCCGTGCCTTCCAACTGGTCCGACTGTGCCACCAGCAATCGGCTGACCCGATCCGCGAAGTTCTCCGGAGCACGCTCGTGCGCATCGACTTGGTTGTCGAGCCGATCGATCACGATCCAGTCAGCATCGCGGTTCAATCGGCTCGTGCGCGGACGGATGCGCCGCTCCAACTCCACGAAACTTCGGGTTGGATTCTGGACGAACTGCCTGTAGAGATCCACCGTGACCGGAAGACCGCCCTGCGTGGGCGCGATCTCACCCTGGCCGGCATTCATCACCAAGCAATCTGGATAGGCGGTCAGCGGATCTTCGAACAGGTCACAGACTCGCTCCCCGTTGCGCGTCGAAGGGAAACCCGACATGGGGCGCGGGAACGGATCACGAGCGTCGGCCACATTTCCCCCGGCGGCGGTGACGGCCTCATCCAACTCCTGCATCAGGCGGCGGGCGTACGGCCATCCCTCGGTGCGGCCACCGTAACCACGATCCAGCCAGGGATGGGTCAGGTCGAGGAAGTCGATCATCTTCGTCCGGAAGCGCGGTTCGAAGGGTGCAAAACCATCCAGAACTTCAAGCGCCCCCAGGCCGGGTTGATCCTGCGGCGGGCTGGCGTTGCCACCCACCGACTTCGGCATGGCGAACACGATCACGGAGCGAGGTTGGCCCGGCGTCGTCGGACCCAGGATCGGATTGGTGCCGTAGCTCCAGTCAGTCCCATTACTCACCACCTGAGACTCGCTGTCCCAGTCGACGCCGCCCGCAGGCAAGCGGCTCGGGGCGAACCAATACGGCTCGCCCGCCACCACCAACCTGAACTCCGAGAGGTCGATGGGTTCATTCCAGGGGTTGGCGAGTTGGACCGCCACCACGACACGCGGGTTCCAACTCAGGCCGGGCTGCCCATCCACGCCACCAACCACGAAGGACTGTCCAGGAGCAGGAAGCCCCTCCGGCACCACGTAGTGATCCTGTGTGGCCGCCTGCGTGGCGATTTCACGCAACTTATCTCGCGCGGTTGCAGTGAGGGGATACCTGGGGTTGCCCTGTGAGTCGGTGCTCAGCAGCCACCGCGCGTACTCCTGGAAGTTCGCCTTGGGATACACCACCATGAAGAACGCCTCCATGATGACCGGATGCTTCTCGTTGCCG
>VFZE01000135.1 GCA_016871315.1 Acidimicrobiia bacterium | reverse complement strand
CCGCGTTCCGGATGTCGCTGGAATCGGAGTCCCAGCTCTAGGGCGAGGGGTCTGGCGGCGAACAGAAGGGGCCACTGCAGGATTCGGCGAGGTTGACGGGGTCGCTCTCATAAGGCCTGGACCTGTTTAGCGCACCCCTCTCATGTCCAGGAAGAACTCGGCTAACTACCGGTCCGCTGGCCTGCCCATCAACCTGACGGCATGGCGTAGAGAGTTGGACGATGCCGAGCGGAGGTGCTCGTTCGGCCCCACGCAGGGGGCATGTGGAGTGCGATTGGGGCCACCCTAAAGGGGGCGGGGTAGGGGGTATTCTGCGGAAATGGACCTAAACATCCTCCGGCTGGTGTGGCTCATCGGCATAATGGTCGGCGTCTACTGCTTGGTTCGGCTGTGCGCCCTGATGGAACTGCCGAAACCGGTCGTGAGGGTCATGGCGGCGTTCGGCGCCATCATCACGCTGCTGGCCATGATCTTCATCGTGTCCTTCAACTCCCAGATGCGATGACTGGGGCCGATTCCGCCACCGCCTTCAACCATCCGTTGCCGGTGCGGCACCGGCTCGTTCTCCCCCTCTTCATCGCCTGCTCGATGCTCGCCGCGACCTCGGGAGTACTCTCGGGCGTCGACGAGTAGTACTTCCGAATCAACCGGCCCTCATGGACGCCGCCGGGGTAGCTGTTCGGGCCGGTGTGGACGACGCTCCACGTAATGCAGTGAGGCTCGTGTATCCCGTCATTCCGACAAAGGATCCACGGGTGGACGGCATCCCCTCTATCGGAATTGCGCTCTACTTCCCGAAGAATGGCATTCGACGACAAGTCCTCTTTTCCGTTCGGGATGTGTCGCGACCGAATGACATCGTGGTGCCCGCCGCGAGCTGAGGGGGCGCGTGGCGTAGATCGCTGACGCAGGTCGCCGGCCTCGGTGCGACGATTGGCCGCGCCACAGAAATCACGTTTAGGCAGTTCGGCGAGGAATCACGTGCTTCCCCCTGTGCGCTAGCCTTTCCCAGTCATGGACGACCGCGCCGAAAGCACGGAGCCCCTCTTCAAGGGCGCCACATCGATTGAACCGAAGCCCGTGCCTCGCAACGCCAGTGTGCGTGCCAAGCTTGCGAAGCGGTTCCGCTTCATCGATCTCTTCGCTGGAATCGGGGGCTTTCGCATCGGCCTCTCCGCCCTCGGCGGTCGCTGCGTGTTCACCAGCGAGTGGGACAGGTACGCCCAGAAGACCTATGAGGCTTGGTACGGTGAGCGTCCCCATGGCGACATCAACTCCATTGCGGCCGAGGCGATTCCAGACCATGACGTGCTGTGCGCCGGGTTCCCCTGCCAGCCGTTTTCGATAGCTGGGGTGAGCAAGAAGAATTCTTTGGGGCAGGCGCATGGATTTCGCTGCAAGCGTCAGGGAAACCTGTTCTTCAAGATTTGCGAAATCGCCGCCGCCAAGCGACCGGGAGTCCTGTTCTTGGAGAACGTTAAGAATCTGCGAAACCATGACAGTGGGAAGACATGGACGGTCATTCAGGGAGAGCTCGACGAACTCGGTTACGAGTTGCACCACAAAGTGATTGATGCACGGCACTGGGTCCCGCAGCACCGCGAGCGGATTTTCATCGTAGGGTTCGATAGAAAGCGCTTCGGCAAGGCCGTCCCCTTTGAGTTCCCCAAGCTCCCCACGAGGGCGCCAAAGCTTGGATCAATTCTTGAATCTTCGCCGGATGCGAAGTACGTGCTGACCGATCATCTGTGGAAATACCTCCAAAACTACGCTGCCAAGCATCGGGCGGCGGGCAATGGGTTCGGGTACGGATTGGTGGGTAAGGACGGCGTGACCCGGACTCTGAGTGCCCGCTACCACAAGGACGGATCGGAAATCCTAGTCCGGCGCGGCTCTGGGCGGCCCCGGCGGTTGACGCCGCGCGAGTGTGCGCGCTTGATGGGCTATGGGGAGGGCGTTGCTGTGCGGTTCGGATTCGAAGACGGCTTCCCAATGGTCGTGTCGGATACACAGGCATATCGCCAGTTCGGCAACTCTGTTGTGCCCGCAGTGGTTGAGGCTGTGGCCAGTCAGTTCGTGCCACTTCTTCAACTGGGTCGTCGTTGTCGACAGCGCGGGCTGTTTGACGCAGCAGGAGTTGAGGTGAAGTAATGCAATCGCTGACGCTTGACCAGATGCGGGCCTTCTTGTCCAAAAGCATCTCAAGCATCAACGCGAACAAGCTCAACGGCATGCTCGCGGAGGTTGCATTTCGTGACTACATCTCCGAGCTCGGTTTCAGCCACCGAGTATCACCCGGTGGCTGGATAGCGCGATCTGAGGCACGAGGCGGTTCGCCATTTGGAGAGCGGACGGTGGCCCTCTTCCCTGAGACGATCCAAGCCGACCACGACTACGCTCCCACTCGCCCTGATCCCGTTCCGGATCGTGGCTTGCACACGGTTTGCGCGACCTTCCACCAACTGGGGATCTCGAGCTACTTCTGCTCCGCAAAGATTCCGTCGCCTGCGGATCCGTTCGGCGTCAAGTGGCGAGCAATGCAGCTTGGCATTCCGACCCAGGAACCTTACCGCCCGCTGGCTTCCGCATTCGGTGGCTACACGCCACGTACTCGGCGCTACCAGTTCTTGAGGCATCGAACGGATGTCTCTGCAATCCCTCCGGCGTCAGTACAGGAAGAGTTCTCCAAGGAGTCCCTTCGACTCGCCGTCAGCGATGACTTCATGGCAGAGATTTCGGATATCGATGGCCTCATC
>VFZE01000134.1 GCA_016871315.1 Acidimicrobiia bacterium | reverse complement strand
GCACCGCACCTATGAGAACGACCCGCTCATCAGTTTTCCACAGGATCTCACCGTCGCCGAAGGCCGTGTCATCGAGCAGGACCGCGTCCGCGGCGCCGTAGCCGATTACACCAACACCCTCTCGCCAAACACGATCCTCACCGTGCGCCTCGGCTTCGCCCGTACTCTCTATGTCTTCGATAATCAGGCGCTCGGATTTCTGCCCTCGAGCCTCGGCCTTCCCGCCTCCATCGATGCCGCTGTTGACCGGCAGATGTTCCCCTCCTTCGGCGCCAGCAACTTCGTCGGCCTCGGCGGAAACGACCATCGCTGGAACGCCTTCATGAGCTACACCGCGCTCGCCAACCTCACCAAGATCCAGGGCGCGCACACCTGGAAAGCCGGTTTCGAAGGCCGTCTCATGCGCGTCAACGTCTGGGAAGCCCGCAGCTCCGGCAGCTTCAGCTTCGGCGCCGGCATGACGCAGGGGCCAAATCCCAACCAGGCCAGCGCCACCGCCGGTTTTTCCATGGCCTCCTTCCTGCTTGGCTCAGGCTCCGGCGGCAACCTCATCCAGAATTGGAAGAACGTCGCTTCGCAGAATTTCTACCTCGCCGGCTACATCCAGGACGACTGGCGCGTCACGCGCAAGCTCACCTTGAACCTCGGCCTCCGTTATGACATCGAGACGCCCCGCACCGAGCGCTACAACCGCATGAACTACTTCGACCCCTTCGCGCCCTCCCCCTTGGCGCGGCGCGTTCCCCAATATCCCAACCTCCGCGGTGGCGTCGTCTTCGTCGGCGTCGACGGCAACAGCCGTCATCAGTTCGATTGGGACCGCAACAACTGGGCCCCGCGCCTCGGGCTCGCCTATCAGGCCACTCCGAAGACCGTCCTCCGCGCCGCCTACGGCCACTTCTTCGGTGCCTCGCCCCACATGGCGCACGGTACCGTCGGTCCCTTCGGTTTCCGCACCGAGAATCCCTGGGTCACCTCTCTCGACGGCATCACCCCCTTCAACCTTCTTCGAAACCCCTATCCCCAGGGCTTCCGCCCCTCGCCCGGAGCCGCCGAAGGACTGCTCACTCAGGCCGGCGCCAATCTGCAAGGCGTCCTCCGCGACACCGTCACTCCCTACACCATGCAATGGAACCTCAACATCCAGCGCGAACTCCCCAGCGGCACCGTCCTCGAGGTTGCCTACGTCGCCAACCGTGGCCTGCAGCTTTCCCGCTCCGCCCCCGAAGGCGGCATGGACTTGAACCAGCTTGACCCGGCGCTCATGTCGCTCGGCTCCCAGTTGAACCAGCTCGTCGACAACCCTTTCTTCGGCATCGTCAACAACGGCGTTCTCATTAGCCAGCGCATCAGCCGCGCGCAATCCCTGCGCCCCTTCCCGCAGTTCACCACAGTCACCCCCATGTCCATCAGCGGCGCCTCCTCCACCTATCACTCGCTCCAAGCCACAGCCACCAAGCGCTTCTCCCACGGGCTGCAGTTTGAGGGCTCCTACACCTGGTCCAAAAACATCGACGAAGGCGACAGCCACCAGGACAGCTACAACACCCGCGCCGACCGCTCCCTCACCAGCATCGACCTCGCTCACCGCTTCGTCATGAGCTTCATCTATGAGCTCCCCTTCGGCCGCGGCCGCCGTTATGGCTCGAGCGTCGCCCGCTCTCTCGACTTCCTGCTCGGCGGCTGGCAAGTGAACGGCATCAGCAGCTTTCAGTCCGGCACCCCGCTCGGTCTTTCCGCCAGCAATACCGCCGGCATCTTCGCCGTTTCCACGCGCCCCAACAGCAACGGCCGCAGCGGCAAGCTTAGCGGTCCCGTTCATGACCGCCTGAACCGCTACTTCGACACCAGCGTCTATTCCCAGCCGACAGCCTTTAACTTCGGCAATCTCTCCCCGCGCCTGCCCGACATCCGCAATGACGGCCTACGCAACTTCGACATCTCCCTGTTCAAGGACTTCCGTCCCAAGGAGTGGTTCCGCGTTCAGTTCCGCGGCGAGTTCCTTAACGCCTTCAACACCCCGCGCTTCGGCGGCCCCAACACCAACGTCACCTCCAGCGCCTTCGGCGTCATCGCCTCCCAGGCCAACGCCCCGCGCCAGATCCAATTCGGCCTGAAACTGCTCTGGTAGCGCTTTTGGCCTGAACTCATTCTGAGAGACAAGGAAAGCATGAGGAGCTTTCGCCTCCTCTTCGCCGCCTCCCTCTGCTCCCATCCCGCCCTCTTTTCCTCCCTCCTTCGAACCGTTCCCATTTCTTCCAAGAACATTTCTCCCCTCCGCTCAGCACCTTAGCCAATTCGATCTGTCGGCCCCGCGCCAACGCCCGCTACACTCCCATCGGATAGCTCTCTATCCTATTCGCGCGGCCGCTCAACCCGCCCACTCACCATTCAGGAGAATTTTATGTCGACATCCGCTGCTCAGCTCGCCGCAAACCGGCTCAACGCTCAGCATTCCACCGGCCCCCGCACCGATTCCGGCAAACTCAAGGTCGCCGCCAACGCTGTCAAGCACGGCCTCTCTGGCGCTCACCTCATCATCCTCGGCGAGGATCCCGCCGAATACGACGCGCTCCTCGCCGACTTCCGCGCCGACCTCCATCCCTCCGGCATCACCGAATCCCTCCTCGTCGAACAAATCGCTCAAGCCCAGTGGAAACTCAAACGCATCGCCCAAATGGAAATCCGCCTCTTCGCCCCCAGCAGCGAATTGCTCAACAACCTCCCGGCCGGCACCGATCCCTTAAACATCGCTGCCCACCTTTTCTATAACGACTCCGACGCAAACCAGTCCATCCTCAAACTCTCCCGCTATGAGTCGGCCGCCCGCCGCGCCTACAATCAGGCCCTCAAACAGCTCCTCCAGCTCCAGGCCCTCCGCCGAAAACTCATCAAGGAACTGGCCAAAGCTCCTTCCCCTCAACCCGTTACGCGGAATTACAAAACAAACCCGATTCCGCCTGCGGATTCTCCTCGATTCCGATCAGCATTCTCCCTTGAAACCGATCACCATTCTCCCCGCAAACCGATCAGTGTTCTCCCGTGAAAGCGATCACGATTCTC
>VFZE01000133.1 GCA_016871315.1 Acidimicrobiia bacterium | reverse complement strand
TCCCGCTCCGGCCAACACCAGTCTACGGCACTAATGTGAATTTGGAACCGGACAATTCACGTGCGAATAAAACCGGACAACTTGACGTGCGAACTACACGCCTCCGCCACGAGGATGAGGAGTCCGGCCGATTCTGATAGAATCCAGCCGGAGGTAAATTCATGAGCACGGACAAGGAATCAAACGAATTGACTGAGGATCAGTTGGATCCTGTGTCAGGCGGTGGACCTGGAGATCCGATTCAAGGTGTAGACGTATCGGTAGGGAAACGGCCCCCTAAAAAGCCGCCACCGACAGACTCGGGGGGCTCGGGGGGAACGACGCCCACTTGGGAAATCGGTCCAAAGTACTGACCAGGCCGGCACCGCCTGGGCGCGGCGGGCAGGGGCAATCGGAGGCCCCTGCCTGTCAGACCGTCATCGGGGGATTCCGGCGACGATGATGAGATGGTTTGAGGCGAGCTGATATGGTTCGCCTTGGACGGAGCCGTAAAGAGCTTCGACACGGAAGCCGGCGCGTTCCAGCTGGGAGGAGAGTTCGGCGGAGGTGCGGACGTAGCTGGAAGTGGGACGGGTTTCGACTGACCCGTTGTGGACAAAGGTGTAGTCGATGTCGAGGCGGCTGTGTTCGGGGACATAGCGGCGTTCGCTGAGAATGAACATGTCACCGGCGCGGTACCATTCATTGCGGCGGAAAGAGGGGAGAATGGATTCCGCAGCGGCGCCGGTTTCGAGGATGAAACGCGCGCCGGGGCGGAGCATAGCCGCGAGGGAGGAAAGGAATTGGTCCGCGGAGGGCTTGTCGAGATAGCCGAAGCTGTTGCCGAAACAATAGGCGCCGTCGAACGGCTGGAGGTCCGGCAGGGAGCGCATGTCGGCGTGGTGCCAATCGATGGTGAGTCCGGCGGAAGCGGAATCGCGGCGCGCATGTCCGAGGAACTCTTCCGACAAATCGACGCCCGTCAGCCGGTAACCCCGCCGCGTCAGTTCGAGCGCGTGGCGGCCGTTACCGCAAGGGACATCGAGCAGGCGCGCTCCGGGTTCCAGCCGCAGCGACTTTTCGAGGAAATCCACATCGGCGAGGGTGAATTCGGGCGGGATGGCCTTGATCCAGAAATCGACAGCGATACCACGGAAAAAAGTTTCAAACCATTGAGGTTGCAATTTGTTCTTCTCCTGAAGGGTTGGGGGACACAGATCACCTCAGGTATTCCCTGAGGAATACGTGCGGAGAAGAGAATTAGCGCGTGGCGGTAAACACAGGCCTTCGAGAAACAGTGTAGCACCGGCTGTGGCATGCTGGATGGCATGTCCTTGCGGTTCCCGATCCGCATTGCTGTGAAGAGCGAGTTGCGGCTGGTGGAGTTGAAGCAGTCGCAGGAGCTGTTCGCGCTGGTGGAAGCGAATCGCGCGCAATTGGGCAAGTATCTGCCTTGGGTGGAGCCCACGCGCTCGGCGGCGGACGTCGAAAAATTCCTGCGCGGGGCACTGAAGCAGCATGCGGACAATCTGGGGTTTCACGGCTGCATCTGGCATGAGAAGCGGCCCGTGGGGATGGCGGGTTTCCATCCGATCGACTGGGCGAACCGGAATGTGGCGCTGGGCTATTGGATCGCGCGGGAGGCGCAAGGGAAGGGGCTGGTGACGGCGGCCGTGCGTGCGCTGCTGCGGGTGAGTTTCCGGCATTATGAGCTGCACCGGGTGGAGATACAGTGCGCGACGGGGAACCGGAAGAGTTGCGCGATCGCGCGGCGGTTGGGGTTCCGGCGGGAGGGTGTGCTGCGCGGGGTGCAGAAGCTGGGAGAAGATTACAACGATACGGTGGTTTACAGTATGCTCGATTCGGAATGGGAGTAACAGTCATGCGAATGTTGAGACTGCTATTGATGAGCGCGGTGGTGGCGCTGCCACAGGAGCTGCCGACGCCGGTGAAGGAAGCGATCACGGTACTGGATAGCTGGGTACAGGCGAAGGTGGCTGAGCGGGAGCAGCCCGGACTGTCGATCGGGATCGTGCACGATCAGCGGCTGGTGTGGGCGAAAGGCTATGGCTTCGCGGATCTGGAGAAGAAGATCGCGGCGACGCCGGCGACCTCTTACCGGATCGCGTCGATCTCGAAGCTGTTCACGGCAACGGCGCTTTTGCAGCTGCGCGACGCGGGAAAGTTGGGGATGGATGACGCCGTGGCCGAGCATCTGGATTGGTTCGACGTGAAGAGCCGTTTTCATGACACCCCGGGGATCACGATCTGGCATCTGATTACGCACACATCGGGGCTGCCGCGGGAGTCACCCGTGCCGTACTGGAACACGAAGCAGTTTCCGTCGCGAGAAGAGATGATCGCGATGCTGGCAAAGCAGGAGGCGGTATTCGCGCCGGAAACGGAGTGGAAGTATTCGAACCTGGCGCTGGCGATCGCGGGAGAAGTGGTGCAGTCGGTGTCGGGCGAGCCATACGCAGCCTACATCGAGGGGAAGATTCTGAAGCCTTTGGGGATGACGGCAACGCGCGTGCTGCCGCAGCCGGGACAGGCGGGGCTGGCGGCAGGTTACCTACGCCGCGCGGCGGGCCAGGCGAGGCAGCCGGAGGAGTTTACCCATACCAAAGGGATCGCGCCGGCGGCGAATCTGAGCTCGAACGTGGAGGACCTGGCGAAGTTCATGATGCTGCAATTCCGTGACGGGAAGCCGGGCGGCGCGCAGATCCTGCGCGGTGCGACGCTGCGCGAGATGCAACGGATACATTGGCTGCGGCCGGATTGGCGGGGCGGCAGCGGGCTTGGGTTTCAGATACGCCGCGCCGGCAGCCAGACGCGCGTGGGACACGGAGGCAGCCTTGGCGGCTACCGGACGCAAATCGAGTTTGTGCCGGAGGACAAGCTGGGTGTGATCGTACTGACGAACTCCAACGACGGAGATCCGATGCTGTATGTGGATCAGGCTTTTCAGATTGCGGGACCGGCGATTGTGAAGGCGCTGGCAAAGCCGAAGCCGGCGCCGAAGCCGGATCCAAAGTGGGACAAGTACACGGGCGCCTATACGTGGCGCAACGAGGAGTCGATGGTGATCGTCATTGAGGGACAGCTGTGCGTGGTGACCTCGGGGGCGGAC
>VFZE01000132.1 GCA_016871315.1 Acidimicrobiia bacterium | reverse complement strand
CATCTCGCGCGCCCATTCCCATCTCCACGAAAGATGTTTGTCGTTGAACACCGGTACGGATCGTCCGCTTGCCCGGAACACCTTTACGATCTCCTGAAAGAACTCGTAGCGCGGGTACAGCTTCTGGCCTTTTCCGTTGACTGGATAATTGCCGTGTTCGCCGATGAGAATCACGCCATCGACGGCAAGGCTGCCGCCGCCGAGAGTCAGCGCCTCGGCGATGGTGCGGTAGATCTTCATCGCCGGGAAACGCGCGGCACGCTCCCGGCTCAGGTCGGAGGCCGGCGTCTGATCCACATAGAGCGAGACCAGGTCCATCGCGGGCCTGTGATGAAGCGTGTCCCAGCCGTAGCCCTCGAGAAACCGGTCGAGGATATGTTGGGCGTGCGAGAACTTCCGGTATTCGGTTACCACCGCGGCGATTTTCGGACGGCGCGCCGCCCCTGGACCGGCTGCGGCGAAGCTCGCACCGAGCAGGCTTCTGCGGGAGAGAGTTTGATCAAGCATCGGTCACCCCGCCGGGCTGTGGCAAGAAACGCGACGGCTCTCGGCGATGGGGCGTATGTCCTGTTCGAATTCCGCGTTTGCCCGCGCCCAACCCGAACCGAGAGAGGCAAAGACGACCAACCGGACCGCGGCTCGCATGATTCCTGATTTCACCTCTTGAGCACCGTCATGTATACCAAACCTTAATCACGGCGCTGCCACTACACTATCACAACGCCATCTTGGTTCAGATCCAGTAGTCTTGTCCAATACAAGATGATCCTGAAGGGCCGCCCAGTTTCCAACACAAGATGATCTTGAACATGTTCGACTGAAAATGTTCAGACGGTGTCGGTGGAAGGGGCCGCGGCGTGCGTCCGGTGGTCATGAATGTGACCATGGCAAGCAAAAAGGTTTTGAGCCCGGACGAACTACGGGCCTTTCTGCAATCGACCGAATGCATCGAGTTCAAAAGCGCGGACCGGGCTGGCAGGAACGCCTGGGTCGCCGGCATACTCCAGCGCTACCAATACCGGAGGTTGGGCAAGGAAGCGCGCGGACTGGTCCGTCAGTTCCTGGTCAAGACGACCGGACGGAGCATGCCGCAAGTGACCCGGCTCATCGGACAGTACCTGCGCACGGGCGATGTGGTGGCCAAGCCCTACCGGCGCAGCCGCTTCCCGGCACTCTACACCAAGACCGACATCGAACTGCTCGCCAAGGTGGATGAAGCGCATCAACGCCTGAGCGGCCCCGCCACCAAGCGCATCCTCCAGCGCGAGTACCAAGTGTACGGAGCCCCCGCGTTCAAGCGCCTGTCGGCCATCTCGCCTTCCCACATCTACAACCTGCGCAAAAGCACCACCTACCTGCGCCGCGCACGGGTCATGGGCAAGACCACTCCCACTCGCGCCGTCCAGATCGGCGAGCGCCGCAAGCCGCGCCCCAACGGCAAACCCGGCTACATCCGCATCGACACCGTGCATCAGCCCGAGCGCGACGGCGCCAAGAGCGTGTACCACATCAACGCCGTGGACGAGATCACGCAATGGGAAGCCGTCGCCTGCGTGCCCTTCATCAGCGAGGCCTACCTGGTCCCGGTCATTCACCAGATGCTCGAACAGTTCCCCTTCCCGTTGCACGGATTTCATTCCGGCAACGGATCGGAATTCGTCAACCACACCGTCAACCAATTGCTGGAAAAGCTGCGGGTGGAGTTCACCAAGTCGCGGCCCGGACGAAGCAATGACAACGCACTGGTGGAGACCAAGAACGGCAGCGTCGTGCGCAAGCACATCGGCTACGGGTGGCTCCCGCCCAGTCACGCCTCCGCCATCAATGACTTCTATCGTGACTGGTTCAACCCCTACCTCAACTTCCACCGTCCTTGTGGATTCGCCACCCAGAAAACCGACGGCCAAGGACGCCCCCGCAAGATCTACAACGTCTACCAGACGCCATTGGAGCGCTTCCAGTCCCTGTCGGCCGGGACGCGGAAGCTCCGGCCCGGTCTCACCCTGGAAGCGCTGAACCGGATCGCCATGAGCGACAGCGACACCGGTTGGGCCACCAAGATGCAAGCGGCCAAGCTGCGCTTGTTGGACTCCTTCCATCAGCGCGGCTTGCCTCGGCCAACTCTGGTGGACCCCACGCTGGCCCGGCCCGGTCAACGGAGGCGGCCATGAGCCGCTGGCTGGACTTCGCCGCGATCAGACGTGCCGTGCCGATCGAGGCGGTGCTCCGGCGCTACGAGTGGACCTGGGTGCGCCGCCGCGGGGACCGTGTCCAGGGCCGCTGTCCACTACATGGAGGTCTGCGCGAAGACGCCTTCCACGCCGATCTTGCCGGCAATGGCTTTCACTGCTTTGCCTGCGGCCTGTCGGGCAGCGTGTTGGACTTGGTCGCCGCGCTCGAACAGTGCTCCACGCGCGAGGCTGCCTTGTCGCTGTCGTTATGGTTCTCCACCGGCGCCGCACCCACCGGCCCGGGCAGCGCAGGGCAAGGTCAACGGATTAGGAAAAAAGAACCGCTGGACGCTCTGCCCTTCTCGCTTCGGCCCGTGCTCCCTGCCCATCCCTACTTCCGGCAACGGGGAATCCGCTTGGAGACCGCGGTTCACTTCGGAGCCGGTCATTATCCCGGACCGGGCATGATGCATGATCGCGTGGTGATTCCGGTCCACGACCACCGGAGCCGGCTGCTGGCCTATGCTGGCCGCGCGTTGGACTCACGGCCACCCAAGTACCTGCTGCCCGCGGGCTTCCCCAAATCTCAGGTGCTGTTCAACCTCCATCGAGCCGATCTCTCGACCCAAACGCTCGTCGTGGTGGAAGGCTACTTCGACTGCATGAAGGTGCATCAAGCTGGCTTCCCGAATGTAGTGGCTCTGATGGATCCTCGCTGTCCATACGACAGCGTGAACTGTTGCAAGCTCACGCTCGCCGAGTGATCCTCATGCTCGACGCCGATCAAGCCGGGCTGCGCGCCACTCACATCATCACCACACAACTCGGTGAAGCGCTTTCCGTGGCGCTTGCCTCACCACCTCTCGGCATGCAGCCCGACCAACTGTCGAGCGACAATATCTCCCGAATCCTCTCGGGTGCTCTGGCACCCAGATCAACTCATCGAAAGGAGTGATTATTGATCTCCGGATATCACTCCTTCAGGATCATTCTTCGATTAGAAAAGAGT
>VFZE01000131.1 GCA_016871315.1 Acidimicrobiia bacterium | reverse complement strand
GTCGACAAGGAGCGCAACCATGGCCGTCGCTGATACGAGGACACCGCACGCGGCGACAAAGCTTGTCCGCTGCGCCATCTATACTCGGAAATCAACCGAGGAGGGGCTCGACCAGGAGTACAACACCCTGGATGCCCAGCGCGATTCCGCCGAGGCGTTCATTCGCAGCCAGCGCCATGAGGGCTGGGTCGCTCTGCCGGAACGCTACGACGATGGCGGCTACACGGGCGCGAACATGGACCGCCCGGCCCTGAAAAAGCTGCTCGACGACGTCCGCGCCGGGCTCGTCGATTGCGTGATGGTTTATAAGGTAGACCGGCTCACACGCGCGCTGCTCGACTTTTCCCGGATCGTTGAGGTTCTCGACAAACATGGCGTCAGCTTCGTCTCCGTCACCCAGCAGTTCAACACCACCAGTTCCCTTGGCCGCCTCACTCTGAACATCCTGCTCTCGTTCGCCCAGTTCGAGCGCGAGATGATCTCCGAGCGCACGCGGGACAAGATGAGCGCGGCCCGCCGCAAGGGCCGCTGGATCGGCGGGCACATTCCGCTCGGGTACGACTTGGCCGAGAAGGGGGGCGCGCTTGTGGTGAACACGGACGAGGCGACACGCGTGCGGGAGATCTTCCACGTATACCTGGAGCATGGCTCCCTGATCCCGACGGTCCGGGACCTGAACAACCGGGGTTGGCGGCTGAAGCAGTGGGCGACAAGACGGGGCACGCCGACCGGCGGCAGGGAGTTCACCAAGAACCGGCTCTACAACCTGTTGACCAATATGGTTTACGTCGGCAAGGTCGACTTCGGCGGCCAGGTCTACGAGGGCGAGCACGAGGGAATCATCGATCCGGCGGTCTGGCAATCCGTCCAGGACCGGCTTCGGCACAATGCCCGGACCGGGGGACGAGAGGTTCGCAACAAGTACGGCGCCCTGCTCAAGGGGATCCTGAAGTGTGGAAGCTGCCAGACGGGCATGACCCATACCTACACCCAAAAAAGCGCCAACAAGCTCTACCGCTACTACGTCTGCGTCACGGCCCACCAGAAAGGTTACGGCGAGTGCCCAACACGTTCGGTTTCCGCGCCGGCGGTCGAGCAGGCGGTGATTGATCAGCTCCGCGGCATCTCCCGGAACCCGCAGATCGTGGCCGCGGTACTCCATGAACTCGAAGACGGACGTGCGGCAAACATCGACAGTCTCCAGCGGGAACGGCGGCTAATCGAAAAAGAACTCGGCCGCATCAGCGACGAGATCGCCGGGCTGGCGCCCCTCGGCGGGAAGCTGGTTACCGACCGCCTCGCCGAACTCCAGGAACGGGCAACCGCCCGGGAGGCGAAACTCCGGGAAATTCGGGAGCAACTGGCGGCCACGGCAGGCTCGGCGGTGGATGCGGCGGCGGTGCGCCAGGCGTTAGAGCACTTCGACGAACTGTGGGCCGAAATGAGCCCGCGCGAACAGGAACGCTTCGTGAAGACCCTGGTGGAGGGCGTAATCTATAACGGCGAGACCGCCGAGGTGACGGTCGGGTTCCGCACCAAAGGGATCCGCAACCTTTGTGTGCAAGGAGGAATTCAGTGAGAACCGATACCGGCAATAATCCCAGCAATCTCCAGATCACGGTGAAGTTGCAGCCGACAGTTCGCCAGATCCAACGGAGTCCCCGGAAACTAGCGGCGGTGACGACACCGACGGTCCGCCAAGGCACGATCCCAAGGATCGCCCGGGCTTTGGCCGTAGCGATCGACTTTCAGCAGATGCTCGAACGGGGCGAGGTTCGGACCTACGCCGACCTCGCCCGCCTCGCCGCCGTCAGCAAAGAGCGGATCAGTCAGTTGATGATGCTCAACTGGCTTGCGCCGGACATTCAAGACGCGGTGCTGCGGTTGCCGCCAACTTTCGGTGGCCGGTTTGCGATCAGCGAGACAACGCTGCGCCGGGTAGCGAAAAGGCCGGAGTGGGGCGAACAACGCGATATCTGGGACCAGTTGACCGATAATGGCGGGGGCACGTCTGCGGCCTGACACCCACCAAGTGCGCCAAACGACTTTCCCACAGGCCGTCCACAGAGCACCCCCTCCAACGCATTGATTCTATTAGCAGAATAATCCTGTTGATTTGCGATGTTCGTATTTTGTTCGCCGTGCTACACTGTGCTCTTCCCTGGCGCGGCGGTGCATCCTCCAGGGCTCCGGCCCGTCGCTACATTCTGAGATCACCCTCTTGGGATGCGGCCAGTGGATGCAATTCTCCTCTCCAACTGGGGCCTGCATTCCTGAGGTAATCTTCCGTGCAATTCAACTCCAAGTCCTTCCTTCGGCAGGTATCCAACCCGACCCTCGCCCGCTTCTTCTCCCGCTACCCCACCTTCTCAGAGTTCGATTGGCAAACCCTGAAAGAGCATCAGGTCGAACCGATTTTCGAGACATGGAATACCCTTCCGGATGACGAACGTCGAGAGGCCACCCGAATCAGCCGGCAAGCCCATGCGCTGGCTTCGGTACGAGGAACCCGCGCTCTGATCGAGGCGGGCCGGGAGCGCAACCTTGACCTAACCGAAAAACTGAAGCCGTTCAAGAGTGGCCACGAACGGGCACTGACCTGTTTCCTCGATCACCCGGACGTGTTCGGAGCCGCGCGCATCCTGGATCATGTCGATGGGTTACCGCGCCGTTCATGGGAGCGGCGGAATGGGCTCGCCCTGGTGCAGCTGGCCGTGACGGAGGAGATGAAACGCGCCCTGGCCCAAAGGATTTCGGACTTCTACCGCCAACGCGATGGTAGAGCCGAACACTGCAAGGTGGAGCATCAGGTCCGCGGTAACGGCTGCGATTGGTTTTTCAGCTATCCGGCCGACTACGATCTTGACGAACTTGGGTACGACGACGACGGGGATCTGGAGAGGCGGCCCCGTCGCAGCGTGTTCGAGGTCGTCTTTGTTTATGACGGCGCGACGGGGAATCTGGATCTCTACGCCGAGGGGGGCTGTCCGATTAGAGACGAACTGGTTGCGATCTTCACCGAGGCCGTGCTCGGCCACAGACAAGAACCGGAACCATACAAAAGGCCGCCGTTTGACCTGGCGCTTTTTAAGAACCCGAACCTGACGCTGGCGACGCGGCCGGAGCACGGGATCGCCAGAATCTACGTTCACTCGCTGCGGTTTCGAACCCACAGCAAATCGGCGGGACAAATCATGGCCTT
>VFZE01000130.1 GCA_016871315.1 Acidimicrobiia bacterium | reverse complement strand
TTTTGGCTCCACCGAGGGCCAGCATGCGCTTGCCGGCGGCGGTGCCGCGGGCATAGACCGTGCGTGCTACTGGGGTGGATCCGACGAAGGCGGCAGCGGCGATACCGCGGTGATCGAGGAGCGCTTCGACGGTCTCGCGTCCGCCCTGCAGCACGTTAAAGACACCGGCCGGCAGCCCGGCCTGGCTCAGCAACTCGGCCAGCCGCAAGGGCGTGAACGGAACCTGGTCAGACGGCTTCAGGATAAAGCTGTTTCCCGTCGCGATCGCCAAAGGGAACATCCAAAAGGGGACCATTGCCGGGAAATTGAACGGAGTGATCCCGACAGTGACGCCGAGCGGGTAGCTGCGCGTGTAGCAGTCGACTCCGCAGCTCACTTCCAGCAGTTCACCGGTGATGAGCTGCGGCAGGGATGTGGCGTACTCGACGACCTCGAGGCCCTTGCGAATGCCGGCCTCGGACTCGGCCGGGGTCTTGCCGTTCTCTGTCGTGACGAATTGCGAGAGTTCGGCGATGTTGTCTTCGACAAGCTGCTTGAAGCGAAAGAGCGGCTGCACCCGTTCCTTCACCGGGGTGGCACGCCACTCTTGGAAAGCCTTTTGGGCGGTAGCAACCGCCTGATCGAGCTGGGCGGTCGAGGCGGGATGGAGAATGCCGAGCGGCTTGCCATCCACCGGGGAATTCAAGGTCGTGCCGGTCCCGCCGGCGCTGGGGAGGCGCTTGCCGCCAATATAGTGATCGACCGCCTTGAGCGTCGGTGTCGTGGAAGATGCTGGATTCATGGATTCGGGATCAGAGGGTTGATTGCCGGAGTAGTTATCATGCTCGGCGCACGCCGCCTTGGACCGCGATGGCGAGACCGCCCAAGAGGCCGGCGCGAGTTCCGAGTTGGGAGCGCAAGATGGGGATATCGTCGGGTGGGAACATTTTCACCCGTTGCAGGAGGTTGCGACGGAGCGGGACGATCAGCAGGTCGTCCAACGCCGCCACGCCGCCGCCGAGGACGATCAGCTCAGGATGCAGGGTCAGCACCACGCCCGCCGCCACCTGGCCCAGGTAGCTGCCGGCGCGGTCGAGTGCGGCCTGTACGCCCGCGTCGCCAGCGCGCGCCGCCGCCCCCATGAGTTCGCAGCTGACGCGAGCGACATCACCGCCGCAAAGCTCGTGCAAGTGGGGGGCATTGCCGCTGAGAAGGAGGCGGACGCCTTCGGCCGTGAGGGCGGGTCCGCTCACCAGAGTTTCCAAGCAACCTTGGCTGCCACAGCTGCACCAAGGACCGTCTGGCTGGGCACAAATATGGCCCATCTCACCGGCGGCACTCAGCAGACCGAGCCGGAGTTTTCCATCAATGACCACGCCGCCGCCGACTCCGGTGCCCAGGGTGAACAAGATCATGGACTGGACGCCCCGTCCGTGTCCGAACATGAATTCGCCCAAGGTCGCCGCCCGGGCATCATTCAGGAGATACACGGGGCATTTCAGGCGGGCGGAAAGATTCGATCCCACCGGCACGTCGCGCCATTGGGTCGGGAGATTTGGCAGGAAGCGCGTGACCCCGGTGGGGACATCCACCAGGCCGGGCGCGCCGAGCCCAACCGCGGCCGGCCGTTGGCCGGTCCGGGCCGCCAGTCGGTCGATTGTGGCGGCGATGCGTTCCAACACAGCCGCCGGGCCTTCATGACTGGCCGTCGGCTGCTTTTCCTCGGCCACGAGTTGGCCGCTGGCGTCGCCGAAGCCGACGGTGAAGTTGGTGCCACCGAGATCGACTCCGGCAAACAGGCTCTTCTTATCCGCACTCATTTGGGCAGGAGAGGGTGCAGGAATGCGCCGCTTTCGCGCAGTGCCCGGTGTCTGGATTCAAGGGAGCCCTCGTAGGCGCGGTCCTCGACCTCGATGCAAACGGGACCCTGGTACCCGATGGCCGAAAGGGTTTGGAAAAAGAGGGGCCAGTCGACCACACCCCGGCCGGGCAACACGGGCTGGTGAAACTCCAAGGGCGTGGCCATGATGCCGACGTCGTTAAGCTTTGCCCGATCGATCTGCACATCCTTCGCGTGCACATGGAAGATGCGACTGGCGAATTCGCGCAACGGGCTGATCGAATCCATCATCTGCCAGGCCAGATGGGATGGATCATAGTTGAGGCCGAGGGCCGGGCTGGGGATGCGGCGGAACAGTTCCCGCCAATTGCGCGGAGAGGTGGCGATGTTTTTCCCGCCGGGCCACTCGTCCTGACTGAAGAACATCGGGCAGTTCTCGATGCCGATCCGCACTCCGGTTTGCTCGGCATGGCGAACAATGGCCGGCCAGCGTTCGTCGAACACCTTCCAGTTGTCGGCGAGGCAGCGAGCCGGATCGCGTCCGATGAAGGTGTTGACCTGATTCACGCCCAGCAGGGCCGCGGCCGAGATCACCTTTTTCAGGTGTTCGATGTACACGGCCGCTTCGGCGGCATCCGGCGTGAGCGGGTTGGGGTAGTAGCCAAGTCCCGACAGGCCGATGCCGGCAGCGGTGAATTTCGCCCGGATGGCGGCGGCGCCGGCAGCGTCGAGGGTCGTGACATCAATGTGGGTCACGCCCGCGTAACGGCGCTCGGCCTTGCCGACGGGCCAGCACATGATCTCGACCGTTTGAAAATGGTTGGCCCGGGCGAAGGCCAGCACCTCGTCGAGGGACTGATCAGGCAGAATGGCGGAAACGAATCCTAATTTCATGGGGCAGGGATGGGGTTAACTGGTTTTTAGGCTCCGACTTTCACCCAAGCCCCGGTGCGGTGGCTGCGGGCGATGGCTTCGCAAAGCAAGAGTTCGCGATGACCCTCGGCAAAAGTCGCGTAAAGCGGTTCGGCGGAGCGGCGGCCGGCGCGGATGTCAGCGTAGATGGCGCGGTAGAGCTGCTTGAAGCCGTCGGGGAAACCCTCGGCGTGGCCGGCGGGGTAGTTTGAGTAGGGCGCGACGTCCGCGCTCATCATCGACGGATCACGCATCATGAGCTGATTGGGCGCGCCGCGCTGGCCCAGCCAGAGTTCATCCGGGCGTTCGCTGTTCCAGGCGAGGGCCTGCTTCGAGCCGGCAACTTCCAAGCGGACGCAATTTTTCCGGCCGGCGGTGACTTGGGAAACCGTCACACAGCCGCGCGCACCGCCCTTGAAGCGCAGCAAGATCGAGGCGTAGTCGTCGGTGGTGATCGCCACGGGTTTCATCGCGGGGGGCGGGCCACCA
>VFZE01000129.1 GCA_016871315.1 Acidimicrobiia bacterium | reverse complement strand
CGCGGTGAATTTTCTGAACACCGCGGACAATGGAACCACGGCATCCCTGTTCTCTTCCCTTGCGGTCGGGAGCGCCAACTACGACACGCGCGTCCGAGGCATGGTTGCGATGTTGCTGACCCTCCCCCGGTTCCAAGAACAATAAGCGAACCCTCAATCCTCGATCCCTATGCAAATTATCAATCGGCGTTCGTTCTTCGATCGTTCCCTCAAGCTCGGCATGGCCACCGCGCTTTCAACCCTCGTGGATATCCCCTGGGTGGTGAAGCAAGCCATGGCCCAGACCCAGGGCCGCATCGGGCTCAATGGCAAGAAACTGCTCTTCGTGTTCCTGCGAGGAGCCAACGACGGCTTGAACTCCGTCATCCCGATCCAGGATCCCGCCTACAACACGACCAACCGCCCCACCCTGGTCATACCCAAGGACGCCGCGACCGATTACTCCAAACTCGGCCCTTGCGACTTTCCGCAATCCGGAGGCAGCGCCGCCACGTTCGCCTATGCCAACGCCATCCGGCTCGGCAACGGTTTCGCGGCTCTCCACCCGTCCCTCAAGTTCCTCGCCCCCGTTTACAACGCCGGTGAACTGGCCCTCATCCACCGCGTCGGTTATCCCAAGCAATCCCGCTCCCACTTCGATTCTCAGAACTATTGGGAGACCGGCACCCCGAACAAGAATCTGACCAAGGAAGGCATCTTCTACCGCACGATGGTGGAATCGGGACTGGCCAACACCTCGCCGCTCACCGGCGTGTCGATCCAATCTTCATTGCCCTTGTCCCTGCGCGGTTCCCAGGCGGCAATGACCAATTTGGATGATCCCAATCGTTACAACCTGCTGGGGGTGCCTGCGACGACAGGCGACGCCAAAGCCGACGCCGCCATCCGCGCGGCCGGCGGCGCCTCTTTTCCGGACAAGGCCTATCGGGGCTTGCTGGGTCTTCAATATAAGAATCTCACGGACACGCTCGCCATCTTCGCGAGTCTGAATTTCAGCGAGGCCGGCAACACGTTCCTCGATGATGAAAACACCGACGGCGACTTCCCCTACCATTTGTTCCCCACGTCCAACGCCAAGAACGGGGGCTACACGCGTCCCGGCGGCGGCACCGAAGCCAACAAGTACGTGGTCGACACCGGCGCCTACGGCTTCTTCAACCGCCTCAAATCCGCCGCGCTGGTGCTGAACAAGACGGACGCCATCGTGGCTGGCACGGAGTTTGGCGGTTTCGACACGCACAGCCGCCAGGGCGCCGTCACCGGATCGCATCCCAACCTTCAGCGCCGAATTGCCTGGGCGATGTACGCGCTGCGCAAATACTTCACGAAATACGCCGACAAGACGCATTGGAAGGATTTGGTCATCGTCACGCTGTCCGAGTTCGGGCGCACGTCCGTCGAGAATTCCGACCGTGGCACGGATCACGCCGAGGCTGGCGTCATGTTCGTCGGGGGCGGAGCCGTCAAAGGCTTTGGCAAGGGCAACACCAGCGGCGTGTTCGGATGCCATCCCAACGATTCGGTGCCCTGGGTGACGGGCCAGACCGGATCGATGTTCGGCGTGAGCAACCGGTATCTGAAACGCTCGATTGATTATCGTTCGGTGCTCGGCGAGTTGATCCGGGATCATCTCGGAGCCAGCAGCGAACAGTTGAACCGGATCATTCCGGGCTACACGGTCGCCGGCGAAGCGTTGCAAAACGGCGGCACCTCGACCCGGGACGCCACCCGGATCGCGGGCGAAATTGGCATCGTGTAGCCGATGCACAAGATGGAAAAGGATGTGGACCTTTCCATCCTGTCGATCCTGATCATCCTGTCCCACCCGCTGAACGATTCCCTGCGCTCCCGCAACGGACAGGGCGAAGCCGGCGGGTCGGCGGAGGACCGTCCCTCAGCGACAAAGAAACAGCCATTCTCATCTCGGGGAGCGCGGCTGCGTCGGAGACCAGCCGCAGCGCGCGGACAGGTCGGAAGACTCCAGATTCTTCAAGGTGCTGCGGCGGGTTGAAGGTAAGCGGTAAGCGGGGCGCATCTGTTCGGAGGGACTGGGGATGGGTTATGGTGAGGGCATGAAGAGCGATCCTGGTGGAGTTTCGGCGAGCCGCGGCGCGGAGCGTGCGCGGTGGGTGAGGGAGTATCGAGGCAGCGGGATGAGTTTGAAGGCGTTTGCCAAGCGGCACGGGATGAGCGCTGGGCAGCTCCACTACTGGGTTTACGGGTTGGACAAAGCCGGTGCGGCGGATCCGGTGCCGATGTTTCAGGAAGTGCAGTGGGCGACGACGGTCACGCCTGGAGCCTGGATCGCGGAAGTGGGATTGCCCGACGGTATCACGGTGCGACTGGCTCGGGGAACAGACTGGAAGTGGGCGAAGGGTCTGGTGGAGAGCTTGCGCACGCCATGCTTGCCGCGCTGACCTCGACGACGCGGATCTTCGTGGTGGTGGCGCCGGTGGATTTGCGGCGTAGTTTCGATGGGCTCACGGCACACGTGGAGGCGGTGCTCGAGCAGCGCGTATGGGAGGGTGGACTTTTTGTTTTCACCAATCGGCGACGCAACCGTTTACGGTTGCTGTGGTTTGATGGAACTGGGCTGTGGGTGGCGACGAAACGATTGGAGGGCGGGACGCTGCATTGGCCCGTTGGCGCAGGCGCTGCGGTGGGTTTTCGGCCGGAGCAGTTGAGTGCGCTGATGAGCGGTCTGGAAGTCACCGAGAGGGCGGGCTGGTATCGTCGATGAAGAGGCCCCACGATTGGGCTGGACTCTGGTCCGCCCTTTGGCGTAAAGTCACTTTCCATGACCGAGAGCTGTGTGCTGCAAGGTCGGCGGATTGAGCCTGGAGAGTTTCTCCAGGTGCGCGAGTTGGTGGCGAGTCATCCGGAGTGGAGCCGCTACCGTTTGTCGCGAGAGCTGTGTGCACTCTGGAACTGGCGTACGGCCACCGGGCAATGGAAGGACATGGCCGCGCGGACCCTCATGGCGAAGATGGCCGCGCGGGGATGGATTGATTTGCCGGCACGCCGTGGGCTCTCGCCCAACCGGCATCGACTGGCGCCGCCGCCGCCGCGGAGTTGGCCCACGACACCGATCCGCGCCGCTTTGCGCGATCTGGGATCTCTGACGATTCGTGAGGTCAGTAGGCAGGCGGCGGGTCGTGCTGAAGTGCGGGCAGCGCTGGCGCAGTTCCATTATCTGGGTTACCGCACGCCGGTGGGGGAGAACCTGCAGTATGCGGTCC
>VFZE01000128.1 GCA_016871315.1 Acidimicrobiia bacterium | reverse complement strand
GTCCACGGAAAATCCAGCGGCGCGTAGCAATGTTCGGCCACGCCGGCCAGCCGTTGCTCGACCGCCTCACGGCCGGTTTCCGTGACCGTGGACACAACAAGGCGGTCGTGGGGATAGCGCATGCGAAGCGCCTGGACCAGCGGCGTCACCGCCACCACTTCGCCCAGTGACACGGCATGGACCCAGATCACATCCGCCCCCAGGTTCCCCACGGGCGGCAGGCGCAGGCCCAGCCGCTGCCACAGACCCGGCCGGCTGCGCTTCTTACCGAGCAGGATTAGGAGAATGAGAGGAGACCCGACGAGCAGCAGCACATTGTAGAGGAGGTACCACATGTCAGAATTTGTTACTCGGTATTCGTGACGCGTGCGTACATGGAAAATCAGGTGGTTTCGCAAACGACTGTCGGATTACGACGGACGACTCCCGGCTGCATCCGCCTCAGCAGTGAGCCGGTTCAGCGTAGACTCCAGCTCCTGCAACCTGGCGTCCAGTTCCGCGTCGGTTGAGTCGCGCGGCACGACAATCGGCGCCCCCCACACGAAGCAACCGCGGCTGAAGGGATACGGGACCAGGAAGCGATCCCAGCTCGAAAAGAGTTTTTTTTTGAGCAGCCGAAGGCGAGCGGCACGATCGGCAGCCCGGTGGCCTTGGCCAATTCAATCACACCCCTTTTGGCCACCTGCCGGGGCCCCTTGGGACCATCGGGCGTGACGACAAGGTCCGTCCCCGACCGCCCCAGACGGATCAGTGCGCGCAGGGCGCCGACGCCACCGCGCGTGCTCGAGCCGCGGACGGCGTGATGTCCGAACCGGGCGACGATACGTGCGATCAATTCGCCGTCGTGGTGCTGGCTGATCAGGATGTGCGTGCCCGCCCCGCGATACCCGAGCGGAATCATCAGCTGCTGCGCATGCCAAAAAGCCAGAATGATGTGCTTCCCGTCGCGGTAGAGCGCGTCCACAGACTCCGCTCCGCGCGTCTCGAACCGCATGGTGCGGCCGAGTAGGCGGACGATCGCCGCGCCCATCGGCGGCAGGAGAGTGCGTTTCAGCCAGGTGGCCAGCATCGCCCTTTACTCCAGTACGTCCTGAAATTGCATAGCATGGAGACGCTTGTAGAGGCCGCCGCGCTGCAGCAATGCCTCGTGCGATCCGCTCTCCACGATCCGCCCGCGATCGAGCACCACGATGCGGTGCGCGTTCTGGACCGTGGACAGGCGGTGCGCGATGACAAGCGTCGTCCGGTTCTGCATTAAATTGGCCAGCGCCATCTGCACGACCTGCTCCGATTCGGAGTCCAACGCCGAGGTCGCCTCGTCCAAAATCAGAATCGGCGGATTGCGGAGGATCGCTCGGGCGATCGCCAGCCGCTGCCGTTGGCCACCGGACAACTTTACACCGTTTTCCCCGATCACCGTCCGATATCCGTCGGGCAAGCGCTCGATGAATTTGTGGGCATAGGCCGCTGTGGCCGCGGCGACGACCTGCTCGTCCGTCGCCTCCGCACGTCCATAGGCGATGTTGTAGCGCACGGTCTCATCGAAGAGTACGGTGTCCTGGGACACGAGGCCGATCTGACCACGAAGCGACCGCAGCGTGCAGTCGCGGATGTCCTGCCCGTCGATTAGGATGGCGCCGCCGGTCGGCTCATAAAACCGCGGCACCAGACTGCCCAGCGTCGTCTTGCCACTGCCGCTGCTGCCGACCAGCGCAACGATCTCACCGCAGGTGATCTCCAGATCGATCCCGTGCAGGGCCGGGTGGTCCGTGTTCTCGTACTGAAATGTCACGTGGCGGAAGGTGAGCGCGCGGCGGATGGGCGCCAGCTCGCTGCCCCCGCGCTCGTGCTCGCCCTCGTTCTCCAGATCGAGCAGGGCGAAGACCCGCTCGGCCGCCGCTAGCGCCTGCTGAATGATGTTATTGGCCCCGCTCAACCGCCGGATCGGCGTATAGGCCATGAACATGGCGGTAAGAAACGAGAAAAACGCACCGGGGGTCATGGCATCCTGGGTCACCAGATAGCCGCCGTACCAGATGATGGCTGCCACGCCGGCCACCCCAATGACTTCCAGATGCGACGACGCCAACGACGAGACCTGCAGCGCCTTCATGGTTGCCTGTACGTACAGCCGGTTCCGTGCCTCGAAGCGCTGTGCCTCGGCGTCCTCGCGCACGAAGACCTTGACGATGCGGACTCCCAGCAGCATTTCCTGCAAGACGGAGACCATGTCCCCCACCCGCTCCTGGCCTACGGTCGCCAGCCGTCGCAGGCGATCCCCCATGCGCAGGATGATCACGGCCGACAGCGGCACCACGATGACCGACATGGTGGCCAGCATCCAGTTCTGGTAAAAAATCACCCCCATCATGGCCAGAAACGTCAGCCCCTGCTGAAAAATGTCCTTCAGCACGCCGGCCGACGCGTTAGACATGAGCGACACGTCATTGATGACGCACGACATCAGCCGGCCGGAGGTGTTGGCGTCGTGAAAACCGACCGGCAACCGCATCAACTGACAAAACAGATCCTGGCGCACGGTCTTTACCGTATGATTGCCGACATATTGCATCAGATAGCTTTGCCCGTAGCTGAACACCGCCTTCAGCGTGGCCACCGCCAGCAGCGCCAGCGGCAGGACCATCAACAAGGTCTGGTCCTTGCTGATGAAAATGCCGTCCAACGCGGGACGCACCAGCCACGCGTAAGCGCCCGTGAGCGCAGCCACAAGCCCCGAACACACAAAGGCCGCAAGCAGCCGAACCCGGTACTGCAAAAGATACCGGAGTAGTCTGAGCCACACCTTCATGCGCCGCACTCCGCTAGCACGACTTCGGCCGCTCGCCGGGATGCGCCTGGCGTCCCCAATGCATCGCGCACCCCCCGCAACTCCGTCCGCATGGCGCTTGCCGCCTGCGGATCGGTCAGCAGCCGGGCTACCTCCGCGCTCAATCGTTCCGGAGTCGCGTCGCGTTGAATCAATTCCCGGACGATGGTACGGCCCGCCACGATGTTGGCCAGCCCAATCCAGGGAATGCGTACCAGCAGCCTGGCCAACCAGTAGGTGAGCCCCGCCGTACGGTACGTCAGCACCATCGGCGTGCCGACAACGGCCGCCTGGAGCGTCGCGGTCCCTGAGGCCACCAGCAGCACGTCGGAGGCCGCCATCACTTCGCTCGCCTGATCGCGCACCGCCTGCACCTCCACCTCCGCTTGCACCAACAGCCCGGCAATGAATTCGTCCGTGATCGACGGCGCCTGCGCCATGATGAATTGCGCACCGGGATGGCTGCGGCACAGTTGTGTGGCCGCCTTGACCATGGCGGGAAACAACGCA
>VFZE01000127.1 GCA_016871315.1 Acidimicrobiia bacterium | reverse complement strand
GCAATCTGGAGTACCTGGGGCGGATCGACCAGCAGGTCAAGATTCGCGGTTTCCGTATTGAACTCGGCGAAATCGAAGCGGCACTGCTCGCACAACCGGAAGTGGCACAGGCAGCCGTGGTGCTACGGGAAACAGCCGCCGGCAGCAGCCAACTGGTCGCTTACATCGTCCCCAATACCGGTGCATCCCCAGACAGCACTGCACTTCGCAAGGCCTTGGGCAATCGCTTGCCTGACTACATGATCCCGGCCGCCCTTGTGGCACTGCCTGCCCTCCCGCTCACAACAAGCGGTAAACTCAACCGAGCCGCCCTTCCTGAACCGGAACGGCAACGCGGTGATTATCTGGCGCCGAGAACGCCGAAAGAAGAGCTCCTCTGCAGCCTCACTGCGGAGTTGTTGTCCATGGAGCGAGTCGGCAGCAACGACAACTTCTTCAGTATCGGCGGCGACAGCATCGTCGCGATCATGCTCGCCAATCGCGCCGCGAAGGCTGGACTATCCTTCAGTCCGCGCGACATCTTCCAGAACCCTACTATGGCAGGGTTGGCAGAGGTCGCGAATTTCACAGCCGGAGCCACCTACACCCGAGCCAACGCCACTACAGAGGCACAACCTACGCCCATCATGCACTGGCTGCTGGAGCGGCGCGGACCCATCGGTCGCTACTGTCAATCCATCCTCCTGCGCGTGCCCCTCACCCTGCAGGAGAGTGCCCTCCGGTCCGGCCTCGCGGCCATCGTACGGACACACAGCGCCTTGCGTGTCGCTCTGGTCGAAGAACAGGGCGACTGGAAACTGCAAATACCCGCAAGTACTGGTCAAGTGTCGCTCCACATCGACGCAGGCGAATTTACAGAAGCGGTTCTCCACAGCGCCGAAGCCCGGCTGAACGTCCGTTCCGGCAACATGTTCGAAGCGGTCTGGTTCCCGGCTGCCGGCAGACTGCTGCTGGTGATTCACCACATCGCCGTAGATGGCGTATCTTGGCGCATCCTGATGGGCGATCTCGCCGCGGCTTGCGGTGCGGCCCCGTTGCCAGCAGAAAGCATGCCGTTTCTCAGTTGGGCCGCGCAGATCACACAGTGGGCAGCATCAGACGCCGTCAAAGCGGAACTGCCGTACTGGGAAGCGACAGTGGCGTCCGACTCACCACTGTTCCCGTCGGCACGCCTTGACCGTTCGCGCGACACCGTGTCGACCAAGCGAAGACTCGACGTGAGCCTGTCCCTTAGCGAAACTGAGTCACTGCTCAGCGCGCTCCCGGCTGCATACCGCTGCAGCCTGGAAGAAATCCTGATCGCCGCCCTCGCCGTCGCGGCGCGGCGCGAACGGGGAACCACGGACGGATTACTGATCGACCTAGAGAGCCACGGAAGGGACCCGCTCGACGAGTTCTCCGATCCAACACGGTCCATCGGCTGGTTCACAGCGATGTATCCTGTGCGTCTTGCCGTCCAAACAGACGACCTTCCGGTAGCAGTGCGCGACGTCAAAGAGCAATTGCGCGGAGTACCCTCCAAAGGCCTCGGATTTGGGCTGCTTCGCTATTCCCGTCCAGACACACCCACAATCCTGGCCGGGGGAGCAAAGGCTCAGATCGCATGGAACTACCTGGGCAGGATCCCTCAGAGCGGGACGAGGGACTGGGAGCTTGCACCGGAAAGTCCGCCCAGGTCGAGTGCCGATGAGGCCCTACCGCTCGCACACCTGATCGAGACGGATGTCGCCATCCAGCAACAAGACTCCGGCGCGATACTCACGTCGTCCTGGCAGTGGGCAGGCGAAGCAGTCAACGCCAACTCCGTGCGCACCCTGGCGGAATCCTGGCGTTCCGTACTCCTGGAATTGATCGCTCAAATGGGCTCGACGCAAGAGTCCCGTTACGCGCCATCGGACTTCCCTCTCGTCCAACTAACGCAGGCAGAGGTGAGTTCGGTCGAGTCCACACACCCAAACCTCGAAGACATCCTTCCGCTGTCGCCGCTGCAGGAAGGGCTCTTATTCCACCTTCTTTATGATTCCGCGTCACCAGACCTATACACCGTGCGTGTGCTGGTGCGAATGGACGGCCCCCTCGACAGCCCACGCATGCGACACGCCGCCGAGCGCCTGCTCCATCGGCACGGGAACCTGAGGGTCGCCATCCAATCGCGTGGGCTGGATAAGCCCGTGCAGGTGGTGTTGCGCGACCCTCAACTGCAATGGTGGCATACGCTGGGTCCGGACTCCTTCGAGACGTTGCAAGCTGAGGACAACGCGGAACAATTCTCTATCTCTAGTGGACCCCTGCTACGAATCGGTATTGCCAGCCGCGATCACCAGACCCACTTACTGCTACTAACTGCGCACCACATCCTGCTCGATGGCTGGTCCATTCCCATCTTGTTTAAGGAGTTGCTGCGACTGTATGCAGATGCGGCGCCATTGCCTCCAGCGCGGCCGTACACCCACTATCTGGGGTACCTGCAACGGCAAGACCAGGCAGCGGCGAAATCGATGTGGAGGCAGTATCTCGGAGACGAACCGCAGCCAACACTCCTGTCGCCGAAGGGCAAAAGCGAAACGCCAGCCCGGATGCCGGAGCGACTCGAAACCTCTTTCCCGGAAGCGCTCACAGAAAGCCTGACACAGCTTGCGCGAGCCAAAGGCATCACAGTCAGTGCCGTGATGCAGGGCATCTGGGCGATCCTGCTGGCCAGATTCACGGGCCGTAAAGAAGTCCTTTTCGGCATCACGGTATCGGGCCGTCCTGCGGATTTGCAAGGCGTCGAAACCATGGTGGGGCTGTTCATCAATACCCTGCCCTTGCGTATCTCGCTTCGCCCCGAACGATCGATAGCCGCATTGTTCGAGGAAATCCAACTCAGCCAGGCCGCGATGCTTCCGTTCCATCAGATCAGTCTCGCGGAGATTCAGCGACAGGCCGGCGCGGGCAACCTCTTCGACACACTGCTTGTATTTGAGAATTATCCGCTGCAGCCAGGCGCCTTTTTGCCCGCCAATGGTCTGCGCGTCACTGGCGCGGAGATGCGCGATGCCACACACTACCCACTTACAGTGGTCGTGCTGCCGAGCGAACGACTGCACGTGCGCATGGATTACGATCCCTCTGCTTTCAACCGCCCGTTCGTCGAACAAATCCTCAGCGGCCTGAAGCACCTGGCAACCATTGCCGCACAAGCCCCCGAAACACCGATCCACCGCTGTTCCCTGCTCCAGCCCCGCGAGCGGCATCAGTTACTAGCCGGATACAACGGCGAGCAACACAGCTATAGCGAATCAACGCTGGTAGCGCTGTTTGAGGAGCAAGCAGCACGGACACCCGATCGAATCGCCCTGA
>VFZE01000126.1 GCA_016871315.1 Acidimicrobiia bacterium | reverse complement strand
TTTCCGGCCGGCGGTGACTTGGGAAACCGTCACACAGCCGCGCGCACCGCCCTTGAAGCGCAGCAAGATCGAGGCGTAGTCGTCGGTGGTGATCGCCACGGGTTTCATCGCGGGGGGCGGGCCACCTTTCTTCCCGGAAAAGGTTTCGACCGAGCCTTCGGCGGGGCGTTGCCGTATCGGGTGTACGGTACGGAGGTCTGCGCAGACCTCCTCGACCTCCAGGCCCGTGACAAACTGGGCCAGGTCGAGCCAGTGCGTGCCCACATCGCCGACGGCGCGGAGTTCGCCGCCCTCTTCGGCGAGCACCCGCCAGTTGAAATCGGTCGGCAGCAGCAGCCAGTCCTGCTCGTAGCTGCCATGGAGGTGGAAGACCTCACCCAGTTCCCAGCGCTGGATCAGCGTCCGGGCGTGCAGCATGCAGGGATAAAAACGGATGTTGTAGTTGACCGCGCAGATGAGATTCGGATGCGCGGCGGCGGCGGCCACCAGATCGGCCGTCTCCGCCGAGGTCATGCCGAGCGGCTTCTCACAGATCACGTGCTTGCCGGCCGCCAAGGCGTCGAGGACTTGGCGATGGTGGAGTCGGTTGGGTGAAGTGAGGTGGACGACGGTGATTGCGGGGTCGCGCAAGACGTCGGCGTAACTGGCATAACCGGTCTCCAAGCCGTGGGCCTTGGCGGCGGCGAGTGACTTTTCAAGCGTCGAGCCGAGCACGCCTTTGACAGTGATGTTGAGCCGGCGCAGCGCCTCGAGATGGACGGGGCCGATGAATCCTGTACCAACGATTGCGACGATTGGTTCTGGCATGGAAGTGTGATCAAGATAGCAGAGCGGGAGGCGCGCGGCCATATCTCTGCCGGCAAAGGCATGTCGATTTGCGCACTTGCGCCTTTATGCAGGGAAGTGTCTTTTTGCGCTCACTTTCCTCTCCCCTGATGCGCGTTAACAAGCAGCGGTTCCGTCGTCCTCAAGCCGTCGATCCTGGGACCCGAATCCGCCCGGTGTTCCAGGATTTCCATCTGTTGAACATGGAAGGCGATTATGAGTACCCCCGGCATCAGCACACGAACTACGAAGTGATCTTGGTGGACCGTGGGCCCTACCGCTGTGAGCTCAACCGGGAGCAACTCACGCTGGTGGACGGACAGGTGCTCGTCATCAAGCCGGGCGACCTGCACCAGGACCACTTGCGCGATGGTCAGCGTCACTACGTCCTGCATTTTCGCCTGACCGGGACGCTGCCCGGGGAACCGGCGTTGTCGTTGTTCCGGGATGATGCCAGCCCAAGCGGCCAGATCTGCGCGGGCAACTATTCGCGGGATGCGTTTTTCATGCGGGAGCTTCGGCGCGAGGCGGAGGAGGGGGCGCGGCATTCGCCCGCCGTCCAGGATAGCCTGCTGGAGGCGCTGTTTTGGCGACTGGTTCGTGGTTTGCCGGAATCAAGTCTGAGTGACGCCTTTTACCGCCTGCCCCAGGCTGAAGCCCAGCGCGAAGCGATCGCGGCGGTGTTTCATCGTCATCTTCGGCAAAATCCCACGGTCGTGGAGCTGGCGCTTGAGCTCAAAATGAGTCCCCGTCACCTTTCGAAGCTCTGTCGGGAGAAGTTTGGCGTCGGTCCGGCGCGGTACCTGTTGCAGTCAAAACTCCGTCGCGCCGAGGAAATGCTCCGTTACCAGGGGCAGCGCGTGAAGGAGGTCAGCGAGGCTCTCGGCTTCGCGAATCCCTACCACTTTTCACGAGTGTATCGACGTCATTTCGGTCATCCACCCTCGATCCGCTTAAGGCGCGTCGGGGTCCTCAAGGTCGGCTCTGCTGCAGGCTGATCTTCACCGGCTTGCTGACGGGGCGTTCGCTCTTCTCCTTCTAGGCGGCAAGCATCGCCCGAAAGGCCGGACCGGCGTAGGTGCCGCCGCCAAACGAGTTGTCATCCTCCTTGCCCTCGAGCACAGCCGCCACGGCGATGCGGAGATTTTCGACCGGGCGAAGGCGACGACCCAGGCCGTGTCCTTGCGACCGAGTTGCGCCGTGCCGGTCTTGGCCGCTCGTGCGCGAGGCGATGCTCGACACGCTCGCGCTGCCGCGCACCGGCATGGGCATCAACCTCGACATCGGCGAGGCCTCCGACATCCACTCGCGCAACAAGCAGGAGGCCGGCCGCCGACTCGCGCTCTGGGCGCTCGGCGAGGTCTATCACAAGAAAGTCCCCGCGACATCGGGCCCGCGACCGGCCGGCCACACCGTGCGCGGAGCGGAGATGGTGCTGCGCTTCGCGCACGCAACCGGCGGCCTTGTGGCGAAAGACGGCGAGCTCCGCGGCTTCGAGATCGCTGGCGCGGATCACGTGTGACGGCCCGCGCAGGCGCGAATTGCTGGCGACACCGAAATCGTTTCTGGGGCCGCGGTGGCGCAGCCTGTGGCGGCGCGCTGCGCGTGGGAAAACAATCCCGCGGCGAGCCTGTTCAACGGCGCTGGCCTGCCGGCGACGCCGTTTCGGACGGAGCGGTGGTGAACGGTGGCCTAGGTGTTCGAGTGGGAGCTAAGAAAGAAGAGGTTGTAGTAGTCCATAGGGATACAATTTCATACCGACCCCTACGGCCTCGAATACAACCTGCAAGGGGAGGGCGCTTGCCAAATGCACCACATGTTCATACGGCCATTAACGCTGTCGGCTTCCACGCGACATTAACTTACCCACGTATTGTCTGTGTTCTCGCCAACTCGAGGCAATGGGCTGTTTTGACCTAATCTATGAGTAATCAAAGTGACATCGCCCGTCTTGCTCGCGTTTCCCAGATGACGGTGTCTCTGGCCTTGCGTGATTCTCCGAATATCTCGGACGCCACCAAGCAGCGGATCAGGCAGGTGGCGCGGCAACTGGAATACCGCCCGGACCCGCTCGTCTCGGCCCTGATGCGGCAGCGGCGCAGAAAGAAACCCCAACAAGCGCGGGCCAAAATTGCCTTTCTCCACGACAATCCGAAAGACCCGACGAGCTGGGTCAGCGCCAACTATACGACCGGCTGTTTCAGCGGCGCACGGAAGATTGCAAGCAGCCGGGGGTATTTGTTTGAGGCGGTGAACATCTTCGAACGGCAACTTTCAGGGCGCCGACTCAGTCAGATCTTATGGACCCAGAACGTGCAAGGCGTCCTCATCGCGCCAATGCCGCTAGGTCCCACTTTGGATCTGGACTGGGAGAAGTTCGCCGTCGTGAGCCTCGATTACTCGCATGCGGCGTTGAATGTCCATCGGGTGATCGATGACCATGCGGCTGGCATCACGGCCATGATGGCGCAACTGGACCGCCTGAAATATCGGCGACCCGCGCTGGTGATGCGGGAATCAGTCGATGATCGGACGAATCACCAGCGGTTGGGTGCGTTTCTTGCACA
>VFZE01000125.1 GCA_016871315.1 Acidimicrobiia bacterium | reverse complement strand
GGCCGCGATCTCCTTCGCCAGCTTACCCTGCGCCAGCAACCGGAAGACATCCATCTCCCTGGAAGTCAGCGAGTCGAGCGGACTGCCGACAAACCGCTGATAGTCCGAGAGAACGATATTGGAAACTCCCGGCGCGATGTATCCGTCGCCGCCGGCCACGGTCCGTACGGCTTGTAGCAGTTCGGCATCCACCGATTCCTTCAGCACATACCCTTTCGCACCAGTGCGCAGCGATTCCCGTACATAGCTCGAGTCCTTGTGCATGGACACGATGACCACTTTGACCCTCGGCCAGTTCTGAACGATCGCTTGCGTCGTTTCCACACCGTTCATGTTCGGCATCGCGACGTCGAGCAGCACGAGATCGGGCTTCAAATTCGGAATCAGTTCCAAAGCGGTTTGCCCCGATCCCGCCTCGCCGACGACGTCAAACTCGGTCGGATGCTCGCCCAGGATCAGCCGGAAGCCGCGCCGCACCATCGCGTGATCGTCCACTAACAAAATTCGAATCGGTTTATACGCATTCATTCGTTCAACCTTGAGGCGCCTTGTGCGGGATCGGAACTCGAACCTGTATTCCCACGCCCTCGCCAGGCCGCGACAGAATGGCAATGTTTCCGCCAATCCCCCGCGCGCGTTCCCGCATGCCGAGAAATCCCAGCCCCGCGCCCTTTCCGTCTCCCCCTTCAAATCCCTGTCCGTCGTCCTTGATGTCCAGCAGCAATTGATCGCCAGTCTTTTCGAGCCGTACCGTCACCGTCGAAGCCACGCTATGGCGCGCCGTGTTAGTCAGCGCCTCCTGGGCAATCCGGAACAGGTGCGTCTCGACGATGGGATCCAGCCGTTCTCTTAGCTGGCTGTGATACTCGACCGCGATTCCGGAACGCTGCGAAAACCCGCGGGCCAGTTCGCGCAATCCGGCGTCGAGCCCGAAGTCGTCGAGTATTCGCGGCCGCAGCAATTGCGACAATTCGCGCGCCGTCGACTGCGCGTCTTTTAACAACGCGATCGAGTCCTTCAACCGCTCACCGCTCGATTGGTCGGCGGGATGAACCACCGTCAGGCTGGACTCGATGGCGTTCAGCGTCTGTCCAAACTCATCGTGCATCTCCTTGGAGAATCGCCGCGCGTTTTCTTCGTGCTCGGCCAGCGTGTGCATGGACAGCGCGGCCAGCGTCGCCGCGTGCCCCTTCAGGCTGTGAAACGAAACGATCGCCAGCCCGCCGGAAGCCAGTGCGCAACACCCGGCCAAGCCAAGCGCTAGCAGGAAGAGCCGGCGCGCGCTTTGCAACTCGCCCGCATCCAGCGCCAATTGCGCCGTGCGGGTCTGAGCGGCCTCGTCATAGGCGACATCCATCAGGCGATTCGTCGCGGCGGTCAATTTCTCAAACTGCTTCGCAAGGTCGGCGCCGCGTCCGCCCTTCAGAGCCAGATCCTCGGGTTTCAGTGCCGCCGCCGTTTCGGCCACGGCCTTCCATGCCGAAGACTCGGCCGCGTCGAGCTGCTCTCGAAACGCCTCCTCCGTCAGGGCGAGAATCCCTTCCCGCCGCTGGGCGACCTGCGTTGCAATGCTCGCGGGATCGGCGGCCGCGCCCGCCGCCGAAAAGCCCAGCACCGCAAGCCCCGACTGCTGTTGCATCAAACGGTCAATCAGCAGTGTGTCGCGTTGATACCGGCTGGACACCAAACTCGACTCTTTATCGATTCGCCCCATGGCGCCCAGACCCATCGCCCCGGAGGTCACCATCAGTGTGAGTACGACGCCGAAACCAGCCACCAGCGTAACGACAAACCGTCGTTCCATGCGGCGCAGCCGCTCCAAGTCGGGTTGGCCGGCTTCCCTCGTGATGTCTCCGATGTCCTGAGTCAACACCTACCATGATGACAAGGTATTCATAAAAAGAACATTCCGGCGAACCTGTACGCAGTTGTAAAGGCCAACCTTGATGCTCTACCCAATACTCATGGCGCACCACTAGTCCGGACTCCCAAACTGCCTGTATCCCATTGGAAAAACTGAGCCTTCCGCCCACACTCACTGTGGAGACACGTACATGTGGGATCGACTCAAACTCTTCCTGACTTTTCGCGATAGCCGCTTCGAGGATCTGACAAAGGACAACTTCCGGTCTGTCGTCTATCGAGACGCCAGCGCCGGACTGGTGACGGCAATGACCGCCATCCCCATGGCGATGGGCTTCGCGATGGCGATGGGCCTTCGCCCGGAGCAGGGCCTGATCGCCGGCGCGATGGCCTGCCTGATTGGCAGGACCTTCGGCGGCTCAAAATACCAGGTCTACGGTCCGACCGCCGCGTTCATCCCGCTCATCTACGCCATCATGCAGAAATACGATCACGGATTTCTGGTCGCGGCCTCGGCCATCGCCGGCGTCGTCCTCTGTGTGATGGGCCTGTTTGGCATGGGAAAAGTCGCCAAGTACGTCCCGAATTCGATCATCGTCGGGTTCACGGTCGGAATCGGCATTACGATCGCCGCCACTAACATCTATGACGTGCTGGGCATCACCGCCAATGGCGGACCCAATCTCATCACCAAACTCTCCGGTGTGGTCGAACACGCCGGAAGCGCTTCCGTGTATGCGATCGTTCTCGGGCTACTCGTATTCGGCCTGACGCGTTACCTCCTCCGCTTGTCGATCTACATTCCGGCTCCTCTTATTGCTGTCGGCGTCGCCACCGGAATCGCCAGTTACATCTGGTCGGATAAACAACTCAATCTCGTCAGCACCAAATACGGCTCCATCCCCACAAATTTCTTCGTCTTCACGCCCCCGAGCTTACCGGCCATGACCTCCGAAGTGGCGATGGATCTGGCCTACTTCGTCGTGGCGATCGCCTTTATCTCGGGCGTCGAGAGTCTGCTCTGCTCTTCCATGGCCGACCGCCTGGCCGGTAACACCAAGACCCCATTCAATCCGGATAAAGAGTTCTGGGGCCAGGGGCTCGTGCAGATCATTACGCCTCTCATCAATGGTTTTCCGTGCACCGGCGCTCTGGCCCGCACCGCCACCAGCATTCGCGCGGGCGCCGTAACACCGCTGGCCGGCTACTTCAAAGCGGCCTTCAAACTGGGGATGGTCCTGTTCCTGACTCACTTCCTCGAATTGGTGCCGATGGCCTGTATCGGTGGCGTGATGCTCTGGGTATCGAGCAACATGATCAAAGTGAGCGAGATGAAGCATGTGTGGGCCACCGGCAAGTTCCACGGGGCGCTGATGATCTACACCGCCATTATGGTTCCAGCGACCGATTTCCTCACCGGCGTTCTCTCCGCCTTGGTTCTCTACTTCGCACTCCGGCCGTTCTTGGAGCCGATGGCCAAGTCCGAGGCGGTTTCGAACGAAGAAGTGGCCGCCTAGACCCGGATTATCTCCATGTTTAACCACGTTGTTGTCGCTACCGGAGTACCGGTGAATTCGGTTC
>VFZE01000124.1 GCA_016871315.1 Acidimicrobiia bacterium | reverse complement strand
TTTGTCACCCATTGGGTGCTGTCCTCCGCAGGGGTCTTCGCTGCCTTCAAACCCCTATCGATATTGATGCGGACGAGCATCCAGGAGATTCGCACGCGCGGCTCAAAACGGAAATGTGGGATGGAGTGTATCTTATCAAACTTAACGATCAGAAGATGATCTTCGCTCCCAGTTGCACCAGCCGGGGCGTGTTTGCCTGGCCGGCAATCACACCAAAAGTCGCCGGATTGTTGATGTTAGCCGCCGGTCCGCCGAACACCACGCGGTTCATGACGTTGTAGAACTCACCGCGAAGCTGAAGGGCCACGGCTTCGGTGAACCGCACGTTCTTGAAGATGGAGAAGTCTTCGTTCAAGAATGCGGGGCCGCGCACGTGCGGCATGCGCGGCGGCGCGTTGCCGATGGTGAACAGTGCCGGCTGGCTGAAAGCCGACAGGTTCAAATACCGGTCGCGGGCGGGATCAAACGATCCCATGGGGACTGACGAGCGCACATCCGCACTCACCCAATTCGGCCGGTTGGCCCCGCCAAACAGCGGCAGCGCGGGGCCGCCGCCAATGGCTGTTGGCGTGGCCGAGCGATAGGTTTGAATGGCATTCACAGCCCAGCCCCCGATGACGGCATCGGCGGCGCGATGGAGGTTGGTTCCGAACTTCTTCCCGCGCCCGAACGGGAGGTCGTAACTCCACGATGTGATGAAGACGTGCGTTTGGTCCGAGGGGACGATCGCTTTTTCGAGGCTCCGATTGAACGTATCGATACCGCGTGCGCCGCCGCCGCCGGCCGTATCCCCAAAAATGTCCCCGCCCGGAAAGCCGATGTTCTTGGCCAGGGTGTAGGCCACCAGGAACGACAGTCCTGATGAATGGCGCTTCTGTACGCGCACCTGCATGGAGTTGTAGAAGTTGTAGCCCGTGGGCTGGTAGACATCGTCCACATTGGTGAACTGTGGAAAGGCGCGCAAGGCCTGCGCCACCGAACCCGTGAACCCCGGATACGGAACTGCGATTCCGGCGGCAATGGCCTGCGGCGAGGTGACGCTGGCGTTCAAGGTCTGGCCCAGGCTGAGAAGGCGCGGGTGCAACTGATTGGGGACGGAAGCTCCGGTCCAGGTGCCGTTCGACTTGGTTCCCACGTAGGCTGCGTCCAGATTGATTCCGAACGGCAGTTCCCGCTGGATGGCAAAGGTCCAGCTTTGCGAGGAGGCCATGCGGTTGGCGTGCTCATTGACCATGGTCACGCTACCGTTGTTGTTCAGCGCCGGGTTGAAGATGGGCGGAGCCTGCGGATTGGCGGGGAAGCCGCGGTCCAGGTTGAAGGCGGAAGAGATGCCGTTGTTGGTGGAGGTGTAGAAGGGCTGCAGGCCGAAGCCCGAGCACCAGAACTGGCAACTATTCATACGGCCAACGGCGGTCTCCACGCGGAACAATCCGTAGCCGGTGCGAATGACTGTCTTGCGATCGACGGAGTACGTGATGGCGAGGCGTGGCGAGAAGCCCCAGTGATAGGAGGGGATGATGGTGCGATCCCCGCGCCGCCCGTTTCCGCTGCCGAGAAACACCAGAGCGCCCGGACGGTTCCCCGCCGCCGGGTTGGGCCGCGCCGGATCCATGAACGAGATGATGCCGTCTTTCTCCTTGACGTAGAGCGGCAGTTCCCAGCGCAGGCCCAGGCTGATGGTAAGGCGCTGGTTGATCTTGAAGACGTCCTCGCCGTAGAAAGCCACCAACTGATCGTTGTACTGGCGTGTGGGGGCTGGAACGGCGGCGCTGGCCGAGAACACTTCGCCCAGCAGGAATGACGCGAACGGGTTGCCGTGGCGCGCGAAGTCGACGCTGTTCGGCTGGGACGTGGAGAAGGCGTTGAAGTTGAACGAGCCGCTCTCATTCCGGCGGTCCTGCACAGTCATGCGCCGGTAACGGAACGTGCCGCCGAACTTGATCTGGTGGCGGGCGCGAACCCAGGACATGTCATCGGCGATGCTCCAGTTCTGGAAGAACTGCGGGTCCGTGCCGTTGTTGTTGGCATTGCCCAGGGTGGCGTAGGGCGTGGGGCCGGCGAAGGCAAACTGGGAGAAGCCGCGCGAGCCCTCGGAGATGCCTGGAATGCGCAGCACCTTGTTGCCTTCGCGCGCATCGAGCAGCCAGCGCGACCACGTCGGGCTTGTCGGCGTGTAGCCAAAACCGATGCGGTTGAGCAGAGTGGGGCTGATGGTGTGCGTGTGGTTCAGGCGGGTGCCGCTGGCGGTGGTGGGCGTGACGCGGAAGCCCGTATTGAACTCGCCCGCCACCGCGCCGTTGATCGTCGTCTCGCCGCGCACGTTCCAATAGGCGCCCGAGATGCGCTGCTTGGAGGTGAGCTGATGGTCGATCTTAAGGCTCCAATCGTTGTCGGTGCTGGGCTGGTTCTGGCGGCTGCGGTAGTTGTTGAAGAACCCTGGCAGGTCCGGCACCGGGATCATCGGCAGCGCACGCTGGGCCACGCCGCTGAACCGTGTGGTGGGGATGCGGTTGCCGGCGAAGGGCTGGCGCTCGAATGCGCCGCGGCCGTCGGGCGCCGTGGTGGCGGGGTCGAAGATCGGGAAAGGGTAGTCGGAAAAGTTGCCGCCGCGCTGGAGCTGGGTGGGCAGCGTGACGAACGCGCCCACGGGGACGCCGCCTCGCAATTGGAAGCCTGAGTAGGCAAAGAAGAAGAACGTCTTGTCCTTGCCGTTGTAGCGCGGCAGGCGCACCGGGCCGCCGAAGGTTCCGCCGTACTCGTTCTGGCGCAGGAGCGCTTTCCTGCTTCCGCCGAAGAAGGTGCGCGAGTCCATCGCTTCATTGCGGAAGAATTCGAAGAGGCCGCCGTGGTACTTGTTGGTGCCCGACCGCATGGTGAAGTTCATGACGCCGAAGCCGCCGCCGAACTCGGCCGGGTACAGCGTGTTCTGCACCTTGAACTCCTCCACCGCTTCATAGGGCGGGCTGGCTTCGGCGATGAAGCCCGGCGCGCCGATGTTCTGCATATCCACGCCGTCGATGAGCACCTGCTGGCTGAACCCGGGCGCGCCGTTGATCGACTTGTTCCACTGCGTGCCGGTGACACCGGGCGTAAGGAACATGAAGTTTTCAATCTGCCGGCGCCCTGTCGCGCCGGTGGTGGCGGCGCCGCCCATCGAGATGGGCAGATCGAGGATGGCTTTTGTCGGCATCACGGTGCCGATCTCGGCCGAGGTGGTCTGTAGCTGCACTTCGCTGCCAGAGACCGTGATGGAATCGGCCACCGAGCCCACTTCAAGCGTGAAGTCCGACGCTGTAACCGTGGCCGTGCTCACCACGATGGACTCGCGAACCGAGGTGCGGAATCCGGTCTTGGAGACAGACACACGATAACGGCCGGGCGGAAGGCTGTTCACCAGGAACGCGCCGTCGGAACTTGTTGCGGCCTGGAACTCGGCGCCGGTGTCGACATTGCGGAGTTGTATGGCGACTTCAGGGATCGAAGCGCCGGTGTTATCGGTGACCCGGCCGGTGAGTCCGCCGAGGCTTCCTTGGCCGAAGGCGAAGGGGGCGGTGACAAACAGCAAGAGTAGTGAGCCTTTGAAGATCATTGCAACCGGGATTTCCATTTTGGGTCTCCCGGACCCCAACAGTCTACACCAACGCCT
>VFZE01000123.1 GCA_016871315.1 Acidimicrobiia bacterium | reverse complement strand
ACTTCGGAGGCGACGTGGGCCGCAACGGTGTCGCCTACATTCCCTCCGTCGACGCCGTGCAGGAGTTCAAGGTGAAGACCAACAACCTGGCCGCCGAGTTCGGCCGCTCCGCAGGTTACACCGTTAACGCCACCATCAAGAGCGGCACCAATGAATTCCACGGCACATTCTTCGAGTTTCTCCGCAACGACAAGCTCGATGCCAACAACTTCGTCGCCAACTTCGCCGGCCAGTCGAAGACGAAATTCCGCCAGAACCAGTACGGGGTCACCGTGGGCGGTCCGTTGCGACTGCCCGGATATAACGGCCGCGACCGCACGTTCTTCTTTACTGACTACGAAAGCACGCAGGTCCGCCAGGCCGCCGGCTCATCGCTGTCCGACGTGGCGCCGCCTTCCTTTCGAAGCGGCGATTTCTCCCGGTCCGCGCGTCTGATCTACGATCCGCTGGCCCGCCGCCCCGGCCCCGCCGGCTTCGTCACCTCGGACCTTTTTCCCAACAACACCATCCCCCGCAGCCGCATCGATCCAACCATTCTCAAGTACCAGGAGCTGATCCCGCTGCCCAACGTCGGCGCGGCCGAATCCACCTCGCGCAACTTCATCGCCTCTTCCCCGCGCGAGACCATCCGCCACCAGGGCGACCTCAAAATCGACCACCGCCTGTTTGAGGGCAACAACCTCACGGGCCGCGTTTCGATTTCGCAGCAGTACCGGCCCAACCAGGGCAACTACATCTTCAGCCCGCAGGAGAATGTCTTTCACAGCCGCAACGCCTCTCTCAGCGATATCCATATCTTCAGCCCAACCGTGGTCAACGAATTGCGCTTGGGCTACAATCGCTCCAACTCCAGCCAGAACGCCCTCAAGCTCGCCGAGTCCATGGCGTTTACCGCCCAGAACGGGCTCGCCAGCGGCGCGGTGATCGGCTTCCCCTCCGTCGATTTCCGATTCTCCGGCGAGTCCTTAGGGCAAACCCAGTTCTCCGGATTCGGGGCCGCTTCCTCAACCTTCAACTTCGAGAATCATTTCCAGCTTGCCGACCATCTCAGCATCATCCGCGGCAATCACACGATGAAGATGGGCGGCGAGGCCCGACAGTTTCGCTTTGACCGTCTTCCCGGTTTTCCGCTGAACGGCACGTATGTCTTCGGCGCCATTTTCACGGCCAACCCGTCGGTGCCCCAGCAGACAGGCCTGCCCTATGCGGAGTTCCTGCTCGGCCTTCCCACGCGGGTTACCGCGCAGACTCAGAAGGACTGGTCTCGCCAGCGCGACTTCTACGCCGGACTCTACATCCAGGACGATTGGAAGGCCACCCGCAAACTCACCCTGAACCTCGGCTTCCGCTACGACCTGTTTACGCAGCCTAAGGACGCGCGCGACACCGGCGGCGTGTTCGATCCCTTCGGCATGTCCCGACTCGGCCGCCTTGGCGTGATCCGCGTTCCCGGCAAGGATGGCTTCTCGCGCTCCATCATTGAGCCTCACTACAAGAATCTGGCGCCGCGGTTCGGCTTCGCCTATCAGGCGACTCCCGCCTTTGTCATCCGCGGCGGCTACGGAATCTTCTACAGCCAGCGCGAGCAGAACCGTCAGGTGACCGACATCGCAAACACGCTCACCAATTTTCAGATCATCACAACGCCGCCGGTCTTTGTCGAGACCACCATCACGCCTCCCATCCGCTTCACCAGCCCGCTGACAGTGGAGTCGCGCCTTGACCCCGACTTCACCGGCTATGACGCGCGCAACCCGCTGGGCACCGCATTCCTGACCGGCGACATTGGCAATTCCCGCTTCCCCACGCTCCACCAGATGAACTTCGCCCTGCAGTACGAGTTCGTCACCGGACTGCTTGTCGAGGCCTCCTACGGCGGCGCGCGCGGCACGCGCTGGGTGCAGCGCATCAACGTCAACACCGTCCGCTTTGAGGACGCCCTCGCCGGGCGAAACACCCAAGCCGACAGGCCTTTCCCGTTTGTTCAGGAATCCATCGGCTGGGATACGGCGATCGTCAACAACTGGTATCACTCATTCAATCTGCGCCTGGAGCGCCGCTTTTCCCGCGGCCTCACCTTCCTGGCCAATTACACCGTCTCGAAAAACATCGATTCAGGCGGCTCCGGCAACAGCCTCTTCGATCAGCAGGGCGACACGCGCGCCCTCGATGCCTTCAACCTCAAGCTCGAGCGCGGCATCTCGCCCACAGACATCCCGCAAAAACTCGTCATCAGCTCCATCTACGACCTCCCCGTCGGCCGCGGCAAGCGCTTCGTCAACAAGAGCCGCGTGCTCAACCTCATCATCGGAAACTGGCAGGTGAACGGCATTCTCATGCTCCGCAGCGGCTTCCCCTCCGATCTGCGCGTGGCGCGCCTGGCGCCCGTGTTCAATACCGCCAACCGCCCGAATCGCGTCCTGGGCCAGCCGCTGCTTGCCGATAAAGCCGGCTTCGACCAGTACTTCAACCCAAAGGCCTTCGAGGTTCCCCCGACCGTGCCCAACTTACGCGGCGCTCCCATACAGACGCTGGGCAACGCCGGACGCTCCATCCTGCGCGGCCCCGGATCGCGCAACCTCGACCTGTCCCTGGCGAAGGACTTTTACGTGTCGGACACTTCGCGCCTGGAGCTGCGCGTGGAGGCGTTCAACCTCAGCAACACGCCCACCTTTGAGCTTCCCAACGCGCGCTCGGCCGGGCTTACGGTAGGAGACGCGGCGTTTGGCCGTCTGACCGGTTCGGCCAGCGTCGGCCGGCAGGTTCAGTTCGGTCTGAAGTTCCTCTGGTAGAATGTCCGGACACGGAAAAGGATGAAATACCCATGAGAAGCCTGATCTTAATCGGCGCCGCCGGACTTGGACTGATGCTGTCTGACACCGCCGCCGCAGTCACCTGCGACCTGAGCTCCTACAAACCGGCCCGAGGACTGAAAGCCGAAGCCGTGCCCGAAGGAGTGCGCCTGCGCTGGCCTGGCAGGCAAGGCCAGGAACTGCGCGCCACCTTTGTTGTGCAGGGCGGAGCGCCGGTAGTGGAGGAGATGGCGGCCCGCCGCCCGGGAGGTGCGTGGATCACGCTGGGAAGAAACCTTCGCCCGGAGTTTCTGATCACCTCCGGCAAGCGCCGCATCTCCAATCAGCAGTTAAGTCCGCTGCGCCAGCTTGGACTGATGAGTGAGGACTTCCTGGAAAAAGAAAAATGGAAGGTCTTCTGGGATGCCCCGCTCATGGTGCCTGGCGTCTCCAACACCAATCCGGGCCCGCCGCGGAAGGCGGACGAGATCAGGCGTAGCGAGGCCCAGTACAACGCCACCGGCTGCGCCGTCAAGACCGATGGCGCGCGGCTAGAAGTCTCTTTTCCCGGCCTCACCGCCGGCATCTTCTCCGGACGCCTCCAGTACACCGTCTACAGCGGAACCAACCTGCTGCGCCAGGAGGCCGTCGCCAAGACCGACGAGCCTTCCGTCGCCTATCAGTACCGCGCCGGGATGAAAGGCTTCCCCATCACCGATACGACGAAGCTGCACTGGCGCGACGTGGCACGCGGCCGCCAGTGGAACCAATTGGGCGGCGGCATCAATCAGGATCCGGTAGCTCTACGCGCGCGCAACCGCCTGCTTGTGCTCGAGGCCGGCGGCGGCTCCCTGGCCGCCTTTCCGGCGCCGCATAAGTTTTTCTGGGCGCGCGAAATCGAGCTGAACCTCGGCTACGTCTGGTACCGCAAGGACGACGAGAAAACATTCTCGCTCGGAATCCGCAACGGCGAAAAGGAGGAGATGTACCGTCCCTTCGGCTACAGCGACGAAGTGTGGGATCAGCGCTTGCGCCAGGCGCGCCATTTCGCGATGGGTAACTTCGCACTGTACAATGC
>VFZE01000122.1 GCA_016871315.1 Acidimicrobiia bacterium | reverse complement strand
ACAGTGTCGTGGAAACAGCCTCGCGACTAGGCGCAATCACTCAAGACGTTGTGTTTAGATGGCCAGTTGCGGGCGGCCCGGTTCCGGCCAATCCAGGATAAAATGTGAAAATGCTCTAGAACAAAAAATAGCGCTGCGCAAGGGGCAGCTCCCGCGCCGGTTCGCACGTGAGCAGCTCACCATCCGCACGCACTTCGTACGTTTCCGCATCCACGTCAATCCGTGGCGTCGCCGCATTGTGGATCATGTCCTTCTTCCCGATGCGGCGACAGTTCCGGACAGCCGCGGCGCGCTTTCCCGTGATCTTCTGGATTCCCGCCTCGAGCGAGCTTGGCGAAACAAAGGTGAGAGAAGTCGCCGCCGTCGCGCCGCCAAACGATCCGAACATGGGCCGGTAGAGGACCGGCTGCGGCGTGGGAATCGACGCGTTGGCGTCGCCCATGGCGCTCCAGGCGATGAAGCCCCCCTTCACCACCATCTCCGGCTTCACGCCGAACATGGATGGCTTCCACAACACCAGGTCGGCGAGCTTGCCGGGCTCGATCGATCCCACCTCGTGCGCGATGCCATGCGTGACCGCCGGATTGATCGTGTACTTGGCGACGTACCGCTTCACGCGAAAGTTGTCGTTGCGCGCGGAATCGGCGGCGAGCGCGCCGCGCTGCGTCTTCATCTTGTGCGCCGTCTGCCAGGTGCGCGTGACCACTTCGCCGATGCGGCCCATGGCCTGCGAATCGCTGGAGATCATGCTGAATACACCCAGATCGTGCAGGATGTCCTCGGCGGCGATGGTCTCGGGCCGGATACGGCTTTCGGCGAACGCCACGTCTTCGGGCACCAGGGGATTCAGATGGTGGCAGACCATCAGCATGTCCAGGTGCTCGGCGATGGTGTTGACGGTGTAGGGACGCGTGGGGTTGGTGGAAGAAGGCAGAATATGGGGCAGCGCGGCAATCCGGATGATGTCGGGGGCGTGACCTCCGCCCGCACCCTCGGTGTGATAGGTGTGGATAGTGCGGCCCGCGATCGCGGCGATCGTGTCCTCGACGAAACCGGCTTCGTTGATCGTGTCGGTATGGATCGCGACCTGGACATCCATCGCATCCGCCACGCGCAAGCAGGCATCGATCGCCGCCGGCGTCGTGCCCCAGTCCTCATGCAACTTCAAGCCGCAGGCTCCGGCGCGGACCTGCTCTTCGAGGGGCGGCGCCGTGGACGCATTCCCTTTGCCCAGGAAGCCGAAGTTCACCGGCCAGGCGTCGGCTGCTTCCAGCATGCGTGCGATGTTCCAATCCCCGGGTGAACAAGTCGTGGCGTTGGTTCCGGTGGCCGGGCCCGTGCCGCCGCCGATCATCGTTGTAATGCCGTTCGACAACGCCTCGTACACTTGCTGCGGCGAAATGAAGTGGATGTGGCTGTCGACGCCGCCCGCCGTCACAATCAGGTTCTCGCCCGCGATCACCTCGGTGGAAGCTCCCACCACCAGATCCGGATCGACTCCGTCCATGGTGTCGGGATTGCCGGCCTTGCCGGCTTTGACGATGCGTCCGTCGCGAATTCCGATATCGCCTTTCACAATGCCCCAGTGGTCGATGATCAGGGCGTTGGTGATCACCAGGTCCAGCGCGCCTCCGGCGCGTGTGGCGCGCGCGCTTTGGCCCATGCCGTCGCGAATCACCTTGCCGCCCCCGAACGTAATCTCGTCGCCGTAGGAGGTAAAGTCCCGCTCGACTTCAACGATCAGACTGGTATCCGCCAGGCGCACGCGGTCGCCGGTGGTCGGCCCATAGAGATCGGCGTAGACGCGCCGCGGAATGGTGAGGCTCATTGGTTCCCCTTTCCTTGATGACCGAATACCTGGCGGGCGCCGGCGAATTCGACCAGCTCCACGGTCTTCTCTTCACCGGGCTCGAATCGCACCGACGTTCCAGCAGCGATATTCAACCGCATGCCTCGCGCGGACTCGCGCTCGAAAGCGAGAGCATTGTTGACTTCGAAGAAGTGGTAATGGCTGCCGATCTGCACCGGGCGGTCTCCGGTATGGCGGACAGTGACGGTCACAGTCCGCCGCCCTGGATTGGCCTCGATCGGTGGCCCGTCCAGGAAGTATTCCCCCGGTTTGATTCCATCCTCGCTCGACGGAATCGGATCGTGCACCGTGACGAGCTTGGTCCCGTCCGGAAAGGTGGCTTCCATCTGCACTTCATGGATCATCTCCGCGACGCCCGGCATCACGTCGGACGCGGCCAGAATCCGTGCGCCGAGCGTCATGATCTCGGCGACGGGCTTTCCGTCCCGCGCCCATTCCAGGATGTCCGCCGTGAGGATTGCGATGGCTTCCGGATAGTTCAACGCCAGTCCGCGTGCGCGCCGCTTGCGGGCGACATCCGCCGCGGCGTGAATAAGAAGTCTCTCCTGCTCCCGGGGAGTAAGATGCATGCAGCTCTCCTATCTCAGTTTTCTCGGCGGGACGGGATCCTCACCGGTGAGGAAACGTCGCGCCGTGGTCCAGTACCGGGCAAGCGTGGCCGGTAGATCGCGAGCCGTGGCGCTCAAGCCTCGCACGATAACGCCACCGGAGGCGAGAGCGCTCGCTCCCCATATCATAACGCCTGGCCGCGACACCTCGCGCGCGATTTCATTCAGCTCCGCTTCGAGTTGGCGGAGGTCGCCGGCGGGCCGCCCGATCTGGATCGCGTAAAAAGACGCCGTGTGCGTATAGCTGCCCAGGCGGGCCAGCGATCGCAGATCCCTTGCGCCAGGCTCCAACAGAAACTGTTCCATGGACACCGGCCGCGCCGCGGAACGAACCATGGTTTTCACGCGCAGGGATTCAAACGCGAACACTTCGTCCATAGCCTGGCGGCCGGGAGCAACCACCTCCCACGAAAACAGCGATGCCCCGCCGGCGAGCGTGACCGTGCTGGTCTGCGCATGCCGGGAGCCAGCGAAAGGGACCAGCGCATCGGGAAGGTATTCCAGCAAGCCGCCATCGGCAACCGAGATTTCGGTGTGCTGCCGGGAAGTCCGGGCGCCGTTGCGATGCCGGTAGAGCCGCGTGGCGCCGGTGGAAGTAACCTGGGCAACCGCGGCGGGGCCGACATCGATCCGCAGCGAGAGGTCGTCGCCCGCCAGCACACCGCCGGAAACGTTCAGCAGATGCACCAGTGCTCCGCCGTTCGGCTGCTCGAAGGCCCGGAAAACCTTCCAAGGCGGCTCCTGCGCGTCCACGCGCAGCCGGGTACGGCGGCCGGTCTTCTCGAAGCGAAGAGCGAGGTGAGCGCTTAGCTGATGAACAAACGCGTTTCCACCATGCTGTGCCGCATCGATCCCAGATCCGGCAACGGAGTGAAGCACGTGACCTCCAGGTCCTCGGAATGGCGGGCCACCCTCACGATCGCTGGCCGCAGGTTCCAGATGATGCGGCTGGCCGCAATCTGGCCAATCGGCATCAGGCGCTGGCAGGCCGAGACGAGTCCGGTGACCGACTGCTGCAGATACGACAACACGCTGGATTCCTCCGGAATGCGGAGAGCAGCGCTGGCAACTCCGAAGGCGACCGGGTAGTGCAGATCCAATGGCACCCTTTCGGCGCTGATGGCGTTGAACAACTCCGCGAACCTGCGTCCCATCTTCAGCGCCGCATCGCGGGATTCACGGGCGGGCCGGCGCGCTCCAAACTCGACGCTCAGCAGCGCCGGATCATCTCCGCGCCACGCTCTGCGCACAAAGACCGCTTCCAGCCGTCCCGATTCCTCCAGTTGATCGCGCAGGAAATCTTCCAGCTTCTCGGGACCCACGACGCCCTCTTCGGCCAGTGTTTCCAGACCGAAGGAGTGAGCGGCCGCGCCAACCGGTAGCGCGGCGCCGGCCAATTGCAGCAGTTCGAGAAGCATGGTCTATCGTACCCCACATTTCCGTTTTGAGCCGCGCGTGCGAATCTCCCGGATGCTCGTCCGCATCAATATCGATAGGGGTTTGAAGGCAGCGAAGACCCCTGCGGAGGACAGCACCCAATGGGTGACAAACAAAACCAGCCCTTTCAGCTCT
>VFZE01000121.1 GCA_016871315.1 Acidimicrobiia bacterium | reverse complement strand
TCTACCACTGGCTGGCCGGTTGGAACGGAGCCCCGACCCCCTTCACATGGAAGGCCTCCGCAGACGTTATCCTCGACAAGGTGCGCCGTTGTAAAGAATTATCCAAGACAGGAGACTAGGCTCCGCACCATACGTGCTGCTTGGGATGTGCTCCAGCCAGGCTGAGTCTCAAAAATTGCGCTCCCTCGGAGATCTGGCGCATCCAGTCCGTATGCAGGTGTTTTTGATCGGTGGCGCTGGCAGAGTCGGATCGGCCTTGGCGTGTCGTTTGGTTGCAGCCGGAAATCACGTCGTCTTAGCAGGCCGCACCGAGACGAGCCTCGCGGCGCTGTCCGCGGACCTCTCCATGCCATATGCAGTGGTGGACGCTTCGGGTTTCGAAGCCTTGGACCAAGTACTGCAGAAACATCCGCCGTTGGATGCGGTTGTGAACTGCGCTGATTCTTTGCTGTTGAAGCCTGCGCACCTCAACGCAGAGAACGAGTACCGCGAAATCGTCGATATAAACCTGACGACGGCGTTCGCCACAGTGCGCGCCGGGGCGGAAACAAAGATGAGCACAGGCGGTTCAATCGTTCCGTGCGCGAGCGCCGCCGCGCGTACCGGCTTGGCAAACCATGAGGCGATCGCGGCGGCGAAGAGCGGTGTTGTCGGCCTGACCCTGTCGGCAGCGGCGACCTATGCACCGCGCAACATCCGGGTGAATTGTGTGGCCCCGGGGTTGGTGGCGAGCCCTTTGACAGCACGGATCACGGAGAATGAAATCGCCCGAAAAGCCTCGCAGTCGATGCATGCCTTGGGACGTATCGGAACCCCTGACGATATCGCCGCTGCACTGGCGTGGTTGGTCGACCCGGCCAATTCCTGGATCACCGGTCAGGTGGTAGGCGTGGATGGCGGGTTGGGGACTATTCGGCCTCGCTGAGCGACTGATGCAGGCACCGCGGAAGCCATCCAAGACAAATCTGCCCGTGAAGACCTGTGCGGTTTGCTGGCGCCCTTTCACCTGGCGGAAGAAGTGGGAGAAGGTGTGGGACGAGGTGAAGTACTGCAGCGATCGCTGCCGTGGGAAACGAGGGAAGTCATGAGGAGAGAGTTCGGCTCGCGCGAAGAGTTGGCCGCCTACTTAAGTGCCGAGTTCCCAGCGGCAGCCGCGCGTGACTCCGGGATGAGCCCGTGGCTAGGCGGCGCGGCCGAAGCGAAGCGGCGTTTGGACGCGATCTCACCGCGCACCTATGCATCATCGCGCAATTATCTCTCCGGGGACGTTACCAGACTGTCTCCCTACGTGCGGCACGGCCTGCTCACCCTGGGACTTGTGCGGGACCGAGCCATCGGCATTGCCGGCTCAGCGAAAGCAGTCACGAAGTTCATTAGCGAACTCGCCTGGCGAGACTACTGGCAGCGGCTTTATCTCAAGTTAGGTGATGGTATTTGGCGGGATCGCGAGATCTACAAGACCGGTTGGAAGCCTGGCGACTACGCGGTCGAGCTTCCCGCCGACATTCGCGAGGGCCGCACCGGCTTGCGCTGCATGGACACTTTCAGCCAGGAGCTTCGGGTTGTTGGCTATCTTCACAATCACGCTCGGATGTGGCTGGCCGCCTACGCCGTGCACTGGCGCCGAGTGCAATGGCAAGCGGGCGCGCGATGGTTCCTGACGCATCTTCTGGACGGCGATCCGGCATCCAACAATCTGTCCTGGCAATGGGTGGCTTCGACGTTCTCCCACAAGCCGTACTTCTTCAATCGAGAAAATCTCGAAAAGCACACCGCGGCAGTCTATTGCCGCGAATGCCAGGCAAAGTGTCCGTTCGACGCTTCCTACGCCGAGCTATCGGATCGTTTGTTTCAGTTGGAGGGTGGCACGCAATGAGAATTGCCTGGATGCACCCAGACTGCCTCAGCGCGGCGTGGCTCGGGCCTGAGGATCGAGCTGTGTTTGTCTTTGACGAAGAGTACCTGGACGCGGCCGGCTGGGGCATTAAGCGGATCGCATTTGTCTATGAGGCGCTGCTGGAATTGCCAGTTGAGATCCATCGCGGCCCGTCCCTGCAGACGTTACTACGGTTGCGCGGCGAAACGGGCGCTACCGACTTCGTCACTGTCGATTCGCCCGATCCTTGGCTACGGCAACGATGCCTCGAACTCGGTCCGTCGCTCGAGGTTCTGCCCGCTCCGGGCTTCGTGGAACTCCGAGGCCCTGTTGATTTGAGGCGATTCTCGCGCTTCTGGAGCAGGGCGGAGGCACAACTGATCCGATGAGCTTTGAGGTCGTCTGGTTCAAACGCGATCTCCGCGTTCACGATCATGCCCCCCTTGCGAAAGCTGCGGCGTTTGGTCCGGTGATTCCGCTTTACATCATCGAACCGTCCCTGCTGTCGGGAGCGGATTACGATCCCTGCCATTGGACCTTCGCACATGGATCTCTCCTGGCGTTGAGAGAGTCGTTAGCGCGCTTAGGCCAGCCGCTCGTCGTGCGCCAGGGCGAGTGCGTGGATGTGTTGAAATCGTTGCATCGGACGCATCCCATCGTCAGACTCTGGTCGCATGAGGAAACTGGCAACGGCCTCACATACGCACGCGACCGCGCCGTGGCGAAATGGGCGCGAGCCGAGAACATAGAATGGCGAGAGACGCCGAACGGCGGCGTCGTGCGGAGACTAAAGTCTCGAGACGGCTGGTCGCGAATCCGGGAGTCCCGGATGACGGAAGCGCAATCCACCCCGCCCGCTCTGCCGAAAACAGAGATCGAAATCGGCCACCTGCCGGCGGGCCCCGAATTGGGCCTGGCGTCCGACCATCGGACAATGGCACAGCCCGGCGGTGAGACTGCCGCTCAAGACCTGCTCGACAGTTTCCTCAGCGGCCGCGGTCACGGCTATCACCGCGCGATGTCTTCGCCAGCCACCGCTTTCGATGGCTGCTCTCGACTGAGTCCGCACCTTGCTTACGGCACCATTTCGACCCGGCAGGTGGTGAGCCGGCTCCGCGAGACGGTCAGCCAGACGGAGGCGCCCGGGATCCGCAGAGCGCTGCGGGCCTTCCATGCCCGGCTTCACTGGCGGGATCACTTCATGCAAAAACTCGAGGATGAGCCTGCGATCGAATTCCACAATTTCGTACGCGGCTTCGATGGCTTGCGGGAGAGCGATCACAGCGAAGAACGTTTCGCGGCCTGGGCCGAGGGCCGTACGGGCTATCCGATGGTCGACGCCTGTATGCGCTGTTTGCATCAGACCGGCTGGATCAACTTCCGCATGCGGGCGATGTTGATGTCGTTCGCCGCCTATGATCTTTGGCTGCATTGGCGGCCGGCCGGTTTGCACTTAGCGCGCCTGTTCGTCGACTACGAACCCGGCATCCATTGGAGCCAGAGTCAGATGCAGTCCGGGACTACCGGGATGAACACGCTGCGCATCTACAGCCCAGCGAAACAGCAGCAGGATCACGACCCCGAGTTTGCATTTATTCATCGCTGGATTCCGGAGCTGCGCGAGAACTCCGGCAAATACCCGCCGCCGATCGTCGATCATGCCGAAGCGGTGAAGGAAGCGCGAGGGCGCATTGCTGAGTTTCGCCGCCGCGGCGCGGTGCGCGAGGAGATCCAGGCTGTCACCGAGAAGCACGGCAGCCGCAAACGGGCGCCGCGGTACCGGACCGGCCGCCGAAAACCAGATCAGCCCATCCTGTTTGAAGCCGATTCCGGCTTCTCCGATGCCTCGTAGGTCTCGGTCAGATTGGGAGACCTCCGTCTTGACGCGGTGCGGGAGAGCCGGGAGGGGAGAAACTTGATTCGGACCGAACGTTTCGCCCAGGTCGAGATCGCGAGTTTGGAAGACCTTCGCCATTGGTTGTCCAGACATTACATACAGAAGGAGAGCGTCTGGCTGGTCCGGTACAAGAAGGGGGGCTCTGGTGCAAAATCTGGGTTGAAGCTGGGTCGATACCGTTTCAGCCCGCGGGTCGCGTATCGAACCCGACCCCGATCACGCTGCCAACGCGGCTCGCCAGATCTCCGGCATCGTCGCCCCTGCCCCGCCTAGTTTGCCAAATTTGAATTGCCCCTTCT
>VFZE01000120.1 GCA_016871315.1 Acidimicrobiia bacterium | reverse complement strand
CGGGCCCAATGTCAAAGCCGGACTTACCGTCGCTGGTCCACAGGTACGCCTGGTCTTCGCCGGCCTTGCGGCTGATGACTTCCACGCGGTCTGACACGATGAACGCCGAATAAAAGCCGACGCCGAACTGCCCGATCAGGTTGGAGTCGCACTTGGCGTCACCCGTGAGATTGGCGAGGAAGTTCTTGGTGCCGGAGCGGGCGATGGTGCCGAGGTGGGACACGAGGTCCTCTTCGTTCATGCCGATGCCGTTGTCGGAAACGGTCAGCGTCTTCTTCTCTTCATCGAGAACGAGTTCGATCTTGGGATCGAAGGCCAGCGGCTTGAACGCTTCGTCGGTGAGCGTCAGATACTTCAACTTGTCAAGCGCGTCAGAGGCGTTCGAGACGAGCTCGCGGAGGAAGATCTCCGGGTGCGAGTACAGCGAATGAACAATCAGATGGAGAAGCTGGCTGACTTCGGTTTGAAATTCACGTTTGGACATAGGTTAGAAAGTCATCACCCATGGTCGCAAAGATGGCAAGGTCACTTCAAGTCGGCGGGCCGCGGGCGGAGGCTCCAGCAGAACTGTCCGGCGCGGCCAATCCAGCGCGACTCGGCCGCGAGGTTGGTGGGCTGCAGATAGCGAAAGAACGCAGGCGGAACGCGCGATAGGGTTTGGGCGCCGACCTCGAAGATGCATTCGGCGGATGCCCGGGCGTGCTGCAGGGCCGTGGGCGGCGCGGCTTCGCGCTCGTAGCCAAACTCTTCCATCAACGGCCCGGCGGTCTCCTCAATGACCGCCACTTGCGAGGGCCGAAACGCCTTCCTCCACAGTTCGCGGCGTGCCGCGGAGATGGGCGTGCTGGCGCGGGCGCTAGACGGTAGCAGGTGGTCTCAGACGGCGGGGACGAAGATCTGGCTCCGGTGGCGGCGCCGTTTCGGGACGCCTTACGGCTGCGGCTGGCGGAAGCGGGAGGCGCCGGTCCGGCGGGGGCACGCAACCGGGGCCTGGCGGTGGCACGCGGCGAAATTGCGTTGTTCACCGACGACGATTGCCGCCCGCAGTCCGGTTGGGTGGCGGCCCTGGCGGCGGGTGTAAGCGGGAAGCCTCCGGTGGCGGCGGGCGGGGCGACCTTCAACGGACTGCCTGAGGACCCGTATGCCGACGCCGCGCAGTTGATCCTGTTGCTGCTTTCGCGGCATGACCGCGCGGCGGTGGGTCATGAACGCCTGCTGGCGTCGAACAACCTCGCGTTTCCGCTGGCCGAGTTGCGCGCCATGGGCGGCTTTGACGAACGGCTCCGCACGGCGGAAGACCGCGAGATCTGCCGCCGGTGGCTCGCCGCGGGGTTCGAACTAACGCGTGTGGCTGGCGCCGTGGTGGAGCATGATGAGCGCATGAATCTGGCGGGCTTTGCGCGCAAGTTTTTCCAGTATGGCCGAGGCGCCGCGCAGTTTCATGGTTCGGCGGTGCGCCCGGGCGCGAGTTTTCTGTAGAGCCTCGCGTTTCACTTTCATCTACCCGTGCTCATCGCGCCCGAGTTGCGGTGGCGCGGTCCGGTGCGCGCCGTTGCGATGGCAGGGTTGATCGTGCTTTGGGAAGCGGCGAATCTGGCCGGATTCATCGCGGAACGGCTGCGCAGACGGCGGCTTGCTGCCGTGCAGACCGTGAACTCGCCGGCGGCCAACGAAGAGACGGCGGTGTAGCCGATGCGTGCAGTTTCCGTGATTCTTCCCACGCACAACCGGCGCCAGCAGTTGGCCCGCGCGGTGGCCAGCATCGAGGCGCAAACATTCCGGGACTTCGAGCTGATCGTGGTGGATGACGCCAGCACGGACGGCACGGCAGCGTGGCTGCGCGAGGCGGGAATCGCCGCCATCACGCTGCCCCCTTATAGTTTCCATGAAAGGGAAACACGAGAGAGGAGATTTCCACAGTCGTCGTCGACGGCCGGCTGTGGAAAAGCCCTGCCATAGTGGTAGGGCGCAGGCGGCCCGCTGCCACGAATCTTGCCCCCAGACACGCGATGTCTACTGTGAGAGTTTCCACGCAGCAGGTCTGCACTTTGCTTCTAAACGAATATCCAGATTCCGTCTGTGTACCCGGTGTACCAAGACTCTGCTATAAGGCCTTCGCGGAGGCAAAGCGTGCCTGTGTTTGTGACTCGACCCCATTCAGACAAGGAGAGATCAACGTGAACGTAGATGCCATGCCCGCGGCGGGGCCCGAACCGGCTTTTGTAGCCTTCATCGGCCTTGACTGGGCCGACCGGAAGCGTGATTGGATGCTGCAGCCCGCCACGCCAGGCGAAGGCGGGGCGCGTGCCGGACAATTCGCGCAAACGCCGGAGGCGGTCGAAGCCTGGGTGGCCGAACTCCGCGCTCACTATGGGGAACGCCCAATCGCGGTGGCGCTGGAGCAATCACGCGGAGCCCTGTTGTACCAGTTGATGAAGTATCCCAACCTGGTATTGTTTCCCGTGCACCCCAATACCGTGGCCCAATACCGCCGGGGGTCCGGCCCTCGGGCACCAAGAGCGATGCCATCGATTGCGCCGTGCTCCTGGATCTGCTGGTGCGCCACCGCGACCGCTTGCGGCCCCTTCATCCGGACACTCCCCAGACACGCCAACTTCAGTTCCTGACTGAACAACGGCGGCAGTGGGTCAATGGCCGGACCAGCTTGGGCCATCGGCTGACCGCCGCCCTAAAACTGTACTATCCGCAAGTGCTGAACTGGTTCGAGGAAATCACGGCGCCCATCGTGCTGGATTGGCTTGAGCGGTGGCCCACGCTGGAGAAACTGCAACGGGCGCGGCCGGCTACGATTGAGCAGTTCCTGATCGACCATGGCCGCCGGGACGCCGATAGGATTGCGCAGCAACTGGCAGAGATTCGGTGCGCTCGCCCCGCTGTTCTCGATCCGGTGGTGATCGATAGTTGCCGGCTGAACGTGCAGACCCTCGCGGGGCTATTGAAACCGCTGCACGCGTCCATCGCCGCCTACGACCGGCAGATCGAGAGTGTCGCCGAGTCGCATCCAGACTACAGGATTGTGAAATCCTTCCCCGGAGCCGGGCCCGCCCTCGCGCCCCGCATTCTGGCCGCGCTGGGCACACGGCGAGACCGGTTCGCCGATGCGGGTGCGCTGCAATCTTTCACGGGCATCGCGCCGATCCTGCAGCAGAGTGGCTCTCAGCGTGGAGTGCGTTGGCGTATCGCCTGCCCCAAATTTATCCGCCAGACGATCCATGAGTGGGCGCAGCACTCCATGAAAAAATGCGAGTGGGCCCGCATCTTTTATCAAGGCAAGCGCGATGTCGGCAAAGGGCACCACGCGGCCGTCCGCGCGTTGGCCTTCAAGTGGCTCCGCATTCTCTTCCGCTGTTGGCGGGACGGTGTGGCCTACGATGAGGCGCTGTACTTGCGAAAGGTCCGGGACCGCCTACTCCCCAAGAACATACTCAAGGCAAGTTGAAAAGTTGAATAACCTGCGGAAATCCTCAGAGCGCTTCTGGAAAAATTCACGGATTCTTCTTGACGAGACAACTCAGATATCTCGCAGGGCAGCGTGAAGGCGAACGTCGAGCCCGTGCCCGGCGTGCTCTCCACCCAGATCCGCCCTCCGTGATACTCCACGATCTCCTTGCAGATCGGCAGCCCGAGCCCGGTGCCCTTGGGCTTGTCGGTGAGCGTGTCGCCCACTTGCTTGAACTTCTCGAAGACCTTGGGTTGGTCCGCCGGCGCGATGCCGATACCGGAATTGACGACGGCCACTTCGATCAAGCCATCCGGGCGGAGCCGCGCCGCGCACTTGACGCTGCCCGCGTCGGTGAACTTCACGGCGTTCGAGATGAGATTGATCACCACCTGGATCAAGCGGTCGCGATCACCGGTCAACGGCGGCAACCCTTCGGCCACTTCGCGGACCACCGTCAGCTTTTTCGCATCAAACAACGACGCGGTCGCCGCCAGCGCCCGCTCGATCACGTCGCCGATCTCCAGCCGCGCCATGTTCCAGGTGAACTTGCCAGCTTCGATCTTGGCCAAATCGAGCACGTCGTCGATCAGCTTCGTCAGCCGCTCGCCTTCGCTCACCACCACGCCCAGGTTCTC
>VFZE01000119.1 GCA_016871315.1 Acidimicrobiia bacterium | reverse complement strand
TGTGACGATGTCTGGCTACCGGAGAAGCTGGCCATGCAGCTGGAGATCATGCACCGGCGGCCCGAGGTTGGGGTGGTACACACGGATTTTGACTCTGTAGATGAACAGGGTACTGTGCTGGAGGTCTGTCAGGCGCGTCGGAGCGGCGAGCCGCTGGTGCAGGCGTTCTGCGGGGGGCATGTGGCGCTGCCGTCCACGCTCTTGATCCGAAAGTCTGTATTAGAGAAGGTCGGTGCGCTCAACCCTGAGCTCTACGGATCCGAGGATTCCGATCTGACCATCCGGCTCTTCGATGCCACGGAGTTTGAGTGTGTGGACCGCGCCCTCGTGCAGAAACTTCAGCGCGGACACGGCTATCGCGACATGGCGTTTGACGAGCGGACCCACCGTGAGCGAGTGCTGACCAGCCGGCGGCTGTTTCTGGAAGGATTGACGCGGCGTCCCTCATTGCGGTCTGATCAGCGGACTGCACTCGACCGGGAGTGGGCGAATTACTACCTCTCCAGGGGATTTTGGGCCGAGCGATTCGGCACGACCGGGGACGCGCGGCGTGCCTATTGTCAGGCTATCCGGCATGCCCCGTTCCGACTCCGGGGATATATGCGCTGGGTGAGGACACTGACGGTATGAGCATCGTGTTGGATATCGGATGCGGTGCGCACAAGCAACCGGGGACTGTGGGTATTGATCGGCGCCGGCTGCCCGGGGTCAACGTGGTCTGCGATTTTGAGCGGGGGTTACCGTTCACGGATGGGAGCATTGCCGCTGCCTATTCGATCCACTCCATCGAACACATGCGGGACGTTATCTCCTTTATGGTGGACCTGTATCGGGTGTGTGCGCCAGGAGCCCGCGTGACCGTGAAGACGCCCTATTATGCGTCCCGTAAGGCGTTTGTAGATCCGACGCATGTGCGGTTCATAACTGAAGAGAGTTTCGAGTATTTCAAATTCCCTAATTATTACGGCCTCAAGACCAACTTCAGGACGGTGTCGATTGCCTATACTATGCGGAAGCCGTTCACGTTTTTCCCCGCCTACTTTCAAAAACGCGCCCGCCGGTACCTCTGGAACGTGTGCGACGAAATGACGGTTGTGCTGGAGGCCGTGAAGCCGTGACAATGACGGGGACGTCTCCAATCGTGAGCGTAATCATTCCGATCTACAACGCCCGCGACGTCATTCGTGAGACGCTCGCGAGCGTGGCAGCCCAGACGATGACAGACCTTGAAGTCATCGTGGTGGACGATGGGTCAACCGATGGATCCGCTGATCTTGTCTGCGCGCATTCACAGGTAACGCGGTGCATTCGGCAGGACAACCGGGGGGTGGCCGCAGCCCGCAATCGCGGGATACAGGCATCCTCCGGACGCTACCTCGCGTTGCTGGATCATGACGACCTTTGGGCGTCAGACAAGCTTGAAAAGCAAGCGGCGGTGCTCGATGCCCGGTCAGCTGTTGGCATGGTCATCACCAATGTGGTGCACATTGACCGAGATGGTCGTCCCACCGGTGAGGTCGGAGAAGGGTATAACCCGAACGCCCCTTTCTACCGGTTGTTTACGAAAGGGTATGTCCCGACGCCATCCTCGGCCATGATCCGCCGAACCACTCTGCAGCAGGCAGGAGGATTTGATGAGGCGTTTGAGTCGGCCGGCATGGACGACCATGAGCTCTGGCCCAGGATCGCCGCGATCAGCGAGATCGCGAATGTGGCCGAGCCACTGACATTCCATCGGCAGTCCTACAGCAAGCCGAATTCAGTGGAGTTGGAACATCGCTGGCTGCTCATTGAAACGATGCGCCGTACATTTACACTGACTCCGGAGCAGGAGCGGTTCCTCTTGAGCCAGGAGGCTGCCTATTGGGGGGATCTGGGAAAATGGTTGGTCGAAGAAGGCCGTTGTCGCGAGGGCAGAGCCCGGTTGATGCAGGGGGTACGGATGGCTCTGAAACAGGACGGCAGCTGTTCAATCGCGTTACGGTGTCTGGCTCGGTGGGTCCGCTCGCTTTTTTAAGCCTGTGAGCTGGCGATCACCGGGATATCACTCAGCAAGATGATCTGAAAGGTTGGATCATGCCCCGGGTAAGCGTCGTTGTCCCCGTGTACAACGGAGCCCAGTTTCTAGAAGAGTCGCTCGCCAGCATTTTTGCGCAAACATTCACAGATTATGAAATCATCTGTGTAGATGACGGCTCAACGGATGCGTCATGGAATCTCTTGGAAGCCTATCGGGGCCGGCTGAAGCTAGTCCGGCAGAGCAATCGCGGGCAGGCGGCCAGCCGCAATGCGGGAGCGATGCAGGCCATCGGAGAGTTTCTTGCCTTTCTTGATCAGGACGACCGCTGGTATCCGCACAAACTGGCGCGTCAGGTGGAGGCGCTGGATGCCGATCCCGACGCCGTGCTGGCGTACAGCAATTCGGACCGCATGGATCAGGAGGGGTGCCTGACGCAGATCGGGGCAACCTTGATTGAATGGGACTCGGCGCTGGCGTCGCCGCTGGGATCTCTCATTAGCGGAGGGCTGGTGCTGCCCTCGTCTATGCTGGTCCGTCGGGACGTGTTCGTGCGAGCAGGCGGATTCGATGCTAACCTGCGCGGCTACGAAGATTTCGATCTCAGCGCGCGGTTGAAACAGAGAGGACGGTTCCTCTTCCTGGAAGAACCGTCGCTGTGCTACCGCCAGCATGCAGCCGGATTCAGCCAGGCGGGAGGCATGGAAGTGATCCGCAGCCGGGAGCGGTTTCTCCTTCGGATGCAGGCGCTGTATGCTGGGGAGGTCGCTAAAAAGCAACTCATCCGCGTCTTGCTCGCCGAGTGCTACTCTGATCGAGGGCGGGCGGAGCTGCAGGCGGGCAATCGACGTGACAGTCTCGCGTTCTTGTGGCGTTCGATCCGCCACCATCCTACCAAACTGCGGACCTATCTGAGGCTACTGCGGGCATTGGGGCCGTTCGTTTGAGGGGCGTGCGCCCAGCGGCGTGGCGAACGGCCTACTGCGCGCGTCTAGAAAAGGGTGCGCAAGAGGCGCAAGAGCGCTTTGCGGTCGAACGGGTGATAGCGCAGCGACTGCCAGAGTGCATGGCGGGCCTCGTCGCGGCGGCCCGCGTGCAAGTGAAACTTTCCGACATCCCCGTAATAGTGTGCCCAGTCGCGGGCCAGTGCGCCGGCCAGGGCCGATCTGGGCGGGCAGGACGGCCCGTGGCGTTCCAGAAAACGCAACCGCCCCTCCAGGGCCCGTTCTAGCGGAATATTTCTAGAGGCGTTGTGGCCGTACAGGCGATGGCGGTAGAGGGGTTTTGGTAGATGGATGAGCGGATATTGCTGGTAGAGACGGATGGTAAGATCGATGTCTTCCCAAATTCTGAGCCGGGCATCGTAGCCGTCTACCGCATCGAAGCAGGTTTTACGGAAGAGAGTGCCGGAGGTGGCGGCATCGTGGCCGCCGCGCAGCATCTGGGTGATGCTGCGCGGATACTTCATTGCAGCGTCATACTCGGCAGTGACGTTCTGTTCGCTGACTTGATAGCCGTCGCAATGGACCAGCGCGGCTTCGGGGTGCGCCTGCAGGACGGCGAGTGTTTCTTTGAGAAACGTCGGCTCCCAGAGGTCGTCCTGATCGAGAAACGCCAGGAATTCCCCCGTTGCCAGGTGGGCGCCGCTGTTGCGCGCGGCGGCCTGGCCGCCGTTGTCCTTCCGGCGCATATAGCGGACATCCGGGAAGCGGGCGACGAGTCCACTGGTATCGTCGGAGGAGGCATCGTCGATGACGATCACCTCGACGGCGCCGTGTGTTTGCGCCTGCGCGCTGCGGATGGCCTGATCCAGATAGCGCGTCGCGCCGTTGTAGGCAGGGATGATGGCGCTGATAAAAGAGCTCAGCATGGTTTTTCGACTGCTGTATGAATTGGCACTGAATCTTGTAAGTGCAGCGCAGTGTACGCAATCGCACGCCAGGTCTCAACTCCTAGCGAACCCGCGCGTACGGTTCTTTTCTATCTTTAGAAAGTATGTGTTAAATTACGAGCCTCTAACCTAAGAATCACTGGGCTAAGATGGGTGTGCAAGGACAGCGAGAACTCCAGCTTTTGAACGAAGTCGAACACGATTCATTCGAGGCGCCACGCTCGC
>VFZE01000118.1 GCA_016871315.1 Acidimicrobiia bacterium | reverse complement strand
TCGAAACGGAGAAAACGTCAAAACCCCAAGTATTGCCGAATGTTGGGGATACAGCCGCGCGAAAAAAATACGATTTGGTCAAGGTCAACTGGCCGCGCGGCGTTACAGTTTTGGAAATTGGCTCCCCAAGACGAACAAAATACGTACCGTTCTCCTGGAGAAATTGCAGAAGGCCGATTTCTCTGTTGTAAACAAACGGGTTACTCAACCTAGCTTGCGCCAGCAAAAAGGGCCGGACGCTGAACTCCCTGTACCCCTTGCTCAATCTCCAGCCGATTACACCATCTGAGGGAAGTCCAAACGCTTTTCTTCCTCAAGAGCCCTCCAACGCCCGGGTTCCCGCCCGATCCTGCCTCAAAATGAGCTTTCCGAGAACGACAGGCGACGATGCCGGAGATCTGGCGAGCCGCGTTGGCAGCGTGATCAGGGTCGGGTTCGATACGCGACCCGCGGGCTGAAACGGTATCGACCCAGCTTCAACCCAGATTTTGCACCAGAGCCTTCTGGTCTATATTGAGCGTCCGAACCACCGGTCGGCCGATTCTGCCATTTGGCCCGGCAGCCACGGCACTTGCCCCTTCCGCATCATTTGCACCGCCTCGTAGCCATCGATCGTCCGCTTGGCCGCGCCGGCCGATGATGCCGGTCCATCGCAACGCAGAGGCGGCCGAGGCATAGGTGGGTTCCCTTATACAGCGCCCGCCGGAATAGGTTTTTGGCGGCATTCGAACCACAGAGAGCTGGAAGGGAAGACTCAATCGTCGCCCCCTGGAGTCGATGACTCGGCACAGAGAAGATCAGCAGCGTTTCACGCGCACGCAGGAAAACCGTTGGCCCGCCTCCAGATCTTGGAATGATCAATTTCCACGCACCGCTCGGTGAGCAGTCCCCGCACATCGCGGTTGGACAGGCTGCAGCGCAAGTACCACTGCGTAGAAATTTACTTGCGGCACGAGATGTCTCCACTTGAAAATGAGCGGACGCTGCCTCGGCTTAGCTCTTTGGGACCAGATCAACAGCCGGCTTGTGTTTGGGACAAAACCGTTCATCCTAACGAGGACGGATGGTGCCGAGCCCTCCGTCGACTCCGATGACTTGGCCGGTGATCCAGGAGTTGGCGGGATCGATGAGCCACGCGATCGCCGACGCCACGTCGCCGGGCGAGCCGATCCGGCCAAGCGCGTGCATGCCTTGGGAGGCTTTGAGACCGGCTTCGTTCTGCGTGATGCGGCTGGTGAGCGGCGTAGCCACTAGGCCGGGCGCCACGCAGTTCACGCGGATATTGCGGGGAGCGTAGCTGGCAGCGGCGGACAGGGTGAGTCCAATGACCCCGCCCTTTGCGGCCGCGATGGCCTCGTGATTGGCGAACCCGGCGCGAGCGGCGGCTGTCGCGCAGAGCACGATGGATCCGCCGGAATTCATCATGGCCTTGGCGGCGGCACGTACCGTGGCGAAGGCCGTGGTGAGGCTGAGTTCCACAGTCTCGCGATATTCCTTCTCCGTGGTGAGATGAGCGGGTTTCAGCAAGAGAGAGCCAGCGCAGTTGACGGCGGCATCCACTGGCCCAAACTGCTGAAAACTAGCTTCAACCGCCTCAAAGGAAGCCGCGTCCAGAACGACCGACATGGCGCCCAGTTCCCGGCCGAGCGCTTCGATTCTCGACGCTGTCCTGCCGGCGAGCAGAAGCTCGTGTCCGTTCTCGCTGAGACGGCGGGCCAAAGCAGAGCCGATCCCGCCGGCCCCCCCAATCACAATCACGCGCATGTTACTGAACCCGAACTAGGGCGGCGACCAAGGCCATCATGAGGAGCGCTGCCGCGGGAAGCGACTTCTGAACTGGATCCGCGATCCTAACATGCATGGCGATGGCGCCCAGCATGAAACAGGAAAGTACCAGCGCCGCAGGCTGCACAAGGGCGGGGACGAATAGTCCGATCAACAGCATGACCGCGCAGGAGATCTTTACCGCTCCCACCGCTGAGACCGCCCAAGAGGGTAAGCCGTAAGCAGCAAATTCCTCACGAAGGTTCCTTGCGCTTCCACCTCGCCATGGCGATGCGGTTTGCGTGCGGAGAAGCCACACGTTGAGAACGGAGAGGGCGACCACAACTTGTGTAGCAATCAGGAAAGCTTTCATCGAGACCTCGTGACGGAGAATTGACCAACCCTCGGTCAGATGCGCTAGCTCGAAGGCCGGATCCAAGAAAAGACTGTCAGGAAAATAATGCTTCCCGCCGAGGTACCGCATCGCACCCTGGGTGAGAAATCTAATACTCGTGCTCGGAGATCAACTGGACAGTGATTCCTCCGTATGGGACGGCTTTGACCCGAGTAGAGATAGGGTTTGGATGGCGGAGGTCGAAGAGGAATCGCGGCATGTTCCGAGCCATCAGGCAAGGACCGTGATGTTTCTGGCGGCCATGCGTCACTTTGCCGGTGAATTGGCAAAGAGGGGATTCCCCTGTGACTATCAGTGGCTGGACGATGCGGCCAACACGCAGACGCTGGCCGGGGAGCTGCGACGCGCCGTTACGCGTCATCAGCCGGAGGCTCTGGTCATGGTGCAGGCAGGGGACTGGCGCGTACAGCAGGCGCTGGAAACTGTGGCCCGTGAGGCGGGGATCCGGATGGAGATTCGGGACGACCGGCACTTTTATTGTCCAGTCGATTGGTTTCGAGAATACTCCGCGGGCCGGAAGCAGCTGCGTCTGGAGTTCTTCTACCGAGAGATGCGGCGCATGCATGACGTTCTAATGGAAGGCGCTCAGCCGGTGGGCGGCCAGTGGAACTTTGATTCCGACAATCGCGAGTCATTCGGGAAGAAGGGGCCGGCCTTCGTGGCGCCGCCCGTCGCATTTCCTCCCGACAAAGTCACCGTTGAAGTGATGGAGTTGGTGCGACGGTGTTTGGGGACGAATCCGGGCGAGACGGCGCGCTTCGATTTTCCCGTAACTCGGCCGCAGGCCGAACTCGCGTTGGAGGATTTCATTGAGCGGCGGCTGCCGGAATTTGGCAAGTACCAGGACGCGATGTGGACGGCCGAGCCATATCTTTATCACTCGCGCTTGTCGGCAGCGATGAATCTGAAGCTGCTGTCGCCCCGGCGAGTAGTGGCGGCCGCGGTGGAGGCGTATCGCACGGGAAAGGCGCCACTGCCGGCAGTGGAGGGCTTCATCCGGCAGATTTTGGGCTGGCGTGAGTATGTGCGCGGCATCTATTGGACCCAGATGCCGGCCTACGCCCAGAGCAATGCGCTGAATGCGCAGACGCCGCTGCCTGGTTTTTTCTGGACGGGCGACACTCCGATGAACTGCCTTCAACAGACAATCACGCAGACGTTTCGGTACGGGTATGCGCATCACATCCAGCGGCTAATGGTCACTGGTCTGTACGCGTTGCTGCTCGGCGTGCGGCCGCGCGAGATCCACGAGTGGTACCTGGCAGTATACGTCGATGCCGTAGAGTGGGTGGAGTTGCCGAATGTGCTGGGTATGTCGCAGTTCGCCGATGGCGGTCGAATGGCATCAAAGCCCTACGCGGCGACGGGTAAGTATATCCAGCGGATGAGCAACTACTGTGCTGGCTGCCGGTTTGATCCGGCGGCTTCCACGGGTGATCGCGCCTGTCCGTTCACGACGCTCTATTGGGAGTTCCTGCTGCGAAATGAAGAGCAGCTGCGAAGCGTCCCGCGAATGGAGTTGCAGCTGCGGAACCTGGAGCGGCTGACGGAGTCCCAAAGGATGGCGATCGTGGCCCGGGCCGCCCAAGTTCGGTCGATGTGACTTTCGGGTTGACATTCTACCCGAGGTCGGAGATACTCGGGTAGAATGTCAACCTGAGTACCACTCCTGCAGGGCACGCTCGACCTGCTGATCCTGAAGATTCTGATTTTTGGCGAGCAACATGGCCAGGGGATTGCGAGAGCCATCCAGGCGGAGAGCGGCGAGGTGCTTCTGGTGGATCACGGCTTGCTGTATCCGGCATTGCAACGGTTGGAGGATCGCGGCTGGGTGAAGGCGAAGTGGGGTGTGAGCGCCAACAACCGCAAGGCGCGGTTTTACACGATGACGGCGGCGGGGCGACAGCAGCTTCACCGCGAGGCGTCGGAGTGGGAGAAGATGACGGCGGCTATAGGCCGTGTGTTGGCGGCACAGGCGAAGGAGAACTAGCCAAAAATATTTGAAATTTGATTTCCATCGGCCGCTGAAGGATGATCGGTTTGCAAGGACTGGTCAACCGGAGGCAACCGATGGAAACATTCACAAAGCTGTTTGGCAGCCT
>VFZE01000117.1 GCA_016871315.1 Acidimicrobiia bacterium | reverse complement strand
TTCCGATCCGTGTCGGGCACAATCAGAAAACCAGCGTCGCTTCGCTCCGATTGGCTGATCGGCTACGGGAGAATGGTGATCGGTTTCGAGGGAGAACGGTGATCGCTTTGGGGAGAATCCGCATTTCTCGACTCGATGTCTCATTTGGGGGTGGCGGGACTCCGGTCTTCGCTCCGGAGAAGGCCCTTCTCGCTACACGCGGCGAACACCTTTACCGCGACACATTGACTATAGGATATGCTCGACAATCCAGCACTCACCGTTCCCTCAAGTCCGTTGCTTCTGAATTCGGTACGGAAGCATACAGCAACTTACGTAGGCCGCCGAGAGATCCGTAAATCCCTTGACATACCTGCTCTCATGAGGGAGATCCGCCAACCACCAGTAGTCGTAATACTCAACATTTCCGTGCCGATCTTAATTCGTACATAACTTACGGAATATCAAGTACTTACCCGTACTGACCTAAAGCGTTTGGGGGATCTCCCGGACAAATCCGAGGAGGATCACCCAATCGCCATATGTGAAGTGACTCCACCCTTCCGTTTGGCGCACCCTCCCAAAGCCCCAAAAACTACCGCCCGCGAAACACAGTTCGACGACTTCATGAAAAATATCTCCCATAAAATCAAAGCATTACAACTTTCCACAACAAGATCCCTTGGAACGCAGTCGTATAATGAATATAGATAAAGAGTGCAGAATGTCAATCTTTGCCTACTTCAGCAAGCGGCATGCCGACCATCGGATGCCGCGGTCCTTCCCAGGCCTGCCTGACAACGCGGGAATCACCTGGAATGGTCCAGTTCTCAATGGCCACATCGGAGTGCGCGCTGCCATCGACTTGGATGCGCGGCTCGCCCAGGCTCGGCGGGCCTCGGGTTCTTCCGATTTTGCCTCTGACCTGTCCCTGATCACGAACGGGTCGCGGGCACGGCGGTAGTCGCCCTGTACGGGTGCGCTTCCCGGTTCACCGTGCGCTGTGAGCAGCTCAATTGAGGAATCGATCGCACCCGGCCCGCAACGACACAAAAAAATGCGAAACGAACCCAATGCCGGCCTATACACAAAAAATGAGGAACGAACCCAACGCGGCCCTATCCCCTTTCCCATCAGGTGCTTCCACGACCATCTGGGTAGTATCCACTCCGGTAGTACCCACGGTAGTACCCGTAATACCCGGCCCCCGCCGACGCCGGATCCCATCCGTTAAATATCGTCCCCATCACCGGCGTCCCGTCATCCTCCAGACGCTGCTTGGCCGCCACCGCCGCGTCCCGCGTCGTCTCCCCCGCCCGTATGACAAGGATCACCCCGTCCGCATGACGTCCGACAACCCGCGCGTCAGGCATTTGCAGCATCGGGGGCGTGTCCACAAGGATAATGTCATACCGTTCCGACCAGTACCGCAGCATCTCCCGCATCCGCCCCGAAAGGAGCAGGTTCGCCGCCGCCGCCGTGCTCTTCCCGCTCACCAGCACGCTCATCCCCGCCGTCGAGGTCGCCTGCACCGCCCCCTCCAACACCCTCTCGCTGAACTCCCCGTTCAGCCGCAGCAGGTCGCTCAGCCCCGCCTCGTTGCTCAATTCGAAAATCTCGTGCTGCCTCGGCTTGCGCAGGTCCGCGTCGATCAGCAGCACCCGCTGGTTCACCTCCGCCAGCGCGACCGCCAGGTTCGACGCCACCGTGCTCTTCCCCTCCCTTGGGTTCGGGCTCGTCAGCACCAGCACCTTCGGCCGCTTCCCGTTCTGTTGCGTGAACAGAATCGACGTCAGCGTCGACCGGAAGCTCTCCGCCAGCACCGACGTGTCTTTCTGCCGCACCGCCAGCTCCACGCTCCCGGCCCCCTCTGGCTCTTTACCGCTCCCCACGCCCAGGTAGTACCGCCGCTTCATCCCAACACGCGCCGACGGGATCACCCCCAGATCCGGCACGCCCAGATAAAACGGCAGGTCGCTCGGGTCCTGCAGCGTCCGGTCGGCCCGCTCCCGCATCACGACGAACATCACCCCGAGGAACAGACCCCCCATCAGGCCCAGGCCCGTGTTCAGCAGGATCCGCGGCTTGTACGGCAGCAGCGGAACCTTCGCCGGATCAACCACGCGCAGGTTCGACGCCCGCATCGCGCTGGCGATCCCGGCTTCCTTCACCCGTTGCAGCATCGCTTCATAAAGCTGCCGGTAGGTCTCCACCTCGCGCCTCAATATGTTGTACTGCACCGATTTTTCCGCGTCCTGGCTCACCAGCCGGCCCTGGCGCGTGTATTCCTCCAGCAGCAGTTTTTCCTGGCTCCGCGCTTCGTCGTATTCGTTCCGGATCCGCCGCAGGAACGCCGCGCGCTCCCGCTCCAGCGCTCCCTCCAAAGCCGCCAGTTGCGCCTGCACACGCTTCACGCTCGGATGCGACACCGTGAACGTCGTCGTCAGCTCCGCCATCTGCCGCCGCAGGTCCGTGATCTTCCCCTGGTAGTCCCGCAGCGTCGTGTCGTTCAATACCTCCGGCAGCGACTCCACCGGGCTCGACGCCGCCATCTCGTGCCGCGACTGCTTCCCCACACGGTTGGCCTGCGCCGCGCTCAGCGACGCCTGCAACTGCCGCAGCTTCTCCTCGCTCACCGATTCCTTCTCCCCCACCATCAGCAGCCCCGCACGCCGCGCGTACTCCTGCAGCGCGTCCTCGCTCTTTTCCAGCCGGTTCCGCACCTCTTCCATCTGCCGCTGCAGCCAGTCCCCGGTCCGCTGCGTCGCCTTCCACCGCGCTTCCGTATTCTGGTCGATATATTCCGACGTGAGATGGTTCGCGAAGCTTGCCGCCAGCCGCGCATCGGTCGACTCCACTGTCACCTCGATGATCCGCGTCTGCCCCGCCGCGCGCACCTTCAGGTTCTTCCCCGCCATGCGCACCGCCGCCTGGTGCGCGTCCATCGGCTCGGGCTCCGGCAGGTTCAAGGCCCGCCGCCACGAGCTGATTCGGTTCCCTTCCGTCGAAAGTTTCTTCGGGTCGTCAACCTTCAGCTTCTCCATCACCCGCTCGATCAGCGACTCGCTTTGCAGGATTCTGATCTGCGTCTGGATGTCGCTCAGCGCCGTCGTCTGCGGTCCGTCCATCACCGGCGTCATCTGCCTCATGTTCATGAAGTCCGTGTTCAGGTCCAGCAGCTCGATCGTCGTCTTGGACTGATAGATCGGCGTCTGCGGAAACGTGATCAGCAGCGCCAGCACCGCCGCCGCGAACGTGATCAGGATCAGCGTGCCCTTCCGCCGCCGGATGATCCGCCAGTATTCCACCAGCGTGGATTCGCCCTCCGGCCCGTACTCCGGCGGATAGCCGTAGGGAACCTCGAGGTAGGGCGAGGGTCCCTGGCCCGCTTTTGTTACCGCTGTGCTCGTGGCACGCCTCAGAATGTTCCGGCTCTCCAAATGATCACTCCCGACGTAATCGCCGTAGCGACTTCCGCCGCTTTGACCGCAAACCCCTTGACGCTGTTGTTCGGCACGTACAGAATGTCCTCCGCCCGCAGCCGTATGTCCTCACCCTTGCCTTCGAGCACGCGCTTGAGATCCACCGCGATCTCCGCCCGCACCTGGCTCCCCGGCTGCAACCGCAGCACCCGCGCCTTGCTCAGGTGCGCCAGCCTCTGCGGCCCGCCCGCCATCGACAGCGCCTGCAACAGCGACACCGGTCCGCCCTGGTCCAGTACGAACCCGCCCGCGCGCGTGACCTCGCCCAATACGTAGATGAGCTCCGCTTTCGGCACCGAGATGACGTCGTGCGGGAGGATCACGATGTTGTCCTGCGGGCTCTTGGCCGCCAGCAGCGCCTTCGCGTTGACCTCCGCGATGTAGAAGCGCCCTGACTCGTCTTCCCTCGACCCTGACAGCGGTATCGTGCCGTTCTCCTTCCGCCGCGTGATCGTGATCACGTCCCCGGCCTCGTTCCGCAGCCCGCCCGCCATCGACAGCACCTCGTACAGCGTCTTGCGCCCCTGTAGCTGATGCACGCCGGCCGCCTGCACCGCTCCGAGGATGCTCACCGGCTGGCTATGGTACTCGACCACGCTCACCGCCACCTTCGGAGCCAGGACGAACTCCTTCAGCCGCCGCTCGATTTCCCCCTCCAGCAGCTCCGGCGTCATCCCCGCCGCCTCCAGCCGCCCGATCAGCGGAAGGTTGATCTGCCCTTTGAGATCGATTCGCACAGGTTTCTCTGAGAATTCCTGGACGTCCGCCGCACGTATGAGTATGACGTCGTCGGGACCGAGCAGGTACCCGCGCTCGGCGCCCCGCGCCGCGGTCAGCAAAAACGCCAGGACGATCGCGAGCTTCACCGCCGTTCTCCTGGCGCCGTGAACA
>VFZE01000116.1 GCA_016871315.1 Acidimicrobiia bacterium | reverse complement strand
GCATCGCGTAACACATGTACTTGCCGATCAGAGTGAGGCCGTAGGCGGAAATGTGCAGCGGGGAGGACGCGGGCACAAGCTGGCTGAGGAGGGGAACCGCGACACACACGGCGCCAAGCGCGGCCAGCAGCCACGCGCCTCCGCGATCGCGGCCGGCGCTCCAATCCAGGAGGGGAATCCATCGGCGAGCCATCGCTTACTTGTCATCCGCCGCGCGTCCGGCCTGCGGGAACAGGCCACGGGGACGCGCTTGAATAAAGAGAATCAGGCCGACCAGCAGGAAGATCTTGGCCAGCACGGCCCCTGCATATGGCTCCAGCAGTTTGTTGACGATCCCCATGGACATGCCGCCGATGAGCGCGCCCCACAGGTTCCCGACCCCGCCGAAGACGACGATCATGAACGAGTCGATGATGTAGGATTGCCCCAGATTCGGGCCGACGTTGGTCAACTGGCTCAACGCGACGCCCGCCACTCCCGCGATGCCGGATCCCAGACCGAACGCCATCGCGTCCACCAGTTCGGTGCGAATGCCCATCGCCTTGGCCATGGCCCGGTTCTGGGAAACGGCGCGGATGTTCAGCCCGATCCGGGTGCGCTTCAGCACGAGCAGGCTGATCCCGAAAACGATCAGCGTGAAGAGCACGATATAAAGACGGTTGTAGGTAATCTCCAGCGCGTCGTTCAACCGCAGCGAGCCGCTCATCCAGGCCGGCGTCACCACCGACCGGTTCAGCGCGGAGAATATCGAACGGACGGTCTGTTGCAGAATGAGGCTGAGGCCGAAGGTGGCGAGCAGTGTCTCCAGGGGCCGTCCATACAGGAAACGGATGATCGTGCGCTCGAGCAATACGCCGGTCAATCCGGCGACCAGGAATGCCGCGGGGATGGCCACCAGAATGGAGATCCCGGTGTGGCCTGGCATGACGGTCTGGACGGTGTAGGTAGTATAGGCGCCGAGCATCATCAATTCACCGTGCGCCATGTTGATCACGCCCACGACGCCGAAAGTGATGGCGAGTCCGATGGCGATCAGCACGAGCACGGAGCCCAGGCTTAAACCAAAGAACAGCATCTCGACGCCCGAATAGACGTTGCGCCACTGGTCAATGTTGCTGACCGCCGCGGCCGCGGCCCTGCGTACGTCTTCGTCGCGTTCGGCGAATCCACCGTCGGGCGTCTTTTCGAGGAGGGCCGCCAGCCTGTTGCGCACATCCTGGCTGAGGCTCTCCCGCAGCGAGGCAATCGCCCTCCGGCGCGCCGGGGACTCGCCGCCATCCAGGTCCGCCAGCGCCAGTCCGGTGGCCGCCTCTTTTTTCACGCGCGGGTCCCGATCCACGGCCATGCGCTCGCGCAGCAGCGCCACTGTGTTCGCATCGAGCGACTGAAGCATGCCGCGCACGGCGTCGAGCCGCACGGCGGCGTCCGGGCTGGATAGCCCGAAGCGCGCCACCATGGTCCGCAACACGCGCCGCAGGCTGTTGTTGGTCCCGATCTTCGTCACGCTGTCGGCGGGCGTGGCGCCCGCATCCTGAAGGGAAACCGCGTCGACCAGGTTCACCGGATCGCCCTCCGCCGCCTTCATCACGAACACCCGCTGGTCGCTGTTGCGGTAGCAAAGCCGATCTTCGATCAGCGCCACCAGCACCGCGTGCAGGTTCGGATGACCCGCCTGGCCCAGCCGCTCGAGGACCTTTTCCTTGTCGGAGTATGTCGCTTCGCGCAGCTCACCGAGCGCGGAGAGGAAGGTTTCGTTGTCTGGAGATTGGGCGTGTGCGGACAGACCGCGCCACAGGGGGAGCAGCAGCAGAAGCCACTGCCCACCCTTCGAGGAGCGTTTCGTCACTTGTAGTTTTGTCCCGAACACCTCTTCGTCGATCTATTATAGTTGCCACAGTTGAGCTTCACCCAGTCCGCGTCAATGTCCTTACTGCCCGGCAGGAAGTCGGACCAGGCGTCGCCCGGCACCGCGCCTCCGGACTTCCAAACGACGTTGAACTGCCCGTTCGCCTTCACCTCGCCGATGTACACGGGCTTGGTGATGTGGTGGTTCGGCAGCACCTTCGCGATGCCGCCGGTGAGGTTCGGCGTCTCCAGGCCCGGCAGCGCCGCGAGCACCTTGTTCACGTCCGGAGTCCCGGCCTTTTGCACCGCTTTCACCCACAAGTTGAAACCGACGTAGTGCGCCTCCATCGGGTCGTTGGTGGTCCGCTTGCTGTTCTTGATGAACCCGTGCCACTGGTCGATGAAGGTCTTGTTGACCGGCGTACTGATGCTCTGGAAGTAATTCCAGGCGGCCAGGTGGCCCACCAGGGGCTTGGTGTCGAGGCCGGAGAGTTCCTCCTCACCCACGGAGAAGGCGACCACCGGGATGTTCTCCGCCGAGATCTTCTGGTTGCCGAGTTCTTTGTAAAAGGGCACGTTGGCGTCACCGTTGATGGTGGAAACGACGGCGGTCTTCTTGCCGACCGAGCCGAAACGCTTGATGGCCGCGACGCGGGTCTGCCAGTCGGAGTGGCCGAACGGCGTGTAGTTGATCGAGATGTCGGCGGAACTCACGCCCTTCTGAAGCAGGTACGCTTCGAGAATCTTGTTCGTCGTGCGCGGATAGACGTAATCGGTGCCCTCCAGCACCCAGCGCTTCACGCCGACCTCTTTCATCAGGTAGTCCACGGCCGGGATCGCCTGCTGGTTCGGCGCCGCGCCGGTATAGATCACGTTCTTCGAGGATTCCTCGCCTTCGTACTGCACCGGATAGAAGAGCAGGCCGTTGTCCTTCTCAAAAACAGGCAGCACGGACTTGCGGGACACCGACGTCCAGCAGCCGAACACCACCGCGACCTTGTCCTTTTCGAGCAACTGGGCGGCCTTTTCGGCGAACAGCGGCCAGTTCGACGCCGGGTCGACCACGACGGGCTCGAGCTTCTTGCCGAGCAATCCGCCCTTCTTGTTCTGGGCGTCGATCATCATCAGAATCGTGTCCTTCAGCGTCGTCTCGCTGATGGCCATCGTACCCGAGAGCGAATGGAGGACGCCTACTTTGATCTTACTTTGCGCCGCCAGAACGCCGGAAAAAAGGCTCCCTGTCGTCACCAGCCAGGCGGCCGTGTTAAGCACTTTACGCTTCATAATCATTCTCCTTGTTTTTTAAAATCTGGCCGATGGATTACATCTGGAGTTGCAATCCGATTCCAATCTGCCAGTTATCCGGACGGCCTCTGCTGAAATCTGTTTTTTTGCAGAAAGTCATCACACGCGCATTGAACTGTTTGATCAGGTAATTGACGTTCACTTCCGTGGTCGTCTGGGCATAGCCCGGCAGACCGCGCTGGCTGAAGCTCGCCCGCGCACCTTTGCCGAGCAACTGAATCTTGCCGGGGCCGACCGCTTTCGGAAAGATATAACTGGCCAGTCCGTACCCGCCCTGGCTCTTGCTGTATTTCGGGTCATAGCCGCCGAGCCCGTTGTAGTTGGCGTACTCGCCTTCGATGGTGATAACGCCGAGGTTGGGCAGCTTCCTTTCCAGAAGGAAGTCGAGCGTCGTCGCTGTCCGGCCGGACTGAACCTGCGTCGCCACGCCGACGCTGCACAGGTTCTTGTCGCCGTAGTAAGTGCTGTTCAGATAGTAGCCCTCTTCCATGTCGCACATGTGAATCTGGACGCGAGCCGCGCCGATGACGTCGGGCTTGCCTGTCGCGCTCTGGCCGTCAAAGGCGCCGGCCGAGATCTTCACCCTTTTGGCAAAGTCGCCCCAGTAGACAAGGCCGTTGTCGCGGCCCTGGAAGACGAAAGGATGCCCGTTCTGAATGCCGTCGGAGTACACGCCCCAGTGGTTGTTGTAATATGGGCCGGCCAGGTTGGCGCGGTCGCTCGGCGGCAACAGACGTCCCGCCCAGATGTTGAATTTGGGATGCAGCTCAATTCGCGCCACCGCGTCCATCACGCCCACCGCGTTGGTGGAGCCGTTGTATTCGCTGTTGAACATGAACTTGATCTTGGACGTCACGGGTCCGTTCACGTAAAGGCGGATGCTGTCCAGAGGGAAGGTATCGGTGGTGGCGCCTCGGGTGTCGGTATGCACGAAGCTGGTGCGCAAACCGGCGCCAACCGTGACCGGCCCCAGGTTGACCTGCGCCGGGGCTGAGTGGGCCAGCGCAAGAAACACAAGCGCGGCGGAAAGCATCGGGAAATAGTGTTGCGTTGTCGAACTTGGCCTGGATACACGTGGACTAAGCATTCAGTGAGTTCTCTCCTCTGCGGCGCATTTTCGGAATTAGCGGACAACGGCTCGCGGTAGCATCTCAGTTCCATTGCGACCACACGAAGCCACACTATTGGTGAAAATGCTCCAAGTACGGCAGTTTT
>VFZE01000115.1 GCA_016871315.1 Acidimicrobiia bacterium | reverse complement strand
CCGAGATCGATCACGTTGCCACTGACGACGTTCCCCGCTTTGTCCCGCGGCGAGACTTCCTCGAGACTGCTCCAGTTGCCGACGTCCGACCATCGGAAGTCCACCGGAATCATCGCGGTCTTCGACGACCGCTCCATTACCCCATGATCGATCGAGATGGCCGTCAGCTTACGATAGAGACCGGCCGCTTGGCCCTGCACGGTTCGCACGGGCCCCAGTTTGGCAATCACCTGCATGCCCTTCGCCAGCGCCGGCTGGTGGCGGGCGATTTCCTCCAGTACGGTGGTGGCCCGCCAGATGAAGATGCCACTGTTCCAGTAATAGTTGCCGTCCTTGAGATAGCGCGCGGCCGTCTTGGCGTCCGGCTTTTCCACGAACCGCTTGACGGCGTAGCCGGACAAGCTACCCTGCCCGGCCAGCTTGCGCGTCCGATCCGGCTGGATGTAGCCATACCCGGTTTCCGGCCGGCTGGGCGGCACGCCGAAGGTCACCAGATAGCCCTTGTTCGCCAGCGTCGTACCGAGCCGGACAGCCGCATCGAACCGTTTGTCCTTGTGGATCACATGATCGGCGGGCACCATCAGTATGACCGCGTCCGGATCGCGCTGGAGCACCTCGGTCGCCGTTAGGGCAATGGCCGGCGCCGTGTTGCGGGCTTCTGGCTCGATCACGTAGTTGTTCGTGAGCGCGGCCATCCATTCGCTGAGCTGGACGCGGATGGAATCGGCCTGGGCCGGGGTCGTCGAGATCAGGACGCGATCGGCCGGCGTGCACCGCAACGACCGCCGCATCGTCTGCTGGATCATGGTTTCGTCGTTTATGATTTTCAACAACTGCTTAGGATAGTGGTGCCGGCTCAACGGCCAGAACCGTGTACCGCTGCCACCAGCCATGATGACCGTGTACAGATGCGGAATATGGCCGGAGGCACGCGCCATTACGGTTTCCAGGGACTTTTTCCCTGCGCCTCCAGAATCATTTCCGCCACTTCACGCACGGCGCCCTCGCCTCCCTTTGCCCGGCAGACATAGGTTACGACTTTCCGAATAGGCAGCAGCCCGTCGGCCGGCGAGGCGGAAAATCCCACGGCCTTCAACGCGGTCAGGTCGTTGAGGTCGTCGCCCATGTAGGCCACCTCGCGCAACGTGACGCCATGCCGCACCGCGATGGCCTGCAGCACGGGGAGCTTGTCCAGCACGCCCTGATGCACTTCAGGAATCCCCAGTTTGTCTCCTCGGCGCGCGACCAGCTTCGTGTTTTCCTGCGTCACGAACGCCGTGATCAACCCGGCGCGCTGCAACAGCTTGATCCCCATACCGTCGCGCGTATGGAACTTTTTCACTTCGTCGCCGGCCTCGGAATAGTACATGCCCGCGTCGGTCAGCACGCCGTCGACGTCCGTCGCAAACACACGGAGGCGAGCCAGCACCCGATTTCTAGGCGACGGTTTTGAGGCGGTGGTACGGGACCGGCGGGCAGACGACATGACCACGCTTACTGGCAGCGGGACGTGGAGAGGGCCAGCAGGTCCGCCTCCACCATGTCCTTGACCAGCTCCTTGAACGTGGCCTGACAGGACCAGCCCAGCTTCTGTTTTGCCTTGCTGGCGTCACCCAGCAGTAGCTCAACTTCGGCGGGGCGGAGCAATTGCGGATCCAGTGTGACATGGTTGCGATAGTCGAGCCCGACGCTGGCAAACGCCGCCTCGGCAAATTCGCGAACGCTATGCTGCTCGCCAGTGGCGATCACATAATCGTCCGGCTCCTCCTGTTGCAACATCGTCCACATGGCGCCAACGTACTCCCGCGCATCCCCCCAATCACGTCGGGCATCCAGGTTGCCAAGGGACACCTCCTTGGCCAGCCCCAGTTTGATTTTCGCCACGTGGGAGGTGATCTTGCGCGTGACAAATTCGAATCCCCGGCGGGGCGATTCGTGATTATACAGAATGCCCGACCAGGCCTTCAGCCCGTAGGCTTCCCGGTAATTCCTAGTCAGCTCGAATCCGGCAACCTTTGAAATCCCATATGCTGAGCGCGGATGAAACGGTGTCCGCTCGGTCTGTGGCGTCTCTCGCACCCTGCCGAACATCTCGCTGGAGGCCGCAAAATAAAACCGGCAGTCGGGAACAGACTCCCGAAGGGCGGCCAGCACATAGTGCGTGCCATTAATATTGGTATTGAGCGTGGAGAATTCGTCTTCAAACGAATAAGCGACGAAGCTCTGCGCTGCAAGATGGTAGCATTCCTGCGGCCGCACCTTGCAGAACACCTGGTAGATGCTAGGATAGCTTTCGAGCGACGCGGCGTGCAGGTGCAGCTGGTCCTTGAACGGGAGCAGGCGCCACAGCCGGTGCTCTGGATCCTCCATCGCCACACGGCGCACGATACCGTGTACCTCGTAGCCCTTCGCAAGCAACAGCTCCGCGAGATACGACCCGTCCTGGCCTGTAATACCGGTGATCAATGCTCGTTTCATGAAGAGCCCTCGCGGGTGAGATCAACGCGGAAATGAGACTTTACTTCGCCTCCACCTCGACTTTAACCTGTTTTAGAAATTGCGCCAGCGCATCCTTCCAATGCGGCAACCGGATCCCCTGCCCGGCCAGAATGGTATTCGCCAGCACCGAGTAGGCCGGCCGACTGGCCGGCCGCGCCATCGCTGCCGTCGTCACTGGCACAACGCGCGCAGGCGATCCTAGCAGGGACACGATCGCGCTGGCAAATTCGTGCCACGTGCAGTCGCCAGACCCCGTGGCATGGACAAATCCCTTCAACTCCGTACCAAGCATTGCCTTGATGGCGCGCGCTAGGTGGCCTGCATGCGTCGGGGAGCCTCGTTGATCGTCCACCACCCGTAGCTCGGGCTGCGAGACGGCTAGATTCATCATCGTTTTAACGAAATTCTTACCATGCGCCCCGTAGAGCCAGGCCGTTCGGATCACGAGCGTATTAGGACACAGCTGCTGCGCCTGCTTCTCTCCCTCCAATTTCGACCGCCCGTACACATTCAAGGCATGAGGTTCGTCAGATTCCAGGTAAGGGGTCCGCTTCGACCCGCCAAACACATAATCGGTTGAGAGGTAAAAGAGACGGGCACCCACGCGCGCGGCCGCCCGCGCAACACGCGCCGTCCCTTCGACATTGACGGCCACCGCACGCTCTGATTCGCCCTCGGCTCCGTCCACGTTCGTATAGGCCGCTGCATGAATGACAAGATCTGGGCGGGCATCGATAATCTGCCGCTCGGTGCCCGATTTGGTCACATCGAACACGGGCAAGTCCAAGAGCGTAAGATGGTCCTCCGAAAGCACTGCCTGCAACTCATGTCCCAACTGCCCGTTGGCACCGGTGATTACGATGCGCATGCCGTCCCCTTGGCCAGCCGCTGCTGGTACATCTGCTCATAGTAGGCGCGGAACTCGCCGGATTTGATTTTCCGCCACCACGCTTCGTGTGTCCGATACCATTCGACCGTCGCGCGTAACCCCTCCTCGAACTCCACGGTCGGCTCCCAACCCAATCGCCGCAGCCGGTCGCAGTCCACGGCGTATCGCCGGTCATGGCCCGGGCGGTCCTGCACAAAACGTATGAGCGAACCAGGCTTCTGCAAATATCGGAGCAGGGTTTCCGCAACAGCACGGTTTTCCCGCTCATTGCCCCCACCAACGTTGTAGACGGTGCCCGGCTCGCCGTGCGCCAGCACATACTCGATGGCGGCACAATGATCGAACACCGACAGCCAGTCCCGCCGGTTTCGGCCGTCCCCGTATAATGGGAGCGGCTGGTCTTCGATCGCGTTGGTGACAAAGAGAGGGATGAATTTTTCCGGATACTGATTAGGTCCGTAGGTATTGCTGCCCCGTGTGACCAGCACGGGCAACCGATAGGTCGCCCAATAGCTCAGCGTCAGCAAGTCGCCGCCCGCCTTGCTGGCCGCGTAGGGACTGCGCGGCGCGAGCAGATCTTCTTCGCGCGAATGGCCCAATTCCACGCTGCCATAAACCTCATCCGTGCTGACCTGGAGATACCGCTGTATGCCGGCTTTCCGGGCTTCCTCCAGCAGAATCCCGGTCCCCACCACGTCCGTTTTGGCGAACACGGACGGATCGAGAATCGACCGGTCCACATGAGTCTCCGCCGCACAGTTGATCACGGCCTCAACCCGGTGCTCCTTCAATGCCTGCGCCACGGCACCGGCATCGCAAATGTCCGCCTGCACGAACGCATAGCGCGCATGGTCGGCCACGTCGCTCAGATTGTCAGGGTTGCCCGAATAGCGCAGCGCATCGAAGTTCACCACGACATGATCATGCCCGAGCAACCGCCGGACCAGATGCGATCCAATGAAGCCAGCTCCTCCGGTGACCAATATCCGCATAAGTAGGCTGATCCTAAAGTTAAAGTTTAGCCTGAAGTAATTTATTAAAATTACTCATAAATTGACATAGTTCGCTTGAGCATATCGCCGGATAACGCTTTCAATTCCTTACAAGCGAGGTCGTGAAAATATCCCGCGCGCTCCCCATCGAGCAGAGGCCTTTTTGATGCTGCCACTGCGCCTCGAGAGGCATAGTAAAAATTCTCCTTGATCTTTGCATGCTTTCTAGCACATCCCTCCGCGATGCTTCCCGGAACAGCGCCCGCTGACCACCTGATCTGTGACGGTACGCCCGTAATCTTCCTTCCTTAGAAGCACCTCGGTTATCGCATAGACCGTCCGAACAAACTCCCTGGCCATTTGCCAACAGGCAAGTCCTCACAAGAATGGACTGCCATTGTCCCTGCGATCTGGCCAAGCTTGCCAGGTCTTCCTCAACCTTGGTTGCACCCTACACCGTTCCCAGCTTGTTCGCTCCCGTCCTGGCCACCAA
>VFZE01000114.1 GCA_016871315.1 Acidimicrobiia bacterium | reverse complement strand
CGACGCGCCGCGCAGTACCGCCGGCGCCATCACTGTTCCCGCTAGAAACGCACGTCTCGATTGCATAGAAAGCTCCTGTTGGGCGAGGATACCATAATGGCCGTCAAGTATCGCTATGAGGAGTTCGCCTGGCCCGAAATCCGCCAGGCCGCCGCCTCCCACCGCGTCGCCGTCATCCCCGTTGGCACTGTCGAACAGCACGGCCCTCACCTCCCCCTTGTCACCGACGTCCTCACCGCCACCGAGATGTCCCGTCGCGCCGTCGAGCAGATTCCCGAAGAAGCCGTCCTGCTCCCCTCCGTCTACTACGCCTTCAATGAACATCACCTCGACTTCCCCGGCACCATCGCCGTCGAAGGCCAAACCTTCATCCGCTATGTCACCGACATCGGCATCAGCCTCGCCCATCACGGCTTCCAAAAGATCCTCCTCGTCAACGGCCACGGCAGCAACGTCCCCTTCCTCGACGTCGCCGCCCGCAACATCACCAACCACGGCAAATCCATCTGCGCCATGGTCCCCTGGTGGAACCTCGTCCCACGGGATCTAATCGCCCGCCTCCGCGAATCCGACTTCCCCGGCGGCATGGCCCACGGCTGTGAACTCGAAACCTCTGTCCTGCTCCACCTCCGCCCCGACCTCGTCCAGATGGAAAAGGCCCAACCCGACTTCCCCTCCCAAAAATCCGAATTCTTCTACTGGGACCTCGAGAAACCCTCCCCCGTCTTCTTCCAGGAATTCTTCTCCCGCTACTCCCGCACCGGAACCTCGGGCGACCCCACCAAAGCCTCCGCCGAAAAAGGCCGCCTCTTCGTCGACGCCGTCGTCGGCCGCATGATCCAACTCATCCGCGAACTCCGCACCCGCCACATCGAACCCCGCATCGACCATCACTAACATGAAAACCCGACGCCAACTCCTCACCACTGCCGCGCTCTTCCCCATCCTCCCCGCCTCCGCCGCCGACGCCAAACCCAAGTTCTTCACCCCAGCCGAACGGAAACTCCTCGCCTCACTCACCGACATCATCATCCCTCGCTCTGATACCCCCGGAGCCTCCGACGCCGGCGTTCCTCTCTTCATCGATCACACCCTCGCCGCGCAGCCGTCCCGCCGGCAGCCCTTCCGCGACGCCCTCAAGCGCTTCCAAAACCTCAGCACCCCTCAACAAACCGCCCTCCTCCAGCAACTCCACGACGCAAAGGACCCCTTCTTCAAAACCCTCAAGGACCTCACCATCGACGGCTACTACACCTCCCGCGAAGGCCTCGCCCAGGAACTCGGCTGGCACGGCCAGACCATGCTCCCGGAATTTAAAGGCTGCACCCATCCGGAGCACAAGCCGTGAGCCAAATCCAAAAATCCCCGGAAGTCCACGACGTCGTCATCATCGGCAGCGGAGCCTCCGGCGGCATGGCTGCCTGGAACCTTACCCGCCAGGGCGTCAACGTCCTCCTGCTCGACGCCGGCACAAAATTCCGCCGCGCCTCCTTCTGGTCCCACGTCAAACCCTGGGAATCTCGCCAGCGCATCGCGCGCGGCCAGCGCCCGCCGCAATTCCTCCTCGACCCCAAACTCGAACCCTACGCCACTCCCGGCGGCCAGCCCTTCGACCTCTGGCGCGTCTGGGGCCGCGGCGGCAAAACCAACATCTGGGGCCGCGTCTCGCTCCGCTACTCCGACCTCGACTTTGAAGGCCCCGCGCGCGACGGCTGGGAAACCCCCTGGCCCATCCGCTACAAGGACATCGCTCCCTACTACGACAAAGTCGAGCAGTTCATCGGCGTCTGCGGCGGCGATGATGATCAGGACTCGCTCCCCGGCAGCCGCTACCACCTCCCTCCGCCCGCCCCACGCTGCGGCGAACAACTCCTCCGCAAAGCCGCCCAAAGCATCGGCATCAGCCTCGTTGCCGGACGCCGCGCCGTCCTCACCACCGAGCACAACGGCCGCGCCCCCTGTCACTATTGCGGCGCCTGCGGCAAGGGCTGCGACATCTCCGCCTTCTTCAACTCATCCGACTATCTCCTGGAACCCGCCCTCCAAACCGGCAAGCTCCGCATCATCGACAACGCCGTCGCCGCCCGTGTCCTCTCCGGCTCGGAAGGCCGCGCTTCCGGCGTCCAGTACTTTGACCGCGAAACCAAGGCCGAACGCCAGGTCCGCGCCCACGTCGTCATCGTCGCCGCCTCCTGCATTGACTCCACTCGCATCCTGCTCAACTCCAAATCCTCCCGCTACCCCAACGGCATCGCCAACTCCAACGACGTCATCGGCCGCTACCTCTGCGAGCAGGTCCGCTTCCACATGTACGGCTTCGTCCCCGAACTGCTCGGAACCGCCACTCTCAACGACGACGGCATCTCCGGCGAGCACGTCTACATGCCCCGCTTCAACCACCGCGACGGCCGCAAGCGCGACTACCTCCGCGGCTACGGCATGCAGTTCTGGGGCTCCGGCGCGCAAGCCGGCGCATCTTTCGCCAAATCCCTCGACGGCTTCGGCCTCGATTTCAAGAAGGCCGTCAAGCGCCGCTACCCCGCCCTCGTCGCCCTGCACCCCTACGGCGAAGTCCTCCCGCGCCGCGAAAACCGCGTCACCGTCGACGGCACTCCGCTGGACCGCTACGGTGTCCCCATCGCCAGAATCGAATTCAAAATCTCCGATAACGAGCGCAAGATGACCGAAGAGATGTACGACACCGCCGAAACCATCCTCCGCGCCGCCAAAGCCGAGATCCTCCCCTTCCGCCGCGGTTCGCTCGACATGCCCGGCTCCGCCATCCACGAACACGGCACTTGCCGCATGGGTGACGACCCCAAGCGCTCCGCTTTAAACGGATTCTGCCAGTCCCACGAGGTCAAAAACCTCTACGTCGTCGACGGAGCCGCCTTCCCCACCGCCACCGAAAAAAACCCGACGCTCACCATTCTCGCCCTCGCCTGGCGCGCCTCCGACCACCTCGCCGCCCAACTCAAATCCGGCCGGCTCGCATAAAGCCGCTCCCCGGGACTGCTATCCTCCTGTGGCATGGCATGACGCCGGTCGTAATCTTCCTCCAACAGCACCAGCAGCTTCATCCGCCGCGTCTCATTCACCGTTCGCCGGCTTCCCTTCCTCACCAACTCCGCCAGCCGCCCCGAAACCTCCTCGTAACGCTGTACGGTCTCGATAATCTCCGGCCTCGCTTCACAAAGCAGATCCTCGTACATTGTCATCGCCATCAGAATACCTCCCGATCATGATCTTCATGCGTGAGGACGCGTTCAATCACTCGCATTTGCTCCTCAAGATCCACGCTTGCCACCAAAAGCAAGCCCCCTCCGCCCGACGCTCATTCCCTCACCAGTTACGATGGTCTCATGACCCTGCGTCCTTGGTTGGTCGCGGTTACGCTCGCCGCCGCCCACCTGCTCGCAACCGACTGGCCACGTTTCCGCGGCCCCGGCGCAACCGGCATCGGCGCCGCCGCGCCACTCCCCCTGCAAATGCACCCCGACTCCGGCTTCGCCTGGAAACGTTCCATCCCCATGGGCAAGTCCTCCCCCGTGCTCATCGGCGCCCGCCTCTTCCTCACCGCCCACGAAGGCGACCGCCTGCTCACCCTCGCGCTCGACCGCGCCACCGGACGCACCCTGTGGACCCGCGAGATCCGGCGCGCCCGGCTCGACCAGCGCAACCCCATCAACGACGCCGCCACGCCCACTCCGGTTTCCGACGGCAAAACCCTGTTCGTCTTCTTCGCCGACTTCGGCCTGGTCGCCTATTCCTTGAGCGGTGACCAACTGTGGCAGTTGCCGCTAGGTCCCTTCACCGGCCCCCACGGGATCGCCACCTCCCCGCTGCTCGTCGACGGCATGCTGGTCTTGATGCTCGAACAACTCGACAACGGAGCCATCCTCGGCATTCACGCCTCAACCGGCAAGATTGCCTGGAGCGTGCCGCGCCCTCCTTGCCTTGGCGGGTCATTCTCCACTCCGGTCGAGTATCGAACCCCAGAAGGCGAAATCCAAGCCGTCGTGCTCTCACCCTTTGAACTCGCTGCTTACGCCCCCCGCACCGGAGAGAAGTTGTGGCGTGTCGGTGGATTGGCTCATCAGCCGAAATCGAGCCCCGTCGTCGTGGGAGACATCATTGTCGCCGGCGTCCAGGGCGATAACGCCCGCGGCAATCTCAAGTCCTGGGAACAGATGCTCAGCGACCTCGACAAAGACGGCAACGGAAAAGTCGAAGGCGCTGAAGTCACCGGCTCCATCGCCGATTACGACCGCGACGGTGATTTCGACCGGGCTGATTACGATCGCTGGGTCATCGAGAAATCTCCCGCCAGCCAGATCATCGCCGTGCGCCCCCGCGGACGCGGTGACCTCACAACCACCGCCATTCTCTGGAGCGTCGAGCGCGGCGTCCCGCGCATCACCACTCCCCTCGTCCATGAAGGCATCGTTTATCTGGCCCGCGAAGGCGGCATTCTCAACGCGCTCGATCTCAAAACCGGAGCGCTGCTCAAGGAAGCCCGCCTCCCCGGCGCCATTGACGAATACTTCGCCTCCCCCATCGCCGCCTCCGGCCGCATCCTCACGATCAGCCGGGCCTGCAAGCTCACCTGGATTCAACCCGGCCCCGACTGGTCCCCGCTGGCCCTCAGCGATCTCGGCGAGGAGTGCTTTGCCACCCCCGCCCTCGGCCACGACGGCATCTTCATCCGCACCACGTCCGCACTTTACCTTTTTGCCATCGCTGCTGCGAACACCGTTCACTAACCCGAAGCCGCGACCGTCTGGGCCGCCCAGGAGGCCGTGAACTAAACCGCTGACGCGGTATCCGTCTTCGCCTGGAGGCCTGATGGGTGGATCTAGGTGTAAGAAGGGGCCATCTTAAGGAGTGGTTGTTGACGC
>VFZE01000113.1 GCA_016871315.1 Acidimicrobiia bacterium | reverse complement strand
ATTCAGCAAAGGCAGCCTCGGTACCAAGCGCGGCCTGGTCGGCCAGCTCACGGCTGATACGTGGAAAGAAATCGAAGCGCTCGACCAAGCCGCGCTGCGCCAGATGCAGTCCGAGATCCATCTTCTGCAGAAGGAACAACTGGCAGCGAACATCGCGCGCGTGACGGGGGAGAACGAGGGGGCCGCGGCGGAGCGCGCTGGCAGCAAAAAGTTCAATGAATTCCTGGCCGGCTACCTGAACACGCCGGAATTGATCCGCCGTCCGGCCACGAGGGAAATGATCATTAAGATCGCCGCGGAATCCGGCGTGCCGGTCGAAAAGATTCCGGACAAATTGTTCGAGCAGTTTGAGCCGCAGTTCGTGCCCGGCACAATGAAGCCGATTGAAGGGATGCCCAATTACGGCTTCGTAATTCAGAATCGATCCGGCGCCGGAAGCCCCATTCCATTACCGACCCCCCCTTCGGTGACGACCGGCCCCGGCACGACGGCCCCGATCCTGGATGAGAATGGGCAGCCTCTCGGCCGAATGGTCTTCGATGGCAAAGCCTGGCGCCGACTGCCGGAAGTCAAAGCGGGACTCTCACCCACCCAGGAATTGGCGGTGCGGGCGCGCATTGACAAGCTCAAAGCCAACGCCAATAAAATCGCCCTGCAAAACCGCCCGGATTTAATGCGCGCGCTCCGCGAAGAAGTGCAGACTCTCGAAGCGTTGTTGCCAGAGCGCTCCATCGAAACGTCTGGACAATCCCCGCCATCTCCGCCGTCCCCACCGGCGGCCGCCAATCTCTTTGACGCGTTTCAAACTTGGAAGTCCAAGGCGAAATGAGCGAGGTCCTGGATTTTATCCGCAAGCAAGAGCCGCGCTTTCGCCAGGTCTCTGACGAAGACTTGACCCGGTTCGTGGGCGAGGCCCTGCCCGAATTCCTCCAGGATCCCGACTTCAAAACGCAATACGACACGCTCCTGAATCCGCCGTCCTTGCGGCCGGGCCGGGTCGAGAACGCGCCCTCTAGGATATCCCGCAGCGACGTCGAGAACTTGATCGCGCTGACCAATCCCGACCAGGCGGACTCGCTGATCGAGGTCGCCCGGAAGCCGCTGAGCCAGCATCTGAAGGAGGTCGCTCACGACCTGATGACCCCGCTGGTGTCCTTGCCGCGCCTGGAATCGGGGGAGCTGCAAACGCTGGGCGTGCCCGAAACGCCCGCGAAAGTGCTCGCCGGCGCGCAACGCGGCGTGATCAACGCCACGGAATTTTTCCTGTCCCCACTCGGCATTGCCACGCTCGGCATTGGCGGACTCCCGTCCGCTGCGCAACGGGCAATCGCCGGGGCCTTCGCGGTGGACATGGCCAGGCAGACACCGGAAATTTTCGCACAGCTCGGCGAAGCGGTCGGCACGGAGGATTTGGAGCGCGCCACGGAGTTGACCGTCACGGGCGCGGCCAACACGCTGTTCGCCGGCAAATCCGCCGCGCACGCCCTGGGCGTCGGACGGCTGCCCCTGGCCGGCCAGATCGGGAAGGAGATGCTGCGTTACATCCGATCCCCCGAGATGGATGCGGCCTTGCGGTCTCAAGTGGATGCCTCTGCCCGCCAGGCACTGGATCAAGGGGTTCGCGTCGAGGTTATCCGAGAAGCGGACAGTGCCGAGCGCGCCCGGCTCCGCGCGCAAGGGCTGGATATACTCGAACCCGGTGAAGTGCGTCCCGGAACGCCTGCCGAAGTGCAAACTACCGAGGGTATTGCCATCGTGAGAGCGCCCGCGATGGGCGAGATGCCACGTTACGCTGGCGAATTTGAAGGGCAACCGATAGAGCGTGGGGAGAGGACGCCTCCCGCTCCCCCGCCGGCCAAGCCCGCAGCGCCGCAGCCGGTGGACATGCTTAGGATTCCGCCAAAGCCGCCCGCTCGGGTGTTCGAAGCGAGCACGCCCGGCGCGCAAAGCAAGGTCTCCGGAGTGTATGACGTCGTCGAGGCGCGGGATCTGGTGACGAGTTTTGATCCCGGTTACGATGCGGCCCTGCAGCCCCGGGACCGCTCACGCCAGGCCAGCGCCAACCAAATCACCACGCTGGCGCAACGCCTCGAGCCGCAACGATTGGGCGAATCGCCCACCACGGACATGGGCGCGCCGATCGTCGATGAACGGAACCAATTGCTCTCCGGCAACGGCCGCACGGAAGCACTCCGGATGCTGTACGGCAGCGAAGGCGGCGCGGCGCCCTACAAAGATTATCTCGTGCGCAATGCGGATCGCTTTGGCCTGACGCCGGAGCAAGTCGCAGGCATGAATCAACCGGTGCTGGTGCGGCGCGTGAGCGACTATGGCGGCCTGAGCAAAGAGGAATTTGCCCGGCAATCCAATCAACAGCAAGTGCTGGGCATGGGCGAGGTGGAATTCGCCGCCAGCGATGCGCGATTGCTGGCCGAGAACCCGGCGCTGCGCGACAGTTTTGCGCCCGGCGAAGACGGGAATCTGCTGGCGGCAACCAACCGCGATTTTCTGAACCGCTTCATTCAAGCGACCGGAAGCCAGGCGGAATTGCTGACGAAAGAAGGCTATAACGCGCCCGCGGTGATCCGGCGGGTGAAGAATGCCATTCTGGCCGGCCTGATCGGCCCGGAGAATCGGACGCTGATCAGCCGCATGATCGAAGGCGCGGAAGAACTGAATATCAAAATCTCGGTCAATGGATTGATGACGGCCAGTCCGGCGTTGTTCCGGTTGAAGGGAACGGCGTACGACCTTTCCACGCTGATCGAGCAGGCCATGAAAGATCAGGTGGCCTTGCGCCACAGCGGGCAGAAGCTGGAGGAGTTCCTGAGCCAGGCCAATTTGTTTGGCGAGCCGGGGCGCAGCGCGGCCTCGGATCAATTGCTCACGTTCCTGGCCAAAGCTCGCTCGGTCAAACAGGTCAGCGAAGCCCTGGCCCGATATCAACGCGCCGCGGAAAACGCCATTGCAGATGCTCAAAGCGGTGGTATGTTCGGTCTGCGGCCAGCGACTCGAGAAGAGTTGCTCCAACGGATTTATGAAAGACAAACCAGCCCAGCCCAAGAGAATCTCCCGACTGGAAAACCTCCGCCAACAGCAGGCGGCGCCCCAGGATCCGGTGCTGAAGCTCCTCTTGCAGACCCTGTCGCCACAGAACGGCTCCGCGAAGCCCCAGAGCGCAAACCGTTAGCTGATCCGCTCCAATCGCCAGCGCCGCCAGGCGCTCCCACGGCCCAGTTGTTCGACCAGCGTCTCCCCGTCACACTCACGCAGACCACGCAAGCCGCGCCCGTCAGCGTCCCGGAAATCATGCGGTCGCTGGAAGACGTGGTTCGTGCCGCGGGAGGGCAAGCGCCGATCCGGACCGGCAGAATGGGTGCCCACGCGCGGACTGCGCGCGGGTTCTTCAAACCATTCCAGGAAGTTATCCGGATCAAACAAGCGGACAATATCCCGACTGCCACTCATGAAGTAGCCCACGCGCTGCAGAAGGAATTGTTTGGCAGCTCGAAGTCAAAAGCACTGTTCGGACTGCCCGTCGGCGTGACGCGCGAGTTGGTCGCGCTCGGCCAGGCGCTCTACGGATCCCGAAAGCCCGCGGCAGGGTACACGGCTGAGGGGTGGGCGGAATTTGTTCGGCACTGGCTCACGACCGAAGACGCCCCCAGGCTGGCGCCGCAGACCCTGAAGCTATTTGAGGCGGAAATCCTGGCCAAGAATCCTGCTGTAGCCAGGGCGCTGCGGCTTGCGCGCGACAAGATCGAGGTCTATCGCGCTCAGGGCGCTGTCGAGCGGGCCAAGGTGCAGATGGTCCGTTCACCAGGAGTGGTGAAACGAATCGAGCGAGCCATCCGGGATTTCTTCACGGCGCGCAATCATGTCGATGAATTTGAGCCGCTCTATCAGATCAGCGTGGGCTATCGCGACATCACCGGTAAATCGCTTTCACCAGCCGCCGATCCGTTTCTGCTCGCCACATGGAAGCGGGGCACGGCCGGCACGGTGGTGGAGGCGATGGTCGAACGCGGCATGCAGGATATTTGGGGGAACCCCACTGGCGGCGGCTCCCTGCGCGAAGCCCTGGCGCCGGTGCGCAATCGGCAGGAAGATTTCACGCTCTACATCTGGGCCCGGCGCGCGGTCGAGCGTTGGTCCCAAGGCAAGAACCCCGGCATCACGCGCGAGGATGCAGAGTTCCTGCTCAAGCATTTCGACTCGCCGAAATTTCAACTGGCCGCACAAAAGTACTATGAATGGAACGCCGGCGTGATGGAGTACTTGCGCGAGGCTAATCCTGCGATGGGGCCTTTGATCGATGCGATCAAGGCGGCCTCAAAGGACTACGCACCGCTGGCCCGGGTCATCGATCCCAAAGAAGCCACCGCCGCCGCCGTGGCCGCGCGGGCCAATCCGCTCTATCGCATGAAGGGCAGCGGCCGCCAAGTGCGCGACATCTGGGAAACGACCCTGGAGAATACCGCCCGGCTGGTCTCGTTGGCCCATCGTAACATGATCCTAAACTCGATTGTGAAGCTGTCCAAGGCCGAGGGCATGGGTTACCTGGTGGAACAAGTGCCGCGCGATCGCGTGCCGGAGCAATTCAACTTCGATCTCGTTCGCCAGCAGCTCGAGGAAATGGGCGTGGACACTAGCCTGATAGATGCGAACACCACGCTGACCTACTTCACTATGGCCACCAAGCCCAAGGGCTTGGACCCAATCGTGGCGGTGAAAGACATGACCGAGATCAAATGGTATTACGTGGCTCCGGAGGTGTACGAGGTGTTGAATGGCTTGCAAATGCCGCGGCTTGGCCCGATCGCGGACCTGTTCCTGGGAATGCCTGCGCGGGCATTCCGCCTGGGCACGACCGGATTGCGCGCCAGCTTTTCGCTGGTGACGAATCCACTTCGGGATCTGCGCACGTTCGTT
>VFZE01000112.1 GCA_016871315.1 Acidimicrobiia bacterium | reverse complement strand
TGGATCTACTCGCGTGGTGTGGAGACCAGGCCGTGGCTGGGTCAAGGCTTGCGGTTCGGCCTCGCCATCGCGCTCCTGACCGTGGTGCCCATGTACACGATCTACTATGTCGTACAACCCATGCCGGGAGCTCACGTCGTCAAGCAGATCCTCTTTGACGGGATGCTCCTGCTCGTTCTCGGAGCTGTGGTCGCGTTTCTCTACCGGGGCCAGCGACGCGCGACAACCTAGTGTAGTGTCTCACAAATAGCTGGACACTACACTAGACAAACCTGTCAACGTCATTACTGTAGTAGGAGGAGGGAACCGTGGAATTGTTGATTGTGGTGGTCGCTGGGTTCGTGCTGTCCGGCGCGCTCGGCGCCCAGCAAGGGCCGGCACTCACGCCCAAGTCGCTCCACCGGGCGCTGTCTGCCCATGCCGAAGGAGCTGAGGCCGAGCGATTGGCTGAAGATATTCGGAGCTATTTCGGCGGCAGGGACAGCCTGTTGAAGGGCGCCGCACCGAAGATAGACGAACTGACTGTGGCCTGGGCGCTGGAGGCGCCGCAACCGCCGCCGGACGGCGCCCCGAGAGTCGTGGCTGATGTTGGCGGTTTCAATCTGTCGTTGACACGAGTGGGGCCGACCGGAGTGTACGCCGGCGTGGCGACGCTCTCCCACGGCACAACCTTCACATGGCATTACGAGGCGGGTGACCGGCGGGTCGGTGGCGGACAACTGGAGGTCTATGAAGCCCAGCGGGACAGCCGCGAGCAGCCCGGCGTTCCCAAAGGCGTCGTCAAACAGATGCCGGCCTGGGAGAGTAAGGTTTTCAGCGGTACCACACGCGATTGGTGGATCTACGTTCCGGCTCAATACAGGCCGGAGAATCCCGCGGCGGTCATGGTATTCCAGGACGGGGCTGGTTATAAAGAGTTCGTGCCCATCGTTTTTGACAACTTGATCTCCAAAGGCGATATGCCCGTGACGGTGGGCATCTTCATCCAGCCCGGAGTCTTCAATGACCGGAGGCCGAACCGGAGCTTCGAGTACGACACGCTCTCCGATCAGTACGCCCGCTTTCTGCTCGAGGAGATCTTGCCTGAGGTGGAAAAAACCGTGAAGCTTCGTCAGGATGCCGACAGCCGTGCCATAGCGGGTATCAGTAGCGGCGGGATCTGCGCCTTCACCGTCGCCTGGGAGCGGCCCAACGAGTTCAGTAAGGTGCTTTCCTGGGTCGGTAGCTTTACGAATATTGCCAGCGGCAAGAGCCTCCGGGAAGGCGGGCACAACTATGCCGCGTTGATCCGCAAGACGCCCAAGAAACCCATTCGCGTCTTTCTGCAGGCCGGCGCCAATGACCTCGATAACGCATCCGGCAACTGGCCGCTCGCGAATCTGATGATGGCGAAATCGCTGGCCTTCGCGAATTACGACTATCGGCTCGAGTACGGGCAGGGCTTCCATAGCAACCGGCACGGTCGCGCCGTTCTGCCCGCTTCGCTGCGCTGGCTGTGGCGCGATTACCCGCGCTAGCGTAGTGTCCAACAAATAACGTATTTGTTTACCGGGTCGGTGCTCAACCGCGTGAAGTGTTGCTCCGGCGACGGCGCAAGGGCTTGAGCATCTGGTTGACCTCGTTTATGGAGAAAGCGTCGGGGTCATAATCATCGCCAACCCAGTCCAGGAGTTTGTCGTGCTGTTCGTGCGTGGGGTTTCCAAGGGCATCCAACAGGTCATAAAACCCGCCGATGCCGCCGCAATCTTCAGGGGGACAGGCTCGTTCGCCGCCCGTGCAGACCGGATAGGCAGTGCCTGGGTCAGCGGGCAAACGCTTCTCCAGGACAATGCCATGCTCCCAGCTATCGCCCATATCATACGTGTATAGTAGATGACCTTGGCGCCGACCCTGCCCAGCACGCTGGAGAGGCGCACCGTGTGCTCACTTTCGACCGGAGGTATTCCCATGAGCCGGTCTTCCGGATTGGGCGTTCCAAAGTGTCGTTGGCCAGCGCTGAATTCGTGCATGTGGCAGTCCTGCCACCCCATCGTGGTTTGCAGCACGTCGTGCAACTGCGCCAGAGTGCGATCGGCGGGTGCCAGCAGCCGGCGCCAGATGGGCGGCATCGTGCCCAACAGAGTCACCTTAAGCTGAAACACTTCGGGTGGAAACGTTTTCGCCGGCATAGTGAGAACTCCTCGATGTTAACTCCCGCAGAGCCGCTGCCGCGCGTCGCGCACCAGCGGATAAACATAGATATCTTTGATCGCTTGGCCGTGAGCCGTATGCTCCCGGTCCATGCGACCGCGTCCGGTGGTTTGCCCGATATGGATCCAGTTGGCCGCCCGATAGCAGGTTCCACGAAATAGGGCTGCATCCACCAGGGTTTCCAGCAGCAAGGGACGACACCCATATCGTGTCTCCCAGTCGCGCGGCATTTGCCGCGCGCTGAGCGCCAGGATCTTGCTGGCGAGTCCCTTGACTTCCACCCAGGGCAGGATGAGGAATCGGCCGTTGTTGACGATCGATTGCAGGTTGCGCCGCCGCTGCTCGTCGCTCCAGCCGATCCAGCCATCCCGCGCCTGCATTTTCCAGGCCGGCGATGTCCACAGCAGGCAGGCCAACTCCCGCTCACCATGGCGCACCCAGTAACGCAGGTGAGCGCCGAACGGCACGCGACATCCGAGATAGTGATGCCGTTCGATCAGCTCGCGCCAGCGGCGGCTCTCCGCAGGGCCTTTCACCAAGGCCAGTTCCAGAGGCTCGCACTCGTTGGCGGCGCATGCGACGGGCGCCGATTCCGAGCAAGCCCCGGATACGTCCGGACGCCGCAGACCTCGGCCGCCCAGCTTTCGCACCTCAGGAAGCTCCAGGAAGCCTTCGGCCTGGAGCCGCTCCAACAGTTGCCGGCACTCATGGTTCTTCAACCCTCCACTGGGCCGTGTCCACTCCAGCAACTCGCAGACCGTGCGCGCGATCTCGGTCACGCCAAGAGCAGAAAAATCCCGAGCGGTCTGGCGCATCAACTCCAGTTCGCCGCGGCCGAACGTGCGTCCGCAAAAGGTCAGGGATTCGGGCATATCATTCGGGGTGGCGCGGCTCTAGTCCGCGCCGGGCACAATGTCCAGGATCACGGCGCGCGGCGCACGCAGCAGTTTCACGCAGCGCGTGAAGGCGTCTTTGCCCTGCTGCCAGCAGGTGCGCAGCACGCTGACCAGGATCTGTTGCGTGCGCGCGCCTTCCCAGGTCCGGTTCCCGCCCCACACCTTGCGGGCGATCACCATGCCGCGGATCGCCCGTTCCGCCGCATTGTTGGTGGCGTCCAGTCCAGGACAGTGCAGGAACGTGAACAGCCACAGCCGTTCATGTTCGAGATGACGCGCCAGCCGGCGGTTGGCTGGGTTCCGGCGGCGTGTTTCCAGCATGCGGTCCAGTTTGGCTTCCAGCTTTCCCGTGGCGATGCTCAGGCCGCGCTCGGAGACTTCGCCCCGCTCATAGCGGTCGCGTAACTCCAAGCTCGTCAGAAGCAAATTCTCTACGGCTCGCGGGAAGGCCAGCGCCGCCGGCGAGGCGATCTGCACCATCTCCCGGCAGCGCTTCAGCAGATGGGCCAAACAACTTTGATGGAAGGCGAACTGGAATCGGTAATACGGCGCCCAACCGTCGTGGATCAGAAATCCATCATATTCGGCGCCCAGGATCGCTACGGCCTGCTCGTATCCTCGTCCTGGCAGGATGGCGTATACGGTCACCTCGGCGCTCACTGCCACGTGCAACCACTGGAGCCGCCCACCCACTTTCCAGCCGGTTTCATCCATGCCGTTGACAGGAGCTTGCCGCGCGGTTTCCACCAGTCCGTCATAGGTGGGCTCCGCGCGGCCCGCCATCCGCGCCAGCGCCCGGTATAGCCCTCCGCGGCTTGCCTCCAACCCGAAGCCGTAGGACAGGACCTGTCGCGTGTGCCCCAGCGACAGCCCCATCTGCTTGTTCAGGATGGCCGCCAGCGTCAACGCCTCCGGACCCAACTGCACGCTGCCGACTCCCACCGCAGCGGAGGTCTGCAATGGATGGCGTCCCTGCACCCGCCGCCGGCAGTGGCAGCAGCGCCCCACCGTGATATCGAAACGGCGGACGATGGTTCGCCGCACAATCTCTTCCTGATGCTGAAATTCGCAGTTTTCCGGTTCCACGCCGCCGCCGCAATGCGGGCAGCGTTCCGGCAACGGAACCGGGATTCGTTCATCTATCCGCGATGGGATGGGACGGCAGGCCTGCCGGCCGTAGCCGCGTCCCGGCTTGCGGCCCGGATGTTGCGGGTTGGCTTTGGGTGTGCCGCGCGAATGCGGTGCGGCCTGACGCTTGCTGGCGCGCAACGCCGCTTCCAGTTCCCGGCGCAGGCGCTCCGTTTCCTGCTTCAGACGCTCGATCTCTTTGCGCAGCTTGTCGTTTTCCTGCTGCGCCCGATCCAACTCCCGTTTCGGAACGAACTCGATGCTCCCGGGCTGCTTATCTGCGGCGGGCCGACCAACTGGTTTCATCCAACCTACCGTACCCGAAACCGCTTTTTTTGTCCAGCAGAATCTTCAGACGGCTGATTTTAAAGGCATCTCAGGCTGGTAAACAAATACCAAATAACTAGATAGAATAGGCGATTTGCCTTATGCTGGGGCAGGGGTAAGGCGTGTCAGCTTACCGTCCTGGAGCGCGAGAAGATTCAGGGGTGGGTCGCGGCAGACGGCACTCCACAGCAGGTGGCTTTGCGCTGCCGCATCGTTCTTTCCGCTGCTGCTGGCGAGTCTGATGTCGCGATTGCGAAGCAGCTTTCGGTGAACCGCAACACGGTGATCCTGTGGCCCTGCACTACGTGGGTGGAAGCCTGGCGCAAGAAAGTGGCCGCGGGCGATGGATTTCCAAGGCCCCGCATTCTACACCCCTACCCGGAGCAGCGTTTCGCCGCCAGACATCCAAGGTAAGAGCCGTATGCGTCAACGCGCCAGTACGGATCTGTGCGGGGGGCGATCAGCAATGGTCGTCCCTACCGCGTCAAATGCCTTCAAAATCAGCTAAGATGTGACTGTGGAGGAAAAGAAAACCGCCCTGGCCGAGACGGAGGCGTCCGCTGTTGCCGTCCGGCAGCCCGAGCC
>VFZE01000111.1 GCA_016871315.1 Acidimicrobiia bacterium | reverse complement strand
GTCATCCCGGGGAGTCTTTGTAGCGAAGGGAGCCGGTTATTCCTTCGATGTAACGCCTGACGGGATTCGAATCGGCAAGAAGCTCAGGCTTCGCTGGATTGGATCCAAGTCGAGAGTGGCGCATGGGGAAGAACTGCTGCCTGGCAATAGTCACTATTTTCTCGGCAAGGATCCGTGGGCCTGGGTATGTGACGTGCCCCATTACGCACGCGTTCGGGTTCGCGATCTGTATCCCGGTGTCGACGCCGTCTACTATACGCGGGACTCCAATCTTGAGTTTGATCTCGAGATTGCGCCTGGCGCCGATCTTACGCCGGTCCGCATGCAAATGGCGGGAGCCGATTCGATGGAGGTGGACGCCGAAGGAACTCTTGTGCTTCGAACCGCCTCACAAATAGTCCGCTTACTGCCGCCTCATGTTTATCAGGAAATCTCAGGAAAGAACCGACGTGTCGGAGCGAGTTACCGGTTGCGGCCATTCCACCAGGCGGCGTTCGCTTTGGACGAATACGATCCCTTGTACCCAGTCATCATCGACCCGGTGGTCACGGTCTCCTCCTTTCTTGGCGGCGATGCCGCCGACACCGCCAACGCTGTCGCGGTGGACTCGACCGGCAATATCTACATCGCGGGCCAAAGCCATTCGACGAATTTCCCAGCCGGCCCGGGCGGTTTCCGTAGCGGGAGCGCGAGCGGTCCGCTTCCGGCCCAGGCTTTCGTGACCAAGCTCAATCCCGCCGGAACCGCGATTGTATACTCCGCGGTGTTCGGCGGCTCGCTGACGGATGAGGTGACGGCGATCGTCGTTGACGCGCAGGGGAACGTATATGCCGTCGGTCGCACCCTATCGCGCGACTTTCCCGTTGTAGCCGGAGCCGCACAGCCAGCGTCGGGCGACGCCGGTGTGAACGGCGACGGTTTTGCCGCCAAACTTAGCCCGGACGGTTCCCGCCTGATTTATTCCACCCTGCTAGGCGGAAGTGGTACGGATGCCGTATCCGCAATTGCCGTTTCGCCGCTGGGCGAGGCCTTCCTCACGGGGTGGACGGACTCCTTCAATTTCCCGGTCAGCGAGGCGGCCCTCCAACGATCCAAGGATTTCGGTTTTTCGTTCGATGCTTTTGTGACCCGGCTCTCCGCCGACGGCAGCCGCTTCCTCTACTCAACCTATCTTGGCGGTGGTAATGCGGAAGCAGGGCATGCCATCGCTTCGGACTCTTCCGGAAACGCCTACGTGGCCGGCTATACTCTGTCCCCCGATTTTCCGACGACTCCGGGCGCCTTCCAGCAGCGCTTTAACGGCCCCGATCAGCACTTGTTCCGCGACGGTTTCCTGGTCAGGCTGAACGCAACCGGGAGCGCGCTGTTATACGGCTCCTTCCTGGGAGGGAGCCGCAGCGATACGGCGAACGCCATCGCACTGGACTCTCAGAGCAATGTTTATCTTGCCGGAGAAACCAACTCGGTGAACTTCCCGGTCACCGCGGCCGGATTGCAACGCACGAACCGTGACGGCGGGACTGCCCAGGAAGCCTTTGTCATGAAGCTCGACCCCTCGATGTCCAGACAGCAATGGTCTACTCTGCTGGGCGGCAGGGGAATCGACATCGCACATGCGCTCAAGGTGGACGTAGCCGGAAACGTAACCGTGGCCGGCCGGTCCGATTCGGTGGATTTTCCGGTGCGAGCCAGCGATTGCCGGCATTCTATCCTCCAGGGTGGTACCGACGCCTTCGTCGCCAGCCTTGGGTCCAACGGAGACACACTCGTCTACTCCGCGCTGCTCGGCGGCGCCCGGGACGACGCCGCCCTGGCCCTTGCCTTGGATTCTTCCGGGAACGCGATCGTCGCTGGCGCGGCTGCTTCCGCGGACTTCCCCGTCACCGCAGGAGTCGTGCAAATCCGACGCGCCGGCCGCGATGACTCCTTCTTCGCCCGGCTCACACTGCAGCCTGCCGTCGCCGGCGCTTGCATCTCCCAGACGGGAATTCTGGGCTCCTCCAGTTTTCTCGCCGGACCCGTGGCCCCAGGACAACTTATCAGCGTCTTCGGGAGCGATATTGGGCCGGCCTCATTTGTAACGGCGGTTCTCGATTCCAACGGACGTCTCGCGACCGAACTCGCCCAAACCCGCGTCACCTTTGATGGTGTTGCCGCGCCGCTGTTGTTCGTTCACCACACGCAGATCGGCGCCATTGTTCCTTATTCAGTCTCCGGCCGGGCCTCGACGGCAGTCGAAATCGAAGCGCCGGGAGGCCGCAGCAACCGTCTTCACATTCCGGTAGCTCCTACGGCGCCGGGAATCTTCACCCGGAATGCGACAGGGCGCGGCGCGGGCGCGATTCTCAATGAGGATTCCACGGTCAATTCACCCCTGAACCCGGCCCGGCCGGGCTCCATCCTGATCCTGTACGCTACCGGCGAAGGGCAAACCGATCCGCCCGGAGTTGATGGGCAAATCGCCTCCGCCGTATTTCCCGTCCCGACAGCTCCCGTGAGCCTGCGCATCGGAGGGCGGGAGGCCGTGATCCTTTATGCGGGCGCGGCTCCTTCGTTTGTAGCGGGTGTCCTGCAGGTTAACGCACGCATTCCATCCGACGTGCCGCTGGGCGCGGCCGTCCCTGTGCTGTTGAAAATCGGGGATGCCCTGAGCCAGCCCGGCGTCACGGTGGCTATCCAGGAGGTCCGGTAATGAAGATCATCCGCGCGGCTATGATATGGCTGGCGCTGGCGCCGGCTGCGTTTTCTCAGGTCGCGTCCGGGATCTACATCGTCGTGCTGGCCGGACCCCCCGCGGCGGACTTCGCGCACATTCTCCCTCATGCAAAAGAGTTCCTGATGGAGTCCCGAAGGGTCCAGCTGCGCGCCCTCAGCGCCGGCACCGAAGAGGTCTTGCGCGGCTCCGGCGTGGAAATTCTGCATCGGATGGACACTCTGCTGAACGCATTGATCCTACGATCAGAGCTGACCGAAGCAGAGCTGGCCGCCCTCCCCGGCGTTGTCCGCGTCATCCCGGCGACCTACACAAGCCTTATGATGGAGCGCTCAGCCGAGCGCCAGAACCTGCATCTGGCCTGGGCCTGGACGGGCGTGGAGCGCGCGGGCGCGGGCGTCAAGATAGCGATCATCGACAGCGGCGTGGACATCTCGCAACCGTCGTTTCAGGCGTCTTCGCTTCCCTTTCCCGACGGGTTCCCGATCGTCGTCCATCCCGATGACCGGGCCCATACCAATAACAAAGTGATCGTGGCGCGCAACTATACGGGAGTAGCGCCCGGCGGCGTGTCCACTCCGACTCTGAGGGATCTGGAAGGCCACGGAACGGCCGTGGCCATGGCGGCCGCCGGCGTGCCGGTTTCTTCCCAGGTCGGCATGGTTTCCGGAGTCGCCCCGGGGGCGTGGATCGGCTCCTACAAAGTGGGCGATGAAAGGGTTCGCAGCGACATGCTGCTAACGGCTATGGAACACGCCTTCCTCGACGGCATGGACGTGTTAAATCTCAGCTTTGGCTCCGACTTGCTGATGGTCGCCGAAGACGACCTCTACCAGCAAGTCGCCGACCGTCTCTCCTCCCTTGGGATTATCGTGGTCTCCGGTGCCGGCAATTCCGGACCGAACCCCTCCACCATTACCCGCCCTGGGAAGCAGGGCGAAACAACACTTACCGTCGGCGGAATGGCGAACGACAGAGTGATTACCGGCAGGGCATCGGTCGCGGGGCGAATGTTCACCGGTGCGATTGTCTGGCCGCCGCCGGCAGCGCAGCAGATTGCCGGCTCCGTGGTCGACGTCGGATCGATTTCCCCGGATAGCCTGGCATGCCAGCCGTTGCGGCAAGGGAGCCTGGTGGGCGCCATCGCGCTGCTCAATGTTGGCGAGTGCACCGTCCGCACCAAGATGAACAACGTCACCGCGGCCGGAGCCGCCGGCGCCATTCTTGTGAACATCGAACCAGGGATTCTCAACTTCAGCTCAGCGGCCACCGCCCCAGCCCAATTGATCAGCACGGAGGATGGTCAGGAGATCCGCAGGATGTTTTCCTCAGGGCAGTCTGTCGAGGGCACACTGGATTTCTCGGCGGTTAGGATGCTGATTCCAGGCGACAACATCGCCGCTTTCAGCAGCCGTGGCCCCTCCGCCGGGTATACCATCAAGCCGGACGTTGTCGCAGTCGCCTCCGGGCTGATTGTCGCCGGCTCCAAGGATTCCACCCGTTGGCCTGCGCCGTTTCTGTTCGCTGCCGGAACCAGCCTTGCCGGTCCCCAGGTTGCCGGTGGGGCTGCCGTCCTAATGTCCAGCCGCAAGGGCCTCGCGCCCTCCGTCTACCGTTCCCTTCTGGTCAATACCGCAACGCTGCTGCGCGATGAGCAAAGCCGCCCGATCCCCGTCATGCACCAGGGCGCCGGATTGCTCAATATGGACGCCGCGCTCCGCGCCAACACGGCTCTCAGCCCGGTTTCAATCAGTTTTGGCCATGGCCCCGCGCAGCTCGACCAGAGCCGTTCCTTCATTCTGACGAACATTGGACTTCTTCCGGATACCTATTCCCTCCAGGTGGAGCCATTCCTGCCAGGTCCTGTTCCCATGCTCGATCCTGCGAATCTTACGTTGGCGGCTGGAGAATCCGCCCGGATCGCCGCGCGGTTTAGTGCGTCGGGTCTGGAACCTCGCGCCCATGAAGGAGTAATCCGAATTCGGGGTCAGCAGCCGGATTCATCCATCCACATGGCCTACTGGTACGGCGTGGACACGCCGGCGCCCAGGTTCATCTACCTCGGATTTTCTGTTCCCTCCCGTTCCGCCGGGAGTGAAATCCTGGATGCAATCATCCTGCGCGTGAACAACGCAATCGGAACCGCACTCACCGATCCACAGCCAAGCGTAGAAGTGGTTTCCGGGGGCGGGCAGGTGGTCAATACTCGCTCGCTGGACACCTTCTACCCAGGTCACTTTGGCGTCACCGTCCGGCTGGGACCATCTCCTGGTAATAACGTTTTTCGCATCCGCGCCGGCGATCTTACACGCGAAGTGACGATCGTCGGCAACTAAAGACGCGGTACGAACCTGGATTTGAGTCACATCTCCCGCACAACTCAATCTCCCCTCTTTTCAACCACTCCCAATTTCGAATCCATCACCCTCTCCACCCCCCATGCCACCCTCATCATCGAGAGCGACTCT
>VFZE01000110.1 GCA_016871315.1 Acidimicrobiia bacterium | reverse complement strand
CGGCCTCGGCCTGCTTCAGAATCTTGATGATCTGCTCCTCGCTGTGCCTGGTTCCACGCATTCCTCTTCTCCTTCCTTTTGCCCGCTTCTCTCATATTACGTGGTACAGATTTTGGGGGCTGGGTCAATCGAGCGGGATTGGGAACTGCTGGAACAAATGAAGGCGAAATTCTGGTCGGAGAGCGAAGAGAGAAAGACCCCCGCGGCCCGCATTCGGATGGGGGAGCAGTTGTACCGGTATGCAAGGTCGGTGAGACCGGATTGGCCGTCGCAAGATGAACGGGACGCCGATCTTGCGGTTCATACACGAGTAGCCGAGGCTTTGCGACGTGCCGCGCCGGGCTTCGCGAAGAGTCGCGAAGCGGCACGCTAAGAGCGTCCGCTACGCCCGGACCATTCTCTCCGCGTCCCACCCGCAGACGGTTTTTTCGAAAAGCGAGTGGTTGCACAGCAGGGCGGGCCCGGCGGTGCGGAGGCCGAAGACAGCGTCCTCAAAGAACGGTTTGCGGGAGTGGACGGCGTTGTAGAAATTGCGGTGGTGCTCGAGATGCGCGTTGTGGGAGGGCGGGGCGGTGTAGACGTCCTCTTTCAAAGGCCGCATGGCGTCGGCGGAAGCCTTGGTCGCGGGATACTTCGAGCGGTAGCCGGTGAGGAACTTCTCCTGCGTTGCCTTGGTGAAGGTGTTGATAGTGTAGCCGGGCCCGGCTTCGCGTGGCTTGCGGGAGAGGGTGACGCTGGACATCCCGACCTCCATGACTCCCTCGCTGCCGACGAAGCGGACGCCGAAGCTCTCGCGCTGGCCGCCGGAGGCAAAGTTGACGCGGAGGGTGAAGGTGAAGCCGGGGTAATCGAGCAGGGCGAGCGCGATGTCGGGAACGTCGCGGCCGTCCTTCCAATAGCGCAGGCCGCCGGTCGAGAAGACGCGCGTGGGGCCGCTTGAGCCGGTGACGACGTGGAGACCGGTGAGCAGATGGACATAAAGGTCGCCGGCGACGCCGGTGCCGTAGTCCTGATAGTTGCGCCAGCGGAAGAAGCGCTTGGCATCGAAATCGCGCTTGGGCGTGATGGCCGTGTAGCGGGCCCAGTCGATGGTTTGCGGAGTGGCGTCCGGCGGGATCGAGTATTGCCAGGCTCCGATGGCGGAATTGCGGTCAAGCCATGCCTCCACCATGTTGAGCGAGCCGATGGTTCCTGCGGCCAGCAGGTCCCGCGCCTTCAGGAAGGTGAGCGAGCTTGCGTACTGGCTGCCGACCTGAAAGATGCGGCCCGTCTTCTTCTGGGCCTCGATCAGCGGGTAGGCCTGCTCGATCTTGTGCACCATCGGTTTTTCACAGTAGACGTCCTTGCCGGCATTCATGGCGTCGATGGAGATCTGTGCGTGATAGTGATCGGAAGTGGCGACGATGACGGCGTCGACATCCTTGCGGTCGAGGATTTCGCGGTAGTCGCGCGTTGTGGCGATCTTGTCGCCCCAGATTTCCTTGGAGCGCTTCAGGCGGCCGTCGTAGAGATCACAGACGGCGACAAGCTCGACGCCGGGGATTTGTAAGGCATAGCGTGTGTCGCCCATGCCCATTCCGCCCACGCCGATGGTGGCGATGCGGATTCGGTCGTTAGGAGAAGTCTGCGGCATGGCGGGTCAGCCTTTCAAATTCATTGACTGCGGGTCCCAATGGAGGGGCTTGCGCTGCGTGTAGCTCAGATTGGACAGCAGCGCGGGACCGGCGGCGCGGAAACCGAACGTGGCGTCTTCAACGACTGCGGATTTCGTTCGGATGGCGTGGAAGAAGTTGACGTGGTGGTCGCGATGATCGTTGTAGCCCGGAGGCGGCAGGTAGCGCTCTTCGGTGCGCGGGCGTATGGAGTCGGCCGAAGGTTTTGTGGGCGGATACTGCTTCTGATATTCGGCGAGAAACTGATCCTGGACGGCCTTCGGGAAGGTGCCGATGGTGTAGCCGGGTTCGGTGTCGCGCGGCTGGCGGGCGATGGTGACGCCGTTGCCGACAGTAAGCACGCCCTCGGGGCCGACGAAACGGAAGACGTGGCTGCCGCCGGCGCCGTCGGCGAAGTTCACGCGGAGCATAAGCGTGAACTCGGGATGGTCCGCGGTGGCGGGGTAATCATAAAGGCCGATCATGACGTCGGGCACGTCGCGGCCATCCTTCCAGAACCGCAGGCCCCCGGTGGCGTAGACGCGCGAAGGGCCCAGTGAGCCGGTGATAAAGTGCATGCCGGAAAACAGGTGCACGAAGAGATCACCGGCGACACCGGTGCCGTAGTCTTGATAGTTGCGCCAGCGGAACAGGCGGATAGGTTCAAACGGCCGCTTCGGGGCGGAGCCAAGGAAACGGTCCCAATCGATGTTTTCCGGTGTGGCATCGGGCGGGATGGAGTACTGCCAGGCGCCGATGGCGGAATTGCGGTCCCACCAGGCTTCGATCATGTTGAACTGGCCTATGGATCCTTGTTTGATGAGGTCCTTGGCTTTTTGGTAGACGATGGAGCTGACGCGCTGGCTGCCGACCTGGCAGATCTTGCCGGTCGATTTTTCGCCTTCGATGAGCCGTTTACCGTCGGCGATGTCCTGCACCATGGGTTTTTCGACGTAGACATGCTTGCCGGCCTTCATCGCGTCGATGGCGATCTGTGCGTGCCAATGGTCGGGCGTGGCGATCAGAACCGCGTCGATGCCGGGGCGGCCGAGCACCTCGCGGTAGTCGCGGGTGGTGAACAGGTCCTTGCCCCAAAGCTCCTTGGCGCGGTCCAGGCGGCCCTGGTAGACGTCGGCGACGGCGGTGAGGGCGACGCCCGGCGCGGCAAGCGCGGAGGTGATGTCCTCATGGCCCATTCCTCCAATGCCGATGGCGGCGATTTGAATCTTGTCGTTGGCGGAAAGTTTTGGCGATTGCGCGGCCAAGGCGGCTGCGCTGAGTTGAAGAAAGTGGCGTCTGGTTGTCATCGCGATTTGATGTTATTGTAGCCGTTATTGGATTTCATGGCGACGGCGTTGCGGGCGAGCGAGTGGGTCGCGATCGTCTATTTCACCTATGCGGCGGCGGTCGCCCTGATGCGTCCCATTGACCGCAGCATCACCTGGAATGTGCTTTGGCTGAACGCAACCGTGGTTGCGGCGTTTTTCCTCATGGCCAATGCCGATTCGTTGCGCCGGAGGGAGTTTCTGGGGACGTTGCGGGACTGGTATCCGCTGCCACTGCTGCTGCTAGCCTATCGCGAGATGGGCTGGTTCGCGCTGCCGCACACAGGAACGGAGTTGGAGCAAAGCTGGGTGGCGTGGGACCGTCTGCTATTGAACGATTGGGGTTTGCGCGCAGCGATGGAGAGTCTGGGGCCGGCGCTGCCGGGTTTGCTCGAGATCAGCTACGCGCTGGTATACGCAACGGCGCCGGGCGGACTGGGCATCTTATATGCGACCGGGCATCGGAAGGAGGCCGACCGGTTTCTGTTCACGGTGCTGGTGGCGATACTCGGGGCGTACGTACTGTTTCCGTTTTTTCCGTCCGAGCCGCCTCGGACGGTGTTTCCGGGTGAGGATCTGCCGGGCGTGGAAACGGTATTCCGAAGGTTCAATCTCTGGTATTTGGGCGGATACGGAATCCACACGAGCGTGTTTCCCAGCGCACATGTTTCGGGGGCATTCTCGGCGGCGTTTGCGGTGAGCGCGGTGGTTAGGGAACGGAAGTGGGTGGGACGCGGGATGGTGGTTCTGGCGGGTTTGATCGCTGTGGCGACGGTATATGGGCGGTACCACTACGCGGTGGATGGGGTGGCGGGGTTCCTGCTCAGCCTTGTGGCACGGCAATGGGCCGCCTATCGGTGGCGTTAAGGGCGTCACTGATGGCGGCCAAGATCTGTTCCTTGGTGAAAGGTTTGAGGAGGTAACTGAAGACACCGGCCTTGGAAGACTCCATGATCTTGCTATGGTCGGAGATGGAGGAGACCATGACGATGCGGGCGTCGGGAAACTCCGACAGGATTTGTTTGGAGGCCGTGAGGCCGTCCTTGCCGGGCATCGTCATGTCCATGGTGATGATGTCAGGGCGGTAGTGCTTGTTCTGGAGGACGGCTTCCAAGCCGTTGGAGGCTTCACACAGCACTTCGTGGCCTCCCTCCAGCAGCATGTGTTTCAGACGGCGTCTGGCCATAATGGAATCATCGACGATCATGATACGAGCCATTCTGTTCTTACCTCGGTTCGGAGGAAAAAAGAAAATATAAAGAGCCTGCCTGCGTGTGAAGAGAGCGGATACAATCGGCTTCGGCGATGAGCAGCGATTCGGTATCGGCAAGAACGGTCAGCGGCGGCAAGACCTGAATGGGCAGGCCGATGAGCCGCATGGGCTGACTGGCGTGACCGAGGACCATGTTGAGCAGCTCGGCGACCGTTTCCCGGAGCATGAGAGTCTCCTCATGGTCAGGAACAGGTTCTTCCATCATCGAGCGGAGCAGGCAGCGCAGGACCGGATCCTGGGCGCTTAAAGCAATGACGCCGACGACAGCTCCTCCAACAGGAAACCAGGAAACGTAGGTTTCCGGACGCTTCCGTTCTGCCTCGGAGGTTTCCGCCTTCGGGGCAGGTGGTGCGGGCTCAGGTCCAGCCTCTAAGCCAGCTTGATCGCGCAGCAGAGTGCAGGCTTGATCGACGACACAATCCATCAGGGAATGGATGGGAGAAGAGCTTGGTTCGGTGGATTGCACGTTTATCAAATAGTAGTTATCGGTAATAGAAAAGGAGGTTTTAGGGAATTTGCGCTGGGCGCTCCAGGCAATCCGTCGAGGAGCACCCCTCTCAACTACGACGGATTGCCGAGCGCATGAGGCGCGGCTTGAAAGGAGCCCACGGAACTGAACCCCCCAGAACCGTGCGCAGCCGACGCCTCGAGTTGGGCTCAGCGGCCGCCGCCAAACGTCCGCTAACCCAATCCAGGAAAGAACCACCCGATGCCGGCAGCCGATGGGCTGCGCTGCATCCGGTCCCAGAGTAAGAGGAGCCAGCGCGATGCGAACAAAAGCGAATCTGGAAGTGCCTGTAAAGAAAGCGAAAATAAATTTCGTTTCTTCGTGATTGAAAAAGATCCCATCAGTCAGGCGCGCGCGGAGGCCGGGGTCGGAATGAGGGTGGAGGCGCCGGATTGATGGGATCGCTCAGTGAGCTAAACCGCCACCGCAGCGGGTCGTCTATGGGGATTGGAT
>VFZE01000109.1 GCA_016871315.1 Acidimicrobiia bacterium | reverse complement strand
TTGGTCGATACCGGGGCCTCGACGATGACCCGGGGCGTCTCTTAAGGTTGAAATCAGCTTTGTAGCAAGCTGCCACGTTCATGTTGACCTATGGAGACGGGGTGTCGGATGTAAGTATCCCCGCGCTGCACTCCTTGCACCACGCACATGGTAGGGTGGCTACTATTATGGCAGTTCGGCCCTCAGCGCAGTTCGGCGGCATGCACATTGAGCGGGGCAGGGAGCTGGATTAAGGAGAAATTGCATCCTAGCGAAAACTGGATCAATGGTGAGTTCATAATCTTTTAGCCGAGAGCATCAGCTATCTTACAGATGATGCCACGGTAATCGAGCATGGGCCGATCGAACGACTGGTAAACGATAAGCAACTAATGACCGACGAGCATCATGGCTATTGGCATGGGTGCAATTCGAGATCGTGACGCAGTGCAGGTGCTCTGGGATCGTGGGCATGCCTCCCGGTTGGGACAATCATGACGTTGCTCGCAAATGCGTATAAGGGCAAGCGAGTACTGCTGACCGGCCACACCGGATTTAAAGGGTCGTGGCTTGCCGGGTGGCTTCAGTTGCTTGGAGCGAAAGTTGTCGGTCTGGCCCTTGATCCACCGACCGATCCTTCGCATTTTGCGGCGGCTGGTCTTGTCAGCGGCATGTCCGATTTGCGAATTGATGTTCGGGACCGGGCAGCCGTACGCAACGCCATCGTGTACGCACAACCAGATTTTATCTTTCACCTTGCGGCGCAATCATTAGTCCGCCGTTCCCACGTCGAGCCGATTGAAACCTGGGAGACCAATGTGATGGGTACGCTGAACGTACTCGAAGCTCTGCGGGTATTAGAGAGGCCCTGCGCGGCGGTGCTCATCACCAGCGACAAATGTTATGACAATGTCGAGTGGGTGTGGGGCTACCGCGAAACCGATGCATTGGGTGGCCCTGATCCGTACAGCGCCTCGAAGGGTGCCGCTGAACTAGCCATTCGTTCGTACATCAAGTCTTATTTCCCGAAGGCATCAAGCCGTATCCGTATCGCATCGGCGCGAGCAGGGAACGTCATCGGCGGAGGGGACTGGGCGGCGGATCGGATCGTGCCGGATTGCGTCCGGGCGTGGTCGGCTAGTCAGGAGGTCGAGCTGCGCAATCCCTTGGCTACGCGTCCATGGCAGCACGTGCTCGAACCGTTGAGCGGGTATCTGAATTTGGCTGTAGGGCTGACCCAGCGGTCTGAATTGCATGGCGAGCCGTTCAACTTCGGACCTCCGGCTGAGCAGAACCACAGTGTGTTGGAGTTGGTGCAGCAGATGGCGTGGCATTGGGATCGGGTCCGGTGGCGGGATGTGTCGCAGGGGGTTCCAGGTCCGTATGAATCGGGCTTACTCAAATTGAATTGCGACAAAGCGTTGCATCATTTGCGTTGGTATGCCGTCATGGGATTCGAGGAAGCCGTGCGCATGACGGCTGAGTGGTATCGGGTGTACTACCAAGATCCCGCTCAGACGGCCGCGACGACAACGGCGCAGATTGCTGCCTACACCGCGCGGGCCCGAGAGCGGGGGCTGGCATGGGCGCGATGACGCTCGCCAATGTCATGGTGACGCCTCTGGCGCGGATCGAAACGGCCGGCGGCGATGTGCTTCATGCCATGAAACAGACCGATGCTGGCTATGCGGGGTTCGGGGAAGCGTACTTTTCCTGGGTGGACGCGGGGGCAGTGAAAGCGTGGAAACGGCATGCCCGCATGACGATGAACTTGGTCGTTCCGATTGGACAGGTCCGGTTCATCTTTTGTCTTGATGGCGGCCGGGAGTTCCGCGTCGAAGAGATCGGAACGGACCGGTATGCTCGGATCACGGTGCCGGCCGGTATCTGGTTCGGTTTTCAGGGACTCGCCGCGCCACGCAGTCTGGTGCTCAATCTCGCCAGCATTCCCCATGATCCCCACGAAATCGAGCGGCGGTCACTCGCGGATATTTCTTATGGATGGAACTAGATCATGAAAGTCATTCTGCTCGCCGGCGGGTTCGGGACACGCTTAGCCGAATATACAGATGTCATTCCCAAGCCCATGGTGCCGATTGGCGGACGGCCGATGTTGTGGCACATCATGCAGCGCTACGCCCGATTTGGCCACAAGGATTTCTATGTGGCGTTGGGGTATAAGGCCGAAGTGATCAAGGAATATTTCCTCAACTATCGCGCACTCAATGCGGATTTTACGATCGATCTGGCCTCCGGCAGCATCCGGCCGCATCAAACCGATTCCGTGGACTGGCGGGTAACGCTGGTCAATACGGGCGACGCCACGATGACGGGCGGCCGCGTCAAGCGGATGAAACCGTATATCGGCAACGAGCCCTTTCTTCTGACCTACGGCGACGGGGTGGCTGACATTGATTTGGATGCGCTGCTGTCGTTTCATCGCAGCCACGGCAAGATGATCACGGTGTCTGCCGTCCGCCCGGCCGCGCGATTCGGAGAGTTGGAGTTGGACGGCGCGCGGGTGTCGAGCTTCAAGGAAAAACCACAGTTACACGAGGGATGGATCAACGGCGGCTTCTTCGTGATCGAGCCGAACTTCTTCGATCTGATCGAAGGGGATGGCACGCTGCTCGAACGCGAACCGCTGGAGCAGGCGGTGAAAGCCGGAGAATTGATGGCGTATTGTCATGAAGGGTTCTGGCACTGCATGGATACCAAGCGGGATCATGAGTTGCTCGAATCGCTGTGGAAGAAGGGCGCACCCTGGGCTCCCTAGCGTCGCTCTATGCGGATACTCGTTGCGGGAGGATTTGGGTATGTCGGCGGGCGTATCGCACATGTTCTGGGCGAAGCGGGGCACACGGTTGTGCTGGGAACCAGACAGGCTGCGTCGTCGCCCGCCTGGCTGCCTCAGGCACGCGTGATTCAACTGCAGTGGCAAGACCGCGCGGCATTAGAAGACAGTTGCCGGGGCATGGACGCGATCATCCACGCCGCTGGGATGAATGCGCAAGACTGCGCCGCCGATCCGGTGGCGGCGCTCGAATTCAACGGCGTGGCGACGGCTCGGTTGGTGGCGGCGGCCGTCAAGGCCGGCGTGAAACGCGTCGTCTATTTTTCCACGGCGCATGTGTATGCGAGTTCATTGGAGGGCACGATCACGGAGCAGACGTGTCCGCGCAATCTTCATCCCTATGCGACCTCGCATCTGGCCGGCGAGCAGGTGGTGCTGGAGGCGGCCCAACGCAGGGCAATTCATGGAACGGTCTTCAGGCTGTCGAACGCGTTCGGGACACCCATGTGGCAGGGCGTCAATTGCTGGATGCTGCTGGTCAACGATCTCTGCCGGCAGGCCGTAACCACGGGCGAACTGACACTGCGTTCGGCGGGGCTGCAACTAAGGGATTTTCTCACCTTGGAGGATGTCGCACGAGCGGTTCTCCATGTTTTGCCTGTTGGTTCAGACTGCCTAGGCGACGGGCTCTTCAATCTCGGCGGCGGTGCGGCCGCGCAATCGATTCTCTCGATGACTGAATTGGTCGCGGAACGCTGGAAGTCGTTGACCGGCCAGTCGCTGCCGATCGTCCGTCCGGCCCCGGCCGGCCCCTCGCCCTCGGTGTTGGCGTATTCATCCGCCAAACTCCTCGCCACAGGCTTCTCACCCTCGTCGCGGTGGCCTCACGAGATCGATGAGACGTTAGCCCTGTGCCGAGCCGCATTCGGCCGATGACCGAAACCATGTCTCAGCCCCTCGTGTCCGTCATTATCCCCACCTACAATCACGCCAGGTTCTTGCCTGCCGCGCTGAAGTCCGTCCTGGCGCAGACCGAGTCCCGGTGGGAAGCCGTCGTCGTCAATAATTTTTCCCAGGACGATACGGTCTCCGTCGTGAACTCGTTCGGAGATCCCCGCGTTCGCCTGGTGAACTTCGCCAATCACGGGGTGATCGCGGCGTCGCGCAATCACGGTATCGCACTGACTCAGGCCCCCTATATTGCCTTTCTCGATTCCGACGACGTTTGGTACCCGGGGAAGCTCGCCCGGTGTCTCCAGCGGATGGAGCAGGGATTCGACCTGGTGTGCCATGCCGAGCGATGGATCGGCCCCGGGACGCGCACGAGGGAGGTTGTCTACGGTCCCGAGGCGCGCGCCACCTACCGGTCTTTGCTCTACGAGGGCAACTGCCTTTCCACCTCGGCAATCGTGGTCAAACGCGAGTTTGTGGAGCGGGTCGGCCGTTTCAGCGAAGAGGCGGCCTTCATCACCGCCGAGGACTACAACTTGTGGCTCAAGCTGGCGAAGGCCGGCACACGGATGGGGTTTGTGTCCGAGATCCTCGGGGAATACTTGATACACGACGGCAATCAAAGCCGCGTTGCCCTTCGTAACATGGAGGGGGTGATGGCGGTGGTCCGACATCATCTCGACGGCGAGCAAGAACGGGACAAAGCCAGTCCGTGGAGAATCCGCCGGCGTCTGGCGCTGGTCTATTACAGCGGCGGGCGCGGGTTGCAAGACAGCGGTCAGTTCCGTGACGCCTGGCGATATTTCCTCAAAGCGGTCTCGATGTACCCGTTGGTTCCGAAGTTTTATGCCGCGATGATGCTGAATGCCTGCGGCCGCCGGCCATGAAAGCTCGTGTGTAACCATGCGGATGCGGAGGGCCGTCGCACGGGCGGTGTCCGAAGTGATCGCGTGCGGACGGTGGGCCTGCGCGCCGCCGGCCGGATTGCGTGTGCTGCTCTATCATGCCGTCGGATCACCGGCTCTGGGCGATACCTATGGGCTGTTTTCAATCAGTCGCGATCAATTCATCCGGCAAATGGATTATCTGGCGGCATCCTGCCGGGATCGTGTCATCGGGCTGACTCCCGATGCGGTGCTTGAAGCGACGGTGCGGCTTGCGATCACGTTCGACGACGGCTACGAAGATAATCTCACCGTCGCAGCGCCGATTCTGATCGAGCGGGGTTTGCCGTTCACCGTGTTCGTGACGTCGGATTTCGTGAAAGAGGGCCGGCCAGGTTTTTTGACGCCATCGGGATTGCGTGAGCTGGCGGCGATGCCGAACGCCACCATCGGTGCGCATGGGGCGACTCACGTGGCGCTGCCGGCGTGTGACGATGCCGTGTTGCGGGATGAACTGCGTCGGAGCAAATGTGACCTTGAAGACGCCATCGGGCACCCTGTCGAGACGATGGCCTATCCCTATGGTGCGACCGATCGCCGCGTGCGAGCGGCTGTCCGGGAGGCTGGATATCGGCTGGCGGTATCCAGTTACGCGACGGTCAACGATGAGAGGCGGGATCCG
>VFZE01000108.1 GCA_016871315.1 Acidimicrobiia bacterium | reverse complement strand
GCCCGGGCAAGCAGATGGGTTACTGTCCGCGGCGCATCGTGGACCATCTGGACGGCGAGTACGTGGCGCTGTGCCAGGATCCGCACCAGAGCTGCGAGAGAGTGACGCTGACGCGCCGGGACGTGCTGCAGCAGGAGTTGGATGTCGCAGCGTTTACCAAGCGGATTGCCGGGCCGCTTGGGATTCGGTGGCAGTCCCCCGTCGTCCGCGGCAACGGCTTATGGTCCGTTGGTGTTTCCGAAGCCCAAGGAACGCGTGGGCAGCCGGTGTTCCTGGCGTTGGTGACGGACACGCAGCGGTTTGCTGGTCTTGTTCAGCGCCTCGTGATCGATCAGGACAGACCGTTTGTCCTACTGGCGCCGACCAAGCGCCGCTGCACGGTAGAGGTGGTGGAACTGTTACAGGCCCGCCAGTCGTTGTTCGTTTCGCTGGAAGAGCGGCTCGGGCTGGCAGAGAGCGGCCAGTTGGTTGCTATTGGCGAGAAGGGCGAGGCGGGCCAGGCGACGGCGGCTACGCCGGTAGCCCGGCGGGCGGCCGCGGCCAGGAGCTTTGCCAAGCGGTACAAGTGCAGAATCAAAGACATTCACGAAGCCGCCGGGGTGGATCAGTCCGACTACTATCGCTGGATCAACGGAACGAGACCGGACGATTACTCGACGTGCCAAGCGATCGAGCGGATCCTGGCGGAAGGGTTTCCGCCATCTTGGCGCCGGAAGAGGCCGGCGGGGGAGTGACTTGCGTGCGGGATGCAACCAGGTGGTTGATGCTACGGCTTCAAGGCCGAATCCTTCCAGGCGGAATCTGAACAAGACGGACGTGCACCGACTGACTCCCGCTTGGGCTGCGCCGGAATCGAAGAGCGTCTCGCCGCCAACGTTCAGTGAATCGTTTGAGAGTCTGCCTCACCGTGCTGTTCCGCGTAGCGCGAGAGTTCCCGCACCAACTCATCCAACATCGGCAAATGGCGCTTGACCCGCACCTCAAAGCCCACGACACGGGCAAGTTCACCCAGCACCTCAGCAAATAGCGGTTCAGGAACGAACACTTTTTCTGGGATCTGGCGTCGTTCCCTGATTGCCGTCAGGACTGCTTCCGATGCGCTGGCACCGAGTGGCGTGCCCGGTTGTCTCAGTGTCGGGGGAAAAGCATGCCCGGAACGGTTGTCCGCGACAACGAACAGATGTACCACGGCAGGGCGCTCATTTGGCCCTCCGATTGAACTGGGGAGGACAATGTCTCCGAGACAAATCGCCCCCGATTTCCGGCCGGCAGGAAGACCGCGCAAATGCTCCTGCGGAACCCAAAGCCGCGGTTGATTCACCCGCGTCAACTGCATGTTCAACATGGTCATGGACCATTTACCGTTTTTCCGAACCAGCATCGGCAGGACGGGCTGGCCTTCAGGCCAGAGGTCCAGATCCTTGGAATCGAGATGGCCGCTGGAGACAAGCGCCATAAAGGCCTCCAATGCCGAGCATAGCCGCTCTCCCTCCTCCTCGTTTACATACCAGGGCAGCCAGCCGCGGCGAACGGATCGAAGCTCAACACCCCCCATCGCGTCTTTCCAGCGGCAACCTTTCATCAGGTCGGTATCCAGGTTTGTCAGTTCGTGCTTGGGTACGAAACTGACCTGCAGGGAATCATTTTCCGCTATCATTAGCCTCTTGGCGGCGTGAGGGTCTGCCGAAAGCATGTCCTGCCTCCACGCATATCCGCGAATCCCCGGATAGACGAAGATTGCGCGATGTTCGCCGGCTGCCCCAAGCACCGAAACAAAGTCGGGTTCACTGTTCTCGCCAGTCTGGACCGCGATCAACTGCGATTCCGACAGCGACTCCCACGGCTCGGCTGCGCGGACCTCTGCCGCCAGGGAGCAGAGTCGCAATGCCGTCCCGTGACGGAGAGGCTCCTCACCCACGAGTTGATCGGCGAAATAGGTACGCATCGGTTTGGCTGGCACACGTGCAGTTTATCAACGCGATCACTTCCGGCAAAGTTGTAGTAGGCCTTCCGGGCGGTGCGCTAGAACGCCTTGCCCCGTGGGCCGTCCACAACAATTTCGAAGCCGATACGCTTGGCCGCGATCTTCTGTTGCCCCCAATCCGCGATTGTCGTAAGCCGCCGCAGCTTCGTTTCGCCCGTGGTCATGAAATCCGGAATCCCCGCCTGTATCAGTATCGCCTCCTGGATCTCCGGCGCCAGGAGGAGCAGGTTCATGATCTGCGTCAACCGGGCCCGCGTAACGAACCCCAGTCGGGCGATCTCGGCATAATCCCGCACCTCGCCGCGGGCGATCATATCCTCGAACTTGATGGCCAGCGCCATCAGACGCGTGATGCGGGGAATGCGCGGCTCGATCGCGCCCGCTGCCTTCTTTCGAGCGGGTCTCCCTTGGCGGCGCCCCCATTGCAGCGGCACCTCGTCTTCGCGTCGGTCTTGCACTACGCCACCCCGTTACAGAGTTCCCGGACGCCAGCGGAGTGGTAGGTGACTCGCACCTTCTCGGCCCGGGCATCGTAGCCGACCCGCTCAATAAGGGCTCGCAGCAGGCGGGCCTGTTCCTCGGTCGTCATCGTTTTCCATACCTCCTCAAAGTTTCCCAGCCGCTGCCGAACGGTCGTGTCGTCGAACCGGAGCCGTTCACCCCTGGCGATCGACTCCCGTAGCACGTCAGCTGTGCGTTGTGCGGCGGCGATCTTCTCCCGCAGTGCCGTCTCCCGCTCCGGGTCCGTGCTCCGGCTCCGTGCCAACTGCGAACTCGCGTTGCGCGCGATGACGTTGGCCTTCTTCAAGTCCCGGCGCTGGGCCCCCAACTCCTCCCTTAGGCGGCACTGTGCCGCCCGTGCGGCAACCTCTACCACCTCCGGCGTGATCGCGAACCGTTTGACGCTTGCAAGGACCGCGTTCTCGATCACCGGCGCGGATACCGATCTGGCCTGGCAGGCGTTGGCGGCGCGCTGCGCTGCCTGGCTGCAGATATAGTAGCGGTACTGCCGGTGCTTGCTCGACGAATAGGTCGCCGTCATTGGGCCGCCACAGGACGAGCAGTACAGGATGCCCCGCAGCAGGGACTCGCGGTTCTGCCGATGCTCGGTGCCGTGGTTCCGGGTGTTGGCTTTCAGTTTTTGCTGGACCAGGTCGAAGGTCTTTTCGTCGATGATCCCGTCGTGGGTGGCCTTCACCACTTCGCTCTCGGCGCGAATCCGTCCGGCGTAGAGGGGGCTGGCGAGCATGGAGTAGAGATGACACTTTCGGAGAGTGTGGCCGCCGCTTACTTTGCCCTCGCGGGTCGTCCACTGCTTATTGCGCCAGCCCAGATCCTCGCACTTCGCCACGATGCCGAAGACACTATGGTCTTCCATGTACCATTCAAAGATCTGGCGCACGCGCGCGGCCTCCTCCGGATTGACCACTAATTTGCCAGCTTCGAGGTCGTAGCCGAGGGGGAGGTGACCGCCGGTCCACTTGCCGCGCTTCCGGGCCAGGACCTGCTTATCCTTGGTTCGCTCCGAGATGATCTCCCGCTCGAACTGCGCGAACGACAGCAGGATGTTCAGCGTGAGCCGCCCGAGCGAGGAGGTGGTATTAAACTGCTGGGTGACCGAGACGAAGGTCGCGCCGTGCTTCTCCAGGATTTCCATGATCTTGGCGAAGTCCCGGATGGAGCGGCTCAGGCGATCTACTTTATACACCACCACGCAATCGACCTTTTTCGCCTCGACATCGGCGAGGAGGCGGCGCAGGGCGGGCCGCTGCATGTTGGCGCCGGTGAAGCCGCCGTCGTCGTAGAATTCCGGCAGCAGTTTCCAGCCCTCGCCGGCCTGACTGCGAACATATGCCGTGGCGGCATCGCGCTGGGCGTCGAGCGAGTTGAAGTCTTGCTTGAGCCCCTCCTCGGTCGACTTCCTTGTATAGATGGCGCATCGTATTGTCGTCGGTGCGCTCGTTGCGTTATTCGCCATGCTTCACCCCTGGGCGGTGGCCGAGGTTATAGAAGGCGAAACCGTTCCACCGGGTTCCGGTGGCCTGGGTGACAGCGGCGCTGAGCGAGGAGAAGATGCGGCCGTCGCACTCGAAGCTGCCGTCGTGTCGCACATGGACAACGATGTCCTTGCCCTGGTAGCGGCGGATGAGCGGGGTTCCGGGTAACGGCAAACGTGGGTCCAATCCGGGGTCCACGCGTGCCTCGGCGGTTCGCATCTGGTCGACCGGACTCCGGAGGAAGTTCTTCGGCGCCCGGATGCGCAGGTCGGCGTCGTCAGCGATGGTGAGGGCGCGCTGCCGGGCGCGTTCGGAGAGCCCGCCCAGAGCGTTGGCCTGGATACGCCAGGCGATGCGGCGGACCAGGAACTGCTTGTGATTGGACCGTGACTCTTCGCGGAAGAGTTCGCGGTATCGGTCCTTCAACTGTCCGGTGGTCAGGTGATGGAGGCCTTCGATTTCGGCCCTGAGTTTGGATGAATCGACTGTGGTTTGTTGTCTCATAGTGTTAACCAGCAGTCACATGAACGCTCTCTGTCTCCGGGAAGTCAACTCGCCGGTCGGGCGGAGATTTGAGGAACAGTAGGCGGACGAGGGCATCGCCGAGAATGGCGGCGACGTTCGGAATGGCACCGTCCAGGACGGTATCGCGATCGCGCATGAGCGGTCTCCTGAAAGACCACTCACGACGATCTCCGCTTTGCGGTCGAGCCGGCGTCTGGTGGACGGAATCGACGCGGCGCGGGGCCGCGTGCGTTAACTATATACGCCGGAACTGGCGGATTGTCCGGGATGGGCGGTGCATATTTTGGATTCTCACCGATGCTGCCCACAGCCGCATTCGATTCTTGACCAGTTGGTCGGACCGACAGGCGCTGGGCCGTTCAGCGTCCTAGATTTGCGTGCCTTGCGAAGAGGGAGTCGAAGTGATCGCAAACCCCGTAACCATCGTGCCCTCCATTTTCAGCGAGTCCGTCTCGGACCAGTCAACTTCGCCTGGCTGTTAACGAATTCCTCTCTGGGGTAAACCAGGGGGTAGCCCGCCGGCGGAGACGGGGAGAAAACCGGTCGGTTAACACCCAAACGCGGCCGCAACGAGGACTGCTCCGGAGGAGAGAAGCGCGACGCAGAGACGGGTGCCCCGCAACTCATTGCCCGGAATGGGGATACATTTGCGCCAAAAGGGAAAGGCCCCAAGTCAACCCGCTGGGCGGAGACTTGGGGCCTTAAAAACTTTGGCTCCCCAAGACGAACAAAATACGTACCGTTCTCCTGGAGAAATTGCAGAAGGCCGATTTCTCTGTTGTAAACAAACGGGTTACTCAACCTAGCTTGCGCCAGCAAAAAGGGCCGGACGCTGAA
>VFZE01000107.1 GCA_016871315.1 Acidimicrobiia bacterium | reverse complement strand
CGTCAGGCCAGTCACATCGCCCGGCGGCGTCGTCATCAGCGATGTCACGGCCCGCGCCTCCGCGCGATCATCCGGCCCGCCGAACAGCACGACCGGGCCCAGCCCCTCTTTCTGCAAGCGGTCAGCCACTTCGGCAAAGAACACCGCCGGCCACCGCTTGGTCGGCCAGCGCGCCGAGACGTTCATGGCGATCCACGTCGCCCCGGTCCTCACCCCCGCCTGCGCCAGGACCGCTGCCACTTGCTCGCAGTCACAGGCCGGGATCGAGAATCGGAATTCAGGCCGCGCGGGCACCGCTGCGCCCAGCGCCTTCGCAATCAGCAAATAGCGATCCACCGCGTGCACGTCCGGCGTCGGCACCACGACTCGCTGCGTATACAACAGCGGACTGCCCTCCCGTCCGTTGGCAAACCCGATCCGCTCCGGGCAGCCGACCAGCCGCGCCATGACGGCGCTCCGGAACAGCCCCTGCAAGTCGACGGCGAGATCGAAGCGCTCTGCGCGCAGACGCGGCACTGCCGACAACCACCCGGCAGCACCCGATCCGACCGACCACACGTGATCGACCCCCTCCATTCGTTCAACGATCCCAGCCCACTGCTGCTTCACCAGCCAGGCGATGAATGTCCGCGGAAACCGCTCGCGCAACGCCGCTAAAACCGGCATGGCATGCACAACGTCACCCAACGAACTGGGCTTAATGAGTAACATCTTGTCCGGATCAGTCATGGCGTACGTTTATCCACCGAACGGGATCGAGGTCTGCCCCGATGCGCGATCCGCCGCCTTTTCGCCGTGGCCGAAGATCCACGTTACCGCATGACTCAGATCCGTCGCGACATGGTTGGGCTCGATCCCCTCCTGCCGCAACTCCTCCAGCGCCTGCGCGCTGGTCGGACCGGTCGTCACCATGACACTCCGCGCGCCAATCTTCCGCGCCAGCAGCATGTCCGCCCGTTGATCGCCGATCACATAAGCGCCGGACAAGTCCAGCTGCAAATCCGCTGCGGCCCGCTCGACCATGGCCGTGCCGGGCTTACGGCAGGCGCAGCCGTCGTCCGGATGATGTGGACAATAATAGAGCCCGTCGAGCGGTGCCCCACCAGCCTCGAACGCCGCGCGCAGCTTCGCGTGGATAGCGCCCAGCATCTCGAGGGAGAAAAGGCCGCGGCCGACCCCTGATTGATTGGTGATCATGACTACGCGCGCGCCGGCTCGTTTCAGACGAGCGACCGCGTCAATGGCTCCCGGAAAAAGCTGCAGCTCGTCCACCGTCTTGATGTAGCCGGTGTCTCGGTTTGTCGTGCCGTCACGATCGAGGAGTACAGTCACGCCGTGCAGCGGCAGGCGCGGTGCCTCCAGGGCCGCCGTCGTCCCCCCGACCATCTGCACAACCGCCGCCTGATAGACCTCGTCCACCGTCACGCGCGTCATGCACCGGTGGTCGATCGGGCATTCGCGCAAGAGACACGGCGCGCAGTCCACCGGCTGCCGGACCAGCGCATGACTCGCGCCGGAGGGGGCGGTTGTCCGCCAGTCGGTCGGCCCGAAGACTGCCACCACCGGCACGCCAAAGGCCGTGGCAACGTGCATCGGTCCCGTATCGTTGGTGAGAAACGTCGCGCAGCGTTTCACCACCGCCAGCAGCTCGCGCACCGTGGTCTGTCCGGATAGGACAACGGTTTTTGCCCGGATCTGCTGCGCGATGGACTGGGCCAGCGCCTCTTCGCCCCGCGCCCCGACAATCACCACCTTTGCATTGAATTGCCTAGCCAGTCGGTCGGCCGTTGCGGCGAACCGCTCCGGCAGCCAGCGCTTGGCCCCGCCATAGGTGGACCCGGGATTGAGTCCGATGACGACGTCGGCGGCACCGATGCCGACGGCCTCCAGCCGCGCCGCCATCGCCGCTGCATCCTCCGACGACAGATACAACCGCGGCGCTCGCTCCCTGCTCTCACTGCCTAATGGGCGTACCAGATCAAGATAGTAGCGAACCTGATGCAGTGGACTCACCGGCTTCGGCACCGGATCGGAGAGCAGCAGCCGCCGTCCATCCGTCGCATAGCCATACCGGCACGGGATGCCAGCCAGAAACGCGATCAGGGCCGCCTCAAACGCGTTTTGGAATAGGATCGCCAGATCAAACCGGTGCCGGCGCAACTGCTCCGCCAACCGCCACTTCCCGGTCAATCCCCGGTGCGCCCCGCGCTCGTCATAGACGAGGATCTGATGGAGATCCGGATCGTGTGTGAACAGCTCGGCGATTGCGGGTTTGGCCAGCAGCGTCAATTCCGCCTGCGGAAAAAGCGTTCGTACGGCGGCAATGGCCGGCTCGCACAGCACCGCGTCGCCAATCCAATTGGGAGCGCGCAGCACGATCCGCTTCACGGAGGAACGTGAACCGTGGAACGATGCCCGCCGAACGAAGGATTGCTCAGCCATGGCGCATACCGACTTCTTCGTTCCTCGTTCCGCCTGCATCGTTTCCCAGGATCAGCCGGTCGAACAGCTCCCGCCCGTCCACGATCTCTAGCCCCAGACGTACCGCCCGAACTTCGTCACTCCACATCAGCAGCGGTGCCAGCTTGCCTGCATCCTTTTCCGTCGTGACGATCAGATCGACACCACTCCGCTTCCCTTCAGCACGGATCGCCTCTAGATCAGCCGCCGTATAGTCATGGTGGTCGGAGAAAACCCGTTCGCTGCGAATGACCACGCCGAGTCCCTTCAGCAGCGACCGGAACGACGCAGGGTTCCCGACGCCGCTGACCGCCAGTGCCGCGCGTCCGGCCAGCACTGTGGCCGGACACACGTCGCCCGTGACCACGTCGATGACCGTATCCACAACAAACCGGCTGTGCGCGGGTGACGGCAGCATGCCCACTACGTCCTCGAGCGCGGCCAGCACACGCTGTGAATCGCCGCTCTCCGTGCGCGTCAGCAAAATCGCGGTGGCGCGCGCCGCAGCTGCCCGCGGTTCACGCAGCCGCCCGGCCGGCAAAAGCGCACGAAGCCCGTTTGGATCGGACGCGTCCACCAGCAAGATATTCACGTCGCGCTGCAGCGCTTGGTGCTGGAATCCATCATCCAGCACAAGACAGTCGAGCGGAAACTGTGCCAGCACCCACCGGCCCACTCGATAGCGGTCCGCACCAACCGCCACCACCGCCCGGGGACAACGTCTCGCGATCAAATAGGGTTCGTCACCCGCTGCGGCGGGACCGGCCAGCACGGTCTGTCCGTTCGACACCAACAGCATGGTTTGCGTGCTCTGCCGATGATAGCCACGACTCAGCACCCCGACCCGCCGACCGTCCGCCAGCAGCCGTTCCACCACCGCGATCACAACCGGCGTCTTGCCAGTGCCACCGACCGTTAAATTGCCAATACTGATGACCCGGCACGGCAGACGCCGGCTGGGCACCAGGCCAGCGCGATACATGGCGGCGCGCAGCCGCATCATGAGCCCATAGAGTGCAGCCAGCACGGTGACTGGCCACCAGAGCGCCGCCGGCATCCGCGCCGCTAGCGGCGCGACAGCCGGCCGATCGAGCACGTGCGCAATGAGATCCACGCTGCGCTGCACCGCCCCGCGGTTGTCCACCACGACCGATGTGGCAGCCGCACCCATTGCTTGCAACACGACGCGATCCCGCAGACAGGCTGCCATCGCCTTCGTCAGCGCCGGGCCGTCCGGCACCTGTCGTCCGCCGCCCACGGCGGACAGCAGCGAGGCACTCTCAGCACAATGGTCCGTGTGCGGGCCAAAGAAGACTGGCCGGCCCCAGACCGCCGGCTCGAGCAGATTGTGTCCGCCCACCGGCACCAGCGTCCCGCCGACAAAGGCCAGGACGGCGTGATGATAGACGTACGCCAGTTCGCCTCTCGTATCGAGGATGATCACACGTGGTGTGCCGGTGGTCGACGCTACCGACGGACTGTCGCTCCTCTCGCTCCGGCGCTGCACAGCCAGGCCCCGCGCCTTCACGGATGCTTCGAGCTGCGAGACACGCTCGATATGTCGCGGCGCCATCAGCAGCACGAGCTCAGGAAATTCCTTTTGCAAGGCCACGTAGCTGTCGAGCAGCCGGTCCTCCTCGACGGGATGCGTGCTCCCCGCCACGATCAGTTCTTCACGATCCGCCAATCCCAGACGGCCGCGCGACAGCCCGTGCGTCATGCTAGCCGGGTCCGGCACCGGCTGATCGAACTTGATGTTGCCTGTCCGGACGACGCGGGCCGGCTCCGCGCCTAGCGCCATGATGCGTTCGGCGTCCCGGTCCGATTGCATGAGACAGAGCGTCACGGCTTCCAGCACCTGCGTCATGAACGGCTTCAGTCTCCGATACCCGCGGAACGACTTGGTGGACAAGCGGCCATTGATCATGATGGCGGGCACGCCCGTGCGATGCAGCGCCCGGAGTAGGTTGGGCCAGAGTTCAGTTTCGACGAAGAGCACCGCGCGGGGCTTTAATCGTCTGACAAAGGCATGCACGGTCCACGGAAAATCCAGCGGCGCGTAGCAATGTTCGGCCACGCCGGCCAGCCGTTGCTCGACCGCCTCACGGCCGGTTTCCGTGACCGTGGACACAACAAGGCGGTCGTGGGGATAGCGCGTGCGAAGCGCCTGGACCAGCGGCGTCACCGCCACCACTTCGCCCAGTGACACGGCATGGACCCAGATCACATCCGCCCCCGGATTCCCTGCGGGCGGCAGGCGCAGGCCCAGCCGCTGCAACAGACCCGGCCGACTGCGCTTCTTGCCGAGCAGGATCAGAAGAATCAGGGGGGACCCGGCGAGCAGCAGCACATTGTAGAGGAGGTACCACATGTCAGAATTTGTTATTCGTTATTCGTGACGTGTGCGTACATGGGAAATCAGGTCATTTCGAAAACAACTGACGGATTACGACGGACGACTCCCGGCCGCATCCGCCTCAGCGGTGAGCCGGTTCAGCGTAGACTCCAGCTCCTGCAACCTGGCGTCCAGTTCCGCGTCGGTCGAGTCGCGCGGCACGACAATCGGCGCCCCCCACACAAAGCAACCGCGGCTGAAGGGATACGGGACCAGGAAGCGATCCCAGCTCGAGAAGAGTTTTTTTTTGAGCAGCCGAAGGCGAGCGGCACGATCGGCAGCCCGGTGGCCTTCGCCAGTTCGATCACACCTCTTTTGGCGACCTGTCGGGGGCCCTTGGGACCGTCGGGCGTCACGACGAGGTCCGTCCCCGACCGCCCCAGACGGATCAGAGCGCGCAGGGCGCCAACGCCGCCGCGCGTGCTCGAGCCGCGGACCGCGCGGTGCCCGAACCGGGCGACGATGCGTGCGATCAATTCGCCGTCGTGGTGCTGGCTGATCAGGATGTGCGTCCCCGCCCCGCGATACCCGAGCGGAATCATTAGTTGCTGTGCATGCCAAAAGG
>VFZE01000106.1 GCA_016871315.1 Acidimicrobiia bacterium | reverse complement strand
CCTCCCCCTAACGAGATCCCAAAATGGTTAGTGATTTACGATCCATGCCCGACGGTGCCGTGCTCTTTCCTGCCTGCGCCTGCCGTCCCCCATGAACCAGAGCCCATCGTGTTCGCCGTCTCGGGAGCCCCACCTTATCGTTGTCGCCCTTCGAGGTCAAGTTTGCCGTCAAGCTTTGTGCGCAACCAGAATTTGCCCGCAATTTGACGGACTTAGGATATTTTCGTATGATGGGGTGCTTGTACCGGCCTGTTCACGACGAGGATCGCATGCCCCGTTCATCCGATACACCAGACGGTACCAAGACCTCCCTCCCGCCGCTCATCGAGCGGCAGACAAGCCTCGTCGACATCCACATTGACGACATGGCAACCTCGGCGCAACTGCGCTCATGGGAACTCGTCAAGATTCCGTCCTATCTGCGCCGCTACGGCTGGTGGTCAATCCGCATACTGCTGCTGCTACTGCTGCTGCTCATGTTTGTGCCCTGGGTGCAAACCATCACCGTCACCGGCCAGTTGTCGGCCTACTCCCCCTACGAGCGGCCGCAGGACATCGAGGCCCAGATCACTGGCCGCCTCAAGAAGTGGCACGTCCTTGAGGGCGTGCGCGTCAAGCAAGGTGAGTTAATCCTCGAACTGGACGACATCGATCCGATCTTTCTGGCGCCGGAACTGCTCGCGCTGCTGGAGCAGCAGAAGGTCGCCCTGGAAACCAAACGCAAGGCGGCCCTGGACCGTGCTGCGCAGCTCGAACAACGCATCGGTCAGATGCAAAACCTCGTCAAGTCCGCCGTCCCCAAGGCGGAGGCACGGGTCCTCGAAGCTGAGAACAAGGTCCGCGTCGCCGAACAGCGCGTCGTGGCCGCCAGGGTCATCTACGATACGGCTGAGTTGAACGTGGACCGGCACCGCCAGTTGTCCTCGAAGGGACTGGTCTCCCAGCGAGAACTGGAGGTGACCATTCAGGCGGCGATCGCCAGCAAGGCAGAAATCAAGGGCGCCGAAGAGCAGCTCAAGGCTGCCCAGCAGGACATGAAGGCGCTAAGCTTCGGTCGCGACCAGGTCCAAGCCGACGTGCTCCAGCAGTTGCTCAATGCGGAAAGCGCGCGGGCCGGCGCCCTGGCGGACGCCAGTCACGCGGCGGACGAGCTGGCGAGCGTCCGGCTGAAACTGTCCAACGCCACGCAGCGGCGTATCTACAGCCGTATCGTTGCCCCGATCGACGGCACCGTCGTGAAAATGGCGCATGTCGGTGCTGGCGAGACGGTTCGCCAAGGCGACAAGCTGGTGCGCCTCTCTCCGATCAGTGCAGACAAGGCTGTGGAGATGGTGGCGGACGGCCTCGACGCCCCACTGCTCAACCCCGGCCGCAAGGTGCGCATGTTGTTTTACGGCATCCCAGCCATTCCGCTCCCTGCCTGGCCTGAACTGATGGCCGGCTCCTTCGGCGGTATCATCAAGGTGGTGGATCAGGTGGACGACGGCAAGGGCAATTTCCGGTTCTGGGTCGTGCCAGATCCGGACGATCGTCCCTGGCCGGACCAATCCCACGTCCGGCAGGGCACCAAGGTTATGGGCTGGGTGCTCCTAAACCGTGTGCCGCTCTGGTACGAGCTCTGGCGCCGGTTCAACCTGTTCCCACCGGACTATCAGGAAGGCCCCCCGACTCTCCTGGACACCCTGCTGCCCAAGGCGGGCCGGGGCATAAAGTAGCCACGCACGCGCCATCGTCACACCATTGCTGAATCCGCCGATGGCGCACTACCGTCGGATGCCCGTTATCATCGCAGTTGTCTGACGTCTAGAAAGGAGTTGCCCATGACACGCTTTGTCCTCGCGGTCTTTGCAATGCTCGGTCTGCTGCTCGGTCCCGCATCTCTACCAGCCGGCGCGGCGGCCGACGAGCCCAAATCAGCCGAGTCGCTGCCACCGATCCCGCTCAGCCTCAACGAGGTGCTGGCCTGGGTGGACCGGTCCCATCCGCTTTTACAAGGAGCCGGCGCGGAGAAAATCGCGGCGCGCGGCAAACTGATGAAAGCACTGGGCGCCTTCGAGCCAACGCTCGTTAACGACATGGAGTTGGAGCGGTTCATCTCCAGTAGTAACCCGCAGAAAGGCACGCAGACGGTCGGCTTCAACGACACGTTCCTCGACGTCCGGCACCCCTCCGGCATCCGAGGGAGCGCCGGCATCCGTCAGTCCATCGGCGATGCCACGATCCCCGATCTGGGATTCAACAATAAACAGGCCCTCATCGGTGGATTCATTCCCCTGCTCCGGGGTTTCATGGTCAACCCGGAAAATGCCGAACTGCAGCGGTCGGGATTGGCCGATCCACGCGCAGACGTGGAAATCGCGCAGACGCGGCAGGATCTCTTCCTCGCCGCTGCCGCGCAGTACTGGGAATGGGTGGCCGCCTGGAAGCTGGCGGACGTACAGCAGCGCGCCCTGAAAGTGGCCGAGGACCGCTTTAAGCAGATCGAGGAACGCGCTAAGAAGGGGCTCTCTGCGCCGTTGGACGCCGTCGAAGCGAACCAGGAGGTCCAGCGCCGGCGGGAAATCCTGATCGGCGCCACGCGGATCGTGGAGCAGGAACAGTACAAGCTGTCGCTGTTTCTCTGGGAGAACGGCGTGCCGATGGCCCCGGCGGGCGGGCGCGTACCGGGCTTTCCAAAGCCGGCTCCGCTACCGACGCCCGAGGCCGTCAAGGCCGACAAACTCACCGCGCGCGCGACACGGCCTGAAGTGCTGGCCGTGGGCATTGAGGCAAAGGTCAACAATATCGATCTTGAATTGGCCAAGAACAACCTGCTGCCGAGCCTGGACCTCGAAGCGGCGCCGGCGCGGACGCCGGAAAAATACGTGCTCGGCCTCGGCTACCGATTCGGCGCGGAGCTCAAAATGCCGTTCCTCCAGCGCAAAGCGAAAGGCGAAGTGCTCGAAGCGCAGGGCAAGGCTGACCGGCTCGTGTTGACGCAACGGTTCCGCGAACAGCAGGTCGTCGTGGACGTGGATAACGCCCTATCCGCCGTGGAACGCGCTAAGCAGCGCATCGACGCCGCCCAGCAGTCCTGGCAACTGGCCAAGACGCTGGAGGAGGGGGAGCGGTTCCGGTTTGGTCTCGGCGCCACCAGCGTACTGTTCGTCAATCTGCGCGAACGCAATGCCGTGGACTCGGAGATCCAGTACGTCCGGGCGGTGGCCGATTACCAGCGGGCGCTGGCGCAGTATCAGTGGGCCACCGGCACGTGGGCCAAAGCGCCGGCCTCAGTGATCCCGGCGTCATACAAACCGGCCGGGAAGTAGCCGAGAAGATAGATTTTTGCGGGCGGCTTTGATAGTCTACGCGCCGTCGGGCCGTCCGCGCCTTTCCGGAGAGCACCTAACGGCGGAGGAATGCTGCATGGCGGAGTCCGCATGAATCCGCCCACGATCACGGCATGAGCACCGGCAACCCCGATACGCTGCCCCACAAACATCCCCTGCTCCGGGCAACGGTTACCCGTCTGAGCCTGCTACTCAGTCTCGAGCGGCGGATCCTGACCATCATCTTTTCCTACGCGTTAGCCATCGGCATCTTTGCCCTCATCGTTCCGCTGACTGTCCAAGAGCTGGTCAACACGTTTGCCTACTCCCTGCAGCCGATCATGATCGTCACGCTGGCTGGCGTGATGGCGCTGACGCTGTTGCTGATGGGGTCCTTCCGTGTGCTGCAGGCCCGGGCCGTCGAGATTCTAGTGCAGCGCCTGTACACGCGCATCGCGCTGGGCCTGACCCGGCAGCTGCCGCACTTCTACAACGTGGAGTTTTCCCCGAAATACGCCAACTATTTCATGGAAGCTGAGCTGCTGCCGCGGGCGCTGGTGGCGATGCTGGTGGACATCATGAACGTCTTCGTCGGTGGCACCATCGGCATGTCGATTCTCGTCCTGTACCATCCCTACTTCATCGTCTTCAACATGCTGCTGTGCGTCGGCTACGCGGCGACCATCATTGTCCTTGGGCGGGGCGGGATGAAGATCACGATGGACGTCTCACGCCATAATTACGCTACCATGAGCTGGATACAAAACATCGCCAACAACCTGCTCCACTTCAAATCCACCGCGAGCATGCCCTTGTTGTTGAAAAAAACAGACGCCCTAGTCCAAACCTACGTCAAGGCCCGTAAGGTCCGCTCCGACATCCTGAGCGGCACGCAGTACAAGGGCACGGTCATCTTACAGGCCTTCGGGCACAGCGGCCTGATCGCTACGGCTGGCTGGCTGCTCTCCGTCGGACAGATCACACTGGGCCAGTTCGTTGCGGCCGAGGTCATCGTCGGCACCCTGCTGATCAATTTGGACACGCTGGCCCGCCGGATGTACGCCGTCTACTACGTGTTCACCTCCCTGCATGAGCTGGACTTTCTCTTTTCGCTGCCCAAGGATGCCGCACACGGCAAGCTGTCCGTGCCGCTGCCGGAGCCGTCCGTGCACGGTGTCCGCCTCACGTGCAAGGACGTGGCCTTCGCCTATCCCTCGTCGCCACCGATTTTTCAGCACTTCACCCTGGAAGTGGCCCCGGGCGAAAAAGTCGCCGTCTTTTTGCAGACTAGCACCGGCAAAACCACGCTGGCCCATGTGCTGGCCGGCCTCTACATGCCGACGGGCGGCGTCATCCGATACAACGGCGTAGATCTCCGCAACCTGGACATGGATTCGCTCAACGGCTGTCGCGGACTGATTTTGGACTCCCCGTTGACGCTCTTCGAAGGCACGGTGGAGGAAAACCTTACGCTGGGACGGCCCGTCCACTACGACGATATCCGCTGGGCCCTGCGCTTCACTGAGCTGGAGGAAGAGGTAGAGGCGATGCCCGACGGGCTGCAGACACCAGTGCGGATCGGCGGAGAAGGGTTCACCACGAGCCAGATTCTCCGGTTGCTAGTCGCGCGCGCGATCGTCACTCGTCCGCAGATCCTGATTCTCGCCGGCACGCTGCACAGCATGCCGGCAGCGATGCGCGACACGATCCTGCGCCGCCTCTGCAGCAAGGAGGAGCCCTGGTCGGTGATTTTCGTCTCCAACGACGCGACACTCGCGACCCACGTGGACCGACGGATCGTGCTGGAGTGATCGCTTCGCGAAAACTCCGCTGCGGCTTCTCCCCTCCGGTCTAAATCTGCTATAGTGAGTTGTGGACTAGCGATCGTTTTTGGAGAGACGCGAGGACGTCACACGGATGAAAAAACTCCCCCGCCCCACCTGGAAGCAGTTCGCGATTAGCATCCTGATCGCCGGCCTCGGATTGCTGGCGGGCCGCGCCCTCAGCCAGGTCAATCAGGACGTCATGCTAATGTACTCCGAGTACACGCTGGGCGCCACCGAGGTGGCCCATATCTCTGCGGACGTCATTCGCTACCGCGTCACTATCATCCGCTCCCTCGAAGCCCAGACACGGCAGGACTTCGAGCGAATCATAGCGCCTCTGGCCGAGCAGCGCGCCGTCATCCAGCATGCCGTGGACCGCTATGCCGCCGCGAGCCTGCGGGTCTCCCGC
>VFZE01000105.1 GCA_016871315.1 Acidimicrobiia bacterium | reverse complement strand
AAGGACATTCTCGCCGCTGGGCTCAAACTCCGGGAACTGGTAATCATCCCGCAACTGGCCTACGGCCGCGTTGCCTGATTTGCTTTTCCTGCCTGCTTCGCGCAGGATCTGAATGTAGAGGTACTAACGTGTTTCCGGCTGGTTTGGGCTTCCCGAACCGCAGGAGCCTGTTTGGAATCCGTTCCGCGCCAGCCATTGCTGTGTCTGCTTGCCACACAGCATTTCCAGGAATTGATTCGCCTCTGCACTTTTTCGCGTCGAGGACACGATACCCGCCGCTTGCCGGATCGGCGGGTGCAGCGATTCGGGAACCAGAACGCCTCCCTTGCCGATGACGAGTGACCAGGCAACCAGCGCCGCCTGCACGTTTCCGCTTTCGGCGAACTGCAGCACCTGGCGCACGTTTTCTCCCAACACGAGCCTCGGTTGCAACGACTCCCAGAGGCCCGCCGATTCCAGAGCCTGCTTGGCGGCCAAGCCATAAGGCGCATGGTTGGGGTTTGCGATGGCGACATGCGTAATCGATGGCTGGACCAGATCGACTATTTCTTTCAGGGGGAGGCTCTTTGACCAGATTGCCAACCGGCCAGTGGCATACAGCCGGACGGAACCGCGCAGCAAGTGTCCTGACTTCTCTAGATCCTGTACAAACTCTTTGTTTGCAGACAGATATACGTCATATGGGGCACCTTGGCGGATCTGCGCGGCAAGCTGGCCGCTAGAGCCAAGGACAAACCGGGTTTTTCGCTTATAAGTTGTTTCATAAGAATTGCTTAACTGCTTCTCCAGGGGCCCCAGATCGGAAGCGGCTGCAACTAGAAGTGTCCGTGGTTGGGCGGGTAGGATGGCAGGGGAGAAAAAACTTGACAATAGAAGACTAAAATTTAATAATAAAGATGAGCTAATTGTCCGGGCCTCGCTTGGCCGAGATCGCCGCCTCATCACCCAAGCCTCCGCTTGCGGCCCGGCGGGCGGCTTTCGATTCGTGGTTTTTTTCCAGGGAGGATTTTCTTCGTCATGAGCAAGATCATCGGTATTGATCTTGGCACCACCAACAGTGTGGTCGCTGTTATGGAAAGCGGCCAGCCGGTCGTCATTCCGAACCAGGAAGGGGGACGCACCACTCCCTCCGTTGTCGGTTTCGCCAAAGGCGGCGACCGCCTGGTGGGCCAGGTTGCCAAGCGCCAGGCCGTCACCAATCCAGAGAATACCATCTACTCTATCAAGAGGTTCATGGGCCGGCGCCACGATGAAATCAGCGAAGAGGCCAAGCTGGTTCCCTACAAAGCTGTCCGCGGTGACAACGGCGACGCGCGCGTCGAGGTGAGCGGCGAGAAGATCTCTCCACCGAAAATCTCCGCGATGATCCTGGGCAAGCTGAAGGAGGCCGCCGAGGCCTACCTTGGCCAGAAGGTCACAAAAGCCGTCATTACCGTGCCGGCCTACTTCAATGACTCCCAGCGCCAGGCCACCAAGGATGCCGGTCAGATCGCCGGGCTCGAGGTAATGCGCATCATCAATGAGCCGACCGCGGCCGCGCTAGCCTACGGTCTGGATAAGAAGAAAGACCAGACGATCGCGGTCTATGACTTCGGCGGCGGCACCTTCGACATATCGATCCTCGAGGTGGGCGACGGCGTTGTCGAAGTGAAATCGACCAATGGCGACACGCACCTGGGCGGCGACAACATCGATTTGCGGCTGATCGACTGGATTATCTCCGAGTTCAAGAAGGAGCAGGGGATCGACCTGAGCAAGGATCAGATGGCGCTGCAGCGGCTGAAGGAAGCCGCCGAGAAAGCCAAAATCGAGCTGTCCACGCTGCTCGAAACCGAAATCAATCTCCCATTCATCACAGCCGACGCCGGCGGTCCCAAGCACCTGGTGCTGAAGATCACGCGCGCCAAGTTCGAGCAGATGGTGGACGACATCCTGCAGCGGACGATCGGACCCTGCAAGCAGGCGCTGGCCGACGCTGAATTGACTCCGGCCCAGATTGATGAAGTGGTGATGGTGGGCGGCTCGACGCGCATTCCGAAGGTCACCCAGCTGGTTCGCGAGCTGTTTGGCAAGGAGCCGAACAAGAGCGTGAACCCGGACGAAGTGGTAGCTGTAGGCGCCGCCGTGCAGGGCGGTGTGCTTGGCGGAGAGGTCAAGGACGTGCTGCTTCTGGACGTCACACCTCTTTCGCTAGGCATCGAAACCCTCGGCGGCGTCTTTACCAAGCTGATCGACCGCAACACCACGATTCCCACGCGCAAGAGCGAAGTCTTCTCCACCGCCGCCGACAACCAGACCTCGGTGGAAATCAAGGTTTTCCAGGGCGAGCGCTCGATGGCGCGCGACAACCGCCTGCTGGGAGTTTTCCAGCTTGTGGGCATTCCACCCGCTCCGCGCGGGCTGCCGCAAATCGAGGTCACCTTCGACATTGACGCCAACGGTATCCTGAACGTCGCCGCCAAGGATCGCGCCACCAACAACGAGCAGAAGATCACCATCACCTCCTCTTCCGGATTGAGCAAGGATGAGGTGGAGAAGATGGCCAAGGACGCCGAGGCTCACCAGGCCGAGGACCGCACCAAGAAGGAAGAGATCGAACTGCGCAACCAGGCCGACAGCATGGTCTACAGCGTCGAGAAGATGCTGAAGGAGCACCGCGATAAGATCGGCGAGGCGGAAGCGGCCAAGGTTGAGGAAGCGCTGGCGGAGATGCGCAAGGCCATGGAGGCTGGCGGCAAGGAGAAGATCCAAGCCGCCATGGAAGCGCTCAATTCCGCCTCCCACAAGCTGGCCGAAGCCATGTACAAGGCAACTTCGGCTTCCGCCGGCTCGCAACCGGGAGCCGACGGAGCGCCCTCCGGCGATGCCAAGCCCGCCGATGGCGGCAAGCCCAAAGAAGATGTCGTGGACGCCGAATTTGTCGATGTCGACGAAAACAAGAAATAGTGAGACCAGGCAAACGAACCGATGCCGCCCAAGCAAGACCACTATGAGACGCTAGGGCTCAAGCGCGGGGCGGGCGCCGAGGAGGTCCGCAAAGCCTACCGGCGCCTGGCCCGCAAATACCATCCTGACCTCAACCCGGGCGACCAAGTGGCCGAGGACCGCTTCAAAAAGGTCCAGGAAGCTTACGATATCCTCAACGACCCGAAGAAGCGGAAGATGTATGACCAGTTCGGCTTCTACTCGGAGAACGCGTTTCCGGGCGGCGGAGGCCGTTCCGCCGGTTTTGACCCCAACGTCGGCTTCGGCGGCTTCGATTTCTCCGAGATGTTCGGAGCGGGCGCCGGCGCCAAGGCTGGCGGTGCGTTTGAGGAAGGCGGCTTTTCCTCCAAGTTTGGTGACCTGTTCGGGCAGTTCTTCCACCGGGGAGCGCCGGGACAAAAGGAGCCGCAGCCCGGCGCCGACCTGGAGTACGCGCTCGACGTCGACTTCTGGCGGGCGGTAAAAGGAACGCAAGTCCGGCTGAACATCGTCCGTCAGGAGGCCTGCGTCACCTGCAAGGGAAGCGGATCCTCCGGCGGGCAAAAGGTCGTCTGCGCGCAGTGCAATGGAACAGGCAACGTAACGCAGCAGGCCGGCGCGATGCGCTTCAATCTCACCTGCCCGCGCTGCAACGGCGGCGGCAAGCTCAAGAATGCCTGCGCCGTATGCCACGGGGAGGGCCGAACGGGAACCACGGAAACCGTCGAGGTGAGGCTGCCTCCCGGCGTGCAGTCCGGTGACCGGCTGCGCGTGGCCGGCAAGGGTAACGCCGGAAGCATGGGCGCGCAAGCCGGCGATCTTTACATCACCGTTCGTGTGGAGGAGCATCCCTTCTTTCACCGCGAAGGCGACGACATTCGCATCAGCGTGCCGGTGACGGTTTGGGAAGCCGCGCTGGGCAACAAGATCGAAGTGCCCACGATTGACGGCCGCGCGCTGCTCAAGATCCCGCAAGGCACCCAAAACAACCAGAGATTTCGCTTGCGCGAAAAGGGCGTATATAACGGTCGCAAGCAGAAACGCGGCGACCAGATCGTACAGGTCTCCGTTCAGGCCCCCAAGGCGCAGGACGAGCGCAGCCGCCAGATTCTTCGCGAACTCGCCGAATTGCACGAAGAGGACCCGCGTGCGGAGATGTGGGGCAAGCTCTGATGGCCCGCAAGCGATCCAAAGCCTCGTTCATGATCTCCTCGGTAGCCGAACAGTTCAACATCCACCCGCAGACGCTGCGCCTCTATGAGCGCGAAGGCCTGCTTGCGCCTTCCCGCAGCGAAGGCAACACGCGGCTGTACACGGAGGAGGACCTGGAGCGGCTGGAAATCATCCTTAAACTCACCCGCGACATGGGCGTCAACCTGGCCGGCGTGGAAATCATCCTCAACATGCGCGCCAAGATGGAAGCGATGCAGCAGCAGATGGAGGAGTTTGTCCTCACGCTCAACAAAGAATTGGCCGATCGGATCAAGCCGCCGGAACGCGCATCACAGAACGCGCTGATCCCCGTGATCCGCATGCCGTCGGTGGAGCCGTCCAGACCCGCAAGGAAGGCCGGCAAGAGCGGAAAGGGCGGAAAGTAACTTATACCGCCGAAGCCGGCGTGCGTTGCGGCGCCCCTTGCGCAAGAGGAGCCACTTTGAATAGCAGGAACCGCAACTCGCCTTCGCTCGTCGCCAGCATCAGCTGATCGAACAGCAAACCCTTCCTCAACCGCATTCCGCGAATTTCGAAGGCAACCATGCGAGGTCTGAACCAGCGTCGGCAAACAAAGACAGCCGAGTCTTGCTTCAGGCACAAGAAGCCAAGTGCATGTTTCAAGCCTGGCAGGCTCTTTGTCGCCGAAGCATAGATACCCGCTTGGCAGTCGGCCAGCTTCGCATAGTTACCAGGAAGCTGGGTCATGTATAGACGCAGTTCGGTCCATCTGGGGTCGAGGTTCGAGGAGACCGCTTGTGAGCCCGCAAAAAGTCTAGCCACCAGGCAGCGTAATGCCGTGAGTTCCAGACGCAGGAGGCGGAACACTTTCGGCGAGAGCCACAGAAATACGGCCAGGAAGCCGGTAAAGATGGCGAGCGCCGCAACCGGATGTGCGAAGACGAACCAGAGTCCCGCCGGGAGAAACAGATCCTCCGCAAAGCTCGTGGCTACGTTGGAGAACGGTTCCGGACTGTGGTTGATGGCCAGCCGCGTGGCGGCCTTCGCCGAGTGGCCCGTGAGCGCGACGCCTCCACAAAGAAGCGCAAGCAGCAGCCGGGCCGTTGGATCCAGGTTCCCGAACACGGCCGCGGCCAGCAGTGCCGCCCCGACCGGACGGATAAAGGTGTGCAGCGTGTCCCAGGCGCTGTCGAGCCAGGGGATCTTGTCGGCGAAGAATTCCACCAGATAGGCCACACCGGCTGCCGCCAGCACCCGGCCGTCGGCCAGTATCTGCAATGGAGCCATTTCCGGGTGGAGTTCAAAGATCCCGAAACGGATGGCCAGCCCTACGGCCAGAACCGTGGCATAAAGCCTGAGGCCGGACAGGAATCCTATCCCTACGGCCGTGCCGAGAATCTCCAGCGCGCTCATGACTGACTCTTAGTACCTCTACATTCAGATCCTGCGCGAAGCAGGCAGGAAAAGCAAATCAGGCAACGCGGCCGTAGGCCAGTTGCGGGATGATTACCAGTTCCCGGAGTTTGAGCCCAGCGGCGAGAATGTCCTT
>VFZE01000104.1 GCA_016871315.1 Acidimicrobiia bacterium | reverse complement strand
CGGCCTGGTCGATGCCGATGGAACCTCCACCGTCGATGGAAGCCTCCAGCGCCGGGCCGCCATCGCCGGAGTAGCCCCGAATCCCATTGCCGGCAATGGTGGTGATGATTCCGTCAGGCGATACTTTTCGAATCCGTGTTCCTCCTCCTGCAAAAACGCCGCCCACGGAAAAAAAGTACAGGTTGCCTGAGCCATCGGTAACCATAGCGCCGGGTCCTTCAATCCGAGCGTTCAACGCCAGTCCCCCGTCACCGGAAAAACCCGGCTCACCCGTGCCTGCGAATCGCCGGATGATGCCGTCCGGAGTTACCCGGGCGATGAAGGCGCCGCGGAAGGCGCCAAGGTAAAGATTGCCCAGTCCGTCAGAGGCAATGGAAGCGGTGGCGAAGTTCACCGTATTGGCGACCGCTCCTTCCCGGAACAGGAGGGCGGCAGGCCCGCCGGGGATCAGTGGAGCCGTCACCGACGACAGGGCGCCGGTGGAATTCACTCTTCGAAGACTGCCGTTGGAGATAAAAAGAATGTTTCCAAAAGAGTCGGCATGCACCAGGCTGAGGTTATCGAAAGTGCTGCTCAGAGCCGGCTGGTCATCCGGAGCAAACCGGTATTTTCCGTTACCCGCATAGCGGGAGATGATTCCGTTGGGCGCCAGTTTTCGAATGCGGAAATTCGGCGGTTCGGTGATGAAGAGATTGCCCAGCGTGTCGAAGGCGAGGCCCGCCACCTGAAACAGGCTGGCGCTTAAGGCCGGGCCGCCATCGCCTGCCGGCGCCAGCGGGTCCGTTGAGCCTGCGATCGGAGTAAGAGTTCCGGAAGAGTCCACGCGAAAGATGCGCTGGTTGAGGCCGACGATAAGGTTGCCGGAAGCGTCGAAGATCAGCGGGATTCTTCCGGTGTTACCGCCGAAAGGAACGAAAGTGGAAATGACTCCCTCGGGAGTCACTTTCCTAATCCGGGTGTCGTTGCTCTGCGCAATGAACAGATTCCCAGCCGTATCGATCGCCAGACCGGTGGGACTGTTCAGGGTGGCTTGGGTTGCCGGTCCTCCGTCGCCCGAGGAGCCGGCAGTTCCCGTCCCCGCGAAGGTGGCGATGAGTCCCTCCGGAGTTACCCGGCGAACGCGATGCCCCTGGGTTTCGGAAATGTAGAGATTACCGGCCCTGTCAAATACGATGTCGCTGGCAATCCCGCGAAAGGAAGCGTTCAGCGCAGGAATGTTTTCGCCGGTGTCGTCAACCCCGCCACCGGCAACCCGGCGAATCAAGCCGTCCTGGCCAACCTTCCGAACCTCACCGCCGCTGGTCAGATGAAGATTGCCGTCATTGTCAAACGCCAGACCAGTGGGCAAGAATAGTTGAGCGCCGGTGGCCGGCCCGCCGTCGCCCGAGCCTCCACGTATCCCGTTGCCGGCGGCGATGGTAAGCAATCCAGCGGGCGTGATCTTGACGACCAAGTGATTGTCGGGATCAGCGACGTAAAGATTCCCGTCGCGATCCACGACACAGTCCTGCACTCTGGCCAGCGCCGTGTCCAGCGCGGGGCGGCCGTTATCCTGAAAGATCCAGTCGGTGCCGGCATACGTGGTAATGATGCGCGGCTGGGCCGTGGCAGATAGAAGAAGGAAGGGCCCTGCCGTGACGAACCAGCGGAGGATAGGCGCCATTGTTCAACTCCACTCAGCGTACGGAGCTACACTCGGTTTTGGATGGAGTCCCGAGAGAGAACTCCTAACACAAAGGAATTATACTAGGATGGGGCGGGGCGCGGGCCCCGGATCGATCCACGTGCCCCTGATTATGTCATCATGGCTGTAAGGTTCTTCTCATGAAAGCCCTCGAGTTTCACTCCACCGTCACTCCCGAAGGCCAGATCCCGCTCCCCCCGGAAATAGCCAGCCAGATTCCTTCCGGCGAGCAGCTCCGTGTCCTTCTCATCTGGGAGCCCTCCGATCTCGACCCGGCCTGGCGCGACTCCGGCCGCCGCAGGTTCGAGGACGCCATTTCCCCGGGCGACGACATCTACGAGCTACCAAGGTCCGCCCTGCCGTTGTCTTGCTCGACACCGCCGATAGCGATTTCGTAGCGGCTCCTGTCACATCCCACCATTTGCCTGCTCCTCACGTATGACTGGAAGCTATCTGGCTATATGGCAATGTCTCTATCATTTGGGAGCTCTGCAAAGCTCGCAAGATTCTCGAACGGATACGGAAGGAACTCAAACCGCAAGCCGTCTACTTCACCGAACAGCACGGCACCGCCGGCACCCCGCCGACGCGGTTGCGGCGTGACAGGCTGCACCACGGGGCTGGTCTCCGAAGCCGGACCCGCTTCCAGTTCGCGCTTCTTCTCCTCGCCAGGTTCCCAGGAAGTTAGCTTTAGGGAGCGGCGAATGTACTCGCCCGCGTTGGTGGTAACCTTCCACCCAGACCGGGCACTTGCAGCGCCGGTAATAGCGGTCCTTCTGCCCGCAGGAGCGGGTATGGCGTCGGTAGAGTGTCAGCATTTCTCGCCCTCCATTGGCGAGATTATCGTACACCTATCGTACGCTGAAACCTAACGAGTTTTAAGTGATTGATTCTGAATAAGAAAATCTGGCGGTGAGGGTGGGATTCGAACCCACGACCACCTCAGCGGCTCCGCAAGTTGCAGATTCTACATTGCCCACGACGCCAAACTTGCCAAGCACGGTGCGGCTTTGAGCCGCGTTACCGGCACGGTGCGGGGCAGCAGTATTTCTGGCTCTGGTATTTCCGGCAGTAACGCGCCCAAACCGGGTCGCGATCTACTGGTCCGCATTGCCGAACTCGCGCACATTGTCCTCCCAAGTCCTCTTCAGTGAGGCGAGGAACTTGGCCACGGCGGGGTCGTTGCGGACGGGATCGAGCATGCGGTCGCGCGCCATCATCGGGTATTGGGGCCACCTGGCATCCACGGTGATTTGCAGCCAGCGCAGGGCTCTTGGGGCATCGCCCATGCGCGCGCGGACCTGGGCGATGCCGTAAGAGAGGTGATGGAAGGTTATGGCTCGCGGGGCCTTCTCCACTTCGTTCTCCATCGGTGCAATCTCGGCGGCCGCGGCTGGGAAATTTCCCTGGAGAGCGTGCAGTTGGGCGCGGTGGATGCTGGGTTCGTAATCTCTCCAGCTCCCTGAGCGGGTTCGTTTTTGGGCGTTCTCCTTTTCGATCAGTGGTGCAGCTTCCTTCACCATACCTTTGATCAGGTAGAACGGGATGCCCGGCGAGCGATTGAACAACTTCCGTTCGGCGGCGGCGCCCTCGTCCGCGAGCAGGGACATGTAGTAGTAAGCGACGAGGCCATCCCTGTTATACGGGTTGTCCGGGTCCGCGCGCAGGGCGGCGTTTGCGTGCCGGGCGCCAAGATCTTCCAGGCCATTGTGCCAATAGTAATAAGCAAGATGAACTTGGCCCGCGTTGGGATCCAACCGGATAGCGGCGCGCGTTTCGAGAATGGCCTCGCGAAGATTCCTGTTGCCGTGGCGGCTGTAGAGAATGACGCCCCGCGCCACGTGGATTTGGGCAAGGCGAGGGTCGATCTTCTCAGCTTCGGCGAGTTGCGCTCAGGCGAAGTCGATCGATGCCGGATCGTCGGTTCGGAAGACGCCATCCACCGCGCACGCGTAGCCGAGTTGCGAGCGAGCCAAAGCATAATTTGGATCCACCTCGACGGCCTTCTTCAACAACTCAATTGCCAGGGCAAGTTCACCAGGGCGCGTCCGGTTGCCGAGATGATACAAGGCTTTGCTGTAGAGCTCGAACGCCTGGGGATCGGCGGTGGAGCGCTTCCCGAAATCGCGGCGCTGGCCGACATTGAGCTTGAGGTTGAGCTGGCTGGCAACCTGGCGGGCGATCTCATCCTGCCCGGTGAATACATCTCCGGAACGCGTATCGAAGCTCTGTGTCCAGATCGTTTCACCGGTTGCACTCCTCAGCAACTGAACACTGACGCGGATGCGGCCTCCAGCTTGCTGCAGGCTGCCTGCCAGAACCGTCTCGGCGTCGAGGTGGCGGGCGGCTTCGAGCGGATCGCTGTCTTCCCTGGCATACTTGCGAACGGCGCTGATGGGGCGCACCTTCAACTGGCCGGTCTGGCCGATCTTGGTGATGAGCGCATCGGCGATTCCCAAACCAAGCAGGCTGTCCGTAGTCTCCTGCGAGAGCGGCCGCAGCGGGAGGATGACGACGGAATTGATGGGCTTCGACGGTCGGCGGGCTGCCCTTTCGCTTGTTCCGGCGACATGTAGGCGGGGTGCCGATGGAGGCCCCGGTTTTGGTAAGACGTGTGCGGCCGCCGACCTGGGCGAGGCCAAAGTCCATGATCTTGACATGGCCTTCCGCGGTGAGCATGAGGTTGGCCGGCTTGATGTCGCGGTGAACTATGCCTTTGTCATGGGCGGCCTGAAGACCGGTGCAGGTCTGGATGGCGATCTGGAGGGCGTCTTCGAGCGGGAGCGGGCGGACTTCGATCTTTTGCTTAACGCTTGGCCCCTCGATGAACTCCATCGCAATGAAGCCATGTTCTTCGTCGACTTCGTGGATGGTACAGATATTGGGGTGATTGAGCGATGCCGCGGCCTGGGCTTCACGGAGGAAGCGCTCACGGTTTTCGGCGGCCTGGGAAGGCAGGAACTTCAGGGCTACCGTACGCTTCAGCTTGACGTCCTCGGCCTCGTACACCACGCCCATCCCGCCCTCGCCGAGTTTCGAGAGGATCCTGTAGTGGGAAATGGTTTGGCCGATCATGGACTAGGCACAACAGTCTCAGGAGGATCATACCGCTGACACTATCGCTCGTCAGTCAGGAATTCGGTTTGCTATACTGCTCCACGGTTTCGACAGTACCGAAAAGACGTCGTCCCCAAAGGAGATCCAGCCATGCAACGAACTTTACTTGTTATTTCGATAGCTGCCTTCGCGCTACTTGCAACGGGTTGCGCGCCCGCGCCGCCGCCGGCGGCGCCGAAACCCGATACCGCGGCAATGGTGAAAGCAGCTGACGATCTGGATAAGGCGTTCCTCGACGCGTTCAACAAAGGGGATGCGGCAGCCATTACGGCGCTCTATTGGAACAGCCCGGACGTGATTTCGTTCCCTCCGGACGGGATGCAGTTGAAGGGCGTCGCGGCGATTCAGGAGGCGTTCACGAAATCCTTCGGCGAGATGAAGGGTGCAAAGCTTGAGTTTTCCGACAGCCGCAACGTGGCGGTGGGCGAGGTCGTCCTTGGATCGGGATTGTTCAAGATCACCATACCTGGCCCGGGTGGCAAGCCGATGGAAATGGCGGGGCGGTTTTCGGACGTCAAGGCCGAACGCGACGGCAAGTGGGTTTACATCATGGACCACGGCTCGGTGCCGCTGCCGCCACCGCCAGCGGCGAAGTAGTGTCGTTCTCGAAAACCTCATCTTGAGGTGTGATCGGGCGGGATCCACGGCCTTTGGGATGTTTTGAGAGAGCGGCTTCGGACGGCACTCGCCCCACGTCGTCGGATGACAAGGCCTGTTGCGGCGCTTCACGAGCGCGGACCCGGTGGCCGTCCATGGGGCCGCGCAAGAGTACCGAGCCATGCGGATGGAATCGCGCCGAAGATGTCGTTACGCGGCGCGGCGCTCGTAACGATGATGGAGTCCGCCGACTTCCGGCATCGCAATAACCCGCCCCAATTCCGCCTGGGCGAGGTTCCGGTGTGTCCTTCTCCAATCCCAGGTGGGTCCGACTCCGATGATAGTAGTCCACGAAACTTTGCAGGTGACGGTACAAGCTCCCTTCGCCGAACTCGATTACGTGGTCCAGGCACTCGCGGCGGATGGTGCCGATGACCCGTTCGACATAAGCCCGTTGCCAAGGGGAAC
>VFZE01000103.1 GCA_016871315.1 Acidimicrobiia bacterium | reverse complement strand
CGTTTAACTGCGCGTATTCGAGCCGCTCGCGGATTGCCTGTAGATCCATGTTGACGCCGATGAAAACCATCTCCTGCCGGCGATCCCCGATGTCGGGAAGCCAGTTCCTGAGGATCTTCTCCCGGGTTTCGGGGTCCGCGGGCCAGCTTTGCTGATTCACGGCGGCAAACCACACACCGTACGCCGACACCGTCTGCAGGCCCCCTGAGATCGCCCATGCGCCGACGTAATCAAAGCGCGACGCCAGCCAAATGTACCCCTTCCCTCGCAGAACACCACGGAACCCCGCCTTGAAGACCTCCATCAGACGTTGCGGATGGAAGGGCCGGCGAGCCCGATAGACAAAGCTGGAAACGCCATACTCTTCGGTCTCCGGAAGATGAAGTCCATTGATCAACTGCTGCCAGCCCGGGCTAGAAGAGGCCTGCGAGGGATGGAATCGACCGGAGTTGAGCAGCTCCGAAAGCGGCACTTTGCCGTAGCTAGCCTCCACGATTTCCGCGTCCGGGTTGAAGTGGCGCAGGACACCGCGCAGTTCTCCGAGCTCCGCGGGAGTAACCAAATCCGCTTTGTTGATCACGATCAGGTTGGCGAACTCGACCTGCTCGATCAAGAGGTGCACGAGACTTCGATCATCCTCGGCGTTGTTCGCAATGCCGCGGTCCTTGAGCAACATGGGGGAGCCGTAGTCCCGCAGAAAGCTCGCCGCATCGACCACCGTCACCATCGTGTCGATGCGTGCCCAGTCCATCAACGACCGGCCATTTTCCTGTTCGAACAGAAACGTATGAGCGATCGGCAGCGGTTCCGATATCCCCGTCGACTCGATGAGCAGATGATCGAACCTCTTCTGCCGAGCCAGTTTTTCCACTTCCCGCAACAGGTCGTCTCGCAACGTGCAGCAGATGCAGCCGTTCGACATCTCAACAAGCGCTTCGTCCGTTCGGCTGAGGCTCGCACCGCCGTTGGCGAGGAGATCCGCATCGATGTTCAGCTCGCTCATGTCATTGACGATGACGGCGACGCGCAGCCCGTCACGGTTGTTCAGAACGTGGTTCAGCAATGTGGTCTTGCCGGCTCCTAGAAAGCCGGAGAGCACCGTGACAGGCAGCTTGCCGGCTGGAATGGTTGACGTGGATGACATGGGATTCCTTTATCTTTCGATTGAAGTGGTTTCGTCGAGCTCGACGAGCTGTTTTTCTCCGGCAGGTGCATATCCCGCTAGAGCGGGCCGATCAAGTAAGCCTTTGGACTTTCGTTTTCCGAGCGACCGGTTCCAGTACATCAGTGCCCCGCTCACAAACAACAATAGAGGGACGACGCCAAGAACGATCCAGAGCACGCGGGTCGGATGGCCCCAGAAGGTGCCGAAATGCAGGCCGTAGATATCGCGCTGCAGGCGGACACCGAGATGCAGGTCGCGATGGTAGTCGACGCGAACAACCTCGGCACTCTGCGGATGGACGTACGCAACGTTGTCGCCCTGCGTGCGCCAATCGCCGGGCAGGCGCTTATGTAGAGAATGGGGGACACCGGATTTGTTGGAAAAACGGAAGAGCGTCATCTCCCCGCCAGGGATGGCAGCGCGGGTGGCCGCCAGCACCTGGTCGAGAGAAGCGCGGGACTTGCCCGGAGTCTCGACCACCGTCGGCGGATTCTGTTTTGAGGGGCTCTGCGTCGCCCATGCCAGGAAGGACTCGTACTGCTTCGGAAACGACCAGTACGCACCCGTCACAGCCAGCAGGACGAGCAGCGCGAACGAACCCAGGCCCGACAGCTTGTGAAGATCGTAGTTTTGACGCTTCCAGCGCGCTCCCCGAGCCCATTCAAATCCCTTGCGCCAATACCGAAGCCCAGGCCACCAGACGACGATCCCACTGAGACACATCGCGGTAAGGAGAAAGGCTCCCCAGCCGTTCAGCAGCGAACCCGTACTACCCAGCAGGAGGTCAGTGTGCAGGTCATAGACCCACTGCAGAAATTTGTCCTGGTAAGTGTCCTGCCCGAGAAGCCGGACACGGTACGGATCGACGTAAGCCTGAACGCGGCCTTGCTTCCCTTGCAGCCGGAATGACCACGATACGCCTGGTTCTTCGTAAAGGAAAGCGTTCTGTAACTGATGTCCTGGATAGGAGCGCTCGACGAGTTTCACCATCGCCGCGAAAGAGCCGCTTTCGTTGGAGGGCTCCACCTTCACCAGCCGTGGGATCTGGAGCCGCTCGAGTTCCTTCTTGTAGACGACAATGCTGCCGGTCAGGCAAACGACCGCAAAGTAGAGGCCGAGTATCAGGCCACCCCAAAGATGAAACTGGAAGAGGGCCTTTCTCCACCAGACGGTCCGCGGTTGTTTCAGGAAGCTCATGGGTCTATGTCCGAGGTCAGAACGAAAGGCGAAGGGCGAATTGCAACTGGCGCTCTCCTGCGCCGTCCAGCGTGGTTAGCACCTGTCCGAAGTTAGCCGAATTGACGTTCCGATCCGGCGCGCCGAACAGAGGGGTGTTAGTCAGATTGAAGGCCTCGACACGAAACTCAAGCCGCAGTCGCTCGCGGATGGGAAACTGCCGGAAGACCGACATGTCGTAAGTGCCGAATCCCGGACCGCGAATGGTGCCTGCTCCTGCGTTACCGAATCGACTGGGCCCGGGCGCCGCGAAGGCACCGGTATTGAACCAAAGCTCTCCCCGTCCGGTACCTCGCGGGTATCGAATCGGAGAAACGGCGTCAGCGAAGTTGCCATTGCCCGGGCAGTTGCATGGAGTCGCATCGGCAGAGGCGGTAAAGGGCAGCCCGGTGACCGCCCGGAACACTCCGTTCCATTTCCAGTCACCAGCCAACCGGGCGGCCGGACCCGTCGCAAGCCAACGCTGACCCGCGCCGAAGGGCAGGTCGTAGACATGGGCAAGCGTGAACATCTGCGTCCTGTCGGAACTGGCCGGACCATAGTTACGGCTGATGTCGGTATGTGAAGTAATAACTCCCTCCTCCATGGCCTTGCTGTAAGTGTAGGAGCCTTGGAGAAACAATCCGTTCCGGAACCGTCGCAGCAGGCTGGCCTGTAGCCCGTGATAGTTGTTATTGGCCCGATAAGTGCGCTCGTTAGTGGTCGCCGTGCGGCCGAACAGGCGGTTCAGCGGACGCCCTGCCACCCCGGTGCCAGGAGGCGCTGCGTTCAGATCGATCTGCACCGGTAGCTTTCGCCCTAGCGTGCCGACATAGGCGATGTCGGCCACGAAGCCTGCGCCGAGACTCCGTTGCACGGTCAGATTAAAGCTCTGCACGTAGGGGTAGCGGTTATTGAACGGAACGTGAAAGAAGGCCTGGTTCGGCGCCGGCGAGATGATGCCGTTGGGAGGGATCGGGGTCGGCGGGATCGCCGGAATCGCGTTCAATGCTCCGTCCACGGTAAAGTCGTTCACGTTTCCTACCTGGATGTTTCCCACCACGGGGAATTGCGTGGAGAGCGTCCCTCCAGTGAATCCATTTATGCCGGTGAAATAGCTGATCCCGTAGCCGCCACGCACCACCAACCGCTCAGAGGCGCGATAGGCGAAGCCAAAGCGGGGAGCCAAGTTGTTCCAGTCAGTCACTATCCCCGTGCTCATTCCAGCGTCACCAATTCCGGCAACGAGGAGAGAATTGGTGCTCGGGTCGTAGTTCGACGCGCCTCCCGCGTAACGCGGAACGACCGGGGTATAGAGTTCCCAACGGACACCCAGGTCCAGCGTCAGCTTCCGGCCGATCTGCCAGGTGTCGTTCAAATAGCCGAAGACGTTCCATTGCCGGTTGGTTGGAGTGACCGTGAGGAAGGTCCGTGAGATCTGGTCTGGCGCTCCCACCAAGAACGCCGCGAAGGAGTTGCCGAACTGGCCGAAGGGACCGAGCGCTGGTCCGCCACGCAGCGCGGTCGTCCCTGGATTGAAGTTGAACAGGCCCCTCGGTCCCAGATTCAGGCCGGTCGCCTGCAGGCGGTCCAGGCGAAGCCGACGCAGGTCTCCGCCGAACTTGATCGTGTGCCGGCCATAGAGCTTCGTCCAATGGGAGGAGAGATTGAAGATGTTGTCGGTATTGAGAACAGGGTAGATAAAGGGTGCGCCGATGGGAGGCATCCCCGCGATCGCAATACGTGCCAGTCCGCGCGTAGAGAGCCGGTCCGGGTTCGGATTGCCGACGCCATACTTCGCCGACAGGTTCTCCTCGGCATTGAACCCTTCCACATTGCTGCGGTACCGGTTGAAGCCGAAACGATTCTCGGCGATCAGTGTGGCGCTGAAGCTGGTCACCGCGCTGAGAACCGCGGTGTGCGTGATGACGGAGCTTCCCGCGCCCTCTCCGATCGCACGGCCGAGAATGGCATCATTCTCCACGTCGAACCGGGACAGATCGTACTTCACAAAGAGGCTGGTCCGTTCGTCGAGTTTGTGATCCACGCGTGTTCCAAACTGCCGGCCCGCAATCCGGGAGAGAACATTGTCGATCAGGTTCGCCTGGAGTCCTGTGAGATTGGGAGACCGCAGGTCCGGCAGGAGGCGGGACGATACCGGGTGAAAGCGGCTGATCGGGATGCGGTTGTCCGGAAAGAGCTGACGGCCCGTACCGTTCGCAGTGCCAGTGGCCGGATCGAAAAGGTTGAGGCCGGGCACACCGCCGAAGTCCCCCCTTCGCCAGTCACTGACTGGCACAGTCGCTGTTTGCGTGTTGCCTCGCCGCTCCGAAACGCCCTGAAAAGAGCCAAAGAAGAAGGTTTTGTCTTTTCGAATGGGCCCGCCAATGGTCCCGCCGAACTGATTGCGAAGGTAGTTCGGTTTGGGCTGGTCGACGGTGTTGAAGAAGTTGCGAGCACGCAGACGGTCCACCTGATTGAAGGCGAAGAGGGATCCGTGCAGCTGGTTCGTGCCGCCGCGGGTCCGGACGTTGACCATGGCTCCGCCGGCACGCCCCGACTCCGCACTGAAGCTGCCCGTCGAGTAGCTGATCTCCTCCACCATCTCCACCGGAGGAACGTTGATCGTGACGCCGATCAACGGATCGTTGTTGTCCACGCCGTCAAGCTGCTGGTTGTTTGAGGAGCGCAACTGGCCGTTTGCCTGAAACGCACGCCCATCCATCGGGTTTTGCAGGGTACTGGAGATGTTTGAGGTCGGAGTGACGCCTGGCAACAGCGATGCAAGCTCGTACACATTGCGGCCAGGCAACGGCAGATTGACAGCGGCTGTGGAAGAAAAGGATCGAACCAGATCGGCCCGATCCGTTTGCAGCAGCGGCGCCTCGCCCGAAACCTGAATCACCTCCGATTGCTGGCCGAGGACGAGCTGGGCATCGGCGCGCGCCGTGGTGCTAATCTCCACCAGCACGGCCGCTTTCTGCCACGTCTTGAAACCCGGTGCCGAGATGCTCAGGTCGTACGAGCCAGGGGCCAGGAACGGCAGCGTGTACTGACCGAACCCATCAGAGGCGACAGCACGAGTGACACCCGTCGTCGGCTGCGTCGCCGTAATCGCCGCCTTGGCGATCACCGCGCCATTGGGGTCGATGACAACGCCCACGATGGAGCCTGTTACCGCTTGGCCCATGAGATTCGAACCGAAGCTGACGGCAATGAGGGAGAGAAACACAAGCCGCGTCTGATGTAGCATGCAATCCTTCTAGCGCCGGGTCGGAAGAGTCCAAAGTGGCCTCGATGAACACCAGCGGGACGGTTTGATCCGTTGTCTGTAATGATATCACGTTATCATTAGGATGAAAGCTACGAGAGAGGCGCCTTGTCGTATGGCCCGAATACAGGATTGCCCTCGTTCCCATGGTCAGCCAAGCGGTACATCTCTTCGCGGCGCCTGCTGAATTCGCATTTCGGTCCGCAACCGGCTTTGCCAAACGCGGCGCGGACGTTGCA
>VFZE01000102.1 GCA_016871315.1 Acidimicrobiia bacterium | reverse complement strand
GTGAGGAAGACACGGCCGTCCACTTCGCCGACCTCGTGGACGATGCAGATGTTGGGGTGATCGAGGGAGGCGGCGGCTTTGGCCTCGCGCAGGAAGCGCTGTTTATGCTCGTCGCTTTCGAGGAGGTGAGGGGCGAGGAACTTGAGGGCGACGGTGCGGCCGAGGTTGATGTCTTCGGCTTTGTAGACGACGCCCATGCCTCCGGCGCCGAGTTGCTCGAGGATGCGGTAATGAGAGACGGTTTGACCGATCACCTGAAATTCTCCACCAGCATCAGGTCGTCAACGGAAGAATCCTGTTTCGCAAACAGGATCGTTCGCCCATCGGGAGAGGCCGTGAATCCGCCCATGGGCGCAACGCCGAGGTTTGGGACGACGATCGTCGACCTTCGGGTGGCGAAGTCGTAATACTGAATGCGGTGAGCCCCCGATTGCTCATCCACATAGTAGATGCCGCGCCGCATTACCGCGAAATAGGAGGTAATGACCTGTCCCAGCACCATGACGGGTTCCGCGCCGCTTATCGAGGCCCGCCACAGCGGTTGCTGAGCGCCTACGGCCGCCTGGCGCAGGTAGTAGAGATCAGCGCCATCGGGAGATTCGGTCGAGTTCCATCCGCCGTCCGTGGTCACCTGGACAGGGTCACCACCGGACACAGGGACTTTGTAGATCTGATAGACGCCCGAGCGGTTGGAACTGAAATAGATCCATTTGCCATCGCGTGAGAAAACCGGAACATGATCGAGGGCGGGATGGGAAGTAATGTTACGCGGTTTGCCGCCGCCTGAAGGGACGACCAATATGTCAAATTGTCCTTCCGCATCGGAGGCGAAGACAATCAGGCTGCCATCGGGAGACCAGCGCGGCGCGCCAGTGCCGGTTGGCGCTTCCAGGAAAGTGAGCTGAACGGCGGCGGAGCCGTCGGGATTGGACGTCCATATCTCCCAGGCCCCGGAGCGAGTGGAGGTGAAGGCCACGCGGCTCCCATCCGGAGAGAACATGCAGTGGATGTCGGCCTTTGTGGAAGAGATGGCGAGAGAAGGGGGCGAAGCCGCGGGTCTTCCTGGCGACGGGAGGTCCACGCGCCAAATATTCTCATCGGTGAGGCTGCGGACGTACACCAGGCGCGCCGGCTTGGCGGGCTGGAGGACCGCCACCGTGGGCATCAGACCGTCCTCCCCAGCGTACGGCAGCCGGGACGGCGGATTCCCCGCCGCAGACAATCTCCACAGATTTGCCGCTCCTGAGATCGCCCCGGCCGAAAACAGAATCTCGTCGCCGCCCGGAAGCCACGTGGTGGAATCGGGCTTCAGCCGTCCAGTGGCCAACCGGCGAACTTCCCCGGCGGCAGCCATATGTTCATTGAGCGGAAGTATGTGCGGCTCTCCGAAAGCCCAGGTTGACCTTCGGAGAAACAGTAAAGACTTCGTTTCGGCTGAAACGGCCGGGTTCGTATCCGCCAGGACGGGAGCTTGCGGGTTGGTTACCTGCCGCTTCTCTCCAGTCTCAACGGAAACGGCAAACAGAGCATCGGGTTTGCCTTCGCCCGTGGAATCCGTAACGATCAGGCACTTGCTGTCAGGACACCAGTTGAGGAAGGCCGGCTTGAGAGTGATTTCCAGAACGCGGATGGCGGCCAGTTTGCGCTCAGGGCCGCCCAGCGGCGGGATGAGCAGGAGTTCGCGTTCGCTTCGCGACAATGGCTTCGCCGGATCACCCCGCAAAAAGGCGATCCATTTTCCGTCCGGCGACCAGACAGGATTGAAGTCGGCCCGCGGGTCCGTGGTCAGGCGCAGAGGTGCGCCGGCTCCGATTTGCTGAACGTAGATGTCCTGATTGTCTTGCTTGGGTCCGTCCCAGGCAAAGGTGACGTGATTGGCATCCGGGGAGAGAGACGGGTAAAGCTCCGCGCCGGGGAAAGTAGTGAGGGCGATGGCCTTTACGGGCTCGGCGATGTCGGAAGGGCGGATTGAGCGCCAGGCGAAGTAACCGGCGGCCAACAGCAAGGGCACGAGAGCAGCCCAGAGCCAGCGCGGCCGACTCTTGACGGTGGCTGCGGGAATGACTCCGGCCCGAAGCGCGCGGAGATCGACGAGCATGTCGTCCAGGTGCTGATAGCGCTGATCCGGTTTCTTGGCCAGCGCCTTGGAGACAATGCGGTCCAGCTCGAGGGGCACGCCGGCGCGGATGGCTGTGATGGGCTCGTGGGGCTGGTGGATGATGGAATGGACCACCGCGGCTTCGCGTTCACCCTCGAACGGCAGGCGGCCGGTGACCATCTCGTAGAGCACAACGCCGAGGGACCAGATGTCGGTGCGGCGGTCGGTTTCGAGGCGCTGGGCTTGTTCCGGAGACATGTAGGCGGGGGTGCCGAGGACGGTTTCGGTTTTGGTAAGCCGAGTGCCGCTTGCAAGCTGTGCGAGGCCGAAGTCCATGATCTTGACCTGGCCGGAGGAGGTGAGCATCAGATTCGAACTCTTGATGTCGCGATGGACGATGCCCTTCTGGTGCGCGGCACGGAGGCCTTCGGAGGTTTGGATGGCGATGTCGAGCGCCTCATCGAGCTTGAGGGGCCGGTCGCGGATTTTTGCGCGGACTTCGGGACCGTCGACGTAGCCCATGGTGAGGAAGATCCGGCCGTCCAGCTCACCGACGTCAAGAACGAGGCAGATGTTGGGGTGATCGAGAGAAGCGGCGGCTTTGGCCTCGCGCAGGAAACGCTGTTTGTGCTCTTCACTGTCCAACAGGTGGGGAGCAAGGAATTTGAGGGCGACGGTGCGGCCGAGATTCGTGTCCTCGGCTTTGTAGACGACCCCCATCCCGCCTTCCCCGAGTTTTTCCAGGATGCGGAATGGGCCCAGCGTCGACCCAGTCATAGGAGTAAGTTTACTAGATCACAAGCAAGTATTGAGTTATTGAGCCGTCGCCGGGCGGCGGCTCCGGATCGCATGGACGATCTCGCGGAATCTGGGTTCGCCACGTATGCTGGTCAGCAAGGGGTCGCGCTCGAACCATTCCGCGCGGTTGTCACCGAGACGAACGGCGCGATCGAGCCATTCCAGAGCCTTTTGTTTTTCGCCGGCCAAAGCGTAGACTTCGGCAGCCCAGGAAGTAAAGGTGACCAGCTCGGCGAATTTGAGGACATCGGGGTCGAGCTCGCGGAGAGCGCCGGTGCGGTCCCCTTCCAGGGCAAGCTGCAAGGCCAGGACGAGGCGGGCGTCGTATTTCGAGCGGTCCTCGGCGCGGAGACGGTCCAGCATCCGGCGGGATTCCTTAACCCTTCCGGCGTTCATGTGCGCCAGGGCAGAGTAATAAATGGCGCCGGGATTGTGAGGGTCCTGCTCGAGAGTCTTTTCCAGCTCGCGGAGAGCGCCTTCATAATCCCCGGTCTGACGCAACACGTTACTCAGGGTGACGGGGGCGGGAAAGAAGAGCGGCTCGCGTTGGAGTTGCGCGCGGAGGATTGATACGGCGCGGTCGTAATCGCCTTCCATGGAGTAGAGCCTGGGGAGAAAGTCATGCCGTTCTCCGGTTTTTTCGGCGAGCCTGGCTTCGGAGAAGGCGAGTTCTTTTCTGCCGAGGTAGGCATAACAGGCGGCAAGCGCAGCGTGGGCCCTGGAGTTGTCCGGCGCGGTTCGCAGCACTCGCAAGGTCTCCTGCTCGCCTTTGTACAGCCAGGCAGAGTCGTCTGTGGAACCGCTCTCGATCATGAGGAAGTGAGTGAAGGCGTAGAGAGCGCGGGCTTCGATGAATTGCGGATCCAAGGCGATGGCACGCTCAAGGGCGTGACGCGCGCGGGACAGTTCAAACTGAGGTCTTAGCAGGAAGATCGCTCTTTCGTTGGCTTCGGGTACTTTGGAAGGGACACCGCCGCCGGTAAGCGTTGGTCTGGGAGTCAACCGCCAGTAGTAGAAGCCTGCCGGAGGCAGCCGCGACTACGATGGCGGCCGCGGTCCAGACGATGCGGCGGCAGGAAAGCGGATGTGGCTTCTCTTCGGACTTGAGGCGTGTCAGATCGACAGACAGGTCGGCAGCGTGCTGGTATCGCTCTGTCGGATCCTTGGCGATAGCCTTGGTGACGATGCGGTCGAGCTCGCGCGGCTGACCGGTACGGCGATCGACAACGCCGCGCGCGTGAAAGTAGGGCGGTCGGAAGCCGAGATCGCAGTGGCTGAATATGTGGTGGAGAACTACTTCGCGGTTCTTGGACTGCGGCCGTCGCTGGGCCGCCTGATCACCGAACGCGAACACGATGTCGCGGTGGTGAGCTGGTCCTTCTGGAACAGCCGGCTCGGCGGAGATCCGGGCCGCGCAAAGTTGCGCCGCGAGAAGGCGATGAGGCTGCCCGATCCCGCCCTCGCCGGGACGCGCCTACACAGCCGACGAGAAGGCGCGCATGCTGGCGGAAGCAGCGAAGTTGCGGAGCAAGAACATCTGCCCGGCCCTGGTCGTAGACCTGAACTGCGGACTGCGCGATAAGGAACTGCGCGAACTGCGGTGGCAACAGATCGATCTCGTTCACAAGATGACGCTCACGGTGGGCAAGTCCAAGAGCCAGGCCGGTACGGGCCGGGTGATTCCGCTGAGCGATACAGTTCTGGCAGCGCTTGAGAACCACGCTGCCTGGTACGTCCGGCGCTTCGGTGAGTGCAGGCCGGAATGGTACGTCTTTCCGGCCGGCAAGGGCCAGCCGAATGATCCCACCCGCTCCGTTACCTCGTTAAAGACTGCCTGGACCAAGGTGCGCGAGAAGGTGAAGGTGGTTGGGCGTTGGCATGATAATCGCTACACTCTGGTGACGGAACTAGCCGAGTCGGGAGCCGGTGACGAGGTGATCATGAGTATCGCCGGACACGTCTCTCGCGCCATGCTGTCGCGCTACTCCCACGTGCGGATGGAGGCCAAGCGGCGCGCCGTCGACGAGATCGCCGCGCGCAAGCGCGAATACGCTGACGATGACCCCGAATACGCCAGCAGCGTGATGAGCGAAGTCGAGTACAGTTGTGACCGCCAGCGGGAGGCTGCCCGCGAGTTGGCGGTAGTTGCCCTTGTGATCCGGTTTCATTGTTGGATCGAGAACCTTCACATTACCCTTCAAAAGGCCACTCCGGAGCAATCGGATGAGAAGTCATCAAAAAACAGGAACTCGCGGCTACCGAGGCTGATAAAATTATTGAACCAATTGAACCAAAGATTAGGGGAAGGGCGGATGGACCCGCTGTTTCAGGCGACCGTTGAGGCGACCGAGGAAGCGATCATTAACGCGATGGTGGCGGCGGATACGATGGGTGGGGTGGGCGGGAGGAAGGTAGTGGGGCTGCCGCATGGGAGGTTGAGAGAGGTGATGAAAAAGTACAGGCGGTGAGTTAATGCGGCCTCCTGGCTTCGCCGAGTCCAGAAGCAGTAAACTGAATGGTAGTGAAGGTTCGGGATCTGGTGCGTTTGATCGAATCAGACGGATGGAGGCATGTGAGATCGACCGGAAGCCACCACCACTACAAGCACTCCACAAAGCCTCACGTTGTGACGGTTCCAGGCAATCCCGGCGACGACATCCCAAAAGGGACGCTCAAGGCGATCCTAAGGTCTGCGGGATTGGAGGACAAGCGGTGAGCATAAAGTACGCTGTAATTTTTGAACGCGCACCCGCCAATTGGGCGGCTTATGTTCCGGATCTGCCGGGTTGCATGACTACGGGCCGGACACTAGAAGAAACCAAAATGAATATTCGCGAGGCAATCCAGGGGCACCTGGATACGCTACGAGAGTGTGGAGACGCAATTCCCGAGCCTTCCAGCCTGGCTGGCGAGGTGGAGATCACGACGGCCGCCTAGGTAGCGGGGCTTCTACCCATCTCTTTGCCGCGACAAGTTCGTTAGACGAGCCAATGATGTAGCGTCTAATACGGATATGTGGTGGCGCCTTCTCGAAAACACCCGCCAGGATCTGCGTTACGCGCTTCGCGGCATGCGGAGCAGTCCTTTTGTCACGTCAGTGGTGATTGCCTCGCTCGCGCTGGGCATCGGCGCCAACACGGCGATTTTCAGCATTCTGTATTCGGTGATGCTGCGGGGGTTGCCAGTGGCGCGGCCTCAGGAACTGGTGGAGCTGCTTCA
>VFZE01000101.1 GCA_016871315.1 Acidimicrobiia bacterium | reverse complement strand
TGACGTCGGAGGCGGCGGCGATCTCATCGTCGTGGGAGGTTTTGAGCTTTTCGACGGCGCCGGAAAGCGACTCCTTCATCTGCTTGTTCTCGGTATGCTGGCTCTCGATGAGCCTTTCCACGCCGAAATTGTATTCCGGAAGGGCTTTGATGGAATTATCCACGATCTGCTGGGCAAGGGTGGCCTGCGGGTTTTCGCCCAACTGGCGGAGCGAATCGCGGATGGTGTCCTGGAGCGCCACGACGGCGGCATGGGAGAACCGGACGACGTTTTTCCCCTTGGCCTCGATGAGCTGCTTGACGAGGCGCACCCACTGGCCAGCTCCGGCACGGTTGGCGGTATTGATGACTACAGCCACAGATTACTCCTACTCCGGCTGGTGAGAGGATTGAATGACGACGGCGACCCCAAGCACGATGAGCTGTTCGTTCATGATGGGGGTAAACGAGATCCCGACTCTATGTTCCGTACCAGAACGGCTGCACAGGACGGTCCTCTTACCGATGGTTGCCGAATCGGGGTTGAGCACGATGCGCTGGACTTCCACGGGTGTGCAGATCCGTCCGTCTTCCTGCACATGCAGCACACAGCCAAGGTCCCGGCCAATGGCCTCCATTTCCGTCCAGCCGGTTAACCTTTCCGCTGCCGGGTTCATGATGGTGATCGCGCCCAGCGCGTCGGCGGCGATGACGCCGTCGGCCATGGAGCGGAGCGTTGTGACCAACCACCTGCTGGCATTGCTGGCCCTTTCTTCGGCGGCGCGCCGCTCGGTTACATCGATCATGGCCGAACGGATGCCCACCACCTTGCCGTCCGCATCGCGGATCAGTTTTTCGTGAATCTCGACAATGATGTTGGCGCCGTTATTGCGCTGGTAATGCCGCTCAAAGACCCGCAGCGGTCTCCTTTCGGCGAGCTTGTCCAGGACGGCCTGACGGCTTTTCTCACGCTCTTCGATGGATAGCAAATCCCAGACTTGCCGTCCGAGCAGTTCTTCAGCAGGAAAGCCAAGCAACTCACACTCGGAACGATTGACCCGGCGCAGCACGGCGAGCGTATCGATCTCATGGTAGGCTACAGGCGCCTCGTCGAAAAGCTGGGTGAGGCGCAGAGCATCATCTTGTTCAATCAGTAGCGCGGAACTGGCCATAGTAGTCCCTTGGGGTCCTCCTTCTTCTTATCGGTGGGCTCCGGTCTGGAATTCAGCCAGCTTTGTTAGAACCTCTTCCATCGCGGTAGAGGAGCCGAGCTTGGCCGCCATTGCCGTTGCCGTCACGGCGAGCATCACCATGCGTCCGTTGATGTTTAGGGTGTGCTGACCGCGCTGGGATGCGATCCGTTGAGCCTCGGAACGCACAAACACCAAGGTGGCGGAGCGTTCCAGCAGTGCCAAAGATAGCGGGGCCGCGCCAGCGGAACAGCTTGTCTTTGGCCGAAAGGTGGTGCGCCAACCTCTGGCTGAACAACTGGAGGATCTGATCGCCGGCGGCATAGCCGTATTTGTTGTTGATCTGATCGACTCGATCTACAACAAAACAGACTAGAAATAGTCCGGAATCCGTGCGGATGGCGCGCTGAATGAGGACTTCCGCCTGACGGGGACCCGGTAACCCGGTGACGGGATCCTCCTGGGCTGTAGTGGCGAATGTGACTCCGGCCTGGATGGATATCTGTAAAGAGATAGACATCGCGGTTGGCGAGCCGATCTACCTGTCTCTTATCGGACAACGACGCCCGAGATTAAGGGGAGTTCAATCGGCGAACGCGATTCTTTCCTGACCTCCGAGCCAAGGGCGAAGCGGTTTCGGGATCCGCACGCTGCCGTCGGGCTGGAGATTGTTCTCCAGAATAGCCAGAATTGCACGATCGGTAATCATGGTGGAGGAAATGGTGTGCGGAACGAAAGTCGCCTTATCCTGCTTGGCCTTAATATTGAGCCGGCGTGACTGGTAATCGAGCAGGTTGGTGCAGGAGTGGGTTTCCCGGTAGGCGCCAAAGCCTGCAAACCAAGCCTCAACATCGTATTTCTTGTAGCCTGGAGCCCCCATATCGCCTTCGCAGACCCGGACGACACGGTAGGGGATCTCGAGCAGCTGCATGAAGCCTTCGACATTCTCCCGCGTCTTTTCCAGCCATTCATCGGAGGAATCCGGAGTGCAGAAGACAATCTGCTCCACCTTGTGGAACTGGTGCTGGCGGAACATCCCGCGGGTCTCCTTGCCATAGGAGCCTGCCTCGGTGCGGAAACAGGGACTAAAAGAGGTATATAGCAGTGGGAGTTTTTGGGCCTGAAGTGTTTCGTCGGCGTGGTAGCCGACAAGGGTCTGCTCGGAGGTTCCGATTAGGTTTAGATCCTCGCCCTCCAAATGATAAATCTGGTCTTTAAAGAAAGGGAGGTAACCGGTTCCAAACAAGGTTCTTTCCTTGGTGGCAACAGGGGTGAACATTTGGACGTAGCCGCGTTCGGTGAGATAGTCCAGGGCAAGGGAGAATAGCCCCCAGGCCATCCGCGCCCCGTCCCCCACCCAGTAGGTATAGCCGCTGCCGGAGACCTTTGTTCCGCGTTCTTCGTCGATGATTCCGAGGTTCTTGCCGATTACCTCATGAGTCTTGCGCCAGCTGGTCGGCTCCGGCTTGGCACCCCAGCTGGAAAGCTCGAGATTGTCCTTGTCATCTTTGCCGGGAGGGGTATCGGGAGCGAGGAGATTGGGGACAAGGCTCCAAAGAAGGTCGCGGCGCTCCTTGACCTGGCGCAACTCGACTTCGATCTCTCCGATGCGATTGCGTAATTGTACAGCGGCTTCGCGGTTGGCGGCGCCTCCGCCTTCATTGCGCTGGCGGCGGAGGTTTTCGACCTCGGTGGTGAGGGCACGGAACTGTTCATCTTCGCCGAGGAGGGCCTTGAAATCGAGGGGGGCTTTGCGGCGTTCGCAAAGCTGGCGGATCTGATCTGGTTCGGTGCGAAGGAGCTTGATGTCGAGCATGGCAAGGGTAAAGGGGCCATCGCGCGGGGGCGGTGGTCCCGAGGTAAGTATTCAGAATAGCAGGAACAGTTTCAGACGCGCGGGGCGTCCAGGTGACGGCCGAAAAACTCGATGGTTTTGGACCAGGCGTCGCAAGCCGCGGCTGCGTGGTAGTTGGCGCCGGTGTCGTTGTGGAAGGCGTGATTGGCGCCTTCATAGATGTGCATCGAATAGGTCCGCTGGCCCGCCTGGAGCGCTGTCAGCAAACGGGGAATGCCTGTGTTCAGATTGCGGTCCCTTTCGCCGAACAGTCCGAGCATGGCGGAGGAGATATTCTGCAGCGGGTCAGCGGGATTCGGCACATTGCCATAAAAGACAACTGAGGCCGTGAGGTCCCGGCTGTTGATGGCCAGATCGATGCAATTGGCTCCTCCGGCGCAGAAGCCGACAGCGCCCAGGCGGTCGCCGACCACGTAGGCCTGGTCCTTGAGGGTGAGAATCGCGGAAATCATGTCCTGGCGGCGCTCGGCGACGCTGGTGCGGTTGTAGGCGGCGGTCTGATCGGTGGGTGTAGTGAAGCGATCCGTGCCACCCTGACGCGACAGCAGGTCGATGCCGAGGGCCACGAAGCCGGCCTTGGCCACGCGGCGTGTTACGTCTTTGATGTGGTCATTCAGACCGCGATTCTCATGGATCACCAACACCGCGGGCCGCGGTAATTGTAAATCGGTAGGCAGCACGAGATAGGCGAAAAGCGGGCCTCCTTCTCCGTGCAGAGTAACCGTGGAAGCATGAATGCCGGGAGCGTCCTCGGGAACCTGAACACCAGCCGGGCAGGCTTGCGTCTGGGCTTGCAGCATGCCGGAGCTTTCCACCGCGGCGACGGCGGCGGCGACGCTGCCCGTGTATTTCACAAGGCGGTCAATCAGTTCGCGCCGGCTGAAGGCGCCATCCACGTGGAGATGGATCAGGTTTTCGATCTCATTGTTATGCATGGTTGTGAAAGACCCTGGCGGAAGTGTAAGCCAGTCTATCAGGAAGCGGGGTCCAGGGGAAGAGTCTGATTGTTAAATCGGGCAGCGGCGATTTGGGCAATATCAAGAAGTGGCGGCGGCTTTTCTGCCACCGTAGCCAGGGCGTCGCGGAACATGGTGTTGCAGAAGGGGCAGGCGGCGGCGACCGTGGAGGCTCCGGTGGCGGCAAGCTCTTCGGCGCGTTCCACGCTGACGCGCTTGCCGTGCTCCTCGCCAAGGAAGGCCAATCCGCCGCCGGCGCCACAGCAGAAGGAGCGGTCGCCGGAGCGTTGAGCCTCGGTCAGCTTGCCGGCAAGGGAGGCGATCTGGCGCGGCTCGTCATAGATGTTCTGGTAGCGGCCCAGGTAGCAGGGATCGTGGAAGACGACGTTGCCCGAAGCCGCGGTTCCCGGGATTCGGGACGCGTGCCGGGCGAGGAACTGGCTGTGATGCTCAATGGGCGGGGCTTCGCCGTATTCCTTCCAGTCCTCGGAGATGGTGCGCACGCAATGAGGACAGATGGAGAGCATCTTTTGGACCTTGGCGGCGGCGATCTGCTTGAGGTTGTCCTCGGCAAGCTGGGAGAAGGCAAGATCGTTGCCGAGCCGGCGGGCAGAATCCCCCGAACATTTTTCCTTCTTGAGAACGCCGTAGGTGATGCCCAGGTGTTTCAGGACCTGAATCAAGCTCAGCACGATTTCCCTGCCCTGCGGATCGTAGGAGCCCATGCAGCCGAGCCACAGGCAGTACTCCTGGGAGCCGTCGTAAATGGGAATCTCGTTTTTCTGGATGAACTTGTCACGCTCCAGAGAACTCAAGCCGAGCGGATTGCCGTTGCGCTCCAGGTTGAGAAAGAGCTTGGTGCCATATTCATCCTCCCACTTGCCGGTGTTGACGGCGCCGCGGCGGAGACCAACGATGATCGGCAGATGCTCAATGCCGAGCGGGCATTGATACTCGCATGCCCCGCAGGTTGTGCACTGAAAGGCAGCCTCCTGGGCGAGATGTACGCCGAGCAGCGGCTGCTCGGAGCCCGGACCAAACTCGTTGAGATAATCGCGCAGGCCGAGGATGATCTGTTTAGGATTAAGCGATTTGCCGGTGTTGTTGGCGGGACAGTGTTCGGTGCAGCGGCCGCACTCAACGCAGGAATAGGCCTGAAGAGCGGCCAACTGGGTAACGTCCTTGCCCGTGTCGAGGCCAAAGTCGTCGTCGCCGGCAAGCGGAGGAATCCGCGAAAAACCGCCGCGGGAGAGAAGGACGGTAACCGGGCTGATCACCAAGTGCAGGTGCTTGGTGTGCGGAACAAGCGGGAGAAAAGCGGCAAGAGTGAGGGTGTGAATCCACCAGATGCTCCTGTTGGCGTGGAAGATGTAGTCGGCCAGGTAGGTCCACATGAGGGTGAAGATGAGGACGGCGATGATGCCGGATTCAATGGAGACCGTTTCGCCAAACCATTTTGGTTTGAACAGAAACCGGCGGACGAAGAGGCCGGTGATGGCTATGGCGACGGCGACGGCGAACAGGGCAGCTAGCAGGCGGTAGGATTGTCCGAACCAACCGAGGTGCGGGAAGAGCGGGAAACCGAGACCGGCCGCCAGGTGATCTATGGTGACCAACGCAAAGGCGCAAAAGCCCCAGAAGACAAAGGCATGAGCAAGCCCGGCGAGCGGGCGGTGACGGATCACCTTGGCCTGCAACATGACGTCGAGCAGGAATTCGAGGATTCGGGGGCCGAGGGGGGAGAGCTTGAAATCGGCGTCTTTCTTGGCGCGGCGGATGTTGTTGAGCACGCGGGAGAAGCGAAGCCAGAAGCCGGCCAGGCCAGCCGCCAGCACCGCGACCATCAAAAAAGATTCCATCCAGACAGGATTTTCCATCAGGAAAAACTGTAGCACGCCTGCGCTACATCCGATTAGTTACAATAACGAGATCAGGAGGATTGCCTTTGCGAATCGTCGTGGCCGGCGCGGCCGGCTTCATCGGGTCCCATCTGTGTGAACGTCTGGTACAGGACGGGTACCAGGTATTGGGTCTGGATAACCTGCTGACCGGGTCGAAAGCGAACTTAAGGGGGCTGGCCGGGAATTCGAACTTTCAGTTCCTGGAGTGCGAAATTATCCGCGGCGTGGAGGTGGAAGGGCCGGTGGACGGGGTGATGAACCTAGCCTCGCCGGCGAGCCCGAAGGACTACATGGACCACCCGATCGCGACGCTGGAGGTGGGTTCGGTCGGAGCGCAAAACCTGCTGGAGTTGGCCCGGCGGAAGAACGCCCGGTATCTGCTGGCAAGCACATCGGAGAGCTACGGTGATCCTCTGGAACATCCGCAGGTGGAAACCTACTGGGGCAACGTGAA
>VFZE01000100.1 GCA_016871315.1 Acidimicrobiia bacterium | reverse complement strand
CGCGTTTTTGCGCAGCGCATGCCGAACGGGCCGGTTCACACGGTGTCCGTCAAGCCCGGCGACGTCTACCGCACCGGAATCGCACAGGATTCGGAAGGCAAGCTGTGGGTGATCTGGAGCGAGCGCGATCTGTACGCGCGCAGTTTCGACGGGTACGCCTGGTCATCCCTGCAGCGGCCGACGCAGGAATCGCAACCCGACGGAGAACGAGGTGAAGGTAACGGTGGGCGGGGTTGAGGTGGCGGTGAGCTTCGCGGGGCTGGTGCCGGGCTTCACGGGACTGTATCAGGTGAACGCTGTGGTTCCGGAGGGGTTGGCGGGGTCCGATGCGGCGCCGGCGGTGGTGAGTGTCGCCGGGCAGCAAAGCGCAGCGGTGACGATGGCAGTGAAGTAAACCAGGCGCACTCTATCCATGACCGTGGGACACGCGAAGATACAGAAGACGCGTCATTGGGCGCTGAGCGTTGGGAGCGCGCCGTTATTCTTCCATTGTGCAGCGAAGGTCTTGTACTCGTGCTGGGCCAGTTCGGGCTGGCCGGATTGCTGTAAACAACGTGCGAGCCACAGGCGCGCGAGGGCATTGCCCGGGTTCATCTTAAGCGCGCGGCGGTATTCGGCCACCGCTTCCTCCAGCCGCCCGAGTTCCCGCAAGGCGTCGGCGAGACAGTCCTCGTAGGCTTCCATGCTCCAGTAGGGGGCCGGGCGTTGGACGGCGGAGCGCAGCCGAGCCAGTGCTTCCTCAGTGCGCCCCTGCTTCAGCGCGATGTAGCCGTCGAAGTAGTCGCGGTACCGCTGGTTGGTCCGCGCGCCACGGGAGGTATAGGGGAACTCGTCCAGGCGTGGCTGCAAGCGCCGCACCGTGGCGTCATCGCCGCGGTCAAGCGCCAATACGATGGAGTTCCAGACTGCGGTGGGCTCAATCGACAACTCCGTGGCTGCGGCTCTGGCTGCACGCTCGCGGTCGCCTTGCCGCCACCAGACCCCCGCGATCCGGCCCCAGCCTCGCGCCTGTTCCAGCTTTGACGGGGCCATCTCGATGTACCGTTCGAATTGGCGGATGGCCTCGCGGTAACGGCCTAGCTGATAATGAAGATTGCCGAGATGAACCACGGGACGCTCGAATCCCGGAGCAGCCTGTCCGGCGCGGCGGAACGAAGCCTCTGCCTCTTCAGAATGGCCTGCCCACTGGAGGATCTCGCCGAGCGCGTCAAGGGCGTTCGCCTTGCCGGTCTCGCGCTCCACCAGCCGCCGCGCGGCTTGGATGGCATCCTCGTGCCGCCCCATCTGGGCGTAAATGCCGGCTAGCAACTCAAGCAGTTCCGCCTCGTCCGGATCACGCGCGAGCCCATCGTGCACGACGCGGAGCGCTTCCTCCAACCGATCCTCGCCGCGGAGCAGGTGGCCCAGCCGCACACATGCCTCGGTCTCTCCCGGATACTTCACGACGAGGCCTCGGAAGATCCCTACGGCACGCGGAAATTCCAGGCGGGCGATGGCGTCCCAGCCGGTGACGAACAGCCTGTGTTTGGACGTCAGCCGATGAGAAAGCCGCAATGCGCGCTCCAGATGTGGCCGCGCCTCGGCGGCGAGATTCCATGTGACGGCATAGGCGTAACCAATCCGGGCGTGGGCCATGGCAAAGTCCGGGTCAAGCCCTACAGCTCGCTCGAACAGTGCGATGGCTTCGCGGTTCCGGTACGCGGAAGCCTTTTCGAGGCCCAGCGTGTACAGCCGGTAAGCCTCCATGCTTGTGGTGGCGACGTCGGCCAGGTGCCCGCCGTGCTCCAGCCCCAGCCGACCGGCCACGCGCACGGCAAGCTCGTCGAATTGCGCAAGCAACTGGTCAGGCGAGTTCACGGTCATCGATTCGCCGCCTACCACGCGGCCTTGTTCACCTCCCTCAAGCACCTGCAGGTCGACACGCAATTGGCTTCCCGCCGAGGCGAAACTGCCCCGTACAATGGCTGAGGCGCGTATTCCGCGGAGCCCATGCCTTGCCACCCGCGACCGTGCCTCCTGCAGACTGAGGATGCTATGGCCTGAAGCCTGACTGAGGCTGGTGATCAACATGTCGGCCAGCCCGTCTCGGAGCCACTCGAGTTCCGGCGTGGAGGAGTGGTTCTCCAGCGGCAGCACCACGATGGGTGCAGGGGGCGGCGGTTCCCGGCGCAGCCATGAGGTGACACCGAGCGCGGCCGCGATCAGCAGGCCAGCCGCTGGGAACAAGTACCGCCAGCGGGCCCTTCCCGCGGGTTCCTGTGGCGGCAGCAGTGGGGGGTCAACATTGCCGGGTTCGCCGTCCGGAATCAGCAGCCGGTAGCCGACGCGGGGGATGGTGATCAGACTTTTCGGCTGGCCGCGACCCTCCTCGATCACCTTGCGCAGCTCGGTGATCGATTGCACGAGGACGTCATCGCTTACTGCAGTGTCCCCCCACACCGCGCGAATCAAGTCCTGCTTGGCCACGGTTGTCCCCCGCCGCGCAAGAAGGTGCTCCAGCACGTGGAACGTCTTGGGACGCAGCTTATGGGTAGCGCCCTTCCAGGCAACAGTCAGCAGTGTTGGATCGAGTTGGATTCCCGACGGCATCGTCTGACCGGAAACCATTATTTCGTGGAAGTTTCGTCCGTCTTTCGTGACAAGGCGGCCTCGCGAGTCTCACTATTGACTGCAGAGATTCTAACACAGAGATTGCTGGTCCATCGCTGGCAAGTGTCCCCGCCGGTAAGCCTTGAGACGGCCGCTGGTTAAGGAGGAATCCCATTGAGTTGGCGCTGGATATTACCGTTTGTTTTGGCAAGTTCTGCCCTTCCAGAAACCCTGTATTGGGCGAGTTCCCGCGTTACTACCACGCCGACTCCCATCGCGCCCATCAATCCGTCCGGGCCATCGTTCACCGTTCCCTTCCCGGACACCGCTGCCACCTCTGGAATCACGATCAGTGTCCAGGCCCCCGAAACAATTCCCGGAGCCACGCTCAACGGCAGCTTCTATCGAATCGACCCAGCTTTGGAAATCACCGTTCTGATCACCGGCACGATGCTGTCCGGCGGAACCGGCCCCAACTTTGTGTTTCGGGGCATCGGCGGCAATTCCTGCGGCGCCAACGTCAATCGGAACCTCAACAGCAATATCCCGTTTACGCGGACCGTCACCTGCCGCTATAGCTTTGAAATCAGAAGTCCGAATGAGTTGGACCTATTGTTCCATGCCGAATCCGGCAGCGCGCGCGTGGATATCCGTCTGAACTATGTCCTGCCCAGAGACAGGATTTTTCTCACCTATAATCCCAACGCTTCCGGCCAGCAGGCGTCGTTCAATCCCACACCGGATCCGTCGCGCCCGCTGGACCTGGCGGCTGCGCCCCGGGAAGGATACGTATTCTGCGGACACCTGACCACGAGCCTGGGAAGCCGCGATCGCGCCGAGGGCGCTCTGCGGGTTGTCGATCAATCGGGCATTCTGGTGGCAAGCTCCGATTTTTTCGCCGTCACGCGATCCGGGTTCACGACCAGTGCCCGCCGGTGCACTGCCCCGGCGCGTATTCCGGCGTCGGTGACCCTGTTGCGCATGAAGGGCGTGCTGATCGACCCAAGGCTGCCCAGCGACCTGCAGACGATCGAGGAAAGCAGCGTCGTCGAATACCGGGTGGCCACGCCGCCCATGCGATTGACCAATGTTACGCCGAGGCCGGAGGATGGGCTGCCGCGCGGAACGACGGTGAGCTTCAGCGGCGTGGTGGAGAACTACCCGTCCATTTCGAATACCGCGCTGGCCTTGCGGCTGTTCGACAAAGACCGCGACGGCGTTCTGCTAGGCTCGTCCGATTTCGTGAGCTTGGCGCCTGGCCAGACGGCCCCCGTCACCCTGGAGATCCGGAATTTCGACGTGGGGAAGGAGGTTCAGGACGTTTTCATCAAGGCGGTGCTGATCCATGAGGTGCTGCAACAGGTGGTTGCCGAGACCGAATTCACCCGCTATGCGCCAGACGTCAGCATCGACCGGCTCGAGTTGGTTCAGGTGGTTCAGACCGAGGCACATGACGTCCCGCTGATCGCGGGCAAGCCAACCTTGATGAGGGTTTTCGTGAAGCAGGCCGGCCAGCTTGACGACCTCATCCCGCAGATTACCGCCAATATCAGGGCAGTCCGCGGATTGAGCGAACTCACCGGCACAGCAACGCCATTGAACCTTTTAGGCTCGATCCGGGCCCACCCGAAGCCGGACCGGAATCGGGAGGGTCAATCTCTGAACTATCTGCTGCCCCAGAACTGGGTCCCTCGCGACTCTAAAGAGGCAGAAGTGCCATATAGCTATGAAGTGGAATTGCTCCTGCCCCGTGACCGCCCGGAAGGGCCGAAGTCGAGCAATCACAATCGGGACAAACCACTCATGGCGTTCTACCAGGGCACTTTCGAGTCGCCCCGGCCGTTTCGGATCGCGCTAGTTAACGTCTGCATAGGGGATGCTCCAAATGCCGTGTGCCCCAAATCAAGCCTCCATTCACAATTGGATTATCTTCGGCGCGTCTATCCTTTGAACTTTCACTCGGTTTACGTAGACCCAGGCTACGAATTATCTTTCAGCAACAATACTGAAAGTTTGTTTCTGGGCGACATTCGGATTAGCAACGACATTTATAGATCTGACGGCCGGCTACACGTCGCCTACTTGTTGCACAGGATGAACCTTCGGGCCAGCCTGACATTCCCTCTGTTGTTGGAAACGTCATCTAGTCGTCTGGATACGAGGGCTGACTTGGTAGTGGGCTACATGCCACAACTTCCGGACAGGGCAGGCCAGAGGCTACTCGCCGGCCAGGCGTTTCCGGAACAAATGCTCCCAGTCGTGCTGGTCCGCGAAGGGAGTCCGGTGGATACCCTTGCGCATGAGGTCGGCCACATCTTGGGCTTGTACCACCCCCGTACCGATGACGGCTGCGGCGCCAAGGATTCCGCTGGCCGGGGTATGGCCTCCGAAATAGGCGATCCCGGCTTTGATGTATTGCTGAGGGAAGGTGACATTGCGCGGAGCTTCAAGGCTCCGGATACGAAGGAACTGATGACTTGGTGCAACGGCCTCTGGATATCAGCGCAACACTTCAAACTTCTCCACCAACGCCTGTCAGCGGTGAGAGCAAGGGTCTCATCCACTCCCAGCCTGACCAAGCATAACAGCGCAACACCAGGATCAAGGACGGCGGATTCCGACACCTTCCTCCTTGTTAATGGAGTGGTGACAAAGGACGGGGCCGGCGTTCTACACGACTCTTATCAAACGGCTGTTTCCGATGGGCTGTCGGTGCATGAACCAAACGGCGGCTATTGCCTTCAGTTCCATGGCGACTCGGGGCCGTTGACCGGGCACTGCTTCAATCCGAGCATTGAAACCGGAGATGGCCCAACGGAGGTGGCGTTTTTCAGCCGGGTTATCCCGTTCCCTGAAGGAGCCACGCGCCTGACGCTCCTTCGAGGGGATGCTGAACTTGCCACAGTTCGATCAGGAGCGGCTCGTCCAACGGTCGAATTCGTTAGCCCGTCCACCGGGTCGCGGCTCTCAGGATCCGTGACGATCGGCTGGTCAGGTTCGGATCCATCTGGCGCGCCGCTTTCCTACGCATTACAGTACTCCAATGATGGCGCCGCCACTTGGCGGCCTTTACCCGTGGCTGCAATATCCACCCAGTTCCATGTCGAGGCCGGACAACTGTTGGGCCCGAGTGTCCACTTCCGCATTCTCGTGAGCAACGGACTCTACAGCTCGGGAGCCATTGCCGGCCCCTTCGACATTGTCCAGAACGCCAGACTTGATCCGCCCCCCGCGGCGATTGATTTCGGCAACCTCCAAGCAGGCGTGGTCCGTCAAATCTCGCTTAGACTCACCAACACCGGAACCAGCCTGCTCGAATTACGGTCGGTGACCTCGGACAGTCCCGAGTTTGAGTTGAGCACGGGCGTTTCCTTTCTCGGGGGTGGGTCGTCGGAGTCCTTACCCGTTCTTTTTGCTCCGCGCCAGGCAGGGACAAAACAGGCGCGGCTGACCATAGAGACCAATGATCCATCCAACCCCCGGCACATGATCAACCTGACTGGTGCGGCATTCCATGGGCCGGTTCCAAGCATTACGGCCCCGCCCTCTTTGCTAGACTTCGGCACCGTCGCCAGCGGACAGACCAAGGACCTTGAGATCGTCATCGGCAACAGCGGCAACGCAGACCTCAATGTGGCGTCACTCGCGTTTTCCTCCGCCGTGTTCAGTGCTGTTACCCCCGGTCAGTTTCGTGTCGCGCCGGGCGCCGAGGCGCGAGTGACCATCCGATTCCGCCCGGCCGCCGCTGGAACGGTCAACGGCATGCTCACGATCAACTCGGACGACCCCACCCGGGGGGCGCTACGGATTCCCCTCACCGCCGCTGGCTCCGGTGGCGGCACTCCTCAGATCGAGGTGACTCCTGCCGCCCTGGCGTTCGGCGATGTGTCCGTGGGCCAGAACAGGGAACTCGATGCAGTCGTGCGCAACACCGGCAACGCCATGCTCGGCATCTCCGGCATCACGAGTTCCAATCCGAGATTCACATTAGTCACGCCAGCGGTTCCGTTCACGGTGCCGGCAGGGGGGCAGCAGAGCTTGCGGGTGCGCTTTTCCCCGGCGGCAGCGGGATCACAAACCGGCAACCTCACCATCGCCAGCAACGACCCGGCTCGCGCTGCTGTTGCTGTCAGCCTCAGCGGCAATGGGATTCAAGGCACTGGTCCACCCGAGATCCTGTCGGTGGACGACGGGACGTTCGAATCGGTGGTGGGATTCCCGCAAGGAGGTTTTACCGGTTTCTTTGTGAACCGCCTGACTCCTTCGCGCTACCCGGCGACGCTCCGCGCAGTGCGCATCTTGTTCCCCGCCGGAGAGCTGCCCGTGGGAACAGCCATCTCTGTCTTGACGGCGGCGCACCCGTCCGGGTCCGGCGGTTCGCCGATCTCGGGAACCGTGTTCCAGTCCACCGCCGGCCAAGTCTCCGCCATGCTGCAGTTCATCGAGTACACCGTTCCCCCGATTACGATCACTTCCGGGGATTTTCTTGTCGGGTTCTCCGCCGTGAATCCGGCGAACGTCTTCCCGGCGGCTTTGGACCGCACGCCGCCTGCCCGCCAGCGGTCATACATCGGAACCAGCGCCGGGTCGATCCGTTTCCTATCGGCTGCCAACGACGGAAACCTGGCGATTCGCGCACGGATTGATTGAGAGGAGGGCCGGTGAAACAGATCCGTCACAAGCCACAACTGGACGACGGCCGCTGGTTAAGGAGGAATTCCCATTGAGTTGGCGCTGGATACTACCGTTTGTTTTGGCAAGTTCTGCCCTTCCAGAAACCCTGTATTGGGCGAGTTCCCGCGTTACTACCACGCCGACTCCCATCGCGCCCATCAATCCGTCCGGGCCATCGTTCACCGTTCCCTTCCC
>VFZE01000099.1 GCA_016871315.1 Acidimicrobiia bacterium | reverse complement strand
TGGTTTTTGGCCGGTGCTCGGCGGCCTGCGGCCGCCTGCGCTCCGGCTGGTTGGATGGTTTTCAACCCCAGCGACTCTCATTGGATTTGGTACATACAATGGGGGCAGGTCACGATGAATGCCTTTATGTCCGCCGCTTTCATTGACTCCATGCTGGTACTGCTCTTGCCGTTAGAACTTCTCAACGGCCGTTTGTTCGAGTGCTCACGATAGTCAACCCGGCCGATTCAAAACGGCGAAAGTCCGTGTCGTTTGACGTAGCAAGCGCAGCGTCGCAACGAATCGCCACCGCCGCTATCATGCAATCCATAAGAGAACCTCGTCTGCGGCCGGTCAAATGAAATAGTCTCGCCGACCGGGCACCATCTTCGCCGGTGAAAGCTACCGGATCCCCAAACGCCTGAGCCGCCAGGTCGACGTGAGCATCGTCCAGAGGCCCGCAAAGAAACTCCGCCCATGAAACACTGCTCACACGAACCGGGGTTCCGGCACTCAGCCACTCCCGAATGTAGGCTTCCTCAACGGATCCGGCCGCCAGAGCCCGCACCAGGAAACTGGTGTCAAGATGAATCATCCATTCCCGCTCTTGGTTCCAGAGTCAGCTGCACGGCGTTCCGCGCGGATGCGGCGGTTCCAAGCATTCGCCTTGCTCTTGCTCAGTCCCAGGGAGCGCTGGAGCGCCGAAAAAGCTTGCAGCGGATCGCTTGTGATTTCCGGATCGTTTTGTGCTGCGGCTCGAATGGCGCGCCGAAGGGCCTCGGACTTGGGCACCCCCCAGCGCCTCGCGATCTCCTCCAACGTCGCTACAGTGGCGACATCCAGAGAATAGGTGGATTTGATTGTCGTTACGGCCATACTTTCATTGTATGGCCTTCCCCGGCGAATGAGCGAAACTCTGTCGAAAAGCTATGGGCGGCTGCACGCGCTTTCCGCGCTCGATCTGGAAGTCCAGCCCGCGTCCGTCTTCGCCTTAATCGGACCCAACGGCGCGGGCAAGAGCACTGCCATCAAGATCCTTCTCCATCTCATCCGCGCGGGCGGCGGCAAGGCCGAGCTGCTTGGCGTCGACAGCCGCCGCCTCGGAGCCGCCGAGCTACGCCAAGTCGGCTACGTCTCCGAGAATCAGCGTTTGCCGGGATGGATGCAGACCGGCTATTTCCTCGACTACTGCAAAGGCCTCTACCCTTCCTGGGACGATCGCTTCGCCGCCGAGCTGGTGGAAGAATTCAATCTGCCTTGAATCCACGCGCACCTCCCGTAACCGCCCCTTCGAGAAGATCGATTTACTGGCGCACCTTCACCCCGCCTCCAAGGACGACCCACGCCAATGGCTCACGCTCAGCTTTTCCGATTCCGCTTGGAGCAGGACCGTCGCCGAGCCCGTAAACATCACGGGCTCGATTGCCCTGGAATTCTACCGCCACGGCCAGCCCGTCTATCTGCCCATGGACACCGTCACGAATGTGCCGGAACTGGGACGCTGCTCCGCTCAGGTGGTGCACAATCGTTTTTCCAGCAGACTCCTCAAGATCTTCTGTGAGTCGCCACGCACGATACCAGCCGCCTCCATCCGGTTGCGCCATGAACCCACCGGGCAGGTCTGGCTTCAGCGTCTGAACTCATCGGTAACTTACAATCCGGGCCCCTACCGCACCTGGTGGGCGTCGCTCGATCGGGCGCAATCCTTCTTCCACCTGAGCGAATCTGAAATCTCCGGTCCTGGCACGCAGTGGCTGGTGCCCGCGGCCTATCTCTCCGCTTCCCGAATCGAGATCACCGCGGAAATCCACGCCGGACGCTCGGTGGTTCATTTCCAACTTCCCAAAGTGAACCTGGATGACAAGACGGATCGCTAACTTAGGCCCGCTAACCTCTTCACCACTTCGAAACTATCGGCCTCCGCCGCCGTCTTGTCCGTCCGGTACCGCTTCACCCGAGCGAAGCGCAGCGCAAGCCCGCCGGGATAACGCGGGCTCACCTGCAATTCATTGAACACGATCTCCACCACAAGCTTCGGCTCCACGTACACCGTGTAGCGGTCCCGGCCGATCTCCAGTTTCAGCAACTCCCCGGTCTGCCATTCCAACATCTTGTCCGTCAGACCCTTGATCGCGATTTCATCCGGCGCCAGGCGTTTCATCAGCCCAGCCAGATGCTCAGTCTTCTCCAGATGTTTGGAGCTTGCGCCCACCCGGGCCGAGGTCTCCACCAACTCGGCCAGCCTCATGCCCCGAGGCTGTGCGTCCCCATGCGCTCCAGCATCTGCCGCGGATCAAAGAACGACTGCATCTCCGTGATGAAGCCCTCCTCGACCCGGAACAGGATCATCAGCTTCAAGTCTCCGAAGGTCGTCTTGGCCTCCCACAGCGTCGCTACATACTCGCCCTCGCTCAGGTACCGCACCGCAGCGATTCCCTGAAGCACCGGCAGGTAGGCCTGCAGAAAGCGGATCACATTGTGCTTACCCTCCAGAGGCTCCCCGCTCAACGGGTTTTCATAACGGAGCCGGTCGGCAAACGGAGCATCCGAGAGATCCCGCTTGCGCCAACAATCCATGTAGGCTTCCACTACCTCCAAACTTGAAGGCATCGCCCCTCCTTGGCCCACATTATATATCTCAGTCCGGGAAAAGTTCCCACTGTAATCCATATTGGATCGATTGGCCCGTCCATTATGGTATACTCTATTCCAGAGTGTCCCCGCTGGCTCATCTGGAAGCTTCCTCCGATACCCCACTCTATAAACAACTTTCAGACCAGATACGCATCTATATACAAACAGGACAGTTGTCTGCCGGCGACAAACTCCCTGCCACTCGCGATCTCGCCTCCCAGCTCGGGGTCAACCGCGCCACAGTCTCCGCCGCGTATCAACTGCTTGAATCCGACGGCCTCATTAATGCCCAAGTCGGCCGCGGTAGCTTCGTCCTGCCTTCCCAGACCCCCAAGCCCCGCCCCAGCCTGATTTTGCGGAACGAACTCCCCTCGCCCACGGGACACACTAACGCCGGCATCAGCTTTGCTTCCTCACGCCCCTCCCAGGACCTGTTTCCCCTCTCCGAATTCCGTGACGTATGCGGCGAGGTGCTCGACAGCCCCGATCTGCCATCCATCCTCCAGCTCGGCTCCCCTTTCGGCTATGAACCTCTGCGGCAGTGGCTGATTTCACAATCCGGCAGCCACAACGATGTGGTGATCACCAACGGCTGTCAGCAGGCGCTTGACCTTCTCGCTCGCGTGCTGGTGAAACCGGGTGACACCGTCGTCGTGGAGGACCCAGTCTACCCCGGTTTGCGTGAACCGTTCGCCCGGGCCGGCGCGCGCCTGCTCGGCGTACCCATCGGAGCCGATGGCTGTTCGCTCGACGCGCTGGAACCGCTGCTCGCACGCGAACGTCCGCGCCTTGTGCTGGTCACTCCCAGCTTCCAAAATCCGACGGGCGCGTCGCTGCCGCTGGAATCGCGCCGCCGCCTGATCCTGATGGCGCGCGCCTCCGGCGCCACGCTCATCGAAAACGACATCTACTCCGCTTTGCGTTATGAAGGAGACGCGCTACCTTCGCTCAAGCGGCTGGACGATGCCGGCGCCGTCATTCAGCTCGGCAGCTTCTCAAAGGTCTCCTTCCCCGGACTGCGAGTCGGCTGGGTTCTGGCTCCGCCGCAAATCGCCGCCTCGCTCGCCGAGGCCAAGCAGTGGAGCGACCTTCATTCAGACCATCTCTCCCAAGCCGTTCTGCTGCGCTTCGCCCAATCCGGCCGCCTCCAGCGCCACCTGCGCCGCATGGTCGCCGCCGGAGCCGAGCGCTTGGCCGCATGCCTGGAAGCCTGCGCCACCTTTCTCCCCGACGGCTCCCACTTCACCCGCCCGCGCGGCGGCATGAATCTCTGGGTCCGCCTTCCGGCCGCCGTCGACACTGCGCGCCTGCTGCGGCGCGCCGAAGATTCCGGCGTCAGCTATCTTCCCGGTCCCTTCTTTTCCCTCTCCGGCGGCGAGCACTCCAGCCTCAGGCTGAGCTTCGCCGTTCTGGAGCCTGACAAGATCCGCGAGGGTGTTTCCATCCTTGCCAACCTGTTTCAACAGGAACTTGAGCGCGCCGGCGGCGCTCCCGATACTCAGCCGGCTTTCGCCATGGTCTAAGGAGATTCCAACATGTATCTGGACGATCAATTCCGAGTCAAAGTCGGACTCGCTGAAATGCTCAAGGGGGGCGTCATCATGGACGTCACCAACGCCGGGCAGGCGCTCATCGCCGAAAAGGCCGGCGCCTCCGCCGTGATGGCGCTGGAGCGCGTGCCCGCCGACATCCGCAAGGAAGGCGGCGTGGCGCGGATGGCGCCGATTTCCAAGATCCGCGAGATCATGCAGACCGTCTCGATTCCGGTGATGGCCAAGGCCCGCATCGGCCACTTCATGGAGGCGCGCGTTCTGGAGGCGCTGGAAGTCGACTACATCGACGAAAGCGAAGTCCTCACGCCCGCCGACGAGGAACACCACATCGCCAAGCGCGACTTCAAGGTTCCCTTCGTCTGCGGCGCGCGCAACCTCGGCGAGGCCCTGCGCCGCATCGCCGAAGGCGCCGCGATGATCCGCACCAAGGGCGAGGCCGGCTCGGGCAACATCGTCGAAGCCGTGCGCCACATCCGGACCATCGTCAAGGAGATGAAGCAGCTCACCGTGCTCGGCCCCGAAGAGCTGGTGGCCGAATCGAAAAAGCACCAGGCCCCGCTCGAGCTTATCCAATATGTCGCCAAACACGGCAAGCTGCCCGTGCCCAACTTCTCGGCCGGCGGTATCGCCACGCCCGCCGACGCTTCTCTGGTGATGCAGCTGGGCGCGGAGGCCGTCTTTGTCGGCTCCGGCATCTTCAAGAGCGACGATCCGGAAGCCCGCGCCCGCGCCATCGTCAAGGCCGCCACTTACTACAAAGACCCCGCCAAGTTGCTGGAAGCCAGCGAAGAGCTCGGCATCGGCATGCACGGCCTCGACATCGGCAAACTGCCGGAATCCGAGCTGTTGCAAACACGAGGCTGGTAAATGCCGACCATCGGCGTGCTGGCGCTTCAGGGCGACTTTGAAGCCCACGAGAAAGCCTTCCAACAAGCCGGGGCGCGAACGGTGCAGGTGCGCGCCGCCGCCGATCTGGATTCGATCGACGCGCTGGTCATTCCGGGCGGGGAAAGCACCACCATGCTGAAGCTGATTCACGCCGAGTCGCTGATGGAACCGCTGCGCCAGTTCGGCCTCAGCAAACCGATCTTCGGCACCTGCGCCGGAGCCATCCTGCTCGCCAGTCAAGTTTCGCAACCCGAGCAGGACTCGCTTGGCCTCATTGACATCTCTATCCAGCGCAACGCCTACGGCCGCCAGCTCCAAAGCCACGTCGCGCAGCTCGACCTCGATGGCAAGCCGCTGGAAGCCGTCTTTATTCGCGCCCCCATCATCCGGCGAACCGGCGGCTCGGTCCGCGTGCTCGCTCGGCATAAGGGCGATCCCGTGCTTGTCGAACAAGGCCCGCACCTTGCCGCCACGTTTCACCCCGAACTGACCGCCGGCCGCGGCGTACAAATACTCTTCCTCGAAAAGGTACGCACATGCGCGAAAAACTGAAGGTCCTGTTCGTCTGCATCGGCAACAGCTGCCGCAGCCCGATGGCGGAAGGCTTCGGCCGCCACTACGGCTCCGATGTCATGCTCGCCTCCAGCGCGGGACTTTCGCCCGCCTCCATCGTCCAGCCGGAAACCGTGAAGACGTTGAAGCAGCGCGGCATCGACATCAGCGCCATTTATCCGAAGTCTGTATACGAAGTGCCCGGCGGCCCCTTCCACATCATCGTGAACATGAGCGGCCAGCCGCTGCCGCGCCAGATCGTTCCGGCCCCCGGCGGCTACACCCTCGACTGGCTTGTCCACGACCCTATCGGCCAATCCGACGAAATCTACCACAACGTCGCCGAACAGCTCTCCGGCCTCGTCATGCAACTGGTCCTGAAGCTGCGCGCCTCGCCGCCATCAAAACCGTCCGCCGCGCCAACTGGACAGAACCCTCCCCGCCGCTCCCGCCTCTGGCGGGAATTAGGCGACGCCGGCCAATCGTGATTCTTTCGATCCCGATTGACACCCGGTCGGCCGCTCATCGAAAATAGGATTGAGCACAGCGCGCAAGCGCGGTGCCATCCACCTCAGCAGTCCACACCGTGCGGATGTGGCGGAATTGGCAGACGCGCTAGATTCAGGTTCTAGTGTTCGCAAGAACGTGGAGGTTCAAGTCCTCTCATCCGCACCAATAAAATCAATAAGTTAGAAACAAAGAGCGACCTGTGAGGGTCGCTCGAACTGTTTAGGGTACCCGACTCGCTTGACAGACTCAGTAAACTCCACACCCTCGGCTTGAGTGGCAACCGATTTGTCGACTTTCCACCATCGCTGGCGAGCATGCCAGCCGAAGCCACCAACACAACCGAGCTCGGTAATGGCGACCGCCACCGGCACTAATCCGCCAGAGGCGACTCTCGACAATCCGCAGACGATTGGGAGCCCGCAAACGGTCAACGCGCCGATGACGAACTCGTCGCCGATGACCAACACATCCCCGATGGCCGACCAGACGGTCAGAGCTTTCCGCACCTGCTGTATCACTTCGTGTTGTACGACCGACGCCTTCGCGGCTACGCCGACATGGGCTATCGAATCACCAACGGACTACCAGAGCAGCCGCGGCTGATTTGAGTGGGCTTCGCAGGAACATCAGTCTCGGCTTCGCAAGACTTCAACGAAAGCGGGGACGGATTGAGCTAGCCTGTCCAGCAACTTGCCAACGCCGAAGCCAATGGCCTCGGCCTGTTCTCGAAGGCGACCCTCGATTGCCGATCGGTCGCGTTTCAACAGGGTTTTCAGAAAAGCCGACGGTCCGACAACCGTGGTGCGATCGGCAGCCGTCGCGGGGAAATCCCGAAGATTGAATGTGACCAAGTAGTCGGCCTTGCAGGCAAGCGCCGCGGCCAGGACATGCCGGTCTTTCGGATGATTGCTCATCTCGCTGATGAGGGGCTCGTAGTCATACACGAGCGCATGTGGAAAGAACTTGCGCATGGCCGCCTCTCGGTACTGGGCGCTCGCCGGAGTCTTGGCAAAGCGGCGGACGAGCGTCCGGCTCATCTCTCCCAGAATGTCTTCTGACCAGCGGGTATCGAAAATGGCGGGAGGCTCGGCGAGCCGCAGCAAGGTATCCGCCAGGGGCATCGGCACGAGAACGCAGGCATCCAGAAGAGCAACGGGCCGGTGCTTCATCCGGCCCTACTCGTCGCGACCGCCCTTGGGGATGCCCGGCGCGTGTCAACAACTTTGAGACACCCGGCATGGGAATTTACTGACGTTCCTCTCTGTCTTTGTGCTGGTGTCGACCGGCTTGTTGATCCAAACCTCCGATGGCAGGGGCAAAGGCTTGGGAGGGCGCCGGACGAAGCGGTCTGGGTGCGCCAGGTAGGCAGCGTCCAGGACCGCCTGGCGTTGAGC
>VFZE01000098.1 GCA_016871315.1 Acidimicrobiia bacterium | reverse complement strand
CGCGGGACGAAAAGGAAGCAAGACGAAGCCGGTCGAGCGGCAGTGTCAACCCGACGCTAGCGGTTGCGACATTGGAACTGAACGCGATGGCCGAGTGGCTGGTCGGTTGCGGCATCAAGACCGTAGTCATGGAGTCGACCGGCGTGTATTGGATTCCGGTGTATGACGTGTTCGAGCGTCACGGCCTGCAGGCGCAGTTGGTGAATCCGCGGAATATGAAGAACGTACCGGGCAAGCGCACGGACTCTCACGAATGCCAATGGATCCAGTACCTGCACTCGATGGGCTTGTTGCAAGGAGCATTCCGGCCCGGCGCCGAGGTTCGCGCGGTGCGTGTGTTGATGCGGCATCGCAACGATCTGGTGGATATGGCGAGTCAGCACGTGCAGCACATCCAGAAAGCATTGACGCAAATGAATGTGCAGTTCCAACACGTGATTTCCGATATCACCGGCCTGACCGGGCTGGCGATCCTGGACTCCATCGTCGATGGCGAGCGCGATCCTGCGGTCTTGGCTGAGTTGCGAGATCCCCATATCAAGGCCAGCAAAGAGACGTTACGAAAATCACGGGAAGGCAACTGGGACGAGGCGCAGATCATGGTGCTCAAGCAAAGGCTCTCGCTTTATCGCAGTCACCGGACTCAAATCGATGAATGTGACAAGCAGATCGAGGTCTTGCTGGCCAAGTTCGAGCCGAAAGCCGATCCCGAGCAAAGGCCCATGCCGGAGGACCGCAAGCAGAAGCAGCGCAAGCGCAAGAAGAAGACGGGAAGCCCGGAGTTCAACATGCGGGAGGAAGCCTACAAGCTGTTTGGCGTCGATCTCACGCAGATTCCGGGCGTGATGGCGTTGGTCTTCCTGTTGTTCCGTGAGGCCGGACGCGACATGTCCCGCTGGCCCACAGCCGCGCACTTCGTCTCTTGGCTGGGTCTGTGTCCCGACAATGACATCAGCGGCGGCAAGGTGTTGTGGCGCGGCAATCGTCGCGTGAAGAATCGTGCCGGTGAAGCGCGGCAGATCAGGGAGACTTCAGGCTGAGAATCTGACGCTGTTCTCGCAATCGTTCCTGAAGACCCGGAACCTCGAGCCTGTCAACCGGAGTACCAGTCCGGGCGCACATCGCCGCCGCCACCCCGCTCGCGTGTCCCAGGATCATGTACTGCGGCTCCAGCCGGATGGAGGAATACGCCACGTGCGATGCCGAGCAGCACACCGGCACCAGCAGGTTGTCGCATTCCCCCGGCTTCGGGATCAGGCAGCGGTACGGCAACTGGTACGGCCTGGTCCGGCGGTCGACGATGAAACCTTCATTGATCACCGCGCCCACCGGCGACGCGATCCGCTGAAAATGATGCGTGTCGATGGGATAGGACCCCATGCCCACCGAATCCGGTTTCCCCACAGTCAGGTGGACGTCGTCCTGCCGCATGATATACGCGCCTTTCATCCGCCGTGCCTCGCGCACATAAAGCTGGGGCGGGAAGTGCCCGCTGTCGATGAACTCGTCCTTCGCGAAGCCCCAGGTGTTCATCTCTTCCTGAAGATGTCGCGGCACGCGCGGGTCGCGGGCCAGGAAGTACAGTAGCCCAAGAGTGTATCGCCGGTGGTCTTCCCAGATCTCCCCGCGCCGCTTCCCGTCGCCTTCCGGGTAGTCCCAACTGGCCCCCAGGTAGTCGGTCGAGATGGGCCCGTTGTTGTTCACATCGAGCTTGTTGTTGGGGATCTTCACCAGCATGATGACGTGATTCAGCGTGAGATCGCGGCCCGGATTCGCTAGGTACCGCGCCAGCAGCGTGAACCGCGCCGGATGGTAGCCGGGCGGCTCAGTGAACGGAACCTGGTTTCCCCTGTCGTTCGACAGGCAGAGGCGGAAGTTGTAGGTCTGCACCTTCCGGTCGCCCTCGCCCGGCTTGCCGGAATCGCCCGGATGGATCAAGGGCAGCAGCTTACCATCATCTCCGTAGGGATTCACTATGGTCCAGAACTGGTCCCAAGTGGAGAATTCCAGCCGCCCGGCAAGGGACTCGTTAAAGTCCCGCTGGCCCTCCCGCCCCACGATGTAGGAGACGCCGGCCTGGGCAATGAGGTCGCCCTCATAGGAAGCGTCGACGAAGACCTTGGCGGCCACCTCCCGGCCTGATGCGGTGCGGATCGCTTCAATACGGTTGGCCTGCTTGCGCACCTGCGCGAGGGCCTCTCCCAAAACAGGACGAACCCCCGCCTCCTGGAGCCACTCGCGAAACACCTTCATGGCCACGCCAGGCTCGAACCACCAACAGGCCGGCCCACCGTACATCTTCCCCACGCGCTCGAAAAATTCGAGCGCCAATCCGCCAATCACCGCCGTATTGCCCTTGTCGGTGGCGCCCAGTCCTCCGGTGACGACGCCGCCGATATGGCGCGATGCCTCGAGCAGCACCACGCGCGCGCCCTCCCGAACCGCGGCCAGGGCGGCGACCAGGCCGGCGGGCGTCGCCCCGTAGATCGCCACGTCATAGCGATCCGCGGCGGCGATCGCGGGTACAGCGGTACTCAATGTGAGCAGGGTTCTCCGCGTCATGGAATGCTCCGTGTTAGAAAACGAGCTTCAGGCCGAGTTGCAGGATCCGGGCGTCCCGCGAGCTGGTGACCACCCCGAAGGTCGCGCTACGGTTCTTTCCATCCGGCCCCGGGGAGAAACTCATGTTGGGAAGGAACAGGTTTACGCGGTTGGTGGCGTTGAACGCCTCCGCCCGGAACTGAAGATTGAACCGCTCCGTGAGCCGGGTTTTCTTGAGCAGCGAGAAGTCGATGTTCACGATCCCGGGTCCACGCACATCGGGCAGCGTGCGGCCGACGTTGCCGAATGTGTATTCGGCCGGGTTCACGAACTGCTCCGTGTCGAACCATCGCTGGCGCGTCGGGTTGTCAACCCTGGCGCTGACACCCGTCGAGTTGGGCCGCTCCGCCAGGAAGTTGTTGGCGCCGCGGATCACCAGCGGGAGGCCATCCTGCATGGTGGCGACGCCGTTGAACTGCCACCCGCCCCACAGCTTCTTCCGGCCCAGAGGCACCTCCCACACCCCGCTCAGCACCAGCCGTTTGGCGGAATCGGTGGGGTCGATGGCGCGCTCGCTGCGCCGGTCGTACTTACCGTTCTGGTAACTGTTGCCGACGTTCACCTGCTCGCGCGGTCCCACGGCGAACGTGTGCGCCTTGATGCTGTCGCTCAACAGCTTTCCGAAGGTGAACGACGCCAGCAGCACGAACCCGTGCGACATCCGTTTTTCCGCGCTCATCAGCAGGGAGTGATACGTGGATCCGCCCATCCGCGGGCTGGTGACCGAAATGCCTGCCTGGTACGGCCACGGCAACAGCGATTGCTGCCGCGTAACGGTGGCGCCGCCGAGCGGGCCCGACACTCTCCCCTGATACGGATTGGCCACCCGCTCCTGGAGCGAGCGGCCCAGCGAGAGATACTGCGGGTCAAGCTGGTTGAGATTCCAGCCCGACGCCATCAGCTTGGTGCCCTTGTTGCCCGAGTAGCCGATTTCAATCACCCACCCGCTGGGTAGCGACCGCTGCACGTTCAGGGTGAATTGCTGCGAATACGGCGTCCTGCCGTTCGCCTGGGTGTAGCTGACGGATTGGCTCTGGAAGGCGCTGGGGCCGAGCCTGGAGCCAAGCGGCAATACCAGCGGCGACGGGAATCCGTCCTGGAGTCGAAATACCGGCAGGTTGGTGTCGCCCCCGGGCGGCTGGTATGCGGTCGTGTTGGTGCTGAACCCGGACGAGCTCTCGAAGAAGTCGAGCATGTAGGTGAGCGGGTAATAGAGACCGTAACCGCCGCGCAGCACCGTCTTCGCGTTCCCTTGAAGATCGAGGGCGAAGCCGATCCGCGGGGAGAAGTCGTTCCGGTCCGGTTGAACGGTAGTCCGTCCGTAGTCGACCCCCGCGTATTCCATCCTTCCCAACAACCCGTTGTCCGGGTTGCGAGAAAAGGGATTGAAATTGGAGAAGCCATTGAAGCGCTCCACCGGGATCTGCTGGTAGTCGTAACGCAAGCCGAGATTCAGCGTCAGGCGTTTGGTCAGTCGCCAGTCGTCCTGCACATACCAGGCCTGTGAGAAACCGTGGATGGAGGTCCCGATGTTGACCTCCCCGCTGGCGCTGGCCACGGCTCCCAACAGAAAGCTGGCGAGCCCGGAACCCGTCCCGGCCGCGCGCTGCGGATCGCGCGACACATTCTGGTTGAACGCGAACAAACCGGAGCAGGTGCCGCAGATGTCGATATTGTAGCGGTTGCGGCGCAGCTCGGCTCCGGCTTTGAGCGTGTGGCTGCCGTGGATCCAGGTGACGTTGTCCACCAGTTGGAAGGTGTCCAGTCCGATGAGCCCCTTCATTGCCGCCACCCCCGATGGGAAGGTCTGGTAGCCGGCGATGTTGATCGACGGCAAGGTGACGTCGGGCACGCTCGCCGGCAGCCCCAGCTTCTGTCCGTAGCCGAGCCCCGTGCTCGCCCCCTGGAACGGGAAGTACTGCCGCACCACGCCGAAGCGCAGCTCATTCAGCAGCGTCGGCGTAAACGTGTGGGTGTCCGTCAGGCTGAAGTTCCGGTTGGTGTAGTCGTCGTCGCGGGAGCGGGCCACCAGGTCGGTGAAGATGCCCGTGCCCAGGCCGGCATTGTCGTCCTGGTGGTTCCACAGGAGGTAGCGAAACGAGAGGGAGTTCTTGTCAGTGAAGCGATGGTCCAGCTTGGCGGTGATCTGCCGGGCGTCACGCCGCTCGCCCAGGTTGTTCTGATAATTGTTGGCGTTGCTGAACACATTGAGCGGTACCCGGTTCGGCAGCGGGTAGAACGGCAACACGTTCTGCGCCACCCGGTCCAGGCGGGTCGCAGGCAGCGTGTTGCCCGCGAAAGGATCGCGGATGAGCCCGGTGCCGGCGGGGTTGGCCCGCGTCGTGTTGGGATCGTACACCGGAATGGACACCCCGTTGGCGTCGCGCAACTGCGAGAAGTCGCCACGCCGTTCGGCTTCGGTCGGGACCGTGGAAATCACGGTGTAGTAGCGCCTAAGCTTCCACTCCTCGAAGTTGAAGAAGAAGAAGCTCCGGTCGCGGCGGATCGGACCTCCCACCGAACCGCCGTACTGGTTGTAGCGGAACGGGGGCCGCGCCACCGCGAACGCGTTCCGCGCGTCAAACCGGTCATTGCGCACGAAGTGATACAGCGACCCGTGGTATTCGTTAGTGCCGGACTTGGTGACCATGTTCACCACGCCGCCCGCGGTATACCCGTACTCGGCGCTCATCACACCGCTCTGCACCTTGAACTCCTGCACCGAGTCCACCCCGGGATTGACGCTGGCATCCCCCAGCCGCGGGTTGATGTTGGAGGTGCCGTCGATGGTGATGTTGTTGTTGCCCGGCGGGCCGCCATTCACGCTGAACGAGGAAACGGCGACGCTGCGGTCGGCAAAGCCCTGCGGTGAGACGGCATGGGACCGGACGCTCGGCGTGAGAACGACCAGGGCAAGGGCGTTGCGGCCGTTCATCGGCAGGCTGACCATCCGGGTATTGTCGATGACTTTCCCGACCGTAGCGCTACCGGTGTCCACCAGCGTGGCTTCGCCCTGGACCACCAGGGACTCGGCCACGGCGCCCAACTCCAGCCGGAAGTCCACTTGCGCGCGGTCATCCACGCGCAGCGAGATCCCGCTTCGGGTGATCTTCTTAAAGCCGCTCATCTCCACCGAAACCGTGTAACCGCCGACCGCCAGTCGGGGAGCGGCATAGAGGCCCGCGGTGGTGGTAGTGGTGGAGACGAGCGTGTTGGTTTCGAGATGCCGGATCTCGATCCTGGCGCCGGCCACCGCCGCGCCAGTTGGATCCAGCACCGTCCCGAAGATTGTGCCGCGGCCTTGCTGGGCGTGGAGCGGCGCGCCGGCGGCGATCAGGCCGGCCGCGACATACAGGACCCGCCGGGAAGTCTGCATTCGCTAAACCACCTCGTTTCGTGGGAGCGAGAATAGCAGGAAGACGAGTCGCGATTGAAGTTCGATCCAGTATGTTACGACTTGTTACGCCGGTATTTCAGTAAGTTGCGGCGGTGGGGCGAAACACCACCAGGCTGGCGCCCAACACCGTGTCGCCGTCCGTCTCCGCCTCCACCACCACTTCGAAAAACGGAGGCGAGCCTTCCCGGCGCCACCGGTCCTCCAGTTGTTGCAGGCCTGAGGGGGCGCTGAGGAAAGAGACCATCGCATCCGTGCTCAGCCCGGCCAGCGCCAGAATTTTAGTGTCCGGCGCCCGCCCCTTCACCAGGGCGACTATCCCGTACTTGACAGCCCGGCGCGTGGAGAGCGCGCGCTGGCGGAATTCGGCCGGCTCCCCGGGCCGGGGAGAACGGTTGCCGACGACTTCGTATTTCCCCATGGGAGTAAAGAAGTTCAGGCGGTCGAGGATCGCGACGAGATGCCGACTGGTGCCCGGAACACCGAGGAAAATGGTGTTGTGGTCCAGGACCGAGTCCAGCGCGAGTGCGGATGTACCGACGACCGAGACATGGACCCCGCGGGCCTCGAGATACTGGGCCAGTCTGACCGCGGCAAAGGTGTCGGGCCCCACCGTATAGGTCTGGAGCAGGCTGGGTGGTCCGTGGCGGCGGGCCAGGTCGTCAATCAAGGGCGACTCCTCCCAGCGCGAGAAGTCGTTCAGTTGCACGTCGCGGGCCCGAAGGTTGCTGTTCGGCCACTGGAAGAAGACCGGCGTGGGAATAAAGAGGTTGGTGGGTTTGCCGGAGGAGAAGAAATTGCGCCAGAAGGGGGGCAGTGCCGGGCGCTCGGCCGGCGCGGGAGCACGGGGCAGCAAACCGGCGGCGAAACCCAGCGCGATCCCGGCAGCGAGGAGGACAGCGGTGCGGGGACGGGGTCTCGCCGGGGCCGGCAGCGGGATCGGCCCGGGCGGCTCCTGATACTCGATCCTGAGCTCGTGGCTGCCCAAGGGGATATCGAGCCGCAGCGTGCACCGGGCGCCTTCATCCTTGTAGTATTCCTTGAGGCGATTGCGCAGGCGTGCGATGATGACGCGCGCGCCGGCGTCGACGCGGGGGTCGAAATCGGGAGGGCGGCCCAGAGCGTCGACCGCGACGGCGTATTCGCTGATCGGCTGTCCCTGGTGCTCCCACAGGTAGACGAGGAGGTTCCGCAGAAGGGGAGCTTTGCGAAACGCCGCGCTTTCGAGAATCGATTCGAGGCCCTCGGGCCTCATTGGCTGGCCGGCGGAGGGTGCCCCGGACATGGGGATATTGTAACGCACGCTCGAGGCCGCACTGACGGTAACTGGAAACGAACCCGATACTACGAAAGAAGCTCAAACCAGCAGGGTGGAGTTGCTGGCGTATCTGCGCACAGTTCAGGACGAACTGCGCGTAACGATTTCGTTTGTCGAAGACACGTCGCGGAATGCCCGGAAGATCGAGGAAGCAGCCTATCGCGCCGGGCGCTCTCCCGTGACGTGAAACACCAACGGACCTCGCAATGAGCTGCAA
>VFZE01000097.1 GCA_016871315.1 Acidimicrobiia bacterium | reverse complement strand
GCGGCGTAGACTCTACCGAGGAAACATCGACACCCCGAAGACGAAACGTTCATACCGCCAAGTCGCGCTCACGGCCGAGACGGAGACGATTCTTTCCGCGTGGAGGGAGTTGCAGCCGGAGGAACCGGAAGCGTGGATTTTCCCGTCCGAGAATCCGGCAACCCCGATTCGGCGGGACAACATCTGGCGACGGAGCATGGAGCCGCGGCTAAAAACTGTCGGCCTCCAGTGGGCGACGTTCCAGGTGATGCGGCGAACGTTTGCGACCCTATCGAAGCAAGCCGGTGTGGATGCCCATACACGGTCGGCCCAGATGGGGAACACGGTCGATGTGAACGAGAACGAATATGCGGTGAGCAGTTTTCAAGACCGGCTCAAAGCGGTTCGTCACCTCGAATCGACCGTCTTGCAGTAGACGAAACGGGGAGCGCTCGAAGTTCAGAGGCTCTTCGAAACCGAAAATGTGGGGAGTTCGGGTTTCGGCCCGGAGCGTCCTTAACGCAGTAATCGCAGTAAGGTTCTTGGATGGCCAGTTCTCAAGTTGTTGAAAAGATGGAGCGGGAGATGGGACTCGAACCCACGACGTCCAGCTTGGGAAGCTGGCATTCTACCAACTGAATTACTCCCGCTCGGAAGACACCCTAAATCTAGCACAGACAGCAACTTGCAGGCAAGAGCCAAATCGCCCAGCCTGAGAATCCAAGATTCCCATACTGCTCGGCATTTGACCGCCTCTTCGTTGACAAGTCCTTTAAAACCTGTGGTTGTGCGATTCCGAGATTCAGCGCCCGCGGATTCCCGCTCCGAGAACAGACACCAAAGCTGCGGACCAAGAATGCCGTGCGTGGATTTATGCAGGGGGATTGCGCCGCACGCGAGCAAGCCTCGCGGGCCAGACAGCTTACATGTACAATAAGGTTGCTTGGTGCGCAGCCTACTACATCTCGGCGTTGCGGCCGGCCTGCTGCTCTCGTTTGCGCAGGCACCGTTCCAGCACGCTCATGCGAGCGATCCGCACCACGAACACGCGCAAGGATTTTCGCACACACACTGGAAATCTAGCCCGGAGGATGCCGCTTGGGAGGCCGACGACCATGGCTCCGACGCCAGGATGATCGATTGGCTGGCGGGCGACGGAAGCGCTCCGGCAAAGTTCATTGCCGAATTGCCGGCTTCGGCTGCCGGGATTGTGGTGGCGCCGCAGAGGGTTCGAGTTGCAGAGCCCACGCCGCGCAACCATGATCCGCCGTGGCGAGTGATCCCTCATCTGCGCGGCCCACCTGCCTAACCCACCTGTCAGGCGCACTCTTCGTGCGCGTTTATTTGATCCATTCCACAGTTCAGTGAAGTGAGGTGGCGCATGTATTTGCCAAAACGCGCCGCCACTCGTGCGCTGCTGGTGGTCGCGCTTGCGGCCGCCGCCTCCGCGCAGGAGTGGACGGAAGCTATCGTCGTTCAGAAATTTCTTGAGCAGAGTCCACACGCTCGCGAGGTGCGAGCGCGTGTGGCGGTCGCAGAAGCGGAAAGGCGGGGTCGGACTCTATATTCGAATCCGAGTTTCAACTACAGCCACGAGGGAGCCGGGCGAACCGAGTTCTTTCAGGCCGAGGCGGCCCTGCCGATCACGGGCCGGCTGAACTTCCTGCGCCAAGCAGGCGCGGCGATGGTGCGCGCAATAGAGGCCGACGGAGCATTTTCGCTATGGCAGGCGCGAAGCTCGTTGAGGCAAGCGTTCTATCGCGCCCTCGCCGCCGAGCAGAGCGAGCGGATCTATGCGGCCGGCTTGAAGGAAATCGGAAACGTCATCCGCGTTCTCGCCGAGAGGGAGCGTGAGGGGGAGGGAACAAAGTTCGACCGACTGCGCGCCGAACGGGAGCGAGCCGAAATGCTCGCCGAATTGGCGCTCTTCCGCGCGGCTGCCGCCGTGGAACGTTCGCATCTGCTCGCCTTCCTTCCGGAGGGAATCCAATTGACGGCGGTATCCGGCCAGTTGGAGCCGCCGCCTCTCGCATTGGACACGGCCGAGTTGACGCGGCGAGCGCTCGCGATTCGCGAGGACTATCGCGCCGAGCTGCGGCGCCAGGAACAGTACGGGCTTGAACAGCGGGCCGCCGAACGCCTTCGCTACCCCGAGCCCATCGTCAATGCCGGCCTGAAACGCGCCGATGTCGGGCAAAGCGGGCTGGTGAACGGTCCGGTCATCGGAATCACGGTGCCGCTGCCACTGTTTAACAAGGGGCAAGCCGAGGTGGCGCGCTTTTCGGCGGAGCGGGATCGCGCGACGGCGCGGCTTGAGGGGCTCGCTCGACAGATTCGGGCTGCCATTGATGGAGCCGTGCAAGCATTCACGATCCGGCAGCAGGCGCGGGACGAGTATCGCAGCCAACTCGCCGAGTCCGGTCCCGAGTTGGTGCGAATCGCGACGGTCGCCTACCAAGAAGGCGAGATCGGAATCCTTCAGCTGCTGGATGCCTATCGGGTTCAGCGCCAGGCGCAGTTGCGGCTGATCGAGATTCAGGCGGCAGTGAAGGGAGCGCAAATTGAAGTGGAACGGGTTGTCGGAGAGGAGTTCGCAAGATGAAGTGGGCCACGTGTTTGTTTGTCATGATCCTGGGGGCCGCTTGCCAGAGGCAACCTCCCGGGCTTACTGCAACGGCCGAACCCGAGCCGCATCCGGAGAGTTTCACCAACTGGACTACGAAGACCGAACTGTTCATGGAGTATCCGCCGCTGGTTGCGGGCCAGACGAGCGGGTTCGCGATTCATCTCACGCGCCTCGATAACTTCAGGCCGATTGCGAAAGGGCGTGTCGAAGTTCGGCTGAGTGGCTCCGGAGGCGGGCCGCGAGTATTCGCTGCGGACAGCCCATCGCGTCCGGGGATTTTCGGTGTGGATGTGAAGGCCCCGGAAGCCGGCGATTACCGTGTGGCGGTGCATTTCAGCGGAGAAGGAATCAGCGATGTCCATGATCTCGGAGAAATTGCGTCATCGGCTACCAAAGCGGCGGCGACGCACGAGCACGATCCCGCTACGCAGGTGGAGACGATCGCTTTCCTCAAGGAGCAGCAATGGACGCTGGAGTTCGCCACGGCCGTGATCGAAGACAGGCGGCTGAGGTCGGGTCTTCGCGTCCCGGCGGAAGTGATTCCGCGCTCCGGCGGGCAGGCCGATGTCACGATACCGTTCGACGGACGCATTGTCGCTTCGAGCCTGCCGGTGATCGGCGTCAGCATCCGGCAAGGACAGGTGCTCGCGAGCATCCTTCCCCCGACGAGTTCGCCGAGCGACCTGGCGGCGATTGAACTGGCAAAAAATGAAGCGAGCCTGGCGCTGCAACTGGCAAGGAAGGATCGCGAGAGAGCGGAGAGACTGGTAAAGGCTGGAGCCGCGCCGACGAAGCGCCTGGATGAAGCGCGGACGGTGGAAGCAACCACGGAAGCGAGACTGGAGGCGGCTGAGATCCGCCTCGCCCAATATGAGGCATCGAGCTCGGCCGAAGCCACCGCGCAAGGCGCGAAACTGTTCGCGCTGCGAGCGCCGATTTCGGGAACCTTAGTGGAGACTCACGCGGCGCCTGGCGCCAATGTCAAGGCGGGCGAAGTGATTTTCAAAATCGTGGATCTCGATAGCGTTTATATTTCCGCCGTGGTTCCCGAGGCGGACCTGCCGCGCATTAGGAACCTGACCGGAGCGGAACTGGAACTGCCGGGCGCAGACCAGCCGGTCCGGCTTGGCCGCCTGATCGCGGTGGGACGCATCGTCGATCCGGCGTCCCGCACATTCCCCGTGATCTACGAAATGGACAACAAAAACCGCCGTGTAGCCATTAACCAGGCCGTGCACGTGAGGCTGCTCACCACAGCGGCCGCGCTGGCGCCTGCTGTTCCGGAATCGGCAATTGTCGATGACGGCGGCCGCCCGGTCGTGTTTCTGCAGCTAACGGGCGAGGCTTTCCAAAGGCGGCCGGTGCACCTGGGAATCCGCGAAGGCGGTTATGTCCAGGTGCTCGACGGAGTGTTCCCTGGCGAGCGGGTCGTGACGACGGGCGCCCATTTGATCCGGCTGGCGGCCATGTCGAACCAGGTGCCGGCACACGGCCATGTGCATTAGGAGACCGGAATGCTGGATGCCCTAATTCGCTGGTCCCTGCACAATCGTGCGGTTGTTTTGTTCCTGTCGGCGGCGCTGCTGATTTGGGGTGGTTACTCGATTCGCGAGGTGCCGCTCGATGTTCTTCCCGATCTGACGGCGCCGACCGTGACGATTCTCGTGGAGGCGCGCGGCATGGTGCCGACCGAGATGGAATCGCTGGTCACCTTTCCGATCGAGTCGGCCATCAACGGAGCGCCGGGAGTGCGGCGGGTCCGCTCTGCGACCGCAGTAGGCGTGGCTGTGATCTGGGTGGAGTTCGACTGGGGACAGGAGATTCATCGCGCCCGGCAGACGGTGAATGAGAAGTTGTCGCTGGTTGCCGCCTCGCTGCCGCCGAACGTCGATCCGCCTTTCCTTGCACCGATCTCATCGATCATGGGCGAGATTCTTTTCATCACACTGGAATCACAAAAGCATTCCGGGATGGAGTTGCGCACGGTCGCCGATACCGTGCTGCGGCGGAGGATTCTTGCCGTTCCCGGCGTGGCACAAGTGGTGCCGACCGGAGGCGATCAAAAGCAGTATCAGGTTCTCATTTCTCCGCACCTGCTCCGCGAATACTCGGTTTCACTGGACCAGATCGAGAACGCGCTGCGCCAGGGCAGCCAGAACTCTTCGGCCGGCTTCCGGCTAGCGGGCGGGCAGGAATACCTGATTCAGGGGACCGGGCGTGCGAACACATCCGAGGAGATCGGCCAAATTGCTGTAACGTCGCGGCAAGGTCGCCCGGTTTTCGTTCGAGATGTGGCCGAAGTGAGGATTGGCCCGGCGTTGAAGCGGGGGGAGGGCTCACACAACGGCAAGCCCGCAGTCGTGCTCGGAATTCAGAAGCAGCCGGGAGCGAATACGCTGGAGCTTACCCGGCGCCTCGATGCAACGCTCGACGAGATTCAGAAGAGCCTGCCGCCGGGAATGGTGATCGACAGGCAGGTATTTCGCCAGGCGGATTTCATCGAGCGTTCGTTGGAGAACCTGGCGAAGGCCCTGCGCGACGGCGCCATTCTGGTGGTGATTGTCGTTGTGGTGTTTCTGATGAACCTGAGAGCGGCGTTCATCACGCTGCTGGCGATTCCGATTTCCTTGCTGACTGCGGTGATCACGATGAACTGGTTCGGATTCACCATCAACAGCATGAGCCTGGGTGGACTGGCCATTCCGATCGGGGAGTTGGTGGACGACGCCATCATCGACGTGGAGAATGTCATGCGGCGTCTGCGGCAGAACGTTGTGAAACCAGTGGAAGAGCGTCTACCGCCGCTTGAGGTGATCTATCGGGCGAGCACTGAAATTCGCGGATCGGTTGTCTTCGCTACCGTTATCGTCGTGTTGGTCTTCTTGCCGCTGTTCGCATTGAGCAGTGTCGAAGGGCGTCTGCTGGCTCCGCTGGGATTCGCCTATATCGTCAGCCTGCTGGCATCACTTGTTGTCGCACTGACATTAACACCGGCCCTCTGTTCCTTTCTGTTGCCCAACGCAAAGTCCGTGCTCCGCGGGCATGAGCCGTGGCTGGTTAGCCGGCTGAAGCGCATTTTTCAACCTGTGTTGCGCCTGTCCCTGGATCACCCTGTCGCGGTTGTGGCGTTTTCGGCATTGCTTCTGACCGGCGCATCAGTCGCCCTCTCGCGCGCCGGCCGGGCATTCTTGCCTGAATTCAATGAGGGCACGCTTACCATCAGCGCTGTGACGCTGCCAGGCACGAGCCTTGCCGACTCCGACAGTCTCGGCCGCGGCCTGGAGCGTATCCTTCTGGGTGTCCCGGAAGTGGTTTCGACGGCACGGAGGACGGGACGCGCCGAACTCGACGAGCATGTGCAAGGCGTGGAATCGGCCGAGATCGATGTGATGCTGCGGATGCGTGAGCGCCCGAAGGACGAAGTGCTGGCGGAGATCCGCGAACGGGTGACGCTGCTCCCCGGTATGAATGTTACGATCGGGCAGCCGATCTCCCACCGGATCGATCACATGCTCTCGGGAACGCGCGCCAACATTGCGGTGAAGGTTTTCGGCGACGACCTGACGATGCTGCGGTCCCTCGCCCGCCAGGTTGAAGCCGCGATGCGCGGGATTCCCGGTGTCGCCGATCTCTCCATGGAGCAGCAAACCGATATTCCGACTGTGCGTGTCCGTGTGCGCCCCGGAGACGCGGCGCGATACGGCTTGCAGCCCGGCGAAGTGGCCACAACGATTCAGACCGCGTTTGTCGGCACGGAAGTGAACCGCGTGCTGGAGGGGCAGATCAGTTTTCCGATGGTGGTCCGATATCCGCAAGCCGACCTGAACGACCTTGACGTAATCGGCCGTACTTTGATCGACTCGCCGTCCGGCGCCAAAGTGCCGTTAAGCGCCGTCGCCGAAGTCCGGGAAGATCGGGGCCCCAATTTTATTAGCCGCGAAGGGGTCCAGCGCAAGATCGTGGTGCAGTGCAATGTGGCCGACCGGGACTTGCTCGGGGTCGTGAGCGAGATCCGGGCCGCCGTTTCAGAGAAGGTGAAACTGCCGCATGGCTACCGGGTCGAGTACGGAGGCCAGTTCGAGAGTGAGGCCGAAGCGTCACGTAGGCTGCTGATTCTCGGCGCCGGAGTGATCCTCGGGATCTTGCTGATCCTGGCGACAGCATTCGGCTCGACGCGCGATGCGCTGATCATTATGTTGAACCTCCCACTGGCGCTGGTGGGCGGCGTTGCCGGCGTCTACCTGGCCGGCGGGGTACTTTCGGTCGCCTCCATTATCGGGTTTATCACTCTGTTCGGTATCGCCACGCGCAACGGTATCATGCTGGTGTCGCATATCCGGCATCTGCAGGAGAATGAAGGCGTCACTGATCTTCGTGAGGCAGTGACGGGCGGCGCGCTGGAGCGGTTGGCGCCCATTCTGATGACCGCGCTTACCGCCGGACTTGCCTTGATTCCGATTGCGGCGGGCATGGGAAAGCCGGGAAGCGAGCTTCAGGCGCCGATGGCAATGGTGATTTTGTTTGGCTTGTTTACATCCACTGCCTTGAACATGGTGGTGGTACCGGCCGTCTATTACGCGGCTGGGCGTCAAAGGGCAAAATAGCAATGGGAGAACTCAAATGAAACGGATGTTGTTTACTGGCTTTGCCTCGCTGGCCTTGCTGGCGTCGTCCCTGATGCTGTGGGGCCACGACGAAAGGCTGCACGGCGCGAATGCTGTCACGGGCCAGATCGTCTCGGCCAGCCAGGACGGAATGGAGCTGAAGACCAGAACGGAAACCGTGAAGGTCAAATTCTCAAGCAAGACCAAGTTCGAGCACGATAAGAAGGCCGTTGACCAAAGCCATGTCAAAGTCGGCGACCGCGCCGGCGTTGTCGGCAACAAGCTACCGACAGGCGAGTGGATGGCCAACGAAGTGCTTCTTGGTTTGCCGGCTCCGAACCCGGCCGCAAAATCTGACTCGAAGAAATAGGTCGGCAACGCTCAGCGGAGCCCATGTCTCTGGACTGAAGCATCTCTTCGTAGACGGAATCATCTGTCGCGCGGATCAGCACGAATAGTCGCCGGAGCCAACGGTCACCGGTAGACAAGCCCAGGCTTTCTTCACGGCGTCACGCCCAGCCGCTTCTGACACTCTGCATAGAGTGCGTCGTATACAACGAACTCGCGATCGAGAATTTCGTGGTCGGAAAGACCGAGGGCTGAAAAGCCGTGTGCGATCCAGCGCAGCCCCTCGCCTGCAGCATGCGGGTTGCTTGGATGCGAATCAGCGGCTCGCACGATGTCGGCCAGCAGCCGGAGGGCAGGATCGCTCAGTCCGTACCTGTCGAGAATCGCATCGAAGGAAACCCTCTCTCCGTGATGACCCAGTTCGGCGCCGGGAATGTCATAGACTGTGCCGTCCACACGGCTCCAGTCCGTGTCGTGCGGCAGGAAAACAAATTCGGCTTCACGGTCGATAAAGCGCCGGATCAACCATGGGCAAGCGACTCTGTCTACCTTCACTTTTTCCCGAGTGACCCACCGCATGGCTCAGTTCTTCTTCTCGATCTGGAAATCGTCAAAGTGCGTGACACTGTCGGCTTTCGTCCATAGGCCGGCCTTGCCCGCGCTTGTGAAGGTCTTGTCCTCGACCTCCATGATCCTGGCGCCGTCGAAGAACACCTCGAATCGGGGGCCATCAAAAGCGACTTTGAGGGTGCTCCAGGTCTGCTTCGGGACCTTGTGCTTCACACCGTATGTTTTCGATGGGGTGCCCTTGGGTTCGAGCGAAAGCCGCTTTCCGCCCTCTACCTTATAGAGCACAATGTTGTCTTCGAGCGCGTTCGCTCTCACGATGTAGTAGTTGTCGGGATCTCTGCAACGCCAGACGAGTCCGGCCGCCTGGTCGCGCTCGCCGGAGATCGTCTTGAACCGGACGCTGAGTGAGCCATTCGTGAACGGAGCTTTTTCATAGATGGCTAGCGGAAATCTTCCTGATGTGTTGTCTGTCGAAGTCTGTGCGAGCACGTTCGGCTTGCTTGGAGCCGAAGCATCCGGAAGAATCTCCTCGTTTGCGCGCACGGTGCGGCGAAAAGCGTGATCGCAGCCGAGTACTTCAACAAACTATCCTCGGAACGAGGCCTTGGCCTGCTCGCGATAGCCAGGGGAACCGAACCGGACCCGCAGTTCAGTCCGGCAGCAACACAGGGATTGAGAGCGGATGGACTCATTGTCGCCGCAAGGAAGCCTCAGCGAATCGATACCGCTGATGTCGAAGGCGCGAAAAGGGTCGTCACCTCGTTTCTGATGGTGCTTGCGCTCGCCGCGATGTATCTGCGGCTCGGTGGTCTTCCCTGGATGCAGGGAATGTCTGATGTGAACGCCTTGATCGAAGAGGCGTTCGAGGGTGGCTTCGATGCCGTCGCGGAGGAGAGGGGAGTGGAGAGGAAGCGATCCAGGCCGGAGGCGAGTCTCCAGAGTTTTTGTGCGTCGTGCAA
>VFZE01000096.1 GCA_016871315.1 Acidimicrobiia bacterium | reverse complement strand
CTCGCAGGGCGGGGGGTACGTCAACCGGCCTCATGCGCTCGCTTGGTGCGGCGCGCAAGGGAAGCAAATTCTTATCCCTGGCAACCATTCTGGTTACGCTGCAGTGTTCAGTGTCCCGGAACGTGGACCCGGTTCGTTTGCTGGCGCTGAGGATTCTGTACCCAAGGATCAGGCACATGTGCGCCTAACAGGGCCCACACGGCCGCACACCGCAGGCTCGGTTGCTTTCTTGGTCTGCCGCCGCTACATCGCAGAGGGTTTCAATGCGTTCCGAAGAGTGGGAAGATCGACATTGGTAAGCGGTTGGGGAAGTCACTCGGCAGGACGCACGTCGGTGAGACATGGTGACAAGAGACGATGACCCGGTTTAGCGCATTCTCGCTCTTTTCGAACGCCTTGGGCGGCCACAAGGACTGGCCGGAGCACTGGCCCGATGCAGCGCCGAAGCCCGCCTACGACGCCATCATTGTCGGCGGCGGCGGGCACGGACTGGGAGCCGCCTACTACCTCGCGAAGCGCTACGGAATCAGAAACGTCGCCGTGCTGGAGAAGGGCTGGATCGGCGGCGGCAACACCGGCCGCAACACGACGATCATCCGGTCCAACTATCTCTATGACGAGAGCGCGCATCTCTATGACCACGCGGTCAAGCTGTGGGACGGCCTCAGCCAGGACCTGAACTACAACACCATGTATTCGAAGCGCGGCGTGATGATGCTCGCGCACAATGTGCACGACATCCAGAGCCTGAAGCGGCACATCCACGCCAACAGGCTGAACGGCGTCGACAATGAGTGGCTGACGCCGCAGGAGGCGAAGGCTTACTGCCCGCCGCTCAACATCTCGCCCGACGCCAGGCATCCCGTCCTCGGCGCTGCGCTGCAGCGGCGCGGCGGCGTGGCGCGACACGACACGGTCGCCTGGGGCTATGCGAGGGCTGCTGCCGCGTTGGGCGTCGACATCATCCAGAACTGCGCCGTCACGGGCATCAACCGGGGCGCCGATGGCGCCGTGACAGGCGTCGAGACGACGCGGGGTGCGATTGCCTGCCGCCGCGTCGGCGTGTCAGCCGCAGGCCATACCTCGATCATCATGCGCATGGCGGGTCTCGACTTCCCGCTTGAAAGCTATCCGCTCCAGGCGCTGGTGTCCGAGCCGGTGAAGCCCGTGTTCCCCTGCGTCGTGATGTCAAACACGGTGCACGCCTATATAAGCCAGTCCGACAAGGGCGAACTCGTGATCGGCGCCGGCACCGACCAGTATGTCAGCTATTCGCAGCGCGGCGCATTGCACATCGTCGAGCACACGCTCGCGGCCATCTGCGAGATCTTCCCGATCTTCCGGCGCATGCGGATGCTGCGCAACTGGGGCGGCATCGTCGACGTGACGCCGGATCGCTCTCCCATCCTCGGCAAGACGCCGGTGAAGGGTCTCTACGTCAATTGTGGCTGGGGCACCGGCGGCTTCAAGGCAACGCCGGGCGCAGGCGACCTGCTCGCTTATACGATGGCGAAGGACGAGCCCCATCCGATCAACGCACCCTTCAACCTCGACCGGTTCCGCAATGGCCGCCTGATCGACGAAGCGGCCGCAGCCGCGGTGGCGCACTGACATGATCCTGATCCACTGCCCCTATTGTGACGAGAAGCGCCCCGAGATCGAGTTCGTCTACGGCGGTGAGGCCCACATTGCGCGCCCCGCAGATCCGGCAACGATGAACGACGCCGCATGGGAGCGCTACCTCTTCATCCGCAACAACCCGCGCGGCCGGCACCACGAGCGCTGGCGCCACAGCCATGGCTGCGGCCGCTTCTTCAACGCGGTGCGCGACACCGTGACGGACAGGTTCGAGACCACCTACAAGGCCGGAGAACCGCGCCGATGAGCGGCTATCGCCTCGCAAATGGTGGCCGCATCGATCGCGGTGTCCGCCGGCGCTTCACCTTCGATGGCAGGCCCTTCGAGGGCTTTTCAGGGGACACGTTGGCATCGGCCCTGCTCGCCGGCGGCGTGCAGCTGTTCGGCCGGTCCTTCAAGTACCATCGGCCGCGCGGCGTACTGGGGGCAGGCAGCGAGGAACCGAATGCGCTGATCTCGGTGAACCGTGGGCCCGGCCGTTTCACGCCGAACCTCCGCGCGACCGGCATCGAGGTCTACGAAGGACTGGCCGCCACAAGCCAGAACCGCTGGCCATCGTTGCGCTTTGATCTCGCCGCCATCAACGACCGTCTCGGGATGTTTTTTCCGGCAGGCTTCTACAACAAGACCTTCATGTGGCCGCGCTCCTTCTGGGAGACGCTCTACGAGCCTGCGATACGTCGCATGGCGGGCCTGGGCAATCCGCCCACGGAGGAAGACCGCGATCACTACGCGGCCACCTATGCGCATTGCGAATGCCTGGTCATCGGCGCAGGGCCCGCAGGCATTGAAGCCGCCCTTGAAGCAGCAAGCACCGGCAAGCGCGTCATCCTGGTCGACGAGCAGGACGAAGCCGGTGGCGGCGCAATGTCTGATCCTGCGCTGTGGCCCTGGCTGGAGCGCAGCATCGCGACGCTTGCCGGGGCACCCAACGTCACCCTGCTCACGCGCACGACGGCGTTCGGGTACTACCACGACAACTTCATCGGCGCGATCGAGCGGCTGACGGATCACCTCGCTGACATCGGCAAGGGCCCGCGCGAGAGGCTCTGGCGCATCCGCGCCGGTGAAGTCATCCTCGCGCAAGGCGCGATCGAGCGCCCGCTGGTCTTCGACGGCAACGATACGCCGGGCGTGATGCTGGCCTCTGCCGCGCGCACCTTCGCGTTGCGCCATGGCGTCGCCGTCGGCAGGTCGGTCGCGCTGATGGCGACCCACGACAGCGGATGGCGGGACATCGTCGCTATGGCCAAGGCAGGCGTTGGCGTTTGCGCCGTGATCGATGCACGCACAAACGTGTCGAACGACGTGCAGGCTGAGGCGAAGGCGCTCGGCATTCCCGTCCACCTCGGTCAGTGCGTGATCGGCGTGAAGGGTCGCCACGCTGTCCAGGCCATCGAGGTCGCGAGCACGGACGGCAGCCGCCGCCGGACGATCGCCTGCGATGCGCTGCTGATGGCAGGCGGCTGGACGCCGACCGTGCATCTCTGGTCACACGCCAGGGGCAGCCTCGCCTGGCGCGACGCGCTTGGCGCCTATGTCCCCGAAACCTGTTCCGAGATCGTCCGCTGCGTGGGCGCTTGTGCAGGCACCTGGGACTTCGGCGCAGGCGGTCTCATCAACACGCTGCCGTCGCCCAAGCCCTCTCACCGCGCCAGGGCCTTTGTCGATTTCCAGAATGACGTGACCGCCAAGGACATCCGCCTCGCCGTTCAGGAGGGCTTCCGCTCGATCGAGCACATCAAGCGCTACACCACGACCGGCATGGCGACCGACCAGGGCAAGACGTCAAACCTGAATGGCCTGCGCATCGCGTCGGACGCGCTTGCGCGGCCTGTCACCGACATCGGCCTGACGACCTTCCGTCCGCCTTACACGCCGCAGAGCTTCGGCGCGCTCGCAGGCCGCGCGCAGGGGCCGCTGTTCCAGCCAACGCGCAAGACCCCCATCGACGGCTGGGCCGAAGAGCACGGCGCCGTCTTCGAGCTCGTCGCCCAGTGGCGCCGCGCGCGCTACTTCCCGAAACCCGGCGAAGACATGCACGTCGCCGTAAACCGGGAATGCCGGATGGTCCGCCAGGCTGTCGGCATCTTCGACGCCTCGACGCTCGGCAAGATCGAGGTGGTCGGCCCCGACGCGGCCGAATTCCTGAACCGCATGTACACGAATCCGTGGAAGTCGCTGGAGCCGGGCCGCTGCCGCTATGGCCTGCTGCTGAGGGAAGACGGCTTCATCACGGATGATGGCGTCTCCGCGCGCCTCGACGACGACCGCTTTCACCTGACGACCACCACGGGCGGCGCCACGCGCGTGCTCAACATGATGGAGGACTACCTCCAGACCGAATGGCCCGACCTTGACGTCTGGCTGACGAGCATCACCGAGCAATACGCCGTCATTGCGCTGCAGGGCCCGATGGCGCGCAAGGTGCTCGAGCCGCTGGTCGAAGGCATCGACCTCTCGCCTGGCGCCTTCCCGCACATGGCCATCCGCGCGGGCCGGATCTGCGGCATTCCCACGCGACTGTTCCGCGTGAGCTTCACTGGCGAGCTCGGCTTCGAGATCAACGTGCCAACAGCCTTTGGCCGCGCGCTCTGGGAACGCCTGATGGCCGAAGGCCAGCACCACGGCATCACACCCTACGGAACGGAGGCGATGCATGTGCTGCGCGCCGAGAAGGGCTTCATCATCGTCGGACAGGATACGGACGGCACGGTGACACCCTACGATGCAGGCCTTGGCTGGGCCGTCGGCACGAAGAAGAAGGACTTCGTCGGCAAAAGATCACTGGCCCGGCCAGACATCGTCGCCCCCGGGCGCAAACAGCTCGTCGGGCTGATGACCGACGACCCAAACCTCGTGCTGGAAGAAGGCGCGCAGATCGTGGCGGACCCGAAGCAGGCCGTGCCCATGACGATGCTCGGTCATGTCACCTCATCTTACTGGAGCGAAACCCTGGGCCGCTCCATCGCGCTGGCGCTCGTGGCGGGAGGCCACGGGCGGACAGGCGAAACGCTTTACATCCCGATGCCGGACAGGGCCCATTCGGTCAAAGTCTGTTCAAGGCTGTTCCACGATGCGGAAGGAGCGCGCCTCAATGTCTGACGTCCTCGCCCGCGCCGAGCCAATCCCGACGGCACCTTGGGTCGGCCGCGACGTGACGATCCGGCTCGCGCCGCCCGCGGCGCGTTTTTCGCTGCGCGCACGCAAGGCCGCCGACGTGCAGGACGCGCTCGGCCGCGAGGTGACAGGGAAGATCGGCACCACCATCAACGGCATCGCATGCCTCGGCCCGGAGGAGTGGCTGTGGCGCGCACCCGAAGGGACCGCGACGCCCGCCAATGCGCGCATCGCCATCACCGACATCGGCCACCGCCATGTGGGCCTCATCGTCGAGGGTCCGCGCGCCGTGAGCGTCCTCTCTGCGGGTTGCCCGCTTGATCTCGCGACATTCGAGGTAGGCCGTGCGACGCGCACGGTCTTCGAAACGGTCGAGATCATCATTGAGCGCGAGGCACCGGACCGCTTCCATGTCGAGGTCTGGCGCAGCCTCTCGGTGTGGCTCTGGATGGTACTCACGACGACCGCCGGGGATTGACGCGCGGACAAAGGGACAGGATGCATGGCAAGCACGCAACCCCGGGACACGACGATGAAGAAGCTGACGGTCTATACTGCGAAATGCAGCCGGACCATGGATCCGGGCCGGCCCGAGGCCACCGCCATCGCCGTGGCGGGCGAGCGCATCGTGTCGGTGGGCTCGCTGGACTCGATGAAGCCCTGGCTGGATCGATTTCCGCGCGACATTGATGATCGATTTGCCAACGACGTCCTGATGCCAGGCTTCGTTGATCCGCACATGCATTTGCGCGTGTCGGGCATCTTCATGGGCCTGAACTATGTCGGGCCCATTCCTTCCTACGGTGCGCCGGGCCCGGCACGACCGCCGCACGCAGCTTTGCGTTGGGGGCGGGCACCCCGTGAAAGCGCGTGAGCGCGTCGGCTGCACCATGGCAAGGTGCTGTGCTTCCTCATTGGCCCCCACCGACAACATGGTTTCAAGCCGATGGATTCTGACGGGCCATTTGGAGCGCAGGGCCATGCTCAGTCCTTCAATCCGCGCATCTTGGCATTGCGCCGACGCAAGGCTTCCAATGTCAGCAGCATGCCCACCGAGATAAGGATCAACACCACTGCCGCGGCCAGAATGGTCGGACTGAGTTGCTCTCGCAAGCCGGTCCACATCTGGCGTGGAATGGTGCGTTGCTCCACACTGCCCAGGAACAGCACCACCACCACCTCGTCAAATGAGGTGGCAAAGGCGAACAGCGCCCCGGAAAACACACCAGGCCAGATGATGGGCAAGGTGATGCGGCGGAATGCCGTCATGGGGGAGGCCCCCAGGCTGCGGGCCGCGCGGAACAGGGCCTGGTCGAACCCGGCCAAGGTGGCTGTGACGGTGATCACCACAAAGGGTGTCCCCAACACCGCGTGCGCCAGCACGATGCCCACCATGCTGTTTGCAATGCCCAGGGTGGAATAAAAGAAGTACGCTCCCACGGCCACGATCATGATGGGCACGATCATCGGCGACACCAGAATGGCCGTGATCAAAGCCCGCCCCGGCAGGTTGCGGTGCGTCAGACCGACCGAGGCCAGTGTGCCCAACGTGGTGGACAGAATCGTCGCGCTGATGGCGATGATGAAACTGTTTTTCACCGCCATTTGCCACACCTCATCGGTGAAGAACTCCTTGAACCACTTCAGACTAAACGACTGGATCGGGTAGGTGAAGTAGGGATCGGTATTGAAAGCCAGTGGTATGGCCACCAACACCGGTGCCATCAGAAACACCAGCGTCGCCAGGCTGAAAGCCAGCAAGACATAGTGATTGAATTTGCCCCAGAACCTGACATAAGGGGCAAAACCGGGTGCTTTTTGAACCGGTTTAGCCGAGGCGGACATTGGCAATCCCCACAAAACGTTCATACAGTGCGTACAACACCAACACGCTGACCAGCAAGAGACCACCCAATGCCGAAGCCAAACCCCAGTTCAGGCTGCGCGTCAGGTGATCTGCAATGAAGTAGCTCATCATCTGGTCGCCCGCGCCACCCACCAGCGCCGGGGTGATGTAGTAGCCAATGGCCAAGATGAACACCAGCAACACACCGGCGCTGATGCCCGGGAGTGACTGCGGGAAATACACGCGCCAGAACGCGGTGAACGGACCTGCGCCCAGGGAGCGGGCGGCGCGCACGTAGCTGGGTGGAATCTGACGCATCACCGAGTACAAGGGCAAGATCATGAAGGGCAGCAGGATGTGTGTCATGGCGATCACCACCCCCAAGCGGTTGAAGATCAGGTTCAACGGGTTATCAATCCAGCCCAGCGCCATCAAGATGGAGTTCACCACTCCCTCTTTCTGCAGCAGCACCACCCAGGCGGTGGTGCGCACCAGCAGCGAAGTCCAAAATGGCAACAACACCAACACCATCATCAGGTTGCTGACCTTGGGGGGCAGGTGAGCCAACCAGTACGACAAGGGGTAAGCAATGGCCAGGCTCAACAGCGTCACCAACAGACTGACCCACATCGTGCGCGCAAACACGTCAAGGTAAAGCCGGTCGTCGGGGGCTGCACGCACCACGTCACCCTGGTCGTTCCGGGTCATGTCAACGGCATGCAAATAAAAGTTGCCGGTGTATTGACCACGGGTCTGTCGCAACACCGACCACACCTTGGGCTTGCCCCAGCCCTCGTCGATTTCCAGGAACACGGGTTTCCAGGGGCCGTTTTCCACTTGGCTGATGTGACGCGCGGTTTTCATGAACATCGTGCGCAGGCCGCTGGCTTCATAGTTGAGGCGGCTGCCCACCTTGCTGGCGGTTTGCTCCTTCACGGCTTGTTTGATGTCGGCCGCCAAGGCTTTAAAAACCAATTCATCAGGGACGATAGGACCATCGGGCGCGGCATCCAACAATGCGGACGTGCGTGCAAGCGTGTCGTGCACCACAGGGTCGTGCACACTGTTGAACAGCATCAGGCCGATCGGTACCAGAAACGTCAACAGCGTGAACACAAACAATGGCAGGATCAGGGCATAAGCGCGAATGCGCTGTTTGGATTCGGCCTTTCGAAGCTTGCTCTTGAGCAAGGCCTTTTCGTCCAGAGCCAAGGTTGGGGCGCTCATTGGGGGGCTCCCCAGGGTGTCCGGGGAAAATCTGGCGTGCCGCGACCTAGCGGCACGCCATCAGGACGCTTTACTTGGCGATCCAGACCGCGAACTTCTGGTTCAGCTCGTCGGCATGGTCAGCCCACCAACCGGCGTTCGTCTGGAAGCCACGACCGGCCTGATTGGGTCCCGGCAGCCAGGGCTTGGTTTTCTCATCCACCAGCTTCAGCGAGGACTTGCGTGCCGGTGCGTAGGGGATGTGCTTGGTCTGCTCGGCCAGTGGCTTGGTGCTGGTGGCAAAGCGCACGAAGTCCATGGCCGCCTTGGTGTTTTTCGACCCCTTGACGACGACAAACAGGTCGGGCACCGTGATCTGGCCGTCCCAGACAAGCGCGAAGTTCCTGCCATCCTTGGCGTTGGCGTCATAGATACGCCCGTGATAGACGGAGCTCATCACCACCTCGCCGGAGGCCAGCAGTTGCGGCGGCTGCGCACCGGCGCTCCACCACACGATCTGCGACTTGATGGTGTCCAGCTTCTTGAATGCGCGCTCCACGCCGGCCGGCGTGGACAGCACCTTGTAGACATCGGCCGGCGCAACGCCGTCGGCCATCAGGGCCCACTCGAGGTTGACGTTGGGTTCCTTCTTCATGCCGCGCTTGCCCGGGAACTTTTTCAGATCGAAGAAATCGTCCAGCTTGGTCGGCGCATTGGCGCCCAGTTTGGCCTTGTCGTAGGCCACGACATTGGCATACGAGATATTGGCAATGGCGCAGGCGGTCACCATGCCGGGCAGGAAGTCGGCCTTGGCATCGCTGCCGTCATCGCCCTTTGGCAATGAGGCAGGATCAATTTTTTCGAACAGGCCCTCGTCGCAGCCGCGCAGTGCCTCGGCCAATTCCACGTCCACGACATCCCACTTGACGTTGCCCGTCTTGACCTGGGCCCGAATCTCTGCCAAGCCACCGTTGTAGTCTTCGCTCAGCACCTTGACACCGGTTTTGGCGGTGAAGGGCTCGTGCATGACCGCGACCTGGCTCTTGGTGTAGGCGCCACCCCAAGAGGTGATGGTGATGCTTTGAGCGTGCGCTCCAAAAGCCCAAGCGGCGCCCACTGCGGTGGCCAAAACGGCCCATGTTTTCAGCTGTTTTTTCACAATCGTCTCCATCGAAGTTGATTGGATTAAGGGGATTGACTGCCAAGACACTGCCTCACATGCCCATGATTGGCCTGAGGGTGCTGGGCCAGAGGCCCGACACCCTCAGGCCAGTACGTCCAGCGCGTGGCAGTCCTCTGCGCGCCAGCCGATC
>VFZE01000095.1 GCA_016871315.1 Acidimicrobiia bacterium | reverse complement strand
GGCTGCTCCAGTACGTGCTGGTAGAGGAACAGCAACGCCGCCAGCGCCTGGTTCTGAGTGGACGCCGCCACGTCTTCCTTAACGGCCAGATGTGTCAGGAAAGTGTTGACATGGCCTTCGCCCAGTTGAGGCGCCATAGATACAAAAGGAAGATAGCTATGAAATATGGAATAGTGCATCATTTCCCCGGCGGCACGAAGGAGCAGTACGACGCCGTACTCAAGGCTGTGCACGTCTCAAAAGACAGCCTGCCAGAAGGGCAACTCTTCCACGCTGCGGGCGCGTCGGCTGGCGGTTTTACGGTTATGGCGGTGCATGACTCTAAGGAGAGCTGGGAGCGGTTCCGCGACACCATTTTGATGCCGAGGATGAGCCAGGGCATCAGTGGCGGATTCATGACTCCGCCGCAGGAAACAACTTTTGAAGTCCACAACTTGATGCCGTGAGAACCAGCGCCGGGAACCGGCAGCCAACGGCAAGTGATTCGCTCTTGATGAAGTCCTTGGCGATGAACTGCGGCGCGTTGTCCGAGATGATCTGATCGACAATCGCGGTTCCAGCTGCCGCGTGGTATTCCAGGTGAGACCTGATCTCAGTTGCCTTGACCACGTTCAAGACAACCTGCTCATTCTCTTTCCAAGGTAAAGGCCGCAACGGCCGGAGGACGCCATTTTCATGTAGAGGCCGGGTTAGCGGGGGAATAGGGTGGTGTAACGGGCGGCGATCTGCTTCGCGGCAGCGCCTTGGGTGATGGAGGCGGAGGGATAGGCCTGGCGGACGGTTTCGGTGTCCAGCACGCGGTGGCGGGCGTCGACGGCGTTGTGGAGAAGCAGGGTGCGTGGCGCGATCAGGGTGGCGAGATCGGGGAGGTCGAAGTCGCGGAGGAAGGCGGGGCCGAAGGCGCCGAAGCGGTGGGTGTAGATTTCGCTGGCGGCGATGGAGGCATAGGAGATTAGCGTGCCGGTTGCGGCGGCGGCTGTGATGCGCTTGTCGAGAGCGGCGGCGTAGAGGACAAGGAGGCCGCCCATGCCGTCGCCGATGGCGGCGATGCGGGAGGGGTCGACTTCCGGGCGGGCGGCGAGATAGTCGACGGCGCCGAGGATGTCGCGGGTTCGCATGCCGGCGACGGTTTTGCCGGCGCGCAGGGAATCGTAGAAGAATCCGGATTCGGAATCGTGGACGAATTTCTTGAAGTCTGTGGGGCGGGAGGAGCGGGGCGCTTCCGGGTCGGTCTCGCCCATGCCGCGCGGGTCGATGGAGAGGACGAGGAATCCGGCTTCGGCCATTGGCTTGAGGTAGTTCTCGAGCAGGGCCGGGGTGGCTTTGCCTTCTTCGGCGACGAAGACGGCGGCGGGAAGTTTGCCGTGTTTCTTCGGCCGCAGGAGAACAGCGGGGATGTAGATTTCCGGTTCGGTGTAGTAGATCAGCTTTTCCAGAACGAATGATCCTTGATCGGTGGATTCCAGCGTGCGGGGGCGGAGTGGTCTTGGGGATGGATCGAGGGCGATGGCGGTCTGGATTCTGGCGGCGAGATCATTATTGTTGGCGCGCTCGGCGGCAAGCCTCGCGGCATGGGCGCGGTTGAGGGTGAAGACGGTTTCCCCGCCCAGCGACATGGTGATTTCGCCGGAAGCGGTGGCGTTGAGGGTCTCGGCGGGTTCGGTGGGGGACAACGTTTCGGCGAGAGTGTGCTGGGGAACATCTGTTCCGAAGAACCAGCGGTTCATCCAGGAGTAGGCGGCCTGGTACATGCCGGTGACGTAGCCGTGCGGGCCGTCGACGATGATGTAGCGGGATTTTTCCGGATAGCCGGATTTGCCGTAGAGATGCGCAACTTCCTGATGGCGCTCCTGCTTTGCGATGACGGAAGCGCGCGGATCGCCGGTGGCCTCGATCATCAGCAGCGGGCGGGGGGCGATGAGGGCGTCGATGTCGGTGAAGCTTAATCCGGGACGGGTGGGATTGTCGGGGTTGCAGCCTCCGTAGCAGACGGGGATGGAGATCTTGATGCGCTCATCGACGGCGGAGAGGAGCTCGGCTTGCAGGCCGCCTCCGGAGGTGCCGGTGCAGGCGAGGCGCTGCTTGTCGACATCGGGGCGTTGTTCCAGATAGTCCAGGGCGCGGATGCCGTCCCAGACAAGATAGGAGGCGTAGTTGCCGCCGGTGAGAATGGCCTGGGCCCCGGCGTAGCCATGTTCCAACGTGACGTGCCAGTGGGAGCCGCCGGGATCGATGAGGGAGCGGTTGAGGATGGGGTCGAAATATTGCCTGCGTTCGCCCTGGCCGGGCACGTCGTAAATGAGCACGATGTAGCCGCGGCGCGCAAGGTACATGCCGAGGCGCTGGTATTCTACAAACGATTTGCCCATGCCCCAGTGGCCGACGGGGGCGAGGACGGCCGGGTACGGGGGGGAGCCTTTCCGAGGGACATAGACGTTGGCGGTGACGTAGTAGCGAGGGCGGCTTTCGAAGATGAGCTTTTCGACTATGTAGCCGTCGCGCGGGAGGATGCCGGTGGTTTGCGGGTTGAGGGGAGTGCGCGGGGGAAAGTCGCCGAGTGCGGCGCGCAGGCGAGTGCGCATTTCGCGCTGGTATTCGCGGATTTCGGCTGGGGTGGAGAGGGCGGCCAGTGCATTCGAGCGGTGCTGGCGTTCCTGCTCGGCCAGCGCGCGGAGGTAAGAGGGGAACATGTTCTGCGCGTGGGCGAATTCCATGTGGCCGTAGAGGACGTTCCAGTCGGGGCGCAGGGGGCCGCCGGGAGGAAAGGGCTGCTGCGCCAGGAGGGCGCCGGCGAGGAGGAAGGCCGAGCTGCGCATAGAGAAAGATCGTATCGCAAGCGCAGCGAGGGCTGAATGCCGGCCCCCCGTTACCGGAATTTACTGAAGAGGGAGCCGCCGTTCCAGGGGGAATCGTAGGCGGAGAGGCGGTAGAGCTTGGCGGAATTGTCGAACAACATTTTGCGCTTGTCTTTGTCCGGGATCTTCAGTTCGTCGATGAACTGGAGGTAGGATTCCATGGAGGAGATGGGCCAGTCGGTGCCGAAGAGCACCTTGTCGGGGTTGACGCCGTAGAGGAGCATCTCTTCCAGCTGCTTGCGCATGTAGCTTTCCAAACGGTCGCTGAAGTTGCCGAGGGTATGGCAGTCGATGATCAATACAGTGACCTACTTCTTCCTTGACATGGCCCGCGATTCTCTAATAGTCTTGCGATGTTTGCAGGTCTCAGCAGGGAGGTCTTTCATGAACCGTGGATTCGCAGGTCTCTTACTGATCAGCGCCGCGGCCTACTCGCAGGATACGCGCGCCACGCTTTCCGGTTTGGTGATGGATTCCACCAACGCCGTGGTAGTCGGGGCGATGGTGAAACTTACCAACACGAATACCGGCGTCGCCTTCGAAACGGCGACGAACTCCAGCGGCCAATACCGGTTCCTGTTCCTGATCCCGGGCCATTACAGGCTCAACGCGGAAATGGCCGGCTTCCGCGGTTTCGAGCAAACCGGCATCCAACTCCAGGTGGGCCAGTCGGCCGAAGTGAACGTGACGCTCCAGGTGGGCGCGATGGCGGAGACGATAACCGTCAGTGGCGGCGCGGCGCTGCTCGATACCGAGAAAAGCGACCGCGGCGTCATTGTCGACAAGCAGCGCATCACGGATCTGCCTTTGAACGTGCGGAACCCCATCATGCTGACTTCCCTCTCCCCCGGCGTGATGCAGACCGGCGGCCAGGCCCACCTGAATCCGTTTTCCAACAGCGGAATCTCCTCGTGGTCGGTGAACGGAGGGATGACCAACAATACCGAGTTCATCATGGATGGCGCTCCGAACAACGCCTTTTCCGGGCGCCAGAACCGCATCGCCTACGTGCCACCGGCCGACGCGGTGGAGGAGTTCAAGGTGATGACCACGGCCTACGACGCGCAATATGGGAGGACCGGCGGCGGCATCATCAACGTTTCCACCAAGAGCGGGACAAACCAGTACCATGGCACCGCGTATGAGTTTCTGAAGCGGCCGTGGCTGAATGCGAACACCTTTTCCAACAACGCCAAGGGGCTGAACCGGCAGCAGACGGGATTGGATCAATGGGGCTTCACCATGGGCGGACCGGTGCAGATTCCCGGCCTTTATGATGGCCACCACCGGACTTTCTTTTTCTTTTCCGGCGAGGCCTACCATGAGAATCTTCACTTCCCGAACGAATCGATCACCTCGGTGCCGACCGTTGCCCAGAAGAACGGCGATTTTTCGAGAACCTTCGATAATGCGAACCGCCTGATCACGATTTACGATCCGATTTCCGGCCGCCAGGCGGGCAACAACTGGGTGCGCGATGCCTTCCCCGGCAACCGGATTCCGGCCGCCCGCATCAATCCCACGTCGGCGAAGATCCTCTCCCTCTATCCGGATCCGAATTCCTCGACGCCGGGCTCGCCGGAGTGGCAGAACAATTTCGTGCTTTCGCCGAATCGCGGCTTCTTCGATTTCCACAACTACAACGCCAGAATCGACCACAACATTTCGGCGCGCCACCGGCTGTATGGGCGCTGGGGCTGGAACCGGCACGAATCGTTCCGTATCAAGAATGCGATTCCGGGCATCGGCGCGGATCATCAAACGGGGGGCAAGACGAACAACGGAATCACGCTGGACTGGGTGAGCACGTTGAGCAGCACGACGGTGCTGAACCTCCGCGCCTCCATGACACGGTGGCAGGAGGATTTGCCGGGTTTCGATCACAAGTTCAGCCCGACCCAATGGGGCTGGCCGGAGTCGCTGGTGCGGGCGCTTCCGGTGCAGGCCGATGGCGGCACGCGCAATTTCCCCACCAAGATCCTGTTTGTGCAGGACAGCATGTCGCGGCCCAGCGGCGGGCGGCCTCCTTACATCAACGCCGACTCGTACGGTTTCCTCGGCTCCAACAGCTTCCTGTTTGAGCCGACCAACGTGTTCAGCATGGCGCCGAACGTGGCGGTCATCCAAGGCAGGCACACGCTCAAGGCGGGCCTCGATTACCGGCTGACCCGCTTTACCGATCAGCGGCCCGGATTCGCCGCGTCGCGGCTGAACTTCGACCGCGGCTTCACCCGGCAGAACTACCTCGTGCAGGACGCCTTGAGCGGCAACAGCATCGCGTCGCTTTTGCTCGGCTTCCCCGGATCGGGCCTCATCGATAACAATGTCTATCCTTATTACCAGAGCCAGTATCTTGCCCCCTGGTTTCAGGATGATTTCAAGGTCACCTCCCGGCTGACGCTGAACCTTGGATTCCGCTGGGATATGAACTTCGCGGTGACCGAGCGGTTTGACCGCGCCAACCGCGGTTTCTTCGCCGACGCCGTCAATCCGATCTCCCGCCGCGTGGACCCGTCGCGCTTCCCCGGCTTCGAGGTCAAAGGCGGGATAGGATTCGTTGGCGTCAACGGGCTGCCGCGGAATCCCTACAACAGCGATTTCCGCTCGGTCCAGCCGCGCATCGGCGCCGCCTATCAGCTCAACTCCAAAACAGTGCTGCGCGGAGGATTTGGTCTGTTCTTTACCAGCCCGATCACCCGCGGCCACACGAATGGCTTCAGTATCCAGACGCCGTACGTGGCTTCGATTGACGCCAACCGCACCCCGGCCAACAACATCGCCAACCCGTTCCCGCAGGGCGTGCTGCAGCCGCCGGGCGCCTCGCTGGGGCTGGAAACATTCCTTGGCCAGTCGCCGACCTTCACCAATGAGAACTACCGCACGACCTACGTGCGCCAGTTCTCCTTCGGCCTGCAGCGGCAGCTCCCGTTCGGCATCAACGTGGACGCCTCCTATGTCGGCTCGCGGACCCATAAGGCCGCCGTCTCCAAACCGGTGAATGAACTTCCGGTGAGCACGCTGGCGTTGGGCGCCTCCGTGCTGAATCAATCGGTCCCGAATCCTTTCCAGGGCTTGATCAATGCCGGAGGGCTGGGGGCGGCCACAGTTCCGCGGCAGCAGTTGCTCCGGCCCTATCCGCAGTTCACCTCATTCAACGCGACGGATTTGAATGACGGCAGGATCTGGTACAACTCGCTTCAGGTTTCCCTGGAGAAGAACTACTCGCACGGATTGACCCTCATCGCGGCGTACACACTTTCGAAGAATATCGAGGCGGTCAGTTATTTGAACGGGCAGGATCCTGCTCCCACCCGGACGCTGACGGCCTGGGACAGCCCGCACCGGCTCACCATTGCGCCTATCTATGAGTTGCCGTTTGGCCCCGGGCGGGCGCTGTTGAACACGCGCCATAAGTTCTGGGGCCGCCTGGCCGGGGGATGGCAGACGGTGGTCACCTCGACTTTCCTCAGCGGAACGCCGATGAGCATCCCCGGCGACGTCTATCTGCTTGGCGATCCGCGGCTGGAGAACCCGACCTGGAGCCGCCTGTTCAAGACCGGAGTGATCGATGTCAACGGCAACGTCCGCAACGTGCTGCCGGGAGAGCAGCCGGTGTTTCAGGTACGGCCTCCGTTCACCCTGCGGACCACTCCGCTGCGCTACGGCAACCTGCGCAATCAATGGGCGAATACGTACGACTTTTCCGTGCTCAAGACGGTGGCCATCAACGAGCGGGTGAAGGCGCAGTTCCGCGTGGAGGCCTTCAACGTGCTCAACACGCCGGTGTTTTCGTCGAATCCAAATCTGACGCCCACGTCGGTGAACTTCGGCCAGATCTTCCGCGACAACGGGCAAAGCAACGGCCCGCGCATCGTGCAGCTCGGATTCCGGCTGCAATATTAGGCCGGACTGCCGGGCCTGGGCGGCTGCACTACCGGTTCGCCCCCGCGAGCCAGTTCTGGATCAGCGTGGCCGGGCCGGCCGCTGTGGGGATGCAGGAAGGACAACTACTGATGATGCGCAGTACTGCGTCGGGCCGGGTCCACGCACGCCCAGGGCCTCCGGCAAAACACGACATTTCTACTTTGCTGGCGGTACGGCATTTCTATGCTGTGTTGACGACTCACCGCCCGCTCTTGAGAAATGGCTCTCTCCTGTGCTAGCTTGACTGTTGGGCCCTTTTTGGGGCCTCCAATCGACAGGTCTGTGGTTTCTCACCTCCGGCGCGCAAGTTTCTCCCATCAAGAGTATTGAGGCCGCCTGCGGTGGCGTGTCGCGGGTCTGTCCGGCCGTGGACAGGTGGCTGAGCGGTCAAAAGCAACGGGCTGTAAACCCGTCGCCCCTTGGGGCTACGGAGGTTCGAATCCTCCCCTGTCCACCATTTAAGAGATTTGCGCGCGGCCCGGCTGCTGTGTCAACGCCAAATAGAAATGTCCTAATGTGTGCCAAATAGAAATGTCCGGTTTTGAAGGGCGAATCGGGAAAGCCATGTTAGGTTGAGTGTGCCCAGCCGGGGTCGCGCCTGGCAGGGTGATGCAAAGCCGAGGCGACGGGGTTGGCTCCGTACAGCAGTCGGCGCAAGCCCTCCAGAGTGGTTGGAAACCGCGCGGAGGGCTTTCTTGTACAAGACGCGTTCTGCTGGGGGTGAACGCCCTCGAGCGGAGGCTTTGCATCAGAAAACGCGAAGCTCGCCGGGCGGGGTGAGCCCGGCGATCCGAATTTATTCTTCTAGCCAATCCCGCGTACGCGTGCGGTCGATTCGGGCGGCTTGCCATAGGGGAATGCCGGGGTCGGCAGGCTCGGGCCAATGCGGAGCCGCCCGAGGAACTCCACGGCGAACGGGTTTTGCGGGTGTAGCCACGGCTTTGGGAGGGGACTCGCACAAACTCACGGCTAGATATCGATCCTGGAAGCGCATGTGTAGGGAACCATCCAAGCGGTGCTCGATGCGCACGGTTGCGCCGCGCAAACCGGCGCGAATCTGTTCGCGCGCGATCTGGTAGAGATGGCCGTCGAAACGGATCGTGCAGTCTTTGCTGACTTGCCGGGTTTCGACGATGCTGAGCGCGGCGGCCAGATCGTGGGCGGCCTCCAGCGGGCGGTGCGCATCGGTGGGATTGCTCGGCAGCACCCGCAAGTGCTGGTTCCACCAGGGGACGAACTCGCGTTCCAGATAACGGTTGGCCTCGTTGAGGGTGCCGGCCCCGGCCACGCGCAGGCCCTTCACCAAACGATCCTGCGCGGTGAGAAAGCTGCGCTCGACACGCCCTTTGGCTTGCGGGGAATGCGCTGGAATCCAGCCGATGGACAACTCGCGCAGAGCGCGTCCGATCTGCGTGGGCGGCAACGGCTGACGCTCCTGGCGCGGCAAATGTGTTTGATCGCGCGCGATCTTGGGTGCGGTTTGAAACAGACTGGCCTTGTCGGTATAGAACGCAATCGGGCGGCCGTGTTTTTCCAGATAACTCTTCAGCAGTCGCAGATTCTGCTCGGTGGAATCGTGCTCGACAAAACGTGCCGTGAGTTCGCTGGTGGCGTCGTCGATCATGTGGATCAGGTAGATTTTTGGTCCACGCCCTTCCAGCCAATCGTGTTCGCTGGTGTCCCATTGCACCAGTTCGCCGCGCGAGTGCCGCCGTTGGCGCCATAAGTGCACCGGGCCGGCCTTCCGCCGGCGGCCGCGCCACAACCGCGCCGCCAGCATGAGCTGCCGTAGCGCCTCGCGCCCGATCTTGATCTTGTGTTTGTTGGCCAAGTACTCGGCCGCTAGCGTCGGCCCGAAGCCGGCGTAGACCTCCTGGGAGAGAATCCCCACGATTTTCTCGCGCTGCTTCTGCGACCGTTTCCGGTTCGAGGCCCGCCCCCGCAGCCCGTGAATCACGCTCCGGTCGCCTTCGGCCCTGAGCTTGCTCAGCATCCGCCGCACATGCCGCTCCGTGCACTGCAACTGTCCGGCTGCTTCCGCCTGCGTGATCTGTCGCTTCTGGGCCTGCTTTAGCACCACCAGCCGGTCCCGCTCCTTCTGCGTCATGGGGAGAACTCCTGTGTTTTCCACCTCCCCAGCCTCTACCTGTCAATAGGACATTTCTAAATGGCACTGATAGGACATTCTCACGTGGCAGCGACACGCGGCCCGGCTGCTGTTGAGCTTGGCCCGTGCGGTTGCTACTATAGTAGGGTTCGGGCCGATGTAGCTCAGTTGGTAGAGCGCGTCCTTGGTAAGGACGAGGTCACCAGTTCAATCCTGGTCATCGGCTCCAGGTTACCGCCGGAAGCCCTCAGAGGACTTGCGGCGAAGAAGCAAAACACCTGCCTGCATTGGCTGTAAGGTTCCGATTACAGAAAAGAGGGCTTTGAGAAAGGCATATGGCGAAGGAGAAATTTGACCGCAGCAAACCGCACGTGAACGTGGGCACGATCGGCCACATTGACCACGGCAAGACCACGCTCACGGCGGCGATCACCAAGACGCTGGCCAAGCACAACCCGAA
>VFZE01000094.1 GCA_016871315.1 Acidimicrobiia bacterium | reverse complement strand
GCTCCTTCTGCGTCATGGGGAGAACTCCTGTGTTTTCCACCTCCCCAGCCTCTACCTGTCAATAGGACATTTCTAAATGGCACTGATAGGACATTCTCACGTGGCAGCGACATTCATATATTTGCGCTTGACAGTGCGCGCGTCTGGACATATACTATGCTCGTGAGACTTCCACTAATTTGTTTGCTGGTTATGCCGTGTCTGGCGGAGGGGCCCGCGGGGACGCTGAGCTCTTCGGCGCCGTTCCGGCTGGATGGGACGCAGGTGGCTGTGGCGGGCGTTCCGCGGTGGCCGGTAATGACGGGTCAGAGAATCGAGAATGGCGAGGCTCCTGCCTTGATGGAACTGGCTGGAGGGAACCGGGTTTGGCTGCTGCCAAGGGCGCGAGTCTCACTGAGCCGGAGCGGGGAGCGCGTGCTGGTGAAGGTAAGCGAAGGCGGGCTCGCCTACAGGCTGTCGGAGGATGCCGTGGTGGAGATCGGGTCGGAAAAAGGGAAGCGAGTGCCGAGAGAATCGCGGGAAGGCCGGCTGCATCTGGGTTCGACGGAGGCATGGGCGCCGTCGGAGGCGATGTTTTATAGCCTGAACCAGCCGCGCGGCATCAATGTTTTTCCGTCGTTCCGGGTAACCCCTTTTTCGACGGACTTTTTGAACCAGTGGCGCCAGTACAACCCGCCATTCGGGAATGCGCCGGGACAGACATTGCCAAACAGCGGGCTCCCACCCGGTCAGGCCGTCTCGACGGAGCCGCCGCCGGTGAGCCTTTTCCGACCCTAGTCTAGGAGGCATCGATGACGAACCGACTTGCCTTATGCGCCGCGACACTCAGCACGCTGGCGTGGACCCAGCCGGTGATCACGGCGGGCGGCACGGTGAACGCGGCGGATTATTCGAGGGCGCTGGCGCCGGGCGCGATCATCTCGATTTTCGGCTCGGGACTGGCCACTGGGGACGCGTTCGCGCAGGCTCTGCCTCTGCCCATTTCGTTGGGCGGTGCGAGCGTCGAAATCACGGCTGGGGGCCGGACGGTGGCGTTACCGCTGTTCGCGGTTTCGGCGCGACAGATCAATGCGATGGTGCCTTATGGGATCGCCGGGGCGGCGCAGGTGCGGGTGAAGACGGCAGCGGGCGAGTCGGCGCCGGACGCGATCACTCTATTGGACCGCGCGCCGCGGTTCTTTTCGGTGGACCAGACGGGGATTGGCCGCGCGATTCTGACGCACCCTGATGGAGATCTTGCCACCCGGGCCAAGCCCATTAAGCCGGGTCAGTTCGTGGTGATCTATTTGAACAGTCTGGGGGAGGTTGATCCGGCCGCTGTGGCCGGAACCGGCGCGAACGCAGGAGGCGAGGGATCGCCGCTGCAGCGGGTAGCGGCACCGGTGGAGGTGACGATAGCCGGCCGGGCGGGGCGAGTGGAATATGCCGGACTTGTCCCGCACCAGACGGGTCTCTATCAGGTCAACGTGATCACTCCTTACTGGGACGTGGCGGGCGATCTGGAGATCAAGCTGAGGGCGGGAGACCGGGCAGCGCAGGAAGATCTGTCGATCCCGGCCGAGCCCAACGGCTTCTATTGGATCCTGAGCTCCGGCAAATTCGTGAACGGGCAGACGATGAACGCACAGTCGGGGCCCACGAGCTCGGTGGCGTTCCGGCACGAGAACCAGGATCTATGGGGTGCGGCGGGATTCCGGGCGTGGACCAAGACGACGCAGTTGACGCAGCCGACGTTCCGAGCCTCGAGCGGCCTGGCCCTGACGTTGCGGCGCGCAGGAGCGATCGTGTACGACAACAACGGGATCGAAGACGGCTCACACGGCGGGTTCTACAGCAATGCCGGCGGCGGCGCAGATGCCGACAAGCCTGGCCTTTGGCACTGGTTCTCGATGTCAACCAATGTACCGCTGAACGCGATCTTTGCCGGGTATTTTCGGCTCTCGCAGGCCGCGACGCTGGATGAGCTTATCGGCTACTTCGATGGCAACGGCCAGCCGGAACTGCGTTTCGACCCGGCCAACCAGTACAACCGGTTCCGCATGAATATCTGGTCCAACGGCCGGGACAACATGCCGGCCGTGTCATCCTTTACCGGGGATGTCTTCAGCTCTGACCGGGCCGCGGGGACTTTCAGCTTCTCGCCGACCGGAGTGGACCGGGTGTTGCGCGACGGCGCCCGCGACGCCATTTTCCGTCTCTCCTACAGGCTGAATCAGCCGGTAACGCTGCCGGCGGGGGAATACTGGTTCGCACATGATACAGCCGTTCCCGCCGGAGGCGTGGTGACTCCCTCCGGCGTACGACCGGCGGTGTCTCACTACCGGCCAGTGCCCGAAGCCGCGGTGGAACTGGCCGGTCAGCCGTAAGATCTCCTACTAATCGGGCGGCACAGGCTCGATGCGAACGTCGTCGATCCATGCCTCGCCCTTGATCCTGTTATCGAGTTTGGCGGATGAGTTTCGCCGGAACTGCAGGACAACAGCTTGCGTGCCATGGTTGACGGTGAAACGCAGGGAGTAGTGCGTCCATTGCGTGGAGCCGGTGACCGGTTCGGTGGAACGATCCAGGCGGGCCGGAAGATGCGCATCGAAGACGCGAAGGCGAATGCCCTCATTGGTGGTTAGGGCTGCGGTCTTCATGTACCAGGAAACCTGGTACTTCCCCGGAAGATCCACGACGATGTTTTGTTGAGGCCCTGCCCAGTCCAGGTTCGAAGTTCCGTCGAAACTGATGTAAAGGCTACGGCGGCCTGAGCGGGGCGATGAGCCGCTGATGGAGGCGGGCGGCGGTACGGTCCAATCGAAGGGCACGGCAGACGGCGGCGACTCAAAGCCAGGGTTGAAGGGATCGCCGGAACAGTCGCCGGGCGATTGAGCACAGTTGAATTCGCGCCAGGCGGACGCGGCGGGGCGGTAGCTTGCCCGCGAGGCAAGGTGGGAGGCAACGTCGGCGGCCATGTCCTTGGTCTGAAGTTTCTTTTGTTTCAACAAGTCCCAGACTTCCATCACGCGCGGAGTGTTGCTCTGTGTTATCTGATATTTCAGGCAAGAGGCCAAGGCGCGCCCGTTCAAACGATCGATGGGAAAGAGGGAGAAGTAGTCCAGATAACGGAAGAGGATGTGGTCATAGTCAGGGACGAGATCAAGTGTTCGCAGGGAATAGTGTAGGACTTGGTCGCTGTTCCCGGTGCGGAAAAAGAGATTTGTTGCGCGCATGAGGATGGGAGGCACGCGCGGCGCCAGACTCACCGCATATTGAATAAGCGCTTCGGCATGCTCGATCCCGCCTGCCTCCAATCCCGACTCCGCCAGATCGGCCCATCGGTACGGGTTCGCCGGATCACCAGGCAGCTTCGGCTCGTCCGGCCTGGATTGAAGCAGAATCACCGAGGCCAGAGCAATTGCGGTGGACAAGTGAAGGAGGCGAATCATCGGATTATCATAGGGGTTGGCTGGCGGACCGTGATGAGCGAAGTATCGAATGACAAGAAAAAGTTCTCGAGTGCACTTGTCTTTCACCTGAGTATCATATAGAAATGAATGTACGTCAATACCAATATCAGAGACGAGGGATACAGAGAGTTGCCCTGGTATGGGCTATTTTTGCGCTATTAGAGATGTGGGTCGGAGGTAAGGAAGCAAGTATCCTTGGCGGAATGACTCCAATTGATCAATTGATTAAGGGTACTTTATGAAGAGAGCGGGTTGGTGTTCGGTCAAAGTGCGTTCGATCATCGCGGCCGCTTCACAGACCCCTGATCAACCTGTACTGCGAGCCGTTCTGCTTTCGTTGGGAATTTGCTGCATGGCGTTCGCACAGTCGTCCAGCGGTTCCCTCAGTGGCACCGTGCTCGACACGTCTGGCGCCGCGATCGCGACTGCTGTGGTGCGGGCCGCGCAGACGAACACGAACGTTCGCTACGAGACTGCGAGCAATCAGGAGGGCCGGTATTGGCTTCCGGCGCTTCTTCCCGGCTCCTACCGCATCGAAGTCGAGCGGGCCGGCTTCAAGACCGCGGTACGGCCCGCTGTCGTGGTGCACGTTCGAGACACACTAGAACTCGATTTCGAATTGGCAGTCGGCGATGTAACGGAAATCGTCACGGTCAAGGGTACGGCGACGACAGTGAACACGAGGGACGCCACGGTGACAACGGTTATCAATCGCCAGTTCATCGAGAACAATCCGCTCAACGGTAGGAGCTTGCAATCCTTGTTGCTGTTGACGCCTGGCGTGGTTCCCACTAAAGCGACCTTCGGAGAACAGGGTCAGTTTAGCATCAACGGGCAGCGGGCGAACGCCAACTACTATACGGTCGATGGAGTCAGCGCAAACTTCGGAATCAACGCTGGTGGCGGTGCGGGGCAGGCTGGAGCCGGCCTGTTGCCTGCCCTCAGCGCAACGGGCGGATTCAACAATCTGGTTTCGCTGGACGCCTTGCAGGAGTTTCGCATTCAGACCTCGATGTATGCGCCCGAGTACGGCCGGACACCGGGCGGGCAGGTTTCACTGTTGACCCGCTCAGGAACCAACGACATACACGGGTCCGCTTCCCACTATCTCCGCAACGATGTCCTGGACGCGAACGACTGGTTCGAAAACCGACTTGCCCTGCCCAAAGCCCAATCGCGACAGAACGCCTTTGGTGGAGTGCTTGGCGGGCCGGTCCGGCTCAACAAAGAGCGAAACCGCACCTTCTTTTTCTTTTCGTATGAAGGCCTCCGTCTGCGCCAGCCGCTGATCGCCATCACCTCCGTGCCGTCGGCGACTTTGCGGCAGACCGCACCGCCTGGAGTACAGGCGCTCTTGAATGCTTTCCCTCTCCCCAACGGCCCGGACCTCGGCAACGGCCTCGCTCAATCCACCGCAAGATACTCCGACCCAACGTCGTTGGACGCCACCAGCCTTCGCATTGATCATGGGATCGCCCGCAGCGTCATCGCGTTCGCCCGCTACAACCACTCTCCCTCATCCACCACGCAGCGCAATGCTGGGGGCCAGTTGAGCAACCCGCGGTCCACTCGATTCCAAACTCGCACACTCACGGCCGGCGTCACCGCCAGCCTCACGCCCCGTGTGAACCATGAGTTCCGCGGCAACTGGAGCCGGCAATTCGGCGGCACGTTCTGGGCGCTCGACGATTTCGGTGGAGCGGCGCCAATCACCGCTGCCGTGCTGCCGTCATTCGCGACTCTGGCGAATACGTTATTCAGCGTCAGCGTCATCAGTCCGGCTCTGGCCCGCTATTCTCTCGGGCGGAATGGCGAAGGAACCCAAGGCCAGGTCAATTTTGTCAATAACCTCTCCGTGATCCACGCTAATCACGAATTCCGTTTCGGCGTAGACTACCGATACCTGTTCCCGAGCTCCTACGCGCGTGCCTACGATTTGAGCTATACGTTCTCCTCCCCAGCCGACGTGCGAACCGGCCGTTCCACCGTCAGTACTGTCGGGCGCCGGCCTCAAGCCGATTACGCTTATTCGAATTTCTCCGCTTACGCGCAGGGCGCGTGGAGAGCGGCACGCCGGCTCACGATCAGCCACGGCATCCGTTGGGATGTGAATCCCGCCCCTCACGGGCGGAACGGCCTGGTGCTTTACGCAGCCAAGCAAACCGACAACATGGCGGCTGTCTCCTTTGCGCAACCTGGCACGCCCCTGTGGCGCACCACGTGGGGCGATATCGCCCCGCGGGTGGGAGCCGCATACAAGGTAACGGAGACTGGATCCACGGTGGTTCGTGGCGGCTTCGGGGTGTTCTTTGACCTGCCCGCCGGCGCCATCTCGAATGCCGCGATGCTATCACCAAACGTCAAGGCTGGTCCGGCGTTCGCTACGATCTATCCGGCCGACCCATCCACGATTCCCATTCCCCTCCTGAATCTGACGGGGCCGTTCGCCAACGTCATGGTCACTGACCCGGAGCTTACGCTTCCCTATGTCTACCACTGGAGCATTGCCGTAGAACAGGCGCTCGGCGGCCGAGGAATCGCGACTGCGTCCTACGTCGGCTCTGCCGGGCGTCGCCTGCTGCGGCAGGACCGGGTCTTTAACGCGAATCCAAACTTCCCGCTCGTGCAGGTCAATCGAAACAGCGCCACATCGGATTACAACGCATTGCAGCTTCAGTTCCGGCAGCCGTTCGCACATGGATTGCAGGCACTGGTCTCATACACGTGGTCGCATTCGCTCGACAACGCGTCCAATGACTCGACAGCGCTGCCTACGTTCTCGAAGATCAATATCAGCGCGGAGCGCGGCTCCTCGAACTTCGATGTCCGGCATGTCTTTTCCGCCGCCATGACCAAGGACGTTCACGTACGTCCCGGTCCAGCGGCACTGAAAGCGGTCCTGGACCAGTGGTCGCTCGATGCGATCGCAACGGTGCGTTCGGCGGCGCCGGTGGACGTGTTGGTCAACCGAGACCTCGGCTTCGGAACATTCGGTTTCCGGCCAGACCTGGTGCTCGGAAGTCCGGTTTACCTCAAAGACGCCAACGCCGCCGGCGGAAGGTGTCTGAACAACGAAGTTCCTGCCGGAAACTCGCGACAGCTCGGGCCATTCTTCGTTTCACCGGAACTCCGCCAGGGCACGCTCGGACGAAACGTCCTGCGTGGCTTCCCGGCCCAACAGTTAGATCTGGCGGTGCGACGGAGGTTCGATTTGAGCCGGGGAGCGCATCTGCAATTTCGTGCGGAGTTCTTCAACCTCTTTAACCATCCCAACTTTGCAGACCCGAACGGCTTGCTTGGCGCTGTCACGGTCTCTGGTGTTCTCGTGGCGAACAGTGCGACGTTTGGGCAATCCTTGTCGATGCTGAACCAGAGTCTTGGCGCGGGCGGACAGAACGGCGGCTTCAATCCTTTGTACCAGACGGGCGGCCCCCGCTCGGTTCAGTTGTCATTGAAGTTGGGTTTTTAGCCCGGCACGGCACCCCGTGAACCTACGACGCTCGCCTCCTGAGTAATCGCCCGGAAGACGAAGCTCGCCGCGGCGGGACGGCCTGCGGTAATACTCGGTCCAAAAGCGCATGGAGCGAGGAGTCGATATGGTGCAAGACCGCCGCTCGCACATCTTCTCGCACCAAAGCCGGATTTGCACAATGCGGACTGAAACTTATGAGCGTTTCTTCTCCTTGAGGAATGAACTGATGGAAGCACTCGCCATGGCGATATGCATTGAGTCCCCGTTCGCGACAGGTCGCCAGCCAGGTTTCATGGTCGCAAGAGTAGAGCTGTGCGTTGACGGTGCTGTTCGAGTTCAAAACGTAGAGGTGGTCGGGACTTATATAGAAAGGAAGAACGACGATGCGAACTTGGTTCAGGATCAGGTTCCAATCGTCGTCGTCGCGATGGGCCGTGATGTTTGGAGCACGGGCTGGACTGCTGGAGGATCGAGCCATCTGGCGGAGGCTCGGTTCGAGCAGGCATCGGGCCAAGCGTCCGACTGCATCCGGGTCGTCACCACCCTTGAGGAAGAGCACTCGAACTCCATGCCGTAGATTTCCAATCAAACGATCATACCCACCCTTGTAAAGTTCGATCGGCTGTGACGATTGAACCGTCATGCGGCAGTAGGGCTCCAGAAGCCTGTCAGCCTCCGAAACCGACAGCCGCCGGGCAAATTCAATCATGGGCATACCGTGCTTCGTTCGCGCAGACGATTGGCCAATCTCCATGGCGGGCACGTCTTCCAGAAATCCCATCTGGGCAGCCGCGAAGGCGATTCGATAACCGTCGCCGTGACGATTCTCTATGAGGTTTTCAAGCCCGATCCTGGACAGTTTCTTCCCAAGCCGTACTAGCAAGGAATCGAGTCGTTGACGTAGGCTACGCGGATCGCTTTTGTCGTTGGGCCAAAGGGCGTTCTGAAGGGCTTCCGCGGTAAGAAGACCGCCGGACTCGGCCACCAGCAACTCGATTAGTCTCGCTTCGAGCTGGCCAAGCGGCTGAAAACCAGACTCCGACTCAATGGTACGCTTGGCTGAACTAAAACGACAGCGACCGAGGTCGTTCCAGCCATCACCGAGGGACGCGGTCATAGGTGGCCCGAATGCGTACCACAATACCACATCGCCACGTGAGATTCCATACTTAAGTTCGTGAGATGCCTTACGCACAGGATCCCCAAATCTGATGCGCGGATCCGCTGGTCGGCGAACCGGATCTTATTGAAAAAAATAGACGTAAGTAGTTTGAAAAGTCTCCTGAGCTGAGCCAATCTGGGACCGTGACCGAATCAACGGGTCCTAGAGTGGCCGACGTTGCTGCAGTCGAACGCCGGCGAAAGTCCTACGCAACCCTCAGCTACGTGAATTCGGCGGCAGAGGTGGAATTCGGCCGGCAGGTTGAGATCGAGCATGAGTTCGCGTGGCGGCAACTTCCGCCGCAAAAGGAAGGCAGCAGAGAGTTCCGCGCATGGACGGGCTTTGAAATCCAGACGCGTGATCCGGAACTACGAGATTGCACAGCGGTGGCTGCGATGTATCCCTACTCGGAGGATTGGTTCGATTGGGGTGACTTTAAGCCGGTCCTCAACAGAAGCCGGAAGGAGCGCCTGCAGCATCTCCAGTTGCCCATGGAGCGAATCCATGCGATGTTTCGATCGCGGCAAGAATGCCGTTTTGAACCGCTGGAGACCCGGCCGGGCTGGCTCACCGCCAGGCTCTCGAACCCAACCCGTACGGACGGTTATGCGATTACTTCCCGCGCGCGATCGCAGCAGACAACCTGGAGGGCAATTGGGTCTTCGATGAACGGAAGACACCAGCGTAGTGGGAAGCCTGATCTGTGGTGTTTCGGCGCTTGCCGGGAGTTCGAAAGATGCCGGGAGCTATTGCGAGTTTCTCCGGAAGCCACGCGCCTGTTGGAAAGAACCGCCGACGGTTCGCTGTTTAGTTATCGGAAGCGATTGGGGCCGTCGCCGTCCCTCGGAATCGGCCCGACAGCAAAGGGTCTTGCGCAAGCAGTCCTGGAGAGTTCTATCATCAAGGCCCTGGCGGGGAAATCGCCGACGATGGAAAGGACTCTTGAATCGGGGAAGCCACCGACTGTTGCCCTGTTGGTCGAGAGAATCTACGACGGCATGATGTACAACCTTGTGAAGCGCTTGAAGGAGCCGGAGGACGGCCGGGCGGCCGGTCTTGAAAATATGGAGGCCACGTTCAACGAACGAGTCGAGTTCTTTTTCAAGAGATTCCACGAATCTCAGCCGGCGGAATCATTTCGAAGCCACGTTGAAAAATGGCTGGCCGGCGGAAGCGACGGCGACCGGATAGCGGCGTGCGCCGCCCTTGCCGGATTCCACAAAGCGGGATTTCGGCCGCAACGGAGCTTTGTTGGACTCCTTCGACCCATTATCGAGGATCCAAATGAGAACCCGTCCGTTCGGCTCGCGGCGCAGACCGTCCTGGAACTCATACCCTAAAGCGCGATCCGGCTCCAGCGCCCGGCGCTGGAGGACGCTCCTTGAAACCGGCCGCGGATTGCGTCGCCCGTTGTAGCCACAGTTCAAGCAGAATCAGGCGGCGAAGTTGCGCGGCGTTGTTGTCCAGGGAGTAGGCAAGCCGCTCCAGCCTGCTGGTGAGATTCACCGGATCGACATAACCACGCTGAACGACTTGCAATTGCCTTGCGTCGTTCAGAAGTCCGGGAGCAAGGGGACGAAGAGCCGCCAGGAATGTGCCGCCGAAGGAATCCTTTGATCGCCGGCCATGCAGCGCCGGGGGCCAAAGGGGCTGAAACGCCAGCCTCATCAACCGCCGCGGCTCTCCGGGCCGGCAAACGATCTCCGACGGAATCGATAGCATATACTCCACGAGCGGCCGATGTGCGAACGGATGCGTAAAGTCGAGATGCGCCAGTGCCTCTGGTGGCTGAAGGTGGCGGAGCTCGAGCGTTTCGAGCAGCCCGCGAAAATGCTTCCTACGTTCCGGCCGCGCTTGCTTCCATGCCGTGGAGAACCTGTGGCGATCATTGAGGCCCATGCGGGTCCGAAAAGCCGGCGCGATCGAATCCTCGTTTCCGGCGGCAGGTTGCCGCCCGTCGGAGAACAAGTCCGCTCTGGAACAGATCGCCGAGGCCGGCAGAAGCAGCAACACCGCTCTCCAAAGAACTCCGGCGACCGGCATCCGCAACGCTTTGCTCCATTCGAGCGACTCCCGCAGCGCCGTCTGGATCTTGACGTTTCGAAGCAGACCGGCCACCTGCGCGCTATCGTCCCTCCAGTTACCCATGATTAAGTCGCCGAGCGACCCGGTGAGCAGAGTCCTCGCTCCGACCCTGTGCGCTTCCGCGGCCACGGCGGCATATAGCAGGCTCCAGAACGCCGGCAAAGCGGCACCCGGGTCTGATTTCGAGACGAACAACTGGTCCTTTACAGGTAAATGGACGTTCTCAAAGCCGGTCCATTCCTCCACAGCCCTACAGAAACGTTTGTCCAGTGAGCCTTGGCGTTCATAGCTAAGTGTGACAAACCTCCGCGGGCTCGCGGATCCGTCTCGGATCAAGTGCTTGACCATGCACACAACGGAGGAGGAATCGAGCCCTCCACTGAGCTCGGAAATGACCGTGGAACCCGAACCCAAGCGCGAGCGCACGCCGTCGCGGAAGAGTTCCCGGAGGCGCTCCTCATAGTCGGATTCGCGCGGAAAGCGTACCATGCCGTCGGTGGGCGGCCGCCAGAATGGCCGAAGTTCGGTGCGTCCGCCGGCGCGGATCAGGTAGTGCCCAGGTCTGACGGAGTAGATTCCCGGATATGGAGTGAGATCGGGATAGCCAGCGCGCGGGGACAGAAGTCCGGCCACGTACTGGTCATCGATCGCATCGGGGCGGACCCACTTGACGAGCGCCTCCAGTCGCGTGCACCACGTGATGGACCGCGCATCCGAATAGTAGTAGAGTGGCCGGACGCCGGCAAAGTCACTGGCCAATACAATGCGTTGCCCCCCGGCATCCCATATCGCCAGGCTCCAGTCGCCGATCAGACGGCTCAGGCCATCAGGACCGAGCCGCAGATAGATTGCCAGAGCCAGTTCTGCGTCGCTGGCGGTGCCGCCCAGATCATCGCGAACCAGAGGTGTTAGATCACCTCGATTGTCCAGCCTTCCATCGAATGTGATCGACGCCCGATCAGTGGAAAGGGGTTGTACTTCCACGGCGCTCCCCCACATCCCCGGAAAGCCGGAATGCGCGAGAAACACGCCTCCTGAACACCAACCTCGAGGTTCCGCGTAATTGACATCCGCTATCGCGTTCATGAATAGCGCAACGTCGTATTCCGTGATGGGCCGATTCTCCTCGTGATACGCTCCTGCCTGGAAACTCATCGGTAGTCCTTGCCGCCTCTACTGTCGATAGAGCACGATCAACTGCTCCGCGAACGCCGGTGAATCATTTACGATTTGTCCGTCCACCTCTACCCACGAATGCGCGAAGAACGGGCTAGGTCTGTACGCGATCACAAGGCTCGCTGGAATTCCGCACTTCCGCAGTAAAAGCACGGAGACAACAGACCTCTGAAGGCAGTGGACCTGCTTGAGATAGAGGCACGTTGCCAGATTCACCGCTTCACATACGACCGCTGTCGATAGCGGCTGCCGGCAAGTCGCGGAGCGCTTCTTCATCAATCTGCGATGGATGCCGCGAAATCCCAGCGATGTGATTGTCAGATCGTAAATAGCTAGGTCGCGCCAAGCCTGGATTGTCAATCGCGCACGAATCCAGTTCATGACCTCGTTCCGACCTCCGGCGGCGAACACCCTCGGATTCGCAGCTCCGTGATGAAGACAAGGGCATCACGCTTGGCGATCTCGGGCGATACATCGAACTTGTAGGCGACCTCGCTCGCGATTTCGTCGACGCTGAGACCTCTCGATAGGGCGGACCAGACGTGGGCGCCAACAGGATTACACACAAAAATGTTTCCCGTGTCAGGGCAAAACAGAGTCA
>VFZE01000093.1 GCA_016871315.1 Acidimicrobiia bacterium | reverse complement strand
GAACTCGCGGTTGAACTTTCTTCGTGACACGGACATGACTCAAATTCTCCTTTGGGAATTTTTGTGTGTCTAGACTCGTGTCTCAGATTTGGGGACAACTCCAGTTGACCGTCAGATGCTTTCCTGCTACCTTTAAGGATGCCGCAGTTGTATGTTACGGAACCACTGGCGCCTGCGAAGCACTCACCGGCGCTGGACGCTGAGGCTAACTTAAAAGGAGCTCTGATTACATGGACGAGAAGGCCACCAGCCCCAACTCAATCGTGAAGAAGTATATGTACTGGTCGATGGGAGCCGGCTTTATCCCGATTCCCTTTCTCGACTTCGCGGCCGTCATGGGTGTTCAACTGAAAATGCTGTCGACGCTCGCCAAGCATTACGGCGTTGCGTTTTCGGAAAATCGGGGAAAAGAAATTGTCGCTGCACTGGTTGGTGCTGCGTTACCGGGCAGCGTAGCCGGCAGCGCGGTGGGCAGCGCCGTCAAAATGATCCCCGTAGCAGGGACCATCATCGGCGGCGTCTCCGTGCCCCTACTCGCCGGCGCGACGACGTTCGCGGTAGGCCGGGTCTTCATTCAGCATTTCGAAACTGGTGGCACATTCCTGGATTTCGATGTTGACAAGATGAAGAATCACTTCCAGCAAGAATTCGAGAAGGGCAAGGTAGAGGCTGACGCTGCAAATCCGGAGACGGTAGCAGCGCCCCAGCCCTAACAAGCCACCTGCTCAAGAGCCTCTGACACAGCTTCACTTCCACCGTGAGCTTACGAAACCGGTGAAACGGGTAATTTCGACATCAGTTGCCTCACAGCGATTTATCAATTTATGAACTTGCTCCAACTGATCCGCAGGGAGTCTGGTGTATCGTTATGGCAGATCGCGGCGATGGCAGGCTTATCCGGCGGTATGAATGCCTTGCTTTTGGCAATCATCAATATGGCGGCTGGGGATCCAGCAGACGAAGCGGGGTCATTTCGGTACATGGTTATGTTTGCCTGCGCGATTGGCATATTTGTCATCGCGCAGTACTGCCTGCTGTCCAAGTCCTCGGCCCTCGTGGAATCGTGCCTCAACAACGTTCGCCTGCGACTCCTCGACAAGATTTTCGGAGCGGACTTATTGCCGTTTGAGGGCATGGGCAGGCCCAAGCTGTACTATGTTTTTGCCAATGAGACCTTAGCAATCTCGCAAGCGACAACAACCATTGTGATCGCCGGGCAGGCAGGACTGATGGTCGGTTGCAGCATCATCTATCTGGCAATCATCTCGCGCCCCGCGTTCTTCCTCACACTTCTATTCACAGGCGCCGGCACGCTTCTCCATTTACAGATGTCGCAACGCATGCAAGGCGACATGGCGGAGTCCGTCCGTAAAGAGCATGCATTCTTAGACCTTCTGCAACAGCTACTAGCAGGCTTCAAAGAGGTAAAGCTCGATGGCAAACGCGCGGTAGGGCTACGGGACAGTTTACGGGCGACCTCAGAGTCCCTGATGGACTTGAAGGTCAAGAGCACCAATCACTTCAACAAGCACTACATCTTTTCCCAAAGCTCGTTCTACATCCTAATCGGGGCACTCGTCTTCCTGCTCCCCCGGTTCAGCGAAGCATATTCGGAGGTCCTTCGTCAGATTACAGCCACCATCCTGTTCATCACTGGACCGCTCACCGGGTTCATCGGCGCGATTCCGATCGTCGCCGCCGCGAATGTCGCCGTGGCGAATATCGACCGCGTCGAACGCGAACTCGGTGGCGCGCAGGAGAAATTGCCGCTGGAAGTTTTGCCGGCAACCACACAGCAGTTTCAGCAGATACGCATGCGCGATGTGGTGTTCTGGTACGGCGAACCGGGGAAGGTCGGCTTCAAGCTTGGCCCGATGAACCTGACCATCGAACAGGGTAAAGTTCTTTTCATCGTCGGCGGAAACGGCAGTGGCAAGTCCACATTCCTAAAACTGCTCACTTATCTGTACTCCCCGAAGGAGGGTTCTATGCTCCGCGATGGTATCGCGATCGACGATACGAACTATCCCGAATATCGCAACCTCTTCAGCGTCATCTTCAGTGACTATCATCTTTTCGATCGGCTGTATGGATCGCCCGAGTACAGCTTGGAAAAAGTAAACGAACTGCTCGCCGAATTCCAGCTCGCGGAGAAGACCAAGTTGATCGGCGACCACTGGCAGACGACTGACCTCTCGACGGGACAACGGAAGCGTCTGGCTCTAATCACGTGCTGCCTGGATCGCAAGCCGATCTACGTTCTCGATGAATGGGCAGCAGACCAAGACCCTCCATTCCGCCGCTACTTCTACGAGACGATCTTGCCTGACCTGAAACGACAGGGAGCGACCGTGATTGCAGCAACTCACGATGACCACTACTTCCATTTGGCCGATCGCATCCTGAAGCTCGATTTCGGTCAAATTGTCCCCTACGAGAACGACACGAACCGGGGACAACGTTCATGAGCACGACTCTCGAGAACACTGTGACCGAATCCGCAGCAAGAACCTGGCTGCGGGAATTCTGGGACCAACATTGGATGGGTTGCACCATCGGCTCGTTGCTGCTGGTGTTCGGTATCGCGGCATTCGCCAACCGGATGCTCATATCGGTGTACCCAGGCCAGGGTATGGTGCTCTATGAACGATTCGCAGGCCGTCCATCGCCGCAGATCTATTACGAAGGGTTCCACGTCATAGCGCCCTGGAATGAGGTCTACAAGTATGATCTTACTTTTCAGCAACAAACCGTGCCGATTACGGCGCTGAGCAAGAACGGCTTAGAGGTCTGCTTGGATGCCTTCATCGTCTACCGTCCGGACCCTTTGCTACTGAGTCACTTGCACCGTGTCTATGGCCCCAATTATGCAGACAAGGTAGTGGTACCCCAGCTTCGCGCCGCGCTGCAGGACATCGTCGGCCAGGATCTACCCGAACAACTATACGCACTGGCTCGCGCTGGTCAGAGGGAGCGGGTATTTGGGCGGGTCAAGCGGTTGATCGGCGGAGTCTATGTAGATGTCGCCGAAGTATCCATTATCAACGTCAAGTTACCCCCTAAGATCCAGGAGGCCATCCAAGCCAAGCTGGAGGCCGAGCAGGTCCTCGAAATGTACGATTTTCGGGTTAAAAGCGAGCAGCGGGAAGCGGAGCGGAAGTTGGAGGAGGCGCGAGGGATCAAGAGGTTCCAGGAAGAGATCTCAAAGGGAATTACCCCTCAAGTTCTCCAGTGGAAGGCGATCGAAGCCACACTCGAACTTGCCAAGTCTCCGAATACAAAAGTGGTGGTTGTGGGAAACCGCGACGGATTACCAATCATGTTGGGATCCGAAGTTAAGTGAACCACTTACTGGTGACGGAATGGCGGGGCCAGAAGTCGGGGAGAACAGGTAAGGCTATGGGCGATGTCGGAGAAAGCGATTCCTTTCCAGATTACTGGTTTACCGGTACTCTTTTAGACAGGTTAGCTGCCGCGGCTAACGCTTCCCACGGGGAGCAAACAGGCATCACGTTCGTCGGTGATACCGCGAAAGAGAACTTCTTATCCTATCGAGAACTCCAAAGGCTCTCGGAGGAGCGGGCCCGTCAGCTCAGAACGCTGAACATTGGCGAGGGTTGCCAGGTTCTCCTTCCGGTCGAAGACAACTACGAGTTCGTACTCCTGTTCTGGAGCTGTTTGCAGGCAGGCGCTGTGCCGGTTCCGGTTGCTGGAACCGCTCAGCAGGAGATGAACCAGAAGCTCTTGCGCATCTGGCGTGTACTGGAGCAGCCAAGGATACTTGTCAGCCGCGCCCGGGCCGACAAACTGGACCCTCTCCTCGATCGGCAACACATTACGCTCATTGAGGAGCTCGATGCGGCATCACCGGACAGCCGGCCGCTAGCAACTCCACTGCCGGGCGACTTAGCCTTCCTCCAATTCTCCTCAGGATCCACGGGTGACCCGAAGGGCGTGCAACTCACGCATGCAAATCTCCTGGCGAACATCGGCTCCTGCCTGAGAGGGTGCTTTGCAGTGCCCACCGATATCACGCTCAGTTGGATGCCGTTGTGGCACGACATGGGGCTGATTGGCGTTCATCTTCGGTCTTTAGCCGCGTCGTTCCAGCAAGTGCTGATGCCGACGAGCCTCTTCGTCCGCAGGCCCATGCTTTGGCTGGAACTGGTTCACCGCCATCGTGCGACACACCTATTCAGCCCCAATTTCGGTTTTGAGTATCTGCTGTCTGCCTATAGCGCGGCGCCGCCGGTCCATTGGGATCTCTCGTCCGTCCGTTTGATCACCAATGGAGCCGAACCGATTTCCGAAGCGGTTTGCACCAGATTCTGCAACGCTATGGCCGTGCATAGCATGTCGCCACATGTGATTCAGCCCTCCTATGGATTGGCGGAAAACACACTCGCAGTCTCTCTCTCCAAAGCAGGCGCCCCGGTTCGGGGCTGGCGAGTCCAGCGGGACTCACTGGCTGTTGGAAAACCGGTAGAGCTGACCGAGTCGCTCGACAATTCCGTTGTATTGGTCGATTGCGGGATCGTCGTAGACACCGTGCAGGTGCGCATTGCGGATGAGAAGGGCGCCACTTTGCCCGATCTGTCGGTGGGCCGCGTACTCATCGCGGGAGCCTCCACTACAGCCGGTTACTACGGGAATGCAGAGGCAACCAGCCGCGTACTCCAGGACGGCTGGCTCGACACCGGCGATTTGGGATTCCTCAACGGCGATCACATCGTCATCACGGGCCGGGTCAAGGAACTGATCATCATCAACGGCGCTAATTTCCACCCTCACGACATCGAGCGAGTGGTGGAAGCTGCACTCCAGATGGATGGCGGCAATGTGGTCGCTTGCGGGTGTCGTCCGTCGGGTACGGCCTCCGAGCAACTGGTTCTCTTTATTCGATTCAAGGGCCCTGCTGACAAATTTGGGCTGATCGCTGAAACGGCCAAGCGGGAAGTGACCGGTCGCCTCGGATTGATCGTCAACGATGTTGTGCAGGTGCGCAGACTACCGAAAACAACAAGCGGCAAACTGCAACGCTACCGGCTGGCCAAGGAATGGGAGGAGAGCCATACCGTCACGCCTCCTCCGGCGGTAGACCGAGGCAAGGCGGGTGACACCACCCTCAGCACGGTGACCACGCTGGCTATGCGCCTGACGCACCTGGCTGCTTTACACCCGGACAAGGCCTTGGCGGAGCAGGGTTTCGATTCGCTCAAGGCGATCGAATTCACGCGGCAGCTCGGTGAAGCCTTCCAGATGTCGTTGCCTGCGTCATTCCTGTTCGATTTCTCGACGCTCCGCGGGATCGCGGCCTACTTTGACGAGCAGCGAGCACCGAAAAAGGGCAGTGAGCCTCCTGCGGACTATCGGAAAGAGCGGATCGCAATCGTGGGAATGGGATGCCGTTTTCCCGGCGGAGTCCATTCGCCCGAGAGCTTCTGGAAATTGCTTGCCAACGGCGTCGATGCCGTAGGTCCGATCCCGTCAGAACGACAGAGCCTGATGAACGCGGCCGACGCCACACAACCGGTACAATATGGCGCCTTTCTCAAAGATATCCAAGCATTCGACTACGAGTTCTTTGGCATCGCTCCCGCCGAGGCAATCCACCTCGACCCCCAGCAACGACTCCTGCTCGAAACTGCCTGGGAGACGTTGGAAAACGCGGCCATACCGCCCGATCGGCTAAAGGGAACACGGACCGGCGTATTCGTCGGAGCCCTCTACTCCGACTACCTGCTCAACCAACTCCGCGATGGCGGCTTCGCCGATATCAATGCTTATTACGGCACCGGCAACACACTCAGCGCAATGGCAGGTCGCCTGTCGTATACATTCGGCTGGGAAGGCCCCAGCATTGGCGTGGACACAGCCTGCTCCACGTCATTGGTAGCCGTACACCTGGCATGCAACGCGCTCCGGAATGGAGAGTGCGAGGTCGCCGTCGCCGGCGGTGTCAATCTCATGATCGCACCGGAGCCGATGATCACGCTGTCCAAGGGGCGGATGATGTCTCCGACGGGTCAGTGCCGCACCTTCGATGCGGCCGCCGATGGTTACGTTCGCGGCGAAGGATGCGGATTAGTCCTGTTGAAACCGTTGCGGATGGCGGAGGCAGACGGTGACCGGATCCTGGGCGTGATTCGCGGATCTGCGGTCAATCATGACGGGCGAAGCAACGGGCTGACAGCCCCGAGCCGCCGCGCGCAAGCCACACTCATACAAACGGCTTTGGATGACGCCGGTGTAGTGTCGCATCAGGTGGATTTTGTCGAGTGTCATGGCACCGGAACGTCGTTGGGTGACCCCATCGAAGTGGGCGCGCTGATTGATACGTTCCTGCCCGGCCGTGCTCCAGATCAGCCGCTGGCACTCGGCGCCGTGAAAACGAACATCGGCCATCTGGAAGGCGCTGCGGGTATTTGCGGACTCATCAAGACCGCACTTGTACTCCAACACGGCGCCGTACCGGCGAACCTCCACCTCCAGGATCTGAACCCTCATATCGAGGCCGCCCAGAAGCCGATTCTCTTCCCCACGAAACACACCACCTGGTTTCGGCCCAACACGCCCCGACTCGCCGGCGTGAGCTCCTTCGGACTCTTGGGAACCAATGCGCATGTGGTGATGCAGCAGCACGAAGTACGACCTTGTACGTCGGGCGCAACAGTATCTGGGACCCGGATATTGGCTCTATCGGCTAAGACCGGCGCGGGACTGCGCGCGCTGGCAAACGCGTACGCCCATTACTGCAGCGCGAATCCTCAGGTGCGCCTAGGTGACCTGTGCCTTACGGCGAATACCGGTAGAACCCATTTTGACGAGCGTCTGGCCGTCTTGGGCGATTCGCTTCCTGTCATTGCGGACCAACTGCGTGCATTTGCCGCCGGTGCGAGCACCGCCATCCCGTCATCAGAATCAGGGAAACAGGGCGTGCCGCCACGGGTGGCGTTCGTGTTCACAGACCAAGGCTTCCAGTATGAGGGCATGGGGCGTCAACTGTATGACAGCGAACCGGTTTTCCGAAAAGCCTTTGACCGGTGTGCGACCAACTATTTCGATGTACCGGAATGCCTGAAGCAGACCGCGCATGCCCAAGCGGCGCTGTTCGCCCTGGCATACGCCTTGTGCGAGCTACTGGAAAGCTGGGGAATCACACCGTCCATCGTTCTCGGCCACAGTCTGGGCGAGTACGTCGCGGCGTGCCGCGCAGGCGTCTTCAGTTTGGAAGATGCGATGCGTCTCGTCACGGCGCGAGGGGCGCTGATGCAGGCGCTCCCACCGAACGGCGGAATGGCCGCTGTGCGGGCGACGGAGAATGCCGTCGCAGCCGCGATTGCCACATTCCCGCACACGCTGTCGGTGGCCGCAGTCAATAGCCCGAACGAAGTCGTCATATCGGGCGAACTTGCCGATCTGCAAACGGCACTCGACGCCCTCGCCCGCACAGGACACGGCGCACAGCGACTCAGTGTCTCCCATGCCTTCCACTCGCCGCTCCTCAGCCCGGTTCTATCGGAATTTGAGAAGGTTTTGGCTTCGATTTCGTTCCAACCGGCTCGCATCCCGCTCATCTCCAACATCACCGGGCGTATCGCAGGTGAGCACGAACTGTCGACTGCGAGCTACTGGATCAAACATGTTTTAGCACCCGTGCGCTTTTCAGACAGTGTCCTTACGCTGGCAGAGCAAGGTTGCGACGTGGTGTTGGAAGTCGGACCGCGGCCGGTCCTGACCAATCTGATCCGACGGAATGCTCCCGACGCCGTATGGCGACTGATCGACACTCTGCAGCCAAATAAGGACGAACCCCACCAGATGCTGGGAGTACTGGCGGCGCTGTATGCTTCCGGGTGTCGGATCCATTGGCAGGAAGTGGAAAGGAGACGCGAGGGGAGCAAAATCTCCCTGCCTACATACCCGTTCCAGCGACGTAGGATCTGGTACGACTCACCGGGTCACCGCACGCCAACGGTCGTGGTGTCCGCAAAGACGCGCCCAGTTCCACAAACACAGGAGAATCATCCGGAGGAACTCCAATTCTCTCTGATGTTCTTTGCTGGGATGCAGCAAATTGATCCTGCTGAGAAGTACCGGCTGGTCATGGAAGCCGCCCGTTTTGCCGATCAGAATGGCTTCCGTTCTGTTTGGATCCCCGAGCGCCATTTCTCTTCCCTGGGCGGGCTATACCCGAACCCGGCTATTTTGCACGCGGCTTTGGCACGAGAGACACGCAGCGTACGGCTGATGGCCGGTAGCGTCGTCGCGCCATTGCACGACCCGGTGCGAATCGCCGAGGACTGGGCCATGGTGGACAACTTGTCGGGCGGGCGCGTAGGCATCTCGTTCGCCAGCGGCTGGAGCCCGAATGACTTCGCACTGGCTCCGGAGAACTATACGGATCGACGGGAACGCTTATACGAGACAGCGGAAACCGTACGCCGGCTTTGGCGCGGCGAATCCATCACCGGAACTAACGGCGTTGGCCAGCAGTTTGCGTTGAGCCTCTTCCCGACGCCGATTCAAAGGGAGCTCCCGTTCTGGCTGACTGCCGCGGGCGATCCAAAATCCTTCCAGAAAGCCGGCGCGGCTGGCGCTCATGTTTTGACGCATCTGCTGGATCAGGAGGTCGACGATCTAGCCGAGAAAATTCGTCTGTATCGCGAGAGCCGGCGTGAGCACGGGCATGATCCGGCCACCGGCATCGTGACGTTGATGGTGCACACCAGCGTCGGCCCGGATGCTCAGGCAGCGCGAGAAGCCGTGCGTCGTCCCATGTGCAGTTACTTGAAGGCGAACCGGAACCTCTTGTCCGGACTCGCGGAGAGTCGCGGACATAAGCTCGCAGACAATACCCTCACGGACGTCGGCGTCGATGAACTGGTCACCTTTCTGTTCGACCGCATCGCGGATACAAGAGGGCTCATCGGATCGCCAGAAAGCTGTCAACACTTGGTGCGGAAGCTTGCTGCGGCAGGAGTCAATGAGATAGCGAGTTTGCTCGATTTCGGCCAGACCACGGAACAGGCTCTCGCCGGGTTGCCCTGGCTGAATGAACTGCGGCTGCGTCAGCTTACTACGGCGGAAGTGGAAGAAACGAAGAGAGCCGCGATCCTGCCGGAGCGGCAGTCAGCGGTACTCCGACAAGACACCCTTTATCAGACCAAATGGTCACCCATTCCGAAAGCCGCCGCGGGCAACGAACGCCGGACGAAGCGATGGATGATCTTCGGGGAAGATGGCATTATTGGAGATCGCATCGCCGCTCAAATCGGGCTGCGGAACTCGTTGGTCATCCGTCGCGGCGTCCGCTTTCCTAGCTTCAAGACGAACGAATTCTGGATACCAGATCTCCGGCTGCAACGCCTGCGGGCGGTATGGGGACTGGCCGAGATCGAGTTTCCCACAGTGGATGGAGTCATTTTCCTCTGGCCATTGGGTGCGCCGGAAATCTCTACTCTCCCTGTCTCCGAACTTCAGTCCTGCCAGGACGTCGTGACGGAGGCGGCGCGCCAACTCATCCAGTCGCTCTGCCAGCTCTTTCCGGGCCGCAGGATCCCTATCTATTGGGTTACTCGTGGCGCCGTCCAAACAGCCGGGGATCGCTTTGTGCCCGCGTTGACGCAGTCACCACTATGGGGATTCGCGCGATCTTTAAATACGGAACATCCGGAGCTGGCAGGGAGCTTGGTGGATCTGGATCCCACGCGCCCCGACGACGAAAACGTAGGCGGTCTCGTGGCGCACCTGCAGTCAAACAGCGATGAGGACCGGGTAGCCATCCGGTCCGGTCGCCTGCTTGTCGAACGGCTTGTTCGCGCCAATCCCTTGCCCATTCTGGCTGGCGGCTTCCATTGCCGTCCTGCCGCTTCCTACCTGATCACGGGCGGCCTCGGCGGCGTTGGACTTGCAACGGCGCAATGGCTGGCTGAACGCGGCGCAACGGGTCTATTGTTGATCGGCCGCACCGCAGCAAAGGCGCAGGCGCAATCCGTCATCGACTCGCTGCGGAAGGCGGGGATTCACGTCGGCACAGCCGTGGCGGATATCAACGACGAGACCTCGCTGCGGCACGCACTCAGAGATTGGAAGCAATCGGGTGCACCGCCAGTGCGTGGCGTGTTCCATGCTGCAGGCGCTTGGCGCGACATTGCGCTGTCCACCATGGAAGCCGATGATCTGGCTGATGTCCTCGCGCCGAAGATGGCCGGTACGTGGAATCTGGAACGACAACTGGGTCAGGAACCCCTGGACCTCTTCGTCTCGTTCTCCAGTCTTTCCGCTCTAATTCCGGCTCATGGGCAGGCAAATTACGCAGCGGGCAACGCATTCCTGGACGCTCACGCCGCATGGCGGAGGGCACAGGGAAGGCCAGGACTCAGCGTGAATTGGGGGCCATGGTCCGGAGTCGGCTTCGGAGCAACAGAAGCGGGGTTGCAGGCGCACAACCGGCTGGAGTCCTTTGGCATTCACCGGATTGCACCTGAAGAAGCATTCGCCGCACTGGACGCCTTCCTGGGGGCTCAAGTTGGGCAAATCGCCGTTTGCGGGATCGATTGGAAGACTCTAGCTCGAGTGGACCCACAGCTTGCCACCTCGCCACTTTTGACCGGTCTAACGCATCACTTACTAGCGGCGACAGCAGGTCGGGCCCCGGGCTTCTCACCTCAAGACGCCCAAAGCAGTGTGCGGCAGATTGTGGCCGCAGTGCTGCGACAGCCCGCCGCGGAGGTACAAGCCCATGTACCGCTGACCCATCTCGGATTGGATTCGCTGATGGCCATGGAGATCAAAAACAGGATCCTGGCCGAAACCGCGGTGAATATCTCCATTGCGCAGTTTCTTACCGGAGCGAGTGTTCAGTCGCTCGCGGAGTGGGTCGACGCGGCCTGGCGACTGAGCCGCATGGCCGAGGCGGTTTCGAGATCGTCAGAAGTGGTGGAGGACGAGCAATTTACGATATGACATTAGCCGCCGTGATCGGCGCGTGTGCACGCCTGCACATCAGGCTGACCGTTGATGGAACCCAACTTCGCGTAAGCGCACCCGCTGGCGTCATTACCCCCGAGTTGCGAGCCGCCTTGGCAGAGCATAAGCAGAGCCTGATCGAACGGCTCGTCAGCACAGGTGCTCAACTTGTCGAACCTGTTGCGGCCGCGCCTGTTGCGGACGAGTTTCCGCTCTCCTATACGCAACACAGCCTGTGGCTGCTCCTCGAATCAGAACCGGCCAGTTCGCCCGCCTATAATGTCCGCTCGGCCCGCTATCTGCGAGGGGAGCTCAGCCCAGAGCGCCTCGAGCAAGCGATACGGCAAGTCATCCGACGGCAGCCTGCACTGCGAACAGTCTTCCTGGTAAAGGATGGAGTCCCTCAACAGCGCCAGATTCCCGATATTGGCTTTCACTTGGCCGTAGAAGATCTCTCTGCACTGGGCGTGCACGAGCGCACGTCACGCTATGAGTCCGCTTTGCAAGAAGAGGGGATGCGGGTTTTCGACTTAAGCACCGCGCCTCTCTTCCACATCCGACTGCTTCGCATGGCGGCCGACGAGCATATTCTTCTGCTCAACGCGCACCATCTGATTGCGGACGCATGGTCTGCCGGGGTCTTCCTCCACGAACTCACAGAAGCGTACGCCAAACCAGATCAGGCGCGAGAACAGCTCGCCTTCGGCTATGCCGACTTCGTCATGGATCAACGCCACCGCTTGGAGCCATCCGCGCTGGAGCAGCAACTGGCTTATTGGCAGTCTCGCCTGGAAGGAACTCCACCTCTGCAGTTATCTTTGGACTTTCCTCGTCCGCGAGTTAGCACATATGACGGAGATTCAGTTTCTTTTGAACTGCCGGATGCATTAGTCGCTGCAACGATGGAGTTCGCCCGCCAAGAGGGATTCAGCGTTTTCCAAATACTCCTCGGAGCATTCGCGGCTTTCTTGCGACGTTTCTCCGGTCAGACAGACCTTGGAATTGGTTATGCGCTAGCCGGGCGAAATACTCTCGCGACTGAGGCGGTGATCGGACATTTTGTAAATCTGGTTGTACTTCGCTCCGATATATCTAGATGGGCCACCTTCCGGGACCTTTTACAGAATACGCGGGAAAGAACGATCGAAGCCTTCGACAATCAGGACCTGCCGTTCGATCGTCTCGTCCGCGCCCTGCGCACTTCGCGCGATCCTGGCCGAAATCCGGTTTTCCAGACGCTGTTTCTATACCTCCAAAGAGAGCGCGAACGGCGCAACTTCTATGTGCTCGATGCAGAGGCGTTACCGGTCCCGAGCGTCACTTCTAAATACGATTGCAGCCTGCACATCACAGAAGACGGATCCAGGTTAACCGGTGCGATTGAGTACCGAACCGACTTATTCCGTAGGGATACGATCGAGAAATTTGCGGACTTTTATTTGAGAGTGCTCGCAGCTGCACTCCACACTCCGGATGCTCCGTTGTATCAGTTGCCAGTACTCCAGCCCCGCGAGCGGCATCAGTTACTAGCCGGATACAACGGCGAGCAACACAGCTATAGCGAATCAACGCTGGTAGCGCTGTTTGAGGAGCAAGCAGCACGGACACCCGATCGAATCGCCCTGA
>VFZE01000092.1 GCA_016871315.1 Acidimicrobiia bacterium | reverse complement strand
TTCATCACCCGCTCCATCTCTCTGACAGGCCAAGGGTTGTTTATTGTCTTCACAACCCCTTCTGTCGTCAGTTCGAAGCGGACAATTCACGTGTCAACTCCACCGGACAACTCACATGCTATTAACACCTCGTGGCGGAGGCGCCGTAGAATCCGGCGCAGGCTTGCCGTCCACCGTGTGCGGCTCCATTAACTCCGCCCGCGTGCCGTCCGGATCATACAGGTTGCACTGCCGCCGCCGGTTGATCCCCGTGCGGATCGCGAGTGGCCGCGTGTAGCCGTTCCGGCGCGGCTCCAGCATCGCTACTGCCTTCTCCATATCAGGAACCTCCAGGCAAATATGATGCGCCGTGCCGCGCCATGTCTCCACAAATCCCAGCACGTCCCGGTAAAGCGCGAACGACTTCTCCGCTGAACCCACCAGAATCCCCGCGTGCAGCATCCGCGCGCTCACCCGCTCCGGACCCATGAACTTCCCCTTCTCCCTCGCCGACCATCCGTCCGGCTCGTACTGCACAATCTCCACTGTGTGCCCGTCCGGATCTTTGATGTTGAAGTTCGAATTCCCGATCCTTCCCTTGCCCACACGCTCCGGCACCGCAACTCCGCAGCGCGTGCATCGTCGGCGTCTGCGGAAAGTTGCGTTCCCAGTAATATTCGTAGAGCAGTTCCTTGCGCCAGTCCCCGCCGCGGCCACTGACCACAGGCAGCCAGCTGCGCCCGTCGGGAGTGGAGGGAGCCTTCACCCCCATCGCCTCCATCACGGTGGGCATGATGTCGATGTTGGCCACCACCTCGCGCACTACTTTGCCTCCGGAGAACAACTCCGGGCACCGCGCCAGCATCGGCACGCGCATCGACTCTTCGTAAGCCGTGCGCTTGTCGATCAACCCATGCTCGCCGAACGCGAATCCGTTATCGCCCATGTAGATCACCAGCGTCGAATCCAGCTCCCCGCGCGCCTTGAGCGTGTCGAATACCTTTCCGATGCTGTCATCCACCGCGCACAACGTCTCCGCGTACCGCTGATAATATTCGGCGATGTTCAGCTCGGAGTGGTACGGGTACTCCACGCCGTGCCAGGAATTGCGCTGGTTCTGCACCCACATCGGCCGCCCGCGCGCTTTATCGCCCGTGGCCGCCATGCTTACCGGATACTTGAACTCCTTCCCCGCGTACTTGTTCTTGTGGCGCTCCGCCGGAATGAATTCGGCATGGACCGCCTTGTGCGACAGGTCAAGGAAGTAAGGCTGATCCTTCTTGCGCTGCTCGATCCACTCCACCGCGTAGCCGGTCAGCTCATCGGTGATGTAGCCCTTCTGCGGCACGCGCCTGCCGTTGATGTTCCATCCGTTCCTTGAGGGCAAATAAGTCCCCTGCCCCCGGAAACTGATCCAGTGATCAAAGCCCGGCTCGGACTGCACAACGCGGTGGTGACAAAAGCATTGGGAAAATGGCATCCCTCGCGAGCCATCCGGTCCATCTGCGGTGTCTCCAGCCACTGTTGCCCCTTCAGGAAACCCATCGCATCATAGCGATGGTCGTCGCTCAGGATGAAGATGACATTCCGCGGTTTCGCCTCCGTCTGCGCCAGCGCCGCCGCCGAGCTTCCAACCATTCCGTGCAAAACCTGCCTTCGATTCATCATGAGGAACACCTCCTTCGGGATTAGGAACCATGGTAATCCCGAATCCAGTGGAGCGAGGATGATTGGAGTGAAAATCGACCCTCCGCCGCGGCCCGCGGTTTGCTAAAATGAGTGCGATGCAGGCCAGGTAGCTCAGTTGGTAGAGCGCAGCCCTGAAAAGGCTGGCGTCGGCGGTTCGATTCCGTCCCTGGCCACCATCAGCATTACATCCTGTTCGCCACCGAACAGGTCCACGTCCCCGGAGACCTCGTAGACAGGGCCCTCCGGGGTTTGTTTTGGCGTTAGGACGATTTGGGCGATGTGCTTTGCCAGCGCATTGCGCGCGGCAGTTATGTCCGAGTTCACAAGAGCGCCCTCAGGTCCGTTAGCTTCGTCGCGGCGAACTCGCGGACGCCGTCCAGCGAATAGGCGAGGTCGAGCGGCTGGTTCACCGACGCGAGCGCTTCGTCGATGCCTTTGATGTCACGCTCGATTTGCGCTAGTTGCGCACCGTGGCTCGGCGAGTAGCCCATGTTGGCGATCGCCTCGGCGAGGTTCGCGGCTTTCGTGGCCAGCGTTGAGCGCTTGCTAACGGCAAGTTGTTCCCACTGGACGATCAGGACCGGCGCAAGTTGGCTACGCACACCGTCAGAAGGTCCGACAAGGTCGTGACCGTATCCGTTCCGGACGACGTCGCAACTGCGGAGTCAGAGCCGGTGCCGCCCACGGAGGTGCGGGAGTCAATCCAGATCCAAGCACTCCTCGCCGGAATCGGTGAGCAGATGGGAATGTCAATTTGGATCCCCAAGGCTGATCGTGGCCTCGTGCTCAAGGAGTGGCAAGGGGAAGATGGCACCCTGCTCGAACGGCTGCCCCTGAACTACGACGACACGACACTCCGTACGATCGAACAGATCGACGTTCTTTGGCTTCGGCGCCGATCCATCGTGCGGGCGTTCGAAGTTGAGCACACCACCTCCGTCTATTCCGGGATTCTTGGAATGGCTGACTTGCTGGCCTTACAGCCGAACATGGACATAAAGTTGCACATCGTTGCTCCCGAGGCGAAGCGCGACAAGGTCTTCCAGGAGATCCGGCGGCCGGTATTTTCGCTGCTTGACCGTGGTCCACTGGCGGAAAGCTGCACGTACATCACGTATGATGCGTTGCGCCAAGTTGCGCAGCTGCCTCACCTGGCCCATACATCCGACTCGGTACTCGATGAATATGTGGAGGAGGCCGAGTAGACGCGCCGACGGTCACATTGTCCCAGGTCGATTCTTGGGCGGCTTCGACGCCAACTTTTTTGTTTTTTGAAAGGCTTCATCGAAGGCCGCATCCACCGGCTGGGGCTTCTGGTCTTCCATCGCAGGATATTTGTCGAATTCCTGGAGCGCCTTCGATAGAGCGGTTTCGTGCGAAACGGTTCCAGCGTGTGTAAGCAACTCGCGGTCGCTGATCCGCAGGAATTCATCGAGCTTCGCGATCCAGTCCTGCATAGCCATCGGCTTCCGGTTACGGGCCTGGAGCTCGGCGAAATCCAGGTAGGCGGAAACGATCAGGTTCAGCGTCTCGATCTCGTCGCGGTTCAGGTAGTTCTTGGCTACGCCAACGTCTGCTCGCTTCACCCGGCTACCGGTGCCCGCGCCAGCCCACGCGGTCAAGCCCATGTTTGGCTGGGCGGCATCGGCACGGCGGGCGATCACCTCGGCGGCGGTCTGTCCATGCGCCGCCCAGTGCATCTTGTTTTGGACCACCTGGAAGAATCGCTGCGAGGCCTCGGCGCTCGGATCGTAATCGACGCTGGTAGCGTAGATGTCGAGCACCTTCCGCCAGAAGACTCGCTCCGAAGAGCGAATATCCCGGATGCGGGCAAGCAGTTCATCGAAGTAGTCGCCACCCTCGCGCTGCTTGAGTCGCTCGTCGTCCATGGTGAAGCCCTTGACGACGTACTCCTCTAATCGCGCTGTGGCCCATTGGCGGAACTGCGTACCTCGGGGGGACCGAACCCGATAGCCGACCGCGAGAACTGCCGCTAAACTATAGTGTTTCAAGGACCGCCGAACCTGGCGGGCCCCTTCCTGTCGAACTTGTAAGAATTCCTTACAAGTTGCTTCTGGCCCCAGTTCCCCCTCTTCGTAGATGGCTGCAAGGTGCATCGTGACGTTTTGCGGCGTGGTGGCGTAGAGTTCGGCTATAGCGGCTTGCGTCAGCCACACTTCGCCGTCCACAAATCGGCAGTAGAGCCGAGTGCCCGCCTCCGTTTGGTAGAGGACGAGTTCGCCGGTGATCGAAAAATCGCTCATAGTGGGCGGATATCGACCAAGCCCTTTTTCGCGAGCCACTGCGCCATTGCCGAATTGACGATCACGTTGAGGGATACGTCACGCTTCTCCGCGCCCGTTCGAATCTTCTTGTAGAGCGCGGTCGGCATAAACATATTGACCTCGGGAGCTTTGGCCTCCAGGTTGATGTCCACAAGCGGCATCTTCGCGAAGTCAGCGGATTCGAGCGCCTCGATCATGTAGGCGCTCAGTTCACCGCGCCGTTTCATCAAGGTTCGCAGCGCATCGTCCAGGGTGTTGAGCAACCGGTAGGCCAAGCGAACGCGATCCGTCTCTGCCGTATCCGGTTTCTGCTTGATGACGGCCTTCTGTCCCGCAGGAACCACCGCCACGAAGGTTTGTTTTGGTTTCTTTGCCATCCCATCTAAATGGTACGACATGATCGGGCACAGAGGGAAGGCGTCTCAAGGCGGCTTCTCCTTCGGAAGTTCGGGGAAGGACGTCCAGAGACGTCTCTCTCTGTCGGCTTAGCGATTCAGCGCGACGCGGCCTGGTACTCGTTGGCTCTCATCGGCACCCAATAGCCTCGGTGTCATTCGTGTCCAGAACGGTTCCCCGGTAGAACCCGCGCAATGCCGAAGCAGGTCCCGCGCAATACCGAAATGGACGGCGGCGGCACCTTCACCGTGCCCGAATTTCGCGTCCGCTGCGTGTAGAGCGACGGCAAAGAGGGTAGTGGAACATAAAGGGTTGTCATACCGGGCGGCGTGCAGATTTCTCTTGAAGGCTGCATGGAAATGGTTAAGGCTGTCAACAAGATACCGTCTAGGCGGTGCCACATGTCATCCAGCCGCAAAACACCGTCCAAGGGCTCGGAGCGATTCAATTTGCGCATCGAAGCCCCACTCAAGGCTCGGCTGGCGATTCACCGGGCGTGTCGCAGGAACTCAACCACTGGCAGGCCGAACGCGACCCGCGCCTGTTCAAGCTGATCCTATCGCCCGAGTTCGGAGAGCGGCTCGACCTTCGCCAGTTTACGCGCGAGTTCATGGCCCGGCTCGAAGCCCGGATCGGCGCGCCCCTGCAATGGGTCGCAGTAGTTCACAACAACACTGAGCATCCCCACGTTCACGTCGCACTGCGCGGAACTGCAGACGGCCAAGAGCTTCGGCTCGACAAAAAGCTCATCCGTTCGGGCATGCGGGAAGCGCAGCGCCTAGATCATCGATCGCCGGCTTCAGTTCGTTGGCATAAGTATCCTGAACACTCTGTTGCAGCGCATCTTCAGAGCTTTTCCACGTAAACGAAATAGGCGCCGCGTTGGGCGCCGTCGCGGTCGTAGAGCCATGTTCGCAGCTCCGCCGGACCGGCGGGCAGAGTCAGCTCGAAGAGGGCGGCTTTGTCGGCAGGGTGGACGGCGGTGGTTGCTTTCAAACCAGACGTCGGTGCAGAAGCCGGTGTGCTTTTCCGGACGGCCGTTCATAAAGTAGGTGTCGTCGAAATAGTCGTTGCCGAAGTCAAAGCCGCGGTCCTGCGGGCGGGGATAGTTGTCGCCCAAGTGCCATTTGCCGAAGATGCCGGTGCGGTAGCCTGAGGCGCGGAAGCAGTCGGCAAGCGTGACTTCGCCAGGGCGCAGCAGGCTGCGTCCCATGATGGTGTGCCATGCGCCGGTGGCGTTGGTGTAGCGGCCGGTGAACAAGGCCGAGCGGGTGGGTGCGCAAGTGGGGCTGACGTGATAGTTGGTGAAGCGGACGGAGCGTGAGTGAAGCTTGTCGAGGTTCGGTGTTTTGAGGAGAGGGTTGCCGTGGCAGGCGAGGTCGCCGTAGCCTTGATCGTCGGTCATTACGAGGACGACATTGGGCGGTGCGGCGGCGGGCCTTTGGGATGCAGGCAAGCTGCCGGCCACCGCGAAAAGCAGCTGCCGGCGTGAATAGGAGGCGGATGTCATTGACAAAGTCCGCGCCGGATCAAAACTCCATCCGCAGGCCCAGTTGGAGGTTGCGGTTGTTCTTGGCGCGGCTGATGGTGCCTGCGGCCAGCACGTTGACGTTGTTCTCGGGCAGGTTGAAGTTCGGGTGATTGGGCAGATTGAACGTCTCCAGGCGGAACTGAAGCGTGCGCTTTTCGGCGAGGGTGAAGCGGCGGGAAAGCGACATGTTGATGGCGATGGTGCCGGGCCCGTCTAAGATGTTGCGTCCGGAGTTGCCGAAGCGGTAGGAGCCTGTCGGAACCACGGGGAAGGCGAAGCGGTCATACCAGAGATCGGGACTTGGGCGATCGACGGCGCCTTTGGCGATGCGATCGGGGCGGGTGGCCTCGCCGGCTGCGAAGGTGACGTTGGCCACGCGAGGGGTAAAGGGCGGGCCGGAGTAGATGGTGCTGGCGCCGGCAAGCTGCCAGCCGCGCGCCATCCAGTGGCGCGAGTACTGCGGCGTCCAGATGAAGCTACCGGCGAAGGAGTGGCCGATGTCGAAATCGGAACGGCCGCGCTCCAGCCGCAGGTTGCGGGCGTCCTGCGCCTGGGAGAAATTGTACTGAATGGTTCCGCCGGTGTTGGAGGACTCATCAATGGACTTGGCGTATGTATAGGAGGCGCGGACGAACAACTGTTTGGAGAAGCGGCGGCGCACGGTGAGTTGGCCGGAACTGTAGATCGAGTTGGAGCCGTCACTGATGACGTTAATGGAGCCAAAGAAGGGGAAGGGCCGGATGGTGCTCTCCTCCTGAGAGCGGCCGGCCTGGTTGAGGTCATAGCGGCGCTGGAGATGGGTTCCTTTGGAACCGGCATAGGCGACCTCCACGACAGTGCCCCACAGGTCCCGCTCAAAGGTCAGGTTCCATGACTGCAGATACTGGGATTTGGGCTGGGAGGTTTCCTGCCCGTAACTGCTGTTGACTCCGGAGAATCCGCGGCGCACGGAGGGGTAGGGGTTGGACATGGTGAGGATGGTCGGGTCGCTGCTGAGGCGGCTGAAGGTCTCGGTGATGGAGAACGGGAAGGTGTCGGCGTATTCGTCCATGCGATAGAGCGAGCTGGTGCCGTAGAAAATGCCGTAGCCGCCGCGAAGCACGGATTTAGTGCTGCCCAGGATGCGCCAGGCGAAGCCGCCTCGTGGCGCCAGATTGGTCCAGTCGATTTGGGTAATGGTGGGTGGCAGGCCGACGTCGGAGGCCTTGACGACATAGGCGGCCAAGCCGGTGGAAGTGATCCGCTGCTGGAACTCCTCTTGAGGAAGCGATCCCGTGCCGGCTACGACCACTTGGCCGAGAGCGGGCATGAACATGGCCCAGCCGCCGAATTTCTCCTTCGGCGGTTTGATCAGTTCATAGCGCAGTCCGAGATTGAGAGTGAGGGAACGGGAAACCTTGAAGTCATCCTGCAAGAAGGCCGAGTAATTGGAGACCAATGCATAGGGGCCGGAGGCGTCCAACTGACGGCGGGAGCTGTTGGCCCAGCCGAGCACGAAGTCGGCGGCGGAGACGCCGGTGAAGCGGCCGTCGAAACTGATGCGTCCGCGTGTGTCGCCATAGCTGCGGGAGAAGTACTGCGAGCGGAGGAAATCACCGCCGAACTTGACCGAGTGGCGGCCCTTGATCCAGGTGGTGTTGGCGGAGTACTGGTAGTTGTTGAAGGACCAGATTTTGGGAATGTCGTTGGCGGGCCCGAGGTTCATGTAGCTTGTGACCTGGACATAGGGCGGACCGGCGGCGACGGGATTGGTGGTGCCGCCAAGGAACCCGGTCTCGGCCGCCCAGTGCCTGTCTCCGCTGTACGGCCAGACTTCGTTGTTGGTTCTGCGGGAAAAGTTGACGCTGGCTTCCAGGAACATTGTGGGGGTGATGGAGCGCAGGTAACGGACGTAGGAAAGGAGGTTCAAAGTGTTGTTGGCCGAACCGAAGATGGGGATGGGGGAGCGGCTGGTGACGACGGGGTTCCAGCTTTCGTTGTTGCGCCAGAACGTGCTCATGGTGAGACGGTCGCGCGGCGTGAGGTTGTGGTCGGCCTTGACACCGAAGTTGTTGAAGCTTTGCGTGGCGTTACCGGTGGAAAGGAAGTTAAAGACACCCGCCCTGAAGTTGGGCGCGGGATAGAATTGGCCGATTTTCTGGGACACCGGGTCCAGACGGCTGGCGGGAATCTGGCTGTTGGGAAAGGGAGTGCGGTTGAGTGTGTCCGTGATAGGAACGGGGCGGCCGAAGGCGTCGACGGCTCGCGAAAAGTCGCCGCGCAGCATCTCCGGCTCGGGAACAACGGTGCGAATGGCCCTGCCGTCAATCAGGCGGAGTGAATCCCAGGTGACCATGAAGAAGGTCCGGTTTTTTCCGTTGTAGAGCTTTGGGATGAAGAGGGGGCCACCGACGGTGGCGCCGAACTGGTTGCGGCGAAGCTTGGTCTTGGAGCCGTCAAAGTAGCCGGTGGCGTCGAGCATATCGTTGCGTACGAATTCATACAGGGAGCCGCGGAGGCGGTTGGTGCCGCTCTTGGTGACTACGGTGAGCATGCCTCCGGCGTAGCGGCCGTATTCGGCGGAGAAGCCGGAGGTGAGCATCTTGAATTCCTGGACGCCCTCGATGGGCGGGTTGATCATGGCGCCGGTGTTGCGGCGCTGGGTGTTGTTCATGCCGTCAAGGAGGAAGCCTGAATTGTCGGCTCTGCCGCCGTTGACGGCAAAGGTGCCGTCGCCACCATCGCCCTTGGGGATGACGCCGCCAGTCAGCAGGGCCAAATCGTTGAAGTCGCGCCCGTCGAGCGGGAGTTCCTTGATCTCCTCCTGGGTGGTGACTTCGCCGCGGGTAAAGGTCTCGGTATTGAGCTGAGGAGGAGCTTCGCTGACGGTGACGCTCTCCGATGTGGCGCCGACCTCGAGCGGAAAATCGATGCGGAGAGCCTGGTCCACGGCGAGGAGGAATTCTTCTTGTTTATGAGTGCGGAATCCGGCCGACGTGGCTTCCAGATTGTAGCGGCCGGGGTTGAGATGGAGAACCCTAAACTCGCCCAGTTCGTTGGAGACGCTCTGCTGGGAAAAGTTCGTATCCAGGTTGGTCACCTTGACGGAGACGCCCGGGATGACAGCACCGGTGGCGTCGGAAATTCTGCCGACGACGCTGGCCGACGGCGTCTGGGCGAAGACTGGCGCGGCAGCCGCCAGACAGAACAGCGAAACCTGCCTCCAAAACCTCATGCGAGACTCCTTTCACGTGTTATATCGACTGGGCAAGCGGTTGCGCAACTCCGGCCGGAATTAGTGGCCGAGGGCAACGAGGACGCGTTCGGTGATCTCTTCGATCATGGCGGGGAGGGCGGCGTCGAGGGCTAAGGTGATGGCGGCGCGGACGCGTTCGGGGTCGAGCTCGGGGCGCTGGCGGACGACTTCGGCGACGGCTTGGGCGACGGCGGCCTTCTGGGCATCCATCTGTTCGCCGAACAGGCCTTTGGCGAAGTGGGCGGCGTCCATGAGGGGTTTGATGGTCTCGACGACGACGGAGGCTTCGAAGGGTTTCTTGAGGATGGCGTCGCAGCCGGCGGCGCGGGCGTCTTCTTCGTTGAACTCTTCGAGGATGCCGGCGGTGAGGATGACGCGTGCGTGGCGGAGTGCGGGGTCGGCCTTGATGTGGCGGCAGAGATCGAAGCCGTTGCGGGTGGGGAGGTAGACGTCGGCGATGACGACTTCCGGGTCGACATCGGCAAGGCGAAGGAAGGCGGTTTCGCCGTCGGTGACGGAGACGACCTCGAAACCTTCTTCGCGGAGGATGCGCTCACCCATGCGCTGGGCGTGCGGGGAGTCGTCGGCCAGAAGGACGCGGTTCATTGGCGCGCGTTACTGCTTCTTTTGCTCCTTGGGCGGCTCGGGCTTGGGGGGATTGGCGCGGGCGTCGGGTTGGGTGTCGAGGGCGGAGTTCGATGAGTCGACCGTGGAGACCGTGACGTCGGCGGAGCCGCCGCCGGCGACCACTTCCGCCGAGGGTACGCTGACAGGGATGGTGGGGCGCAGCGCGGTCATGGCGGGTTTGCCGGACTTGGCGGCAGTGTGGGTGTCGGGGCTCTTGCGGAACATGCCCCAGAAGCTGTGCATCATGCCGGTCTTTGATGCGTTCTCGAGTTCGAACTGCATGCGGGCGACAGCGACGGGGTCGGGTTCGGGAACTTCCTTCTCCATCTCGCGGAGGATCTTCTTGGCGGGCTCGACGTATTCGCTGAGAGGGTAGTCGCGGACGATGCGCTGATAGGCGATGGCGCTTTGATCGCGGAAGCGGGCGCCGAGCTTGCCGTAGGCGTCGCCGACCAGCCAGAGCGCCTCGTCGGCGTTGCTATAGAGAGGATAGTGGTTGACCATGGACTCGAGGCGGTTGGCGGCGGAGGGGAAGCTGCCGCGCCTGTAATAGTATTCGCCGACACGGTATTCGGCTTCGGCGATGACCTCTTGAATGTTGCGGAGCTTCTGTTCGACCTGGGGAGCGAATTGGGAGTTGGGGAACTGAAGCAGGAGATTGCGGCATTCATCCTCGGCGCGGAGGGCGTGGGTGAGATCGCGGTCGGGCTTTTCCATCTGGCGGAGATGGATGTCGCAGACTTTCTCCTGGGCTTCGGCGGACTCTTCCATGGTGGGGTAGAAGAGGATGAAGTCCTTGTATTCAGCCTCGGCCTGGGCGAGGGCGTGAGAACCGCCTTCGCGCATCCACGAGTCAGCGATAGCGAGTTTGGCCTTGGCCAAGAACTCGCTGGTGTCGTAGGTGTTCATCAAGGTGTTGAGGGTGAGGCGGGCGACTTCATAGCGGCCTTTCTCGATATCCTTGATGGCCTTGTCGAAGAGGACTTTGTCTGGCTGCTGGGTGTCCTTGTCGATGGGGTTCTCGTACTTCTTGCGGCGGAAGCCACAGGAGGAGGCCAGGATAGTGGCCATGAGGAGCACCAGCAAGGTGACGGGCAAGCTACGCATCTTCATCATTCTTTCCATACCTCACTAAACGCGGATGGCGGTTGCCTCACGCGCAAGTTCCTGCATCTGGCGAACGGTCAGGCCAGGGTCGTCGCTATGAAAAACGGAGGAGCCGGCGACGATCCAGTCGGCTCCGGCGCGGACGATTTCCGCGAGGTTCTGCAAATTGACGCCGCCGTCGATTTCGATGGGGAAGTTGAGGCCGAGCTCGCGGCGGCGGCGCTGGAGCTCGAGGATCTTGGCCAGGGTGCGTGGGATGAACTGCTGGCCGCCGAAACCGGGGTTTACGCTCATGACGAGGACGAAGTCGACGAAATCGAGGACTTCCTCGATGGCGATGACGGGAGTGGCGGGGTTGATGACGACGCCGGCGAGAATGCCTTCGGCTTGAATCATGCGGAGAGTGCCGTGCAGATGAGCGCAGGTTTCGCGGTGAACGGAGATGGAGTCGGCGCCGGCGCGGACGAAGTCGCGAATGAAGCGTTCGGGGTGCTCGATCATCAAGTGGACGTCGAGTTTGAGGTCGGTGGCGGCGCGGATGGATTCGACGACGGGGGTGCCGAAGGTGATGTTGGGGACGAAGTGTCCGTCCATGACATCAAGGTGAAGCATGGAGGCTCCGCCGGCTTCGACGGAGGTGATTTCCTGAGCCAGGCGAGCGAAGTCGGCCGAGAGAAGGCTTGGCAGGATTTGCACCATGGTTGCTTCAGGTCAGAGCAAAAAAGTCAATGACTTGCAGGCTCCTTCGATCTTAGCACAGCGGCAAAAAAGCCGTCTCCGGGGACGAGGCCGGGGAGGCGGCGGTGGGTGGAGAGGAGATCGAGGTCGGGTATTTCGCTTAGCACTTGCCTGACAACCGATTCATTTTCTTCGGGCTCAAGCGAACAGGTGGCATATATAAGGATGCCGCCGGGCACCAGGTGAGAGGCGGCGTTATTTAATAGGATGCGCTGGCGCTGGTTGAAGGAAGCCAAATCCGATTGTTGGACGCGCCAGCGGATCTCGGGGTTACGGGCAATGGTGCCGGTGCCTGAGCAGGGGGCGTCGACGAGGATGCGGTGGAAGGTTTGCGTGAAGGGGAGAGGACGGGTCGAGTCGGCAACGATTTTGTGGCAGGGGGTTTCGATCTGGCGAAGGCGATGGAGGTGGATGTCCAAGGCGGTGACGTGGATGGGAGTTTCGAGAGCGTGTGCTGTTTTTCCGCCGGCTCCGGCGCAGAGGTCGAGCAGGCGCATGCCGGGTCGGAGTTGGAGGAGCGGGACGATGGTTTGAGAACTTATGTCCTGGAGGCGGAAGGGGACCGGGCCTGGAGTGTCGATGCGGAAGCAGCCGGGGATTCCGGTCTCGGTTGCGCCGAGGGCGAGGGCTTCCGGTTCGCGGCCGGGTGGGACGCGGATGTAGCGGAGGGGTTCGTTTAGCAAAGTGCGAGCGATGGTGGAGGCGTCGGGTTCGCCGAAATTGCGGCGCCAGCGGGACCAGAGCCAATCGGGCAGGCTGAATTCGGTGGCGCTGCCGGGCCACGGAATGGGATCGCGAGTGACTTTGCGGAGGACAGCGTTGACGAGGCCGGCGGCGGAGGCTTTACGGGCACGGCGGACGAGAGAGACACTTTCGCTGACAGCGGCGTGGGTGGGGATGCGTTCGAGGTAACGGAGCTGGTAGATACCCATGCGGAGCGCGATGGCGATTTCGGTGTCGAAGCGCGAGCGGGCAGAGTAATGGTGCACGAGGAAGTCGAGCTGGCGGCGGTGACGAATCGTGCCGAGGACGATTTCGGCGGCGAGTGCGCGATCGCGCGGATCGAGCTCAGCGCCGTGTGCGTGGAGCAGTTCGCCGGCCCAAGCGCCTTGTTCGACGTGTCGAAGAATGTCGAATGCGAGCGTGCGGGCGGGCGAGGGCATGGGAGTCTTTCATGATAGCGGTCATGCGGCGGCCGTCTGAGGAGGAGTGCCGCCGATGCAGCAGCGTTTGTATTTTTTTCCGCTGCCGCAGGGGCAAGGGGCGTTGCGCGGGGTTTCCTCAAGCGGGAGGGCGGCCATCCGTTTTGCGAATTCCTT
>VFZE01000091.1 GCA_016871315.1 Acidimicrobiia bacterium | reverse complement strand
GGTTGGCGGAGGTGCATTCGGCGACATGTCCGTGCTCATTGAGGAGAATGACTTCATCAAAGCCGGCGGCGCGGGCGCGTTCGAGCCAGGTGAGGTTAAAAGCCCAAGAGAGGACCTTGGCTCCGGTGAACTCGGAGGCGGCGTGGCGTCCATGTGGTTGGACGGTGAGATGGACGCCATCCCCCCAGCGGTGAATATCGGTGGTGAAGGCGATGAGGTCGGCGTCGCGGCCGATGCCGTCGCCTTCAAAGAGGCCGCCGCGATTGCGGACGACGCAGACGCGGAGGGTGGAGTTGAAGGCATCGTTGGCTTCGACTAAAGAGATCAGTTGCTGGCGGAGTTGATCGTGGTCGAAGGGGAAGGGGACGCCGAGCAGGGCGGCATCCTTGCGCATCCTGGCGTGGTGGCGCTCATAGGCAAACAGGACGCCGTCAAAGACGCGGATCGTGCTGAAGACGCCCCAGCCGTTCATTAATCCGGTTTGGCCTGGAGTGAGCAGTTTTTCGCTGGTCTTGTGGATGCTGCCGTTGTGCAGCAGGTGGCGATGCATTCCCGACCATTGTAACCAAGGGCCGGTATGATGGAAGCTTCCGTATGCGAGTGATCATAGCGGGGGCGGGAATAATCGGGGCAAGCGCGGCGTGGCGGTTGTCGCAGGGCGGAGCGGAGGTGTGGCTGCTGGATGCAGGCAGGCTGGGAGGAGAAGCGAGCGCGGCTGGGGCAGGGATGCTTGCTCCGGGAGCGGAGTTTCCGGCCGAGTCCGGGTGGGGAGAGATGGCGATGTTGAGCCACGCCGGGTATGGAGAGTTCGTAAGGGAGCTTTGCGTGGAGTCGGGGTTGGGGATTGATTACCGGGTTTGTGGAGCACTGGACATAGTGATGGAAGGGGAGGAGGTGTTGGGGAAGGGAGAGGCACTAACGGCGGCCGAGGCGGCGGTGCTAGCTCCCGGATTACGAGGATCCGGAATTGCCGGGGCAGTACATTGCGCGAAGGATGCGGTGGTGGATCCCGTGGACGTAATGCGGAGCTTGAGGAGGGTTTGCACAGCGCGTGGCGTGCGCGTGATGGAGCAGTGCCGGGTTTTATCAATTCGGGGGCGGGGCGCGGTGGTGCATGTGGCGACGGAGGCGAACGGGGTGTTGGAGGCGGACGCGGCGGTGGTGGCGTCGGGGGCCTGGAGTAGCCAGATTGCGGTGCATGGAGAGGAGGAAGCGCTACCGGTTCCGGAGGCGTTTCCGGTGCGCGGGCACTTGGTGGGGTACCGGCATGAACCGGGGTCCCTGGGTCCGATTGTGCGGCATGGGCATACGTACCTACTGCAAAGGGGGAGCGGACGGACGATTGCGGGGACATCGCAGGAAGAAGTGGGGTTCGAGAGGAAAGTGGATGCGGCGACGGTGGAAGACATCCACAAGCGGGCGGCGGCGCTGCTGCCTGGTTTGATTGGTGGCAGGCCGGAAGAAAGCTGGATGGGGTTCCGTCCGGCAACGCGATCCTATACGCCTGAGCTGAGGAGGCTGGAAGGGACGCGAGTGTGGCTGGCGTACGGGCATTTCCGGAACGGCATCCTGCTGGCCCCTGTAACGGCGGCGCGGCTCAGCGGGGAGATCCTGGCCAGTTAGGAAATGCCTTGCCGGCGGCGCAGGCATCTTCGACAAGGTGGTGGATGCGGTGGCGGCGGGCGGCGAGGCGTTCGAGCAGACGTTCGAGTTCCTGGTGATCGCCGTCGAGCCATTCGAGCGGGATCTGTTTCATGGCGGAGTCAAGGACATAATCGGGCATATGACGGACGCGTTCGATCCAGGGTTGGAAGTCGTCCAATGCGGCTACGCTGCGGTAGACGGAAGGGCGGTGGTAGAGACCGTGGAGGGGTGCGTCCGGGAATCTCCAATTCGGGCCGTCAAAGAGGAAGCCGTGATCGACCATGGAGGCGATGAAGGCCGGGCCGGCAGAGTGCGGATGTGCGACTTGGGCGCGGTAGAAGATGCACTGGCGGGCGTCGGCGTTGCCGGCGAAGCGGTCAAGGACGTAGACACCGAGGAAGTCGTTGAGGTTGGCGACCTTGGCGAGGAGGGCGTCGGGAAGAAAGTCGAAGATGGCGACGCGGGCGGGGTCACCTGGGTAGCGCGAGCCGAAGTGGCGGCCGGGATCCGGGGGAGTGCGGCGGGTTCCGGTTTGAATATGAAGGTCCGGGTTGGCCGAGGCGAAGGAGTTAGTGATCTCGACGAGGGCGGGCTCGGGCGCGGTGATCTGGAGATAGCGGAGGAACTCCGAGCCGAGCCACTCGTTGATGAGGATGCGGCGGTGTTGGGGGTTGTTCTTAAACTTGACGACGTAGCAATGGCCGTCGTCGGCCTCCAGCAGATGAGCCTGGGCGCCTCCGCGCATGCGGCGGAGGAGCGCTCGGGCAAGGACCGGCATCCGTGAGCCAGCCGCGGGTTACCGCTTCTTACCTTTTTTGGCTGATTTCTTCTTAGCGGCTTTCTTTTTGGCGGCTTTCTTGGCTGGAGCCTTCTTGGCGGCTTTCTTCACCGCCTTCTTTTTGGCGGCTTTCTTGGCGGGCGCTTTCTTGGCGGCTTTCTTGGCGGGCGCTTTCTTAGCGGCTTTCTTGGCGGGCGCTTTCTTAGCGGCTTTCTTGACAGCCTTCTTGGCGGCTTTCTTCTTGGCTGGCTTCTTGGCGGCCTTTTTCTTGGGAGCCTTCTTGGCCGGCACCTTCTTGTTGGCAGCCTTTGCGGCCGCTTTCTTAGCAGGCTTTCTTGGCGGGGCGGCAGCGGCCGGCTGGGGGGATGGGGCGGTTACGGCCGGAGCGGCCGCTAAAGCGGGAGCGGGATCAGCGGGAGTGGCATCCAGCTGTGGCAAGGGAGCAGGGGCGGCAGTATCCATAAGGTCGTCGTCATCCTCCAGGTCGTATTCGCTAATCTCGGCTGCCAGTTCGAGGTGATCTTCGTCGAAGGAAAAGTCGTCGAGATCATCCTCAGCGGGCGAAAGCCGGCGGTCGATGTGCATTCCGTGAGCCTCCTATCGGGCGTTGTCACCCCATAGCATAACGCTTTTTCCAAGGTTGGCAAGCAGTATTTGTGTACCGAACTCTATTTGAGGAAGGGATTAGTTATGGCGGACGATTTGGGAAGGGGCAGAGCGGGGGCCGGAGGCAACGGCGTTGGCTGGAGAGGGCTTGGAGGAGGGTTTGGCGGGGGCCGGTTTCTTGGAGGAGGCGGTCTTGGAGGTGGACTTTTTCGAGGAGGAGGCGGTCTTTCTGCGGACCGGAGTCTTTTTAGCAGCTGCTTTTCTTACGACGACCGCCGGCCCGGGATAGGAGACGGGAACGACGAGGAGGTCCCCGGCTTCCGGCTGCAAAGGCGCTGAGCCATTGGCAACGAGAAGGGACTTTTCGGTTGTGTTGTACTTGCGGGCAATGGAGGTGAGGGTGTCGGAGGGGCCGACCTTATGTACGCGCCAACTCGCGCGGCGTTCGGAGGGGATGGCGTCGAGGCCGGCGAGCACGGAATGGGCGGCGCCTTTGGGGACATGAACGGTAAAGCCGGGGGGGGCAACAAGCTTGAGAACGGCGGGGTTCAATTCGCGAATGGCGGCCAGAGGTTTGCCGGAGAGATCGGCGATGAGTGCAAGGTGGGTGATGGAGGGAACGGTGATGTCGTCGTATTCCAGAGGCGGATCGGGCGCGACCCCGGTGAGGTCATAGTCAGCCGGGTTCTTGGCCATGATGGTCATGGCGATGATGATAGGGAGATAATTCGAGGTTTCCCGGGGCAGGACATTGCGCTTGTAGAGTTGCCAAAAGTCGGCGTAGCCGGTGCGCTGAACGGCGCGCTCGACGTTGACCGGCCCGCAGTTGTAGGCGGCGACGGCGAGGTACCAGTCGCCGAACTGGGTGTAGAGATCGCGGAGGTGGCGGGCGGCGGCGCGGGTTGCTTTTTCGGGGTCGAGACGGTCGTCGGTATGGGCGTTCTGCATGAGACCGTATTCGCGGCCGCGGAACTGAACGAACTGCCACATGCCGGTTGCCTTCTTGCGGGAAACCGCGCGCGGGAGGAAGCCGGACTCGGCCTGGGCGAGGTAGATCATCTCCTGTGGCACGCCTTCCTCGTCGAGAATGCGACGGATCATGGGAGCGTAACGGCCGGCGCGCTGGAAGCCGGAAACGAGGGTGCGTCTGCCGCGGGTTCCGGAGAAGTAATTGATGTAGCTCAGGACGGGATCGGCGAGCTCGAGTGGGAGTTGGGATACGGTGGCCTGGAGTTGCTCGCGGACCTTGCCTTCCAGGCCGGGCTCGAGCGGGAAGGTCATTTCGAGAATGGACTCGAGCGGGGCCTTGTCGAAGGCAGGCTCCTGGTCGGGGGCGCTTTGATTGGCGGCGTCGACTTCGATGCGGTAAGTGGCTTCGACGAGTTTCTGGTATTCCGTGATGAGCTTGGCGCGGCCGGGGGTGTTGACGGGCGCGGAAAGGAGAGTCTCCAGGGCTTTGTCGAATTCTACGCGGGCGGCGTCGGGCTTAGCGGACAGGTCTGCGCCGCGCTGGAAGTGATCCTTGGCGCGGGCGATGCGGATGTCGGCCTCGACGGAGGGGCGCGGCAAGGCGGCCTGGGCGAGCATGACGGGCTCATGACTGTCGAGGAGGCCGTCGTCGATTTCCGGAGGTTCGGGGAGGGGCGCCTGTTGCTGGGGTGCTGGCGAAGGGGGAACGAAGGAGTTAATGAAGCGAGCGCGAGTGGGCGCCAGGGTGCAGGAGGCCAGAACGCCAAACGTCAGCGAACAAAACCCGATGAAAATGTTCCGGCGTATTGTGCTAGTCCTCATCCGTACCGAACATCAGGTGAAGTCTCTACTACGTTCCGAAGTTCTGACTTTAGCCTATGCGGAGGGGCCGGGTCAACCGAGGGCGGCTGTGTAGGCCTTGAGCGTAGCGGCGTCAAAGAGGACGAAAGTGGCTTCCTGAAGGTGGCTTTCCGGGTTTTGGCCTGGATGAGGCGCAGGATCTTGTTGCCGATGTACTTCTCCATAAGCGGCTATAGTAAATGAGAATGCAGGGAAATCCCCAAGGCAGCGCGGCGGCGGTGGTGCTGTTTGACATCGACGGCACGCTAATCCGGCGGGCCGGGCCGCAACACCGGGAAGCGTTGGTGGAAGCGGTGCGCCGGGTGACGGGCCTGGAGGCGGGGATCGACCACATTCCGGTGCAGGGGATGCTGGACCGGAAGATCCTGGAGACGATGCTGCTGGATGCGGGAGCGTCGATGGGCCTGGTGAGGCGCTCGATGAGGAGGCTGGTGGAGCAGGCGCAGGGGATTTACGCGCGGCGGTGCCCGGCGAGCTTACGGGCGAAGACCTGCCCGGGAGTGCGGTCCGTGCTCTACCGGCTGAAGCGGCGGGAAATCCCGGCGGGGCTGGTGACGGGGAACCTGTCGCGGATCGGCTGGAAGAAGATGGAGCGTGCGGGATTGAAGGAGTATTTCCGGTTCGGGGCGTTTGCTGAGCAGGCGGGGGAGCGGGCGGGATTGGTGCGAATCGCGGTGCGGGAAGCGCGATCGCGCGGTTGGATGAACGGGGCGACGCCGGTGTGGCTGGTGGGCGATCATCCGAACGACATTCTGGCAGCGAAGGCGAATGGAGTGGGGTCGGTGGCGGTGGCGACCGGGCTGTCGAGCCGGGAGGAACTGGGGGCGCATAAGCCTGACCTGCTGTTAGATGATCTGCGGGGGCTGAGACTGGAGATGCTGCTGAAGTGAAGAGAATCGCGGCTGTTACGTTACTGTTGCTGATGGGCGGGTGCAAGCCGCCGGAGGAGTCGCGGATGAAGGCGATCATCGGGGCGGTGCTGATCGACCCGGGAATGCCTCCGGTGTCGCGATCGGTGCTGGTGGTAGCGGGATCGCGAATCCGGTTGGTGGGGGATCAGGCGTCGACCCCGGTGCCGGCGGGGACGGAGAAGGTGGATGGTTCGGGGAAGTTTCTGATACCGGCGGCGGTGGAGATTCCGGACGTGGAGAAGTTGCCCAAGGTGACGACGCTGGCCGAGGCGAAGAAGCTGGTGGAAGAAGGGGCGGCGGTTCTAGCCGGGATGATCACCGACACCGAGGAGTGCGATCAGAAGTTCATTCAACAGTTGCGGGACCTTCGTGTGGTGTTCGTGCCGCGGCTGCATGAGCAGGGGAGCGAGGTTGCGGCGAGGAATGCGTTGAGCTTGGCTCGGCTGGGGGTGCTGATCGCGGCGGCGGGGGGGAAGAACGGGAAGCAGGAGTGGGAGGCGATGGCAAAAGCGGGGTTCACGGCACAGGAGGTGTTTGAGGCGGCGACGGCGAACGCGGCGCGGGCGGCAGGCAAGTGGGAGGAGTCCGGGGCGCTGACGCCGGGGTTGAAGGCGAACGTGTGGCTGTTGAGCGGCAATCCACTGGAGAATGTGGCGAACCTGAGCCGGGTGGAGAGAATTCTGGAAGAAGGGGAGTGGAAGCAGTAAAGAGGATGGAAGCGCAGAGTCTGTCAGTAAAGCGCGCGCAGGTGGAGTTTCACAATTTCGCCTCGCTGGGGGAGCCGGAGCGTGCGTTCCGGATATACGCGGAAGAGAATGAGCGGCGGGGGGCGATCATCCGCAGCCACCGCGAGTTTATCGGGGAGTTGAGCCCGTTTTTGGAGGTGGGCGCGAACGCGGGGCATAGCAGCTACATGCTGGCGAATGAGTTCGAGGCGGGGGGATTCGCGCTGGATATTTCCGCCGATGCGCTGCGGCACGGGATCGCGCTGCAGGATCGCTGGGGGCTGAGCCGCGCCCCGGTGCGAGTGGCTGGCGACGCGCTGAATCTGCCGTTCCGGGACGGGGCGCTGCGGTTCGTGATGACGCATCAGACGCTGAGCCAGTTTCTGGATCTGGACGCAGTGTTCCGGGAGATCAGCCGCGCGCTGGCTCCGGGAGGGGTGTTTCTGTTCTCGGAAGAGCCGATCAAGCGTCTACTGTCGCTGAGGCTGTACCGGTGTCCCTATTACGACACGATGAAGGGATGGGAGCGGAAGCTGTTCGATTGGGGATTGCTTGGGTATTTAGTGAAGGATGTGATCGGGGCGCACCAGGAGGAGAGTTTCGGGATCAGGCAGAACCACACGATGGGGCTGAAGGACTGGCATGAGCTGATCCGGCGGCACTTTGTGGACCAGCGCTACCAGATCTTCGTGCCGCAGCGTGGATGGGGGGAGACGGTGGTGCGGAATCTGGCGGTGAAGCTGGACCGGATGCACTCGGACTGGCTGCCGGCGCGGCTGCTGGGCGGGACGCTGGCGGCGGTGTGCTGCAAAGCGGGGAGCGCGGAGGTGAAGGCGGATCTGGGACGGTTCGAGAGTCTACTGCGGTGTCCGGATTGCCACGGCGGGTTGAAGAGGGATGCGCAAGAGAGGCTGGTGTGCGCGGGGTGTGGCTACCAGGCGGAGAATGAGGGCGGCGTGTACAACTTAATACGGGCGGCGGAGCGGAAGGAGCTGTATCCGGGCGACCGCGACGATTTGATCGACTTCAGCCGGCCGTCGCACGCGGCGAGGCTGCTGGACGGCTGGCACGAGTTGGAGGGGCCGTTCGGCAATCAATACCGTTGGATTGCGGAGCGGGCCTCGGCGCGGCTGATACGGGTGAAGGCAGGGCCGCAGCGGTTGCGGATACGCGGTCATGCGCACGAGAAGTCCTTCGAGCAGGGGCGTCCGGTGGAGGTGAAGGTGAAGGTGAACGGCGCGCCGGCGGGGGCGTGGACGCTGGAGCGGAGAGGATTGTTCATTTTGGAGGCGGATGTTGCGGCTGCGAAGGAGTACGTGGTGGAGGTGGAGTGTTCGCCGGTGTGGAGCGTGCCTACCGATGAGCGGAGATTCACGGTGAACCTGAGCATGCTGCGGCTGGTGGACAGGGAGCCGGGCGGCTGAGCGGCGATGAGCGCCGGGATCGTTTTTGAAAAGCTGAGTTTTCCAATGGGGGGAGCCGCCGAAGTTCAGATATGAGGCGGCGATCGGGGTGCGGCGGGTTTTCTGAAGACGGCGGGCTTAGAATGAAGAGGTGAGGCTCAACCGGCTGGTGGCAGGTGTGCTTGCGGGTGTGGTGTGTTTGCTGGGCCAGCAGTTCTTTCCACTGCGTGAAGTGAAGCCGGGGATGAAGGCGACGGGGCGCTCGGTTTTTTCCGGCAGCCAGGTGGAGGAGTTCCAGGTGGAGATCCTCGGAGTTCTGGAGAACGCGGGGCCGAAGCAATCGATAGTGCTGGGGAGGCTGTCCGGCGGGCCGATTGAGCGGACTGGGGTGATGCAGGGGATGAGCGGGAGTCCAGTCTATGTGGAGGGCCGGCTGTTGGGCGCGGTGGCGAGCGCATTCCCGTTTTCCAAAGAGCCGATCGCGGGGATACGGCCGATTGAGGAGATGGTGAAGCCGCAGGCGGCGGCTGCGCCGAGAGTGGCGCGGGCGAATACGGCTGAGGGGTTAGCGGCGCTGTTTCCAGAGCGGACGGAGATCGTGGCAGGCGGCACGAGGCTGACCGATATTTCGACACCGGTGAGCTTCGGCGGGTTCACGCAGCGGACGCTGGAACATTTCGCGCCGCAGCTGCGGTCACTGGGGTTGGAACCGCGGCAGGGCGTGCTGGGGGGCGGGCGTCCGGCGCCGCAGATGGGAGAAGTGGGGCGGTTGGAGCCTGGTTCGATGATCAGCGTGCAGCTGATCTCCGGCGATTTGCAGGTGGGCGCGGACGGGACGCTGACCTATATCGACGGGACAACGGTGTATGGGTTCGGACATCGATTTATTTCGGCGGGTACAACAGAGATGCCGTTCGCGCGGGCAGAGGTGCTGACGCTGCTACCTAACCTGGCAAGTTCGTTCAAGATTTCGGCGGCACGGGAGTGGATGGGGACGATCACGGGGGATCATAGCGGCGGCGTGTCGGGCGAACTGGGGCGTGATGCACGGATGACACCGGTGATGATTGCGGTGAAGGGCGGGCGTGGGGCGATGCAATATGATCTGCGCGTGGTGCGGGACCGGTTTCTGACTCCGTTTCTGTTGCAGATGGCGGTGTTCTCGACGATAGATGCGACAGAGCGGGCGGTGGGCGCAGGAACGCTGAACATTCGGGGGAGGCTGGAATGGGAGGGCGGGCTGCCGCCGGTGGAGATCCGGAACACGTTCGCGGCCGATACAGGGGTTTCGATCGCGGGATCGCTGGCGGTGGCGGCGCCGCTGAGCTATGCGCTGCAAAGCGGGTTCGCGGAGATGAAGCTGGAGCGGATCAGGCTGGAGATGGAGTTTGTGGAGGAGAAGCGGCAGCTGCATGTCGACCAGGTGTGGACGTCGCGGCAGCAGGTGCGGCCGGGGGAAACAGTTCAGGTGAATGTTGTACTGGAAGGGAGCGGCGGCCTGGAGGTGCGGCGGCAGGCAACCTACGCGGTGCCGTTGGGCGCGGTGGCGGGGCCGCTGCTGATCACGGTGGCAGACGCGACGGCGGCGAACCTGGCCGATTTTCAGCAGATGTTGACCAAGCCGGCGGGTTCGCCGGCGCAGCTACTGGGTTTTCTGAACGGGCTGCGCGGATCGGATGCGGCGTATCTACGGATCGGGCGGCAGGACCCGGGGTTCCAGATACAGGGACGGTTGTTGCCGGATCCACCGCCGTCACTGGCGCTGATCTTGCAGCGCACGCCAGGGATGACGGGGACGGCGGTTCCGGGGACATCGCGATTGGCGGAAATTGTGCTGCCGGCCGACGGGCATGCGGTGACGGGTACGAAGACCATCCAGGTGGAAATCAAGGAATGAAGATGAAATGGGTAGCGGCGGGCGCGCTGGCGGCGGCGATGTTCGGGGCAACGCCAACGGCGTGGGAGATGAATACGTACCAGGATTTCCTCCAAGGGCGGTTCCATGGCGTGTCGGTGGACCCGGACGGGCGGCTGCGTCTTGCGCCGAAGCTGGATACGGTGTGGGCGTCGGAGCAGCCGGCGATCTGGAGCGTGGCGCGCGCGGCGGACGGGGCGCTGTATCTGGGAACGGGGCATAAGGGGCGGCTGTACCGTGTGGCGGCGGGCGGAACGGCCGAGGCGGTGTTCACGGCGGCGGAGCCGGAGATCTTCGCGGTGACGGCGGACGCGCGGGGCGTGGTCTATTTCGCGAGTGCGCCGAACGGGAAAGTGTACCGGCTGGAGAACGGGCGGGTGTCGGAGTACTTCGATCCGCAGGCGGTTTATGTCTGGTCGTTGGCGGTGGCCGCGGATGGCGCCTTGTATGTGGGCACGGGGAACGAGGGCAAGATCTACCGCGTGACGGGGCCCGGCGCCGGCGAACTTTACTATGAGACCGGGCAATCGCACGTGACGAGCCTGGCGCTGGACACGCGGAAAGAGTTGCTAGCGGGGACCGAGCCGAACGGGATCGTGTACCGTGTGTCGGCGAAGGACCGGGCGTTTGTGCTGCACGATGCGGACTTGCCGGAGATCCGGGCGATTGTTCCGGGGGCGAACGGGGCTGTCTACGTGGTGGCGATGGGCGGGTCACTGGTGCGGCAGCAGGGCGCGGATGTTTCCGGCGCGGCGGCGACGATATCAACGACGACGGTTTCCTCAACGGCGACATCGGTGACCGTTGTGGATGAGGCGCAGGGCGGGGTGGAGATCAAGCCGAAACCGCAGGCTGCGGCGGCGCAAGCGGCTCCGGCGTTGGCGGGCGCGCCGCTGGTGGAGTATCCGGGCGTGGAGAAATCGGCGATCTACAGAATCAGCGCGGACAATGGCGTGGAGACGCTGTGGAGTTCGAAAGAAGAGAATGCCTATGACATCGCGCTGTCGCAGGGCGGGTTGCTGTTTTCGACCGACGGGCAGGGGCGCATCTACCGGCTGGATGAGTCAACGCGCAGGGTGACGTTGGTGAGCGAAACGCGGGAGTCGGAAGCATTGCGGCTGATCGGCAACGGCAACGATGTTTTCGTAGCTACCGGGAATGAAGGGAAACTGTTTCGGCTGGGGCAGAGCGCGGGCGAGAAGGGCGAGTTCGAGTCGCCGGTTCACGATGCAACCGCGGTGGCGCGGTGGGGACGTTTGAGCTGGCAACAGGTGAGTTGTGCGGGCTGCACGGTTGCGCTGCGCACGCGGACGGGGAACACGGCGCGGCCGGACAAGACCTGGAGCGAGTGGTCGGCGCCACTCACCGATGGGGCGGGCAGCGCGATCACGAGTCCGAATGCGCGGTTCATTCAATGGAAGGCGGAGGTGGCGGGAGGCGCGTCGGTGGGATCGGTGCGGGTGGCGTACTTGCCGCAGAACAGCTCGCCGGTGGTGAAGCTGGTGCAGGTGAGCACGCAGATCGCGGCGCCGAAGACGGCTACAGGTAATGCTGCCGCTCCGGCCGGCGCGTATTCCATCACGGTGACCGAGACGGGAGAGACCGGGGCGTCGTCGGCAGCGGGGACGCCGTCACAACCGCTGTCCCGGGCGGCGAACGAGCAGATTCTCATCAGCTGGCAGGCCGAGGATGCTGACGGCGACCGGCTGGAGTACACGTTGCATTTCCGTGGCGAGCAGGAGCAGGAGTGGAAACTTCTGAAGGAGCATCTGGCAGAGCCGGCGCACACGATTGATGCGGAGTCGCTGGCCGACGGGCGCTACTATTTCCGGGTGACGGCGTCGGATGCGGCGATGAATCCGGCCGCGTCAGCGCGGCGGGCGGAGCTGGTGAGCGCGCCGATCTTGATTGACCGTACGCCACCGGTGGTGAAGGTGGGCGCGCCGTCGCGTGCGGGCGGGGCGGTGGAGGTACGGTTTGAGGTGGTGGATGCAGCGTCGCCGCTGAAGTCGTGCGAGTACTCGGTGAACGCGGGTCCTTGGCGGCCGGTGGCCCCGGAGGACGGGATCATCGATTCGGCAACGGAAAGCTTTGTGCTGCGGCTGGATGCGGCGCCTGGAGGGGAGGCGTTAGTGGTGATCCGGGCGTATGATTCGGGGGGGAATGCGGGGCTAGGGCGGGTGGTGGTGAGGTAGGGGCGGTTATGCGTGAAGGGATCAAAAAAGTGATTTCTCAGCGAGGCCTTCCCGACAGGGAAATGCAGGTCGAGCGCGCGATTTCGGTGGTTGGCCGATACGGTTCTGGCAGCTCCGATGTGAGCAACGATCACGACAGGCATCTGGCGGAGTTCTACCGGTGAACCTCGGCATTAGGAGACCAGCTCCTTCTCACGCATAAACGATGCGGGAGTGCGGCGTTGACTCGGCGTTTTGCTTCGACACCCCACTTCAAGGAGCAGAAGTTCCGGGTAGTAGCTTGACGAGACTGCGGCGACTCAACGGCTGGGAGAGGTTGTTTCACCTGTTGTGGCGGCGCGGCACAGAGCAATGAGTCTAGCGAAACATCCGCACGTCGAACTCAAATCGCTCCGGCGGGTGGAACACGATTTTGGGGAAATCAGAGTGGCCCGGGTTCAGTAGGATGTTCCATTCCCCGCGGATGGCGGCGGATGGCGCCAGAAGCGCATCAACTGTAGACGCCGTAAGCAATGCGGCCAAGAATGTCGTTGATCATCAGCGCGCCGACATCGGTGTCCAGGTGATCAAGAGGTCTTTCTCCGCCGAGGGCACGGTTGGGAGTGTGAAGCCAGGCCGTGGCCTTTTCTTCATCGCCGATCATCTCGACGGCATTGGCATAGACTCTGGCCATGCGAACGGTGCGGTCTGATTCGGCCGCAGTGAGAAGGGAACGCCGGCTGAGACGCCGGGAGAGCGTCCGCTGCGGAATGCCAAGCTTGCTGGATAGTGTGCTACTAGGTATTTGCAACTTTCCCGCGAGGCAAGTCAAGGAGTTTGCCGGCAGGCCTTTGCGAACCAAGCGTGCCAGATCATCGGGTTTGCGGATGACCATGCCCAGCACTTTGGACCCGCCCAGAGCGTCGGCAATAGCAACAGCGCGCAGATTCAGCCCCCTGGCTACTCATTATACGCCACTTGGCCAACATGTGCCACCCCAGAATTTTCCAATACAAGATGATCCTGAAACCGGGATTGATTCCAACACAAGATGATCCTGAAAATGTGAGAGGGCGAGGCGTTCCGCGGCCGGATGCAGATACGCATGCAGAACGCAGA
>VFZE01000090.1 GCA_016871315.1 Acidimicrobiia bacterium | reverse complement strand
GAGCCAGGTCGATGTGACTGACCGGCTGCGCTACCCGCATCTGGCGCTGCCTGCGGAAAGGAACCCGCAGCAACAAAGGAACCCGCACGCTCTCTTCATACATCACCTGCTTGCCGTAGAGCGAATGCGCCCCCAGCATCTCACCGTGGTCGCTTGTGAACACCACGATCGTGTTGTCGGCTTGTCCTGACGCTTCCAGGGACCAAAGGATGCGGCCGAGCGCCTGGTCCACCAACGAGCACAACCCCGCATAGTTTCGATTCGCCCGCTGCACCTTGGCTCTGTCGCGCACATCGAAGGTGCCAAACTCACCACCCTTGCCCTGCTTGGCGCGCCGCTTCGCGGCCCAGTCAGGATCACGCTCCGCATCAATTCCCGGCCAGTTGGCCGGAATCGGGGCCTCCTCTTCGGAGTGCAAGTCGTTATATGCGCTGGAGAACGGCGTGTGCGGTTCCAGGAAGTTGACGTACAGCATCCACGGCTGATTCCGGTTCGCCATGATGAACTCAGACGACTTCTCGGCCAGAAACGCCGGCTTCGAGTGCTTGGCGGGCAAGCGGGACGCCATTTCCCGCGAGAAGTAGTTCTCCTCGTCCGGCTTGTAACCGAGACTGGACAGGAACTGGTGGTATTGGCTACGCGCCTCCGGGTTCCTGCCCTTGGAGAAGAAGCGCTGGTAGTTATCCTCAATCGCCTGCCATTCCTCGAAGCCGTGTTGGGCAAAGACCTCATCGCCCAGATGCCACTTACCGAAATACCCTGTACGGTAAGAAGAGTCGGCGAGCAATTCCGGCACCGTCTTGCACTCTTTCGGGAGTGGCCGGTTGTTGTTCACGCAACCGCTGGTGTGCGGCCACAGTCCGGTCATGACCGTACTGCGGCTGGGCGTACAAACCGGCTGCGCCACATAAGCCCTGTCGAACACGATGGACGACTCCGCCAACTGGTTCATTACAGGGGTTCGATAGGTGTGGTTTCCGTAGGCTCCAAACGTGTCGGCCCGCTGCTGGTCGGTCCAAAGAAAGAGCAGATTCGGTTTGTCTCCCGGCGCGCGCTGGCCTCCACGGGCAATGGCCGGGGCCAGCCCGGCGGCAAGCATGGTTGCGAGCGCCTCGCGGCGCGTGGCTGTAGTCGCTTTCATTTGACAAGGCTCTCCTCTAAAACTCGTACTTCAGCGACGCCTGCTGAATCCGGCCGGGGCCGGCCCCTTGAATTCGTCCAAATGCGGGCGAATTGAGCGTTCCCACTGGGTTCGAAAACACTGGCGTATTGGTTGCGTTGAACATCTCCCAGCGGAACTGCAATCGATGTTTCTCGTAAATCTCGATGTTCTTCAGCAGCGAGGTATTCCAGACGAAGGACCCGGTCCCAAGAATCGGGTTCCGTCCGGAGTTGCCGAGCGTGCCAACGGGGTTGGCCACGAACGCGGTGGTGTCAAAGAAGCGGTCGATCCGTTCGGCGCGCGGGCGATTTGCGGACAATACCGGATTCCCAACGACGTTCGGCCGGTCGAACCCGACACCCGTTCGCGAGTTGTCGGCCCCCGATAGTATCGCGACGGGGTTTCCGGTCTGTACCGTTACGAGCCCTCCCAGCTCCCAACCCCCAATTACTGCCTGGAGGAAGTTGTTGGGAATCCGAATGGGAAGCTGGTAAAGATAAGAACCGGCCCAGCGATGGCTCGCGTGATTGCCATTCAACGCCCGGTCCGCCCGGCGGTTGAAGGGGTCCTGCGGAGACTGCTGGGAAATCTGAGCGAATGAGTCTCCCGAGGTGACTTCGTCAATGGCTTTTGACCAGGTATAGTTGGCGTTCACCGTGAATCCGCGCGCGAAGCGGCGCAGTACCGCAACCTGCAGGGAATCGTAACGCGTGTTCGTGCCGGTCGACAGCTCTCCAATGCTGCCGATGGCTGGCGCATAGATGCGCCTCGCATTCGTGTTCCCCGTCGTGGCGCCCGGCCGGAACACTGCCGGATTCGCCTGGCGCAGGTTGGCGAGATGCCGGCCGGCGTTGCCCACGTAGGAAACGTCGAGAACCCAGTTCCCGCCCATCTGCTGTTGGATCCCGAAGCTGTAATTCATCGTGTAGGGATTGCGGACGCCCTGGGCGAACGATTTGGGCAACACCACGGGGGACTGAAATGTAGCATTCGCCGGGTTTACCTCATAGGGGTACGGAATCTGCTGTCCGGCGTAGGGCGATGAAAGCCGCCGGTTGTTGACATCCACCACCAGCGCGAAGGGCTGCGGCGATTGCACCCCTCCGGTCATCTCGGCGGTGAGCGGCTCGATGAACATGCCCCAACTGGTGCGCACAGAGGTCTTGCCATTGCCGAAGACATCCCAGGCAATTCCCAGCCGCGGAGCCGGGTTCCACAACCGGTCCACCAGCGGAAACGCGCTGTCACCCTGGAACACCACACCGTCCGGAGCAGTTGGGAACCGGCTCGACCGGGCGCCCGGAACGAATGCCGTGGCCTGGCCGAAGCGCTCCCTCCACGCGGGATAGGCTTCCATCCGGACGCCGTAGTTCAGGGTCAGCCGGCGGTTTACGCGCCATGTATCCTGTGCGAACACGCTCCACGGGAAGTACCGCTGGTCCGTATCCAGCGGCGACGCCTGCTGCAGGCGCACCACACTGCCCAGCAGGAAATCGGCCGCCGGCACGCGGGTGGCCGTGCCATCGAAGGTGAACTGTCCGCCCGAACTTTGATTGTCGCGATACATGAAGCGGTTCCGCTGGATGTCGGCCCCGAACTTGAACTGGTGCGACCCCTTGATCCACGTGAGGTTCTGAGAGAAGTCCATGTTCTCCGACAAGCGCCGCCGGTCCCGCCCGGGGCTGAGGAGAAACCGCCCACTCACCTGCAATCGCGGCAGTGTCACCGGACCGCCTGCGTGCACGAAGTTGGTGGCGCCCAACTGGTCCAATGTGGTCCGGACGGTATTGGCTTCGTTGTAGTCAAAGCGGGTGTAGTTCACGCGAGTGGTCAGAAGCACGTTCGGGGTGAAGGAGTGGTTGTCCTCCACCGTGATCGTATTGAGCTGCTGCCCGTTGCCGACTGGGCTGTAATCCGGAAGCGTGCTGCCGTTGGGGAACGGATCCGTCCCGACGGACCGGTCACGGAAGTACCTTACATTCAACCGGTTCTTCTCGCTGAGCACGGAGTCCCAGCGGCCGAGAAACTGATCACCATCGTTGGCCTCGCTCATCTGGCTCACGAACTGGCCCGTTGGGCGGTTGGGGAGGGGGACATAGCTCTGGACGACGCGGGCGGCAACGGGATCAATGCGCGCAGCCGGAATCTGCCGGCCCGGAAAAGGCTGTCCAGTGAGGGGGTCGATAATCGCTTGCGGCGCAGCGGCAAAATTCCCTGCCCGTTCCGCCTCTGTCAGAGGATTGGCACCGGAACTCACTCTATCCCGCCTGATTCGAAGGCCTTGGTAGGTCACGAAGAAGAAGTTCTTCCCGCGGCCGTTGTACAGCTTGGGAATCAGGACAGGCCCGCCGAAGGTCGCGCCAAACTGGTTGAATCTCAGCTTGGGCACGTCCGCGGCGAAGAAACTGCGCGCATCGAGCGCATCATTGCGCAGGAACTCCCAGGCGCTGCCGTGGAACTCATTCCCTCCTGAGCGTGTCACGGCACTCAGAGTGGCGGCGCCACGGCCATATTCCGCGGGCGTGCCCACCGTGGCCAGCTTGAATTCCTGGAGCGCATCCGGCGGCGGCAGCAGCAACCCGGATCCGCGATGGAAGAAGTTCTGCTGCCCCCCGTCCAGCAGGAAATTTACCCCGGTCTGGCGGCCGCCGTTAATCGCGAGCCGCTGCTGCGAGAAGCTGGACTCAATCGTGGTGTTTGCGTTGTTGATGCCAGGCGCAAGCAGCACCAGGTCGACGGCATTGCGGCCGTTGAGGGGAAGGTCGCGCATTCTGCGGTCATCTACCAGCACGCCCTGTACGGAACTGCGCGTCTCCACCAGCGGCACCTCGCTCGAAACCGTGACCACGTCCGCCACTTCGCCAATCTGCATGACAACGTCGAGTTTGATGGCGGAAAGCGCAGTTACAGTGACGTTGCTGAAACTGGCCCGGCGAAAACCGGTTTGCGCCGCAGTCACTTCGTAGCTGCCCGCCGGGAGCGCGGGGAAACTGTAAAATCCCACTTCGTTGGTTCGGGCTGCACGGCTGACGCCCGTGCTGCGGTTCACCACGGTGATCTCAACGCCTACCATCACGGCGTCAGAAGTATCCGTAACCGTGCCGGCGATTTCGCCGCTGGGGGCCTGAGCCCTGGCGACGGGAGGATGCAGCAGGCCGGATATCAGAACGGCCATGAATAGGATCGACGACAGTTGACGCACTTAGGATTCCTCCTTGATTGCATGCTGAGTTTAGCAGTTCTGCAGCAAGCTCAACCAAGTGCTGGCCGAAGCTGGGTTTGACCGGCGCGTCGAGCATCTGTGCCAGAAGTACTACCGGCCGGTGATGGGCCGCCCGTCGATTGCGCCGGGAGTGTACTTCCGCATGCCCCTGATCGGGTACTTGGAGGGGCTCGACAGCGAGCGCGGCATCGCGTGGCGGGGTGCCGGCGGTGGTCAAACTCCTGCTCGCGGAAGGGCTGCTCAACGGCGACTGCAAGACCGTGACCGGGAAGACGCTACGCGAGAACGTTAAGGACTTGCCGGGGCTGTTTCCATCCCGCAAATCGGCGGTCTCCATCACCGCTACGAACGGCGCGCAGCCTGAATTTCGTAGGGCTCCACCCGAGCCCCTCTCGGGGACAAGTGCGCCTCGACCTGGTCCTGCTTGAGAATCCAGCCGCCGTGCGCTCGCCAGCGGCAAATCTGGGCCGCCAGAAACGGCGCAAAACAGACCGCCGCAGTCTCGAAGCCGGCTTGCCACGTGTCTTCGAGCCGCGATCAGTTTCCGCCGGCGCAGATTCTGCCGCCTACGGGATTGCGAGAGGCACAGTCCAGATCAGCTTATCGCAAACGGCCAGCGATGGGTGTCGAACACCCGTGGCGGCCAGACATGGCGCGGCGGCCGGCGCCGGTCGTCACTTCCAGGGAAGCGAGGCCGGTTCCTGGAAGACCGTTGTCTTCAAACGGTCCCAGGAGTCTTTCTGCACCAGACCGCCGTAGTACCAGATCACGACCCCCGGCAGCTTCCTCTCGCGGCAGATTTCGATCGAGCGGATCAGAACCTCCGTTCCGCCGTTGGTCACGTCAATGCCCGGCGCAAACCGCGTGCCGTCGCCACCCACCGCCGCGAGTTGCCGGTCCAACTCGGCAGTAAAGCCTGCCATGTCGCTTCGATAGACCTGTGGCGAAACGAAGTCCAATGAGCCGGCTTTTATCCACGCCGGATACTCCTGAAGGAAGTTCACATAGGAGAAGCTGTAGACGATGGGGGCGCTCGTGGACAGGATGCGCCAGTTGGCGGACTTGATGACCCGGCCGATCCGCTCAACAAACGCATTCAGCTTGAGGGCGCGCCAGCGCATCCATTCCGCGTTGCGCTCGTCATCCGGCGGCGGCGCGCCGTCGTGCTCGGCGGCATACAGAGCCTTGGTGGCGTCGTCGTAGCCGCAGTCGAGCTCCGGATACCGCGCCCGGTCGAATTGGATCGCCGGGACATCGTAGTTCGCGGCCAGTTCACGCATCAGGTCGAGCAGGAAACGCTGCCCCTCCGGATGGGCATGGGCGATCCAGTAACTCCTGGTTGTGCCTGCCCACGAAAACTCCACCGAGCCGTCCTTGCGGCGGGCCAGCCAGCCCGGTTGCGCTTCCACCAGCGGCGCCTTGCCCCCGGTGTAACCGATCACAAATCCGTATTCGACCCACGGAATGACGGCCAGACCGCGGGGCCGCGCCTCTTCGATCACTTCGGCGAGCACGTCGCGGCCCAAGTAGACCGGATCCGTGAACACTCCCGTGTGCTGCTGGAAGACCGCGCTCCGCCACAAGGGGTAGCCGCGCGACCAGACATTGACGAAAACCGCGTTGCAGTTGGCATTCTTGAGATCGTCGAGCATTTTCGCGATGGACTCGCGGGTCGCCAGCGGCGTCCGGTCCACCCAGACGCCCCGGATCTCCGGCGGCGGCGCGCTGTGTGCCGCCAACGCAAGTAGGAAACAGAATCCCCGCAGCAATGCCCGCTTCATGCTCGAACCGTTCGCTGATACTATGCTAACAGGACAGCACATACCGATACAAGGCAGGACAGGCCGGGAAACCGTGAGTCACATTGCTAAACCGTCGTACGGGCTTAAACCTATACCCAGGGTTCGAATCCCATCCCCACCGCCATCCTAACAAGCTTATAATCAATACATTACGGTGTTGGATGTCCACGATCGTAATAGGATCGCAAGGATTTCGTGTACAATCTGGGGCATGCTGACCCTGTTCCGGCTTCACACGAAGAAGTGCACGGCCGGTCGGCCACGGCTCGACCGCAGCTATCGCAAGTGCAAATGTCCCATCCACGTGGAGGGCAAGTGCGGCCCCGACTTCATTCGAGAAGGGCTGCGCATGACCAGCTGGCAGCGCGCCCAGCAGCGAGTGATGGAGGCCGAAGCCCGCGGGTCCCGGAACCCGCCCCCGGAGGAGCGGAAGGCTGAGCCGACCTTGATCTCGGAAGCCAAGAAGCAGTTCCTCGAGGATGCCGAGAAGGGTCTACTCATCTAATTCGATGTCCCGCAAACGAAGTGATCCCTTTGCCTCCCGCCCGGCAATAACTTTTACCCTCTTGTTCACCATTGGGCCGATTACGTCATCCATTGTGTCCCCTAGCCCAAGGACATGGACGGCGTGGCTTTCGACCGCCACATCGAGAAAGTCGTTGTCGAGGTCGACGGCACGCAGGATGCCGACGATTCCGGCTTCGATTGTCTTGCCGAGTCCGACCTCGTCGGCAAGGATGGCGCCCTTCGAAAGAGGCGAGCGGAAGGCGAACAGCGCCGCCTCGATCTGGTGCGGATTTAGATCGACCTGCGCGTCGGAGAGAACAGCCGCGAGCTTCTCCACGCTGTCAGAAGCGCAGCGTTTCGTCAGTTCGTGTGCGAAATATTTGGCGTGGTATACCGTCACAATCCTCTGGTGGCGCGCCTACACGTGAGTGTGCTCGTGTTCCTTTAGGGTCGGGAGAGCCTTGATGGACTTCCCGGCTTTTTTTTCGGCTAGGCGCAGCTCGTAGAGGCTCTGGAGATTGAGCCAGAACTCCGCGCTGGTGCCGAAGAAGTGGGCAAGGCGCAAAGCCGTGTCGCCGGTGACGGCCCGCTGCCCGTTAATGATTTCCGTGATGCGGTTGGTCGGCACCTTGAGCTGACGCGCCAGCGCAGCGGCGCTCATGTTGAGGGCCTCCAGTTCTTCGGCGAGGTGCTCCCCTGGGTGGATTGCGGTCAATGCCATTGCCAGTTCTCCCTAGTGATAATCAACAATCTCCACGTTCACAGGCCCCGGAGACTTGTCGGGCCACGCAAAGCAAATCCGCCACTGATCGTTGATGCGGATGCTGTATTGGCCCTTGCGGTCTCCGGCCAATGCCTCAAAACGGTTACCAGGCAAGGAAGCCAAGTCCTTGAGCGTCATGGCTGCCTCCAAACGGTCGAGCTTCAGGCGGGCGGAGCGTTCAATGCCAAAGAACGCCTTGACCCGTTTCCCGGCAGCGAAGTCTCTGGTCCGCTTGTCCCGATAGCCGACGATCATTCTTGATCATAGTCCAAATTATCCGTTACGTCAAGCATAACTCCGCAAGTGCAAAGGCCTCTGCGCCGCGCTTGCCGCTGCCAGCCTTGTTAGGCGCCCGAACGCACGCCGGTTACCAGCGGCGTCAGCTTGTACCATCTGGCTTATCCGGCCTCGGGCGGCAAGCCGGAGTATCAGCTCGTCGTCAACTTGCCGGATTGTTCGCTAAAGCCCGGTGAGGTTCTGCGTGTCCATTCAGGGCAACGGCGGGACCTGTCGGTCCTGCATGCGGAGGACAGGGCCGGTGCGGACTGGCACTCCTTCACCGGCGAGGACGCCTGCGTGTGGAACAACCGCGAAGGCGATGCCCCCGCGATGTACGAACCGGCGACGAAGGAAACCATTGACTCGGCCTCGTATGACGCGAATCCGCCTGAGGGTGTGGTGCTCCACCGGCAAGGTGCGAAGCTCGTTCCGGCTCCAGTGGCGGCCGGCGGGTATCGCTGGTAATCGTTCAGCCCGGGCTCTGCAGTTGACGGGGAGGTCGAGTATCGTTGAGCGCGGCAAAGCTCTCAGTTGGTAGGCAGCACCGACGCTTCCGGGGAGGGGGGTCAGCTGCGCCTCGATCGTAATAGGATCGTGATGAAGCGAGCGTTTCTTGCGTTCTGTGCGTTTCCTGCACTCGTAGAATCAGTAACTTACAGATTCCAAAGGAGCGCCCAGCGTTCGAATCCCACCCTCACCGCCACACGACCAGCCGAGTCCACCGCTATGAGTCCTTAGCCGGACGCCAGTGATACCTGGCGGCTCGCAGCCAGTTTTTGGGTTTGAGCGCTTCGGAAGCCAGCAGGAGCCGGGCTTCATGAACGAGGAAGCAGAGCCTGCCGCGTCAGTAGATACACGTCGGGGGTAGAGAGTGCCGGGTTCGCTCGTGAAATTCGGCCGACTTCTTTACGGTGCCGACGATCCGATTCCAGGTGCTGTACGTGTTTCTGGTGCTGGCACACGACCGCCGCCGGATTCTTCACTTTGCCGTGACCGCTCATCCCACCGCAGAGTGGACCGCTCAGCAACTCCGGGAAGCCTTTCCCTGGGATACCGCGCCCCGTTATTTGCTCCGAGATCGCGACCGGATCTTCGGGAAAGAAGTCGTGGATCAGATCAATGGGGATCAACCAGGTGCTGGCGACACCGCGTTCCCCCTGGCAACGGGCTTATGTCGAACGGGTCATCGGCACCATTCGCCGCGAGTGCTTGGACCACGTGATCGTGTTCGGCGAACGGAGTTTGTCCTAGCACCTGCAAAGTTTCGTGGACTACTATCATCAAAGCCGGACCCACCTGGGATTGGAGAAGGACTCTCCGGAGCCTCGCCCGATCCAATCGGCGGACACGGGGCGCGTTATTACTATCCCGGAAGTCGACGGACTCCATCATCGTTACGAGCGCCGCGCCGCCTAAAGGCATCTTCGGCGCGATTCCGTCCGCACGGCTCTGTACTCCTGTGCGGCTCCTATGAACGGCCACCGGGTCCGCGTTCGTGAAACGACGCAAGAGGCCTTGTCATCCGACGGCGTGGGGCGAGTGACGTCCGAAGCCGCTCTTTCAAACATCCCAAAGCCCCTGAATCCAGGCGGATCATACCTCAATGTGAGATTTCCGAGAACCACAGTTGCTCTCACAAACGGATCATACCGCCGGTTCGCCGCCGATGCGGCTCCGCCCCACGCCGCGGGTGAACAGTTCGATCTGTCGGACGAACCCCTTTCTCCTTGAAGGACTAGGAGAAAAATGGGTACTCTCTCCTAGTCTGTCTAGTAAAAGACGTTGAGAAAATCAGCGATTTCCGGGAGACCAATGTACCAATAAACCAATATTCCAAACCAACCATCCAATTTGGTACCCTGTGTGTCATGCCATTCGATTTGGCGCCGCCGCCGTTCGATGCCACCTCCAACATCCCGGTCTATCGCCAGATTGGCAACTGGATCCGCAACCAGATCTCCACCGGCCGCATCCAGCCCGGCGAACAGTTGCCCACCACCCGCGAGCTCTCCAAGACCTGCGGCGTCGGCCGCATGATCGTCATCTCGGCCTACCAACTTCTCGAATCGGAAGGCCTCATCAACGGCCGCGTCGGCCGCGGCAGTTTTGTCACCACCAACTCAACCCCGGTCCCCGTCTCCGAGCAACCCCGCCGCGTCTGGGAGAACATCGCTTCCTCCAGCGCCGCGCCTATGCTCCCCATGCCCGCGTCGAAAATCGCCTACCGCTTCGACTCCTCCCGCCCCAGCGAAGACCTCTTCCCCCTCGAAGAGTTCCGCGAAGCCGTGAACAAGGTGCTCGCCGATGACGCCGGCGCTTCCCAAGTCCTTCAACTCGGCTCGCCCCAAGGTCTCCCCGCGCTCCGCGAAATCATCTTCGCCGACGCCGTCGTCCGCGGCCACGCCGCCAAAGGCGACGACATTCTGATCACCAGCGGCTGCCAGCAAGCCATGGATCTCATCGAGCGGTTCGTCTCAAGCGACGCCCCCGCCCACATCGCCATCGAAGATCCCGTCTTTCCCGGCGTCCGCAACGTCTTCGGCCGCGGCCGCAACCGGTTGATCGCGCTTCCAACCGACGGCTCAGGCATCGATTCCGGCGCCAGCTATCACATCCTCCAGCGCGAGCGCCCCACCCTTGTCGTCGTCACGCCGTCGTTCCAAAATCCAACCGGCGGCACAATGTCGATCACCGCCCGCGAGAACCTGGTCGGCATCACCCGCAAAACCGGAACCCTCATCGTCGAAAACGACATCTACTCCGGCCTGCGCTACACCGGCGAGCCCATCCCAACCGTGCGCAGCTTGGCCCGCGAGCAGACTCTGCTCATCGGAAGTTTTTCGAAAATCTCGTTCCCCGGCCTGCGCGTCGGCTGGATCATCGGGCCGAAACCCGCCATCGCCGAACTCACCCGCATCCGCCACTGGTGCGACCTCCACTCCGATCAACTCTCCCAAGCCGTGCTCTTCCAATTCGCCGACTCCGGCCGGCTCCAAGCCCACCGCCTCAAGATGGTGCAGCACGGCGCAAAGCGGTTGAAGGCCGTGCTCGACGCCTGCGCCAACTATCTGCCGAAAGGCAGCTTCTGGACTTCGCCCAAAGGCGGCATGAGCCTCTGGGTCGAACTCCCCGAAGGCGCCGATACCGCCCACGCCCTTCGCGACGCCAACGCGAAAGGCGTGCACTATCTCCCCGGCTCGCTGTTCGCCGTAGAAACGCCCGCGCCCAACGCGCTGCGTCTGAGCTTTGCCGGTCTCACGCCGCAACGCATCGACGCCGGCGTAAAAATCCTCGGCGAAATTTTCAAAGGCTACGCCGACACCCACTTCCGCAAGTCCAACATCAACGAAACCGCAATGGTTTAACCGAAGGCACTCATTATGATTCTCAACGACGAATTCAGACTCAAGATCGGCCTCGCCGAAATGCTCAAGGGCGGCGTCATCATGGACGTCACCAATCCCGAACAGGCCCAAATCGCCGAACGCGCCGGCGCCTGCGCCGTCATGGCCCTCGAACGCGTGCCCTCCGATATCCGCAAGGAAGGCGGCGTCGCCCGCATGTCGCCCATCCGCATGATGCGCGGCATCATGGACTCGGTGTCGATCCCCGTCATGGCCAAGGCCCGCATCGGCCACTTCATGGAAGCGCACGTGCTCGAAGCGTTGAAGGTCGACTACATCGACGAGAGCGAAGTCCTCACCCCCGCCGACGAAGACAACCACATCGACAAACGCGGCTTCCGCGTTCCGTTCGTCTGCGGCGCGAAAAATCTCGGCGAAGCGCTCCGCCGCATCAGCGAAGGCGCCGCCATGATCCGCACCAAAGGCGAAGCCGGTTCAGGCAACATCGTCGAAGCCGTCCGCCACATGCGCACCATTCAACGTGAGATGAAACAGCTCACCGTTCTCTCGCACGACGAACTCTACGCCGAAGCCAAGCGCCATCAGGCGCCGATCGAGCTTGTCGAATACGTCGCCCAAAACGGCAAACTTCCCGTGCCGAATTTTTCGGCCGGCGGCGTCGCCACCCCCGCCGACGCGGCGCTGATGATGGCCATGGGCGCCGAGACCGTTTTCGTCGGCTCCGGTATCTTCAAGTCCAACGACCCCGAACGTTTCGCGAAGGCGATCGTCAAAGCGACGACGTATTGGAAGAACCCGGCCAAGGTGCTCGAAGCCTGCGATGAAGTCGGTGTCAGCGAACCGATGCGCGGCCTCGATACATCGAAACTCCCCGAAGAAGAGTTGATGGCGAATCGGGGCTGGTAGTGATCGGTGTACTAGCGCTGCAAGGCGGCTATGAAGCGCACGCCCGCGCGATTGCGCGCGCGGGCGGTGAAGCGTGCGAAGTGCGCACGGCCGAAGAGTTGCAAGCGGTCGACGGATTGATCATCCCGGGCGGCGAAAGCACGACCATGCTGAAGTTGCTCGATCGCGAAAATCTCTTCGAGCCGCTACGGGCTTTCGGAAATGCGAAACCGGTGTTCGGCACCTGCGCCGGCGCGATCCTACTCGCGCGAGAGGTTTCCAATCCGAAACAAAATTCGCTCGGATTGGTCGACATCGCCGTCGAGCGAAATGCCTACGGACGGCAACTCGATTCGCGCGTGACTTCGATCGAAGGCGAGAATCTCGGCGCGATGGAAGCCGTGTTCATCCGCGCGCCGATCATCCGCCGCGCGGGCGCCGGCGTGAAGGTCATCGCGAGTTACAACGGCGATCCGGTGCTGGTCGAGCAAGGCCGTCATCTGGTGGCGACGTTCCACCCGGAGCTGTCGAGCGACAATCTCGTGCACAAATATTTTCTCGACAAGGTGGCCGCGCAATGAAGAAGGCCCGTGTATTGTTCGTGTGCATCGGCAACGCCTGCCGCAGCCAAATGGCGGAAGGCTTCGCAAGACACTTCGGCGCGGACGTGATGGAGGTGCAGAGCGCGGGCCTGATGCCGCTCGACGCCGTGCCCGCGCAAACGCGCAAGGTGATGCTCGAAAAGGAAGTGCCGGTCGACGGCCAATTTCCAAAGTGCGTCGAGGTGTTTCGCAACGCGGAGTTCGATCTGGTGATCAACATGAGCGGGACCTTCCTGCCGCGCAACATGCGCGAGAAGGAACGTGTCTGGGCCGTCGCCGATCCATATGGCCGCACCGACGAAGCGTATCGCGAAACACGCGACGAACTGGCCGACCGCGTCGCGGATCTCATCGCGGACCTGCGCGCCAACAACGGCGCCGTTCCCGCGCCCGCCCCGCCGCGCAAGAAACTCTTCGGCTGGGGCAAAAGTTGACACGACCCCGGTAAGGTTGGGATCATAGAAGTCTGCCCGATATGCGGATGTGGCGGAATTGGCAGACGCGCTAGATTCAGGTTCTAGTTCTCGCAAGGGAGTGGAGGTTCAAGTCCTCTCATCCGCACCAATAAAATCAATAAGTTGCAGCGATTCAGACGCCCTCCATCGGAGGGCGTTTTCAGGTTGGTGTGCGGAGTGTGTGCGAGTTTGGCGCAGTTCGCACACTGGGCGCACACGCGACTGGGAAATCAACTTGAAGAAGTGCTTCGAATCTATTGACCCGCTTGTGATTTCGGCGTTCCGGGTGGCGGAGCGCTTTAGAACTCGGAACTTCATAGATCCAGCCTCCGCTGCGCTTCCGCGAGAATTTTGTACCCCATATCGGCGTAGCCCTTGAGGCGGCGTCCGTACATGCGCGCCAGCATCACGACATCCGCATCAACGTAGTCGTACACCTCGACGACCTTCTTGCCGTCGTGAAGCCGATGAAGGCGGCCAACGTACTGCTGGAGGGTTCCCTTCCATGAAATCGGCATCGCGAGGAAAAGCGTGTCGAGGCGAGCGTCATCGAATCCCTCGCCGATGTAGCTGCCAGTTGCGAGAATTAGTCTCGGCTCCGACTCCGGAATCGCGGCCAGTCGCTCGTTGACCTCGAGCCGCTGTTTGCGGCCCATGCCGCCTTTGAGGACGACGATGTTGCCAACACGGTCG
>VFZE01000089.1 GCA_016871315.1 Acidimicrobiia bacterium | reverse complement strand
CCGGGTACTGCCGATCATACACAGACTCGCGCTAAACCCGATCTGGCTGAGGTGATTCGCCGTTTCGAATCCGATCTGAACCGTGACTCGATCAACCAACAGTTATCTGCACGGGTGTCCGTGCAGACATTAACTGAACCGAGCTAAACCGTTGCTGAACGGCCAGAGGCCGCTCCTTCCGATGAAAACGGCGCGGGATGCTGGGCTGAGACGATTGTTTCCGAGTGGCGCGTGATCCAGGAACAATCCGGACAAAGCACATGTACGACATGCCGACTATACGGCCAAGTGGATCGCGTCCTCGTTGGTTGGAGGTGCCGCAAGATGACTCCGACAAAGTTTCGTTGTTCCAACACAGCGCGTGGCGGGCGAAGTCCGTTGAAGTTTGCGGACCCTTGCGAATCTTCGCGGTCGTCCCAGGCCAATTCCGGTGAGTCCCGCAAGCATCCGCAGAAACCCCGTGAATCAGGCCCTCGACAACGGAAGGCGGTAGTGGAGCACAAAGGAAGTGTCCGACGCCTTGCGGGGCCAAATTGCATGTTTCCGGCTGTTCTTCAGCGACTTCGAGCCGCCAGCCCCTGTCTCCTTGAAGAAGGTGCGAATAGACAGCGCGCCAGAATCACGACAATGACTATGGGACTATGGCAGATTTGGAAAACCGGGACACCCGTGGTAGATTGGCGTAGAGTTGGTCCTACGCAAAGCCGATCTTCATGTCAGGCCGAATCGACAGCGCCACGTACGCTTCATCCATCTCGAAGTTGAGCCAGGCGGCAAAGCACTCCGACGAAATCCGCAAACACTTGGCGGAGATCGCGACCGGGGCGGCGTTCAAGGGGAGTCAGCGCAGCCAGGTCTTTTTGCGCCATGTCGTCGAAAGCGCGCTACGAGGCGAATTTGAGGATTTGCGCGAACGCAGCTTGGGCATCACGCTCTTTGACAAGCCTGCCGATTACGATACGGCTGAGGATGCCGTAGTGCGGGTCACCGCCAGCGATGTCCGCAAGCGACTGCTGCAGCATTACGGGAAAGCGGGCGTCGCCAGCGCTATCCGCATAGAATTGCCGTCGGGCTCCTACTTGCCCGAATTCCATTTCACACAACCAGCCAACGAAACGGCCTCGCAGGAGCCTGCAGCCGCCGTGGCGGCCGCGTCGTTTGCTCCCGCCCGAGAGGGACCCGTGGCGGAGACTCCGGCTCCAGCGCCTTCCGCAAGACCGGCCGGCTTCGGATGGCGCGCGGTAGCGCTTTTGGCCGTGGTTACCCAGGCAGCATGCCTGGGCTGGTGGTTCTTCGCCGGGCGTCAAGGGCAGACGGAGACGGCCCCGAATTTCATTTCGTCGGCGCTGTCTCAGCAACCAGGCCCCGTTCAGGTCGTGGTTGGTGACGACGGGCTGCTACTGATCGAGGTATTGCTCGGCCGGCGTTTCACGTTGGCCGAATACGAGAACCTTCAGTACCTGAGCGCCCCGGAAGTGGTCACAAAGAAAGGACTCGGCCAGTTCTGGACGAGCCTCTCCACCCGTCAACTCACGAACCTGGGCAATCTGCAGAATGCGGCTCGCATCGCTGACAAGCTGCGCAGCCAAGGCCGCGCGGTCTCCGTTCGTCACGCCAGGCAGGTGAACGCCCGGGATCTGCGCAGCGGGAATTTCGTTATTCTGGGCAGTTCCCATGCCAATCCATGGGCTGAACTTTACGACAGCTCACGTTCCAGCTTTCAGTTCGAAGATGCAGCGCCGGGGCAATGGGCGGTGATCCGCAACCGCGTTCCACAAGCGGGCGAGCCCGCCGCCTACGAAGTGCAGCGGGATACCCGGACAGGCAGAATGGTCACCCACGCGCAGGTTTCGCTGGTCGAGAACCACGCGCGGAATGGGCGTGTGTTGCTGATCGCCGGACAATCCACGTCGGCCACCGAGCTAGCCGGTGAGTTCCTGCTGCGCTCTGACTCGCTGGCGCTGGTGATGCGGCGACTAGCCCTGTCCGAGCGCGCACCGCTCCCGGATCTTGAGATGATCCTCCGTGTGAGCGAACTGAATCAGCACGGGGATAGCGTGGAACTCGCCGCCTGCCGGCCGATCCAGCGCCGCAAGGACTGACCCGCACGGTGTCAGCCGTCGCGCCGGGCTGGGGTCGACCAACGAATCGGGATCAGAATGTGACCTTCAATCCGAGCTGGATTTCGCGCGGGCCATTCGGCGCACCCTGCGCGCTGACCACCCTACCGAAATTGGGACTGGTGATGTCAGTATTCGGGTTGGTGAACTTCGGGGTGTTGGTGAAGTTGAAGCTCTCGGCGCGGAACTCGACGCCGAAGCGTTCGCGGATTCGGAACGTCTTGAAGACCGAGAAATCGAGGTTCCCGAGGCCGGGGCCGGAGAACGTGTTGCGGCCGATAGCACCGAACGTTCCGGGGGCGGGCTGCGCGAAAGCGGCCGGATCGAACCAGGTCGTATGTGTGCCGATCCCCTTGGGGGTGGTGTAGGTTCCGATCAGGTTGGGATCATTCGCATTGCCGGGAGCGTTGACGATGCCGCCGGGGACGCTGAAGTTGAAGGGAGCGCCGGTTTGAAGGGTCAGAATGCCATTCACTTGCCAGCCGCCGGCGAGATGCGACAGGGGGCCGGAAGTGAGGTATTTCTTGCCTTTTCCGAAAGGCAGCTCGTAGATGTAGCTCTGCACGAGGGCGTGGCGGATTTCGCCATCGGCTCGGCCGCGGCTGCGTGAAGGATTGATGAAATAGCGAAGCCCGCCGTTGTCGGCGCCGATGCTGTCGATCGCTTTGGCGTAGGTGTACGCGGTAGTCAAAGCAAAGCCATTCGAGAAACGGCGGTCGAGTTTGGACTGCAGGGCGTGGTAGTTCGAATTGGTGCCGAAGAAGATGTTGTTGATCGCGTCGCGGCGGCCGAATAGGATGTTGAACGGCTGGCCGGCGGCACCTGCTCCGATCTGCAGTCCGGGATTCATGTTGAGGTTGCCCGTAATGCCCGTGCCTTTATTGCCGACGTAGGCGACTTCGAGCGCGAGTTGTTGTGGCAACTGACGCTGCAAGGCGATGTTCCAGCTTTGAACGTAAGCCTCGCGCACGTCGGGGCGGACGTAGTTGAAGACCGAAGCCGGCGCGGGATTGATGATACCGGTGGCAGGAATCGGGAAAGGCCGGAAGGGCGGGAATCCCTGGCGCATGGATCCCGCGGCAACGAATGCGCTGGCCGCCTGGAAACTGTTGTTCTCACGCACCGGGAAGTTGAACGCATAGCCGTTGTCAGGCAGCGGCACCCAGCTGATGCCGTAGCCGCCGCGGAAGACGGTCTTCTCGTTCCAGCGGTACGCGATGCCGAAGCGAGGCGCGAAGCTCGTCTTGTAGTTCTTACGCCCCAGGTTCATGGGCACGTTTCCGATGCCGGCGACTTCCAGGGAGTTGGTAAAGGGATTGAAGTTCGAGAAACCGCCAGCGACGCGGGGCACGGGGGGAGGCCACAACTCGTGGCGGAGCCCCATGTCGACGGTGAGCTTCTGGGTGACCTGCCATTTGTCCTGGACGTAGCTGAAGAGCGGACGCTGCAGAAACGTGGGGAAGATGAGCGGAAGGTCCCGGCCCATTTCGTTGGGAAGATCGAGGAGAAAGCTCGCAAAGGAGTTGGAAAAGCTCTGCGGGCTGCCGTTGGCGAGCTGGCCGGCGGCGTTGCGGACGGCAAGGGCTGTAGTGCCTTCGCGGAAGTTGAATCGGCCCCGGGGGCTGAAGGTCTGGTTTTGGAGCAGTTCGTCGCGGTTGCGGCGGTAGTCGAAACCGAACTTGATGGTGTGGTTTCCGATCACCTTGGTGTTGTTTAGCACGAAGACGAGGTTGGTTTCGCCGCGGTCCCAGGGGAGGCTGGGAGAATAGCCCAAAACAGGGTTCGAGAAACCATTGACCACGATATTCGAGACGCCTCCGGTGAAGTCGCTGACGTTGACGCCGGGGATGCCGACCTCATCGGAAGTTCTAAGGCCGATATCGGCGTTTTGAGCTGTGTTGCGGTAGTACATCACGCCCGTGCGGAGCTCCGAGATGAGGGTAGGCGTCCAAACGCGGGTGTAGTTCAGCGTGCCGTTGATGGCCTTCTGCACGCCGATACCGGCGAAGTCGCGGAAGCCGCCGCCGCGGGCGCCGTAGAGCGGCGGGTCCTCGATGGTAAAGTCCTGGCGGGAGTAACGAACGCTGACGCGGTCCTTCGTGGAGATCTGATAGTCAACCTTGGCGTCGCCGCCGTCGGCGTCCTTCTTGCGAACCGTGGAGGTGGAGAAATTCTGCAACTCGCCGGTGGTGGTGGGCGCCGGGATGAGGGCGAGCAACCGGGTGGCGGCCGGGCCGATCCGCGTGCTCGGGATGACACGGTTCGGGAAAGGCGTGCGGCCGGTGCCGTCGGAGGCGCCGGTGTTGGGATCGTAGATGTCGGTGCCGCGGGACCAGTTGAGATCGCCGGTGCGGAAACCGGCGGTGGGAATGGTTCCAAGATGGAAGTCGCCGCGGCGGTCGCGGATCCCCTGGTAATCGACGAAGTAGAAGAGGCGGTTCTTGATTACGGCCCCCCCCAGGGTGAACCCGAAGTTGTTGACCGTGGTGACGGGCCTGGAAGTGGCGAAGAACGGACGCGCGGCGAGGCGGCTGACGCGGTTGAACGCGTAAACACTGCCGTGGAGGTCGTTGCCGCCGGACTTGAAGGTGACGTTGGTGACGGCACCGCCCGCGCGGCCAAGTTCCGCTTCGTAGTTGGAGGTGGTGACGTCCACGGTTTGGAGGGCTTCGATCGCCGGGATCATGGCGGTCAGCGCGCCGGTACGGTGGTTGTTGTCGATGCCTTCCAGTTGGACGTTGTTCGAGAGGCGGCTCTGGCCATTGACGCGGGTGGAGAGGGCGTCTTGTACGTTGAAGAACTCCGAGTGCGGACGCCAGGAGCGGATGGCGCCGGGAACGAGGTTGATCAGGCTCTGGAAGTTCCGGTTGTAGGCGAGCGGCATGTCGGAGAGCGTTCGGGTTTCGATCTTCCGGCCCGTATCTGAACGGTCTGTCTGCAATACAGCAGCCTCGGCGGTGACGTTGATCGACTCGGTGACCTGGCCCGGTTGCAAGACCATGTCTGCGCGCGCGGTGGAATTCACCAGCACATCGATTTGGTCGCGAATGCTCTTGCGGAAGCCGGTGACTTCGATTTCCACCTTGTACACGCCGGGCTTGAGGTTGGGGAAAGCGTAGTTGCCACTTTGGTTGGTCTGATTCGCTTGGGCGATGCCGGTCTCGACGGCAGTCAGGGTGACCTTGGCGTTAGGAACAACGCCGCCCGCCGAATCGGTGACCGTGCCGACAAGGGTTCCGTTCACGGCTTGAGCGAAGATCGGGGCCACTGCGAGAACGGCAAAACCGATCAGACGAAGAATAGATTTCATTTTGACTCCTGCAACTCGAATGATCTAGCCCGTTGATCCGCTGGATGGAAATCAAGGGCTGACGCGAATGTTGAATGATCGCCGTCAGGGGATCTGACGGTGTTGAAAACTCGGGTCAGTCTCGGCACGGCGAGGTTTCCGCTCGCCTTGGTTCGGATCACCCGGCCGACGTCCGGCTTGGCCTCGTCGCTAATGGTCTTTGGGTGGGCAGCCCGCGTGGCGGCCTCAAAGAGCGAGGCCGAAGGGAGCATCATGGCTGCGGTTTGCCCGAGGTACACGAATACAGACTCCAATCGCTTCGGTAACGGGTTCTTCGCCTGACACGATGGGAAGAGCCGACCGAGACCTGACCATATCGAAAGACCCAAATGCCCTCCAGGGGATGGCTTCTGAGTAATCTTAGGGCCCCGTAGTGGCCGGAACAATGTTAGGAGCGTTTGGTTGACTTCCCGGAACGCCAAGAAAACAAACACTTTTCTTCCTGACCAAAGACGACTCGGTGGCTACCTACTCGTCGCCACCTGGGCTTGCTTGCTTCTCCTGAGCCTGCGGCAGGCCGTCTGTCCACTTTGTGGAAGCAGGCGCAACCGCCCGCCGCACCGTCCTGGGGCAGAAAGGCCGCCGGTAGTGACCGAAACGTCGATCACGTGCTATGGAAAGCTATCTGCTTCAATATTTTACAGCCCGCCGCTTCAGCTAACCTAACCTTCTTTGCTTGCCCTGCCGGACGCATAATTGAACTTGTGGCGCCCGGCGCCCAAGAAATGGAGACCTCCCCATGCCAATGACACCTCTCAGCCGGAGAAGCTTTGCGTTTTCGGCGGGGCGGGCCCTGACGGCCCTGCAGGCCACCCGCGTCCTGGGCGCCTCCGATCGCGTCCAGATGGCGATCGTCGGCCTCGGGGGTCGCGGCCGCGATCATATGGATCTGTACGCCGCCGCTCCCAACTGCGATATCGCCGCTCTCTGCGACGTCGACCAGGCCGCACTCGAGCGAGGCGCCGCCCGCGTGCGCGCCGCCGGAGCGCAGGAGCCACGCGGCTATCGAGACATGCGAGAGGTCTTCGCCGACAAACGCGTGGACGCCGTCTCCATGCCGCTGCCCAACCACTGGCATGCCTTGGCCACCATCTGGGCCTGCCAGGCCGGCAAAGACGTGTATATCGAGAAGCCTGCCTCGCACAATGTCTATGAAGGAATCCAGATGGAGGCAGCCGCGCGGCGTTACAAGCGCATCGTGCAGGTGGGCTCGCACAGCCGAAGCATGGTCCACAAGCGCCGCGCCATCGGCATGCTTCAACAGGGTCTCATTGGCCGTATCTATCTCGCCAAGGCGATCTGCTTCAAGCGGCGCCTGAGCATCGGGCACGCAGCTGACGGGCCCGTTCCCCCCGGCGTGGACTGGGACCGCTTCCTGGGCCCCGCCCCGATGCGGCCCTTCAATCCGCTGAGGTTCAAGTACAACTGGCACTGGTTCTGGGATACCGGCAACGGCGACATAGGCAACATGGGGCCGCACGAGATCGACATGGCCCGATGGGCGCTCCAAAAAGAAGAGGCACCCGTCGGAGTCCACTCCACGGGCGGCATCTACGGCTACAAGGATGATCGCGAAACGCCAAACACCCAGTGGGCCGAGTTCGACTACGGCGATTCAAAGCTTGTGTTTGAGGCGCGCGGTCTGCTCACGGGACCCGAGGGCGACCTCCGTCCCGACAAGGACGGCAACATCATCGGCAATCTCTTCTTCGGCAGCGAAGGCTGGGCCAGTCTGCAGGGTGACGGATTCCGCGCCTACAAAGGCGAGAGCCGCGAGAGGATTGTCAACGAGACTGGAAACGACTCCAGTCTTCCGCACGTGGTGAACTTCCTCGAGGCCGTACGGTCCCGAAATCCCGCGCATCTGCACGCCGGCATCGAAGTGGGCGCGCTCTCCGCCGCCCTCGCTCACATCGCCAACATCAGCTACCGGACTGGCCGCAAGCTGGCCTTCGATCCCAAGTCCATGCGTTTTCCAGGCGACGAGGCGGCCAATGGCCTGCTCACCAGGCAGTACCGCGCGCCGTACGTCGTGCCGAAGGAAGTCTGACCGCTGAGGGGCGCCCTACCGCTGGGGCGCCACCGTCATGGGCTCTGAATTCCAGCCTTCGATCTTCAACTGCACAGGCTCATTCGAAACTGCGCATTCAAAACTGATACGCCGCTCTTCGCCGGGGAGCAGCGAAACATAGTTGTCGTCCGCATAGGCCGGCAGCACTCGTTCGCCATTGGAGCGGCGCAGGGAGAGGTGGACCATCAACGCCGGCCGCTCGGTGCGGTTGGCGAGAGTCACGGTGACGCGGCGGACGCTGCCTTCGGTCCGCTCGGTGGCTCGGGCTTCCAGACGGACGGTGGCAAGGCCGTTCAGCGCACGCACCGCCTGCAGGGTCGGCGCCTGCCAATAAAAGTTGTTGGAGAGTGGTTGTCCGGCGTTGTCGGAAAGGTCGAGTCGCACGAACACAGTCTCATCCGTCAGTCCCGTCAGCGCCGGACCCTCCGTCGCGGTGTTCGCCGGCGCGTCCAGGGTCTCGCTGCGGTCCGCGAGAATGCGCCCGTCCATCGCCACCACGCGGAACCGCACCCGCAGACCGCGCCGCGCCTCGGCCGTGTTGTTGATTACCGCAACACGCAGTCCGGGCAGATTTAACTGCACGTGGATGGGCTCGCAAGCCTTCTTGATGCCGTAGTAGGCGCCGTGCGTATCGTAGTCCGAACTGTACATCTGCCAGTTCAGGCTGGGCCAAGCGGGATGGCTCATCCACATGAACCGGCCCGTGTTCGGCCGCCACAAATGCGCGTTGAAGCCCTCGAACATCGCCCGGTGGTTGGCGTAGTTCATCAGTTGGGCCTTCCGATCAAAGTCTTTGAGGTTCGTGGGAGCCCCGAACTGCTCGGTCATGGAAGCCATGAACGGCTTGATGTCGCCGTTGGCGTCGCTGTGCCAGTCGTGATAAGCCCACGTATCGTTTGGCGGCCACTGGTCTGCCTTCGGCAACATCGCCTCGAGCGTGTCCAGAGTGGGGGCGGAAGGAAGGCCCAACTCCGTCGAGAAGCCCTTCCCGCGGTCAGTGAAGAACTCGACCGGCTCGCCATGGCGCCACGGACCGCTCGCCTGCAGGTTCACGCGGCGCGAGTTGGGCGAATAGTAGCGCGTCCCGTCGAATTCACGCACCAGCGCCTCCAGCGCCTCGTTGCGCGCCGGAGACGGCACTCCCTCGTTTTCGCCGCACCAGAGCACGATCGAGGGGTGGTGGCGGAACCGCAGTAGCGTATCCCGAGCGTTCTCCCGGAACAGTTGCAGATCACCCGCCTCCAGGCTGTGGTCTTGCGTCGAACCCCAGAAGTCGTTCCAGACCAGGATGCCGTATTCGTCGCAGAGCTCGAACAGCACCTCCTCCATGCTTTGGCCGCACCAGTTCCGGATGATCGTGAAGTTGGCGTCGCGCGTCAGCCGGATGTAAGGCTCCAGGCGTTCTCGCGATACACGCTTTCGTGAGTCGCTGATGCCCCAGTTGCCTCCTTTGAGTGCGATCCGCACTCCGTTCACGCGGACGACCATCATCGGAGAAGCCGCGCGCTCCTCCAGCGGCCGGATCGCCGACGAGAGTTCCGCCCCGCGTTTCAGCGAAGCCACCCAGCTCTCCGAACTCTCGAGCATTCCTTCATGCCGCACGTCCACCACCGCAACTCCAGGCGTGGCCGCCGGCGCATACTCGATCCGCTTCAGGCGGCCCGTGGCATCAAGCAGCGTCAGCTCATAGCGGATCTCGCGGATGCCGAAACGTAGTCGCGACTGATCGGAATCCCCGGCCGCCGTTCGGAAGCTGAGCTCCAAATGGTACAACTCCGGTTTGCCGTAACCATTCGGCCACCACAGCCGAGGCTGGTTCACCAGCAGTTCCTTGAACTCCTCCGGTGCTAGCGTCAGCACCGTTTCGCCCGGCTCAAGGCGAACTCGCTTTTCGATCCGGACTCCTTCAAAGGCCGCGGTGAGCGTCCCTTCCACGAAAGCTCGCGTGCTGTTCCGCAGCGGCACCTTGAGGGTGACGCGCGCCTGACTGTTGTCCGGCTTAGGAAGCGTCGTCAGAACGTGCGGGTCGCCGATCCTCACCACACCGGTTGCGCGCAGTGTCACGTCCTGCCACAAGCCGGAGTTCCGGTCTCTGATCCCCGGTAACCAGTCCCATCCCTCCGTGGAGAAGAAAGTGGGCCCGTCGATCAGTTGGATTCCGCCATTGGGTCCCGGCCCGGCCACGATGGACTGCTCGTGCGGAATACCCGGATGGGGCGGGGGCGAAATGCGCACAGCCACTGCGTTCGCGCGGCCCGGCGTGATGTGGTCCGTGACATCGAAATCGCCGCGGACGAAAGCGCCGCGAATGTTTCCCAGCGCCCGGCCGTTCATCCACACTTCGGCCGCGTAATTGATGCCCTCGAAGATCAGGTTGAGGCGCTTTCCGGCCACTTGCGCCGGCGGGGTAAACTCCACGCGGTACCAGTAGTCCTGCCGCGCCAGCCGCTCCGGAATCGCCATGTTGTTGAGGCCGATGTCCGGATCGGGGTACACTCCCCGGTCGATCAGCGTGGTCAAGACCGTACCTGGCACCGTAGCCGGCCACCAGGCCTTTGCGATGTAGCCGGACTTGGAGAGCGTTGCGCCTTCGTCTTTGACTGCGGGCGCCTCAGCCAATTGCCAGCCGCCCCGGATCGCCCAGAGGTTGGGGGCTCGCGGAACGAGGACCGGTTGTTCCACGAGCTTTTTGGCCACCGGAACCGAGGGAGACGCCGCCGCGCGCGGCAGCGTAACTGGATCCTGAGGTGCGGGCAGTCCCGCATGCGCTTTCAACTGAACCGGCCACGGCCGTGTCGCCACCTCGTAGGGCAGATCCTCCATGCCAGCCGCTGGCTTGGCCGCCACCATCACCTCATCGGCGGTCAGAGTTTTGTCCCACACTTTGAACTGCGCCAACCGGCCGCCGAAGTGCGCCCCAGGCGTCACCGGCGATGGCGCCAGTTGAATGAGCGGCACTGCATCGTTCAGATTGAATACTCCGGAATGGACTTCGGCGCCATCCGAGAAGAGCCGCAGCGTGACCCCATCGTAGGTCGCTGCCACGTGATGCCAGCGGTCCGCGGCGAGCGCTGGACCACGACCCGTCACCTCTACCCCGCCCCAGAACGTCAGCCGGCCTCCAGACAGCCCAAGAAACCTCTGGGTGCGAACCCCGCCTTCCGGCTCGCCGAAGCCCGCCAGCAAGGTGCGCGCTGGCATCGGCCCATCACTACGCACCCAGCATGACATCGACCAGCGGGCCGACCCGTGCACGGGAGGATTGGGCGCGCCAAAACTCTTCTTCAGTCCCAGCCCGTCCGCCAGGAATACCCCGTGATACGGCCCGAATTCTGTCGCCGCCAGCATCACCGGCAGCCCCACGAATGCCACCAGGGCAGTGAGCGTCCTATTCAACATGACTGGTCTCCGCCCTTACAGGCCAAATTCCTTGCGGAGCCCCGCTGCCAGCTTCAACACTTTCTGCGCCGGGTCGCCCTCGCCCAGAGTCAGCATGGGCAGATAGCCCCGGTAACCACCCTTGACGATGATCTCCTTCACCCGGTGCAGATCCGTCGGCACGGCCCGCTCCCCGTACCAGACATTCTCTTTGATGAGCCAGGAAACAGCGTAAGGCAACAGTTTTTGGATCTCTTCGTAGACGTCGTAGCGCCGCAGGCTGCCCACGTCCAGAATCGAGCCAAACCACTCCGAACCGACCGCCTTAATGATTCCAATCACCTGATCCGCGGTCCGGACGAAGTCCTCGTGATTCTGCAGGGCGACCACGACCCCGTGGTCGCGGCCGAACGCCGCGCACTCCTGGAAGTCCGGAATCATCCACTCCACAACCTGTTCGTAGCGATAGCCGGGGACCTGATCCGGTCCTGTAAACACCCGGATCATCGGCGCGCCCAACTTGCTGGCCACCACGATCCAATCCTTGACGTGCTGCACCTCTTTGCGCCGGGCGGCCCGGTCGGGCAGTGTAAAGTCGTTCTTCACCGCGGTGAAGCTGATGGCCACGCCGTTCACATAGGCTTTCCGCTTGAGGCGGTAGATCGTCTCGTCGGAAGGCGCCTTCGGGTAGCCGGCGAAGTAGTAGCCGGTCGCGTCCAGTGCATCGATGGAGTTCTTGGCACAGAAGTCGACCAACTGCTCCAGCGTCACGCGGTTCTCGCGCAGCGGCTTGTCAAAGGAGTAGGCGTTCAGGCCCAACTTCACCCTTGTGCCCGAAGTGCGCGTCACTACGCCGGAATAGGGCGCCGCTGCGGCGGCGGGAACGAGTTGATGGGCGGCCAAGCCGAGGCTTCCGGCCAGCAGGTAGCGGCGGTCGATTGGGGTCTGCATGGGGTTGCGTTGAATGCAATTCGATTATGCAGGCCGCTGCCCGGGGTTGGCAACGTTACTTGGACGGCTCTATCTCGCTGCAAACACAACAACCACGGAGTGTCCAGGAAGCGATTCAGTGGCCACCTTGGGTATCTACCGGAGGGCGCAGTCGGAATGGGGCTATTCTGCCGCGCGGCTATCTTCGCCTGAGCCGGCCGTGAGCTTTGTAGTTGAGGCCATCTCCCATCCAGCGGGTTGTGCGCCTAGCGAATCGCCACCTGGGTTTCGTTGGCCTGTACTCCGTCGACCGACAGGCGGATCGTCACCAGACCACGACCGGCCAGGCTGCGCGGAAGCGCCAAGTGGACATGATCGAGGCCAGGAGTGTCTTTGCCTGGTCCCGCCAACGTCACGGGCACGCTTTCACCTCCGATGGTACACGTGACAGCCTCCAGCGAAGAGCGTCCGCGAACACCCGTTCCGTACAACTCAAGCACAGCGAGGCTGCCGGGCGGCCCCAGATCGATCGGCGCGGGCCGACAGATGCCGTCTGCATCGCACGCAGCAACAGACGCAGTGGAAATGGTCCCGTCCAGCTGCTCCAGTCGTACAATCGCCGCTGGAAGCCCTGATCCCCCTGCAGCCGCAGTGAAGATGCCGGGCGCAACCGACTGGATCTGCAGCCGCCCATAGGCCAGAGATCCGTCGTCGCGCTCTGCCACCAGCGTTGCCGGTCCGGACGCAGCACCCTCAGGAACCACGATGTTCACCTGGCCGGATGATGCATACAGCACGACCGGTGTGCGACCCGCACCGCTGGAGTCGATCAGAGTGAGGCCAGAGTTCAAGGCGTCGGGCTCCGTCCTCAAGCGCTCGCCCGAGATGGTCACGATCGTGCCCGTGGCCGCCGCTCCCGGCTGAAAACCCGCTGCATTTGACGCCGCCAGTCGAGACTCGCCGGCATACGGCGGGCCGGGGTCTTCGGGCAGCTTGGCAGACAGCGGCGCCCGTCGAACATGCAGTGGCAGACCGTCGCTGACGCGCGCGCGAAGGACCGCGTGGAATAGCTGAAAGCCGCGCTACGCTAGACTACATGGCGATACCAAAGTATTTGATCGCTACGGAACCAGAAGCGCAATACGTGATTCGCACCGAAGCGCCTTGCTTCATCGGGCGAATCGATCCGGAAGCACGCGGAGCCGAAGTACTTTATCCAGCAGGCTGTGCCCCGATTGTAGTCGAGCAGTGGATTGATGAGTGTTCGTCGCCTGTCGAGATTAAGGCAATTCTCACCGAAATCGCTGAATTCATGACGAACCCAGACGACCTGTCCGTGGACGGGCATCTTCCGATTTGCTAGTCCATCGTGGCCGAAGTAGACCGATCCCAATTCAGCGAACAGCGACTACGCGAGCGCGTCCGATACTTGGAATGCGCGCGACCGGATCAAAGAGCAGGCCCGAGATCCGTTTGCGGCGGTACCCGTTCGCCTCGCTCATACCGCGCAAGTGTGGACGGGTCTATCCCCATCGTGCGTGCCGCTTATTTTTGCGACAGCCCCTGCGAAGTCCGTTGCCACACCAGGCGTTCACTCGGTGTCGTCGGCTCGGGAATCGGGTTGTAGCCGATGAAGCCGATGATCGCCGGCATGTATCGAAGCTCCGGCGCTGCGGTGTTCGCCTCCCACGCAAATATCGAGCCTTCCGACACGCCGATTAGTCCGGCAGCTTCCCGCTGCAAGAGCTTTTGCTCCAACCGTCGTCGTCGAATGTGATCACCGATCGTCTTCAACTCCGTCGGAATCCGCACCGCTGCACCGGCACCATAGCACTGCGGCAGCACGACGGGCATCGGCTGATCGGGCTGGCAGAAGCGATATGAGACTGTCGTCTTGCTTTGTTTGACGCCGAATTCCTCGACAGTCTCTACGCGAATCCCCGCGACGAGCACTTCGATCAACTGCCGTTTTAATTCCCACGAGAGCGGCTCGTCCAAACGCTTCCGAAGTTCCCCGAGTAGCGCTTGCGCGGAGCCGACGGTGTCGCCGATGGTGTCGGCGTGTCCGAGCTTGCCGCGCAGTTCATCGATTTGAGCCTGAAGCGCGGTCTCCTCCTTGCCGATCTCGTCCATCT
>VFZE01000088.1 GCA_016871315.1 Acidimicrobiia bacterium | reverse complement strand
GAATCTTCTCGAGCGCCGCACTCCTCTCCATTCTCTGCGTGCTGCTGATCCGGCCCGCCCACCTGGACCCCGCCTCATGACACGCCGTCAGCTCTTATCCGGTCTCGCCGCCCCCCGCCGTTCCGCTGCCCGGCCGAACATCATTCTCATCATGGCCGACGACCTCGGCTTCTCCGATCTCGGCTGCTACGGCTCCGAGATCCCAACGCCCAACCTCGATCGCCTCGCGCGCAAGGGGGTCCGTTTCACCCAGTTCTACAATGCGGCTCGCTGCTGTCCCACGCGTGCGTCCCTGTTGACGGGGCTCTATCCGCATCAGGCCGGCATGGGCCACATGGGCCGTGACATGGGAATGCCCGCGTACCAGGGCTACCTGAATCGCGACTGCGTCACCATCGCGGAGGCTCTACACTCGGCCGGATACGCCACCTACATGTCGGGCAAATGGCACGTGGGCAATGACCGTGGACAATGGCCCTGCGATCGCGGCTTCGATCAGTCGTTTACGACCTTGGGGGGCACCTCGGACTACTTCAAGCCTCGCAATCTCGTTCGCAACGATCAGCCGGCCGCTGCTGGAGGCAAAGACTACTACCTCACCGACGCCTTCACCGAGGAAGCCGTCGCGATGCTCCGCGCTCATCGCGGCAAACCGGAGCCCTACTTCCTCTATCTCGCCTACACCGCCCCGCATTTCCCCTTGCAGGCCCGCGCGGCCGAAGTGGCACGTCACCGTGGGCGCTATCGAGCGGGATGGGATGTCATTCGTCGCGAACGCCACAGCCGCATGATCGGTCTCGGCTTGGTCGATAAACGTTGGCCGCTGAGCCCCCGGCCGCCAGAGGCGCCAGATTGGGAGTCTGCCGCGGCCCAAGATGACTGGGACCTGCGCATGGCCACCTACGCCGCCATGGTGGAACGCCTCGACGACGGAGTGGGCCGAGTGCTGGGGGAAGCGGACGAGGACAACACCATCGTCGTATTTCTATCCGACAATGGCGGCTGCGCCGAGACGAAGCCCGATGGCTCAACTTACGAATTGCCCTGGGCCAGCGTCTCCAACACGCCGTTTCGTAACTATAAGCATTGGACACACGAGGGCGGCATCTCCACGCCGTTGATCGTGGCCGGCCCTGGCGTGGGCCGTGGCCGCCTGACGCGGGAGTAAGGCCACATCATCGACATCCTGCCGACGTTCCTGGACCTGGCTGGCGTCCGGTATCCACCCGGAAAGCGTGCGCTGGAAGGCCGCAGCCTCGTTCCACTGCTGCGACAGGGAAAGCGCCCGCCGGAGCGAACCCTCTTCTGGGAGCACGAGGGCAATCGCGCTGTGCGCCAAGGACCCTGGAAGCTCGTAGCCGGGTTTCAGCGTGCTTGGGAGCTGTATCACATCGACGCGGATCGCACCGAGCAACGCAACCTGGCGGCCCAGAAACCGGAGATCGCGGCGCGATTGAAAACGGCCTATGCGGAGTGGGAGAAGCGCTGCGGCGTGGTCCCTTGGCGGCCGGACTGGGAGAAGCGCTTCGGCATTCCGCTATGATTCCGGAAATGGGATTGACATGCTCGCCAGCTGGTCTTAGTCTGGGTCGGAGAAGGAATTGGGTCATGCATGGTTTATCGCGCTGGTTACATCCTGGTCTCCTATGGACGTGCCTGATTGCCCAGGCGCAGATCGGCGGAGGCTCTCTCGTCGGTAATATTGCGGATCCGTCCGGCTCTCCGGTGGCCAACGTGAGAGTCACCGCAAGAAACCTCGGCACCAACGCCGCCGAGACGACGGCCACCAATACTGCCGGCTACTATGAGTTCCCGCTCCTACCCGCGGGCCGCTACCGCGTGGAGGCCGAGATGGCCGGGTTCCAGCGCGCGGCCAGCGAGGAGTTCACGCTCAACTCCGGTACGCGGCCCAAACTCGACCTGGCGCTGAAAATCGGCCAGGTGAGCGAGAGTGTCGAAGTCACCGCGCAAGCGCCGCTGGTGAACGCCACCTCCACCGAGATGGGTGTCGTGATCGAGCGCGGCAAAGTGGAAGCGCTTCCGCTCAACGGGCGCAACTTCCAGCAGTTGGTGAGTCTGCAGGCAGGCGTCGTGTCTAGCCCCTCGAGCGCCGCCGGCGGCCGCGGCGGAATTGAGTTCCATGGCTCGTCCGCCTTGGCCAACAACCTGTTGCTCGATGGCGTGGACATGAGCTTTGGAGAAGTCAACGGCACCGCGAGCGACTCTTCAGCCGGCGGTGGCGGAGCGCTGGTAAACACCGTGAGCGTCGAGGCCATCGAGGAATTCAAAGCCACCGGCAGCGCTTTCTCGGCCGAGTATGGACGGTCGGCGGGCGGAGTGCTGAACGTCACCACCAAGAGCGGCACGAACGATCTCCACGGCACGCTGTTCGAGTTTTTCCGCAACGACAAGCTGGATGCCAACAGCTTCTTCAATAATCGCAGCGGACTGGTACGGCCGGACCTGCGCTGGAATCAATTCGGCGGCAATCTTGGCGGACCCATCCGTCGCAATCGCGCCTTCTTCTTCGTTAACTACGAAGGCGCGCAGGTCAAGCGCGCGGCGCAGATCACGGGCAATGTGCCGACGCCGGCGTTGCTTGCCCGGCTCAAACCGGAGATCCGCAACCTGCTCGAGTCCACGCTGCCCAACACGTTTGAGCCGACCACGAATCCACTGATCGGCTTCCACCGCCGCAATGACCGCCGCAGTAACGACGAACACACGCTCCTCGGCCGCGGCGATGTCGAACTCGGCAAACACCGGCTGTCCACGCGATACAGCCACAACAATCAGGACTACCTGATTCCGAATCTCCAGCCCACGCTTCCGCGCATCTTTCCCAATCGCTTCCACAACGCGGTCATCCAGGACAACTGGTCCATCGCGCCCAACCGCTTTAACGAACTCCGCCTCGGCGTGAACCGCGTCGACCTCTTCCGCAATGAGCCGGGCCGCGAAAAGGTTCCGGCGTGGATCTCCGTCGCCGGCGTCGGACTCAGCAGTTCCCTCGCTTCCTACATTCACTTCATTACGACGACGTACACGCTGGTTGACAACTTTACCTGGATTCGCGGCAAGCACTCCATCAAGACAGGCTTCGAGATTCGCGAAGTCCGCAGCGTGCGCGACCAGAATGGCCAATCCACCCACAACTACAATTCGCTCGACGATCTGATCGCCGACAACTCGGTCCGCATCGGTCTGCTCTTCGGCGGCGGAAAAGGCCTGCGGAACCGGAACTACGGCTTCTACGTGCAGGACGATTGGCGCATCAGCGCCCGCCTGCAACTGAATTACGGCGTCCGCTACGAATACTATCCGCCGTTCCGCGGCGGCTTCAACATCAATAGCTCTGACCCGTTTGGACCCTTCATCGGTGTGCAGCAGCCGATGTTCCGCGCCGACCGCAACAACTGGGGTCCGCGCCTCGGGCTCGTCTTCGATCCCACGGGGAAACAGAAGTGGGTCTTTCGCGCCGGCGGCGGCATCGGCTATCTGCCGCCGCAGGCCATCTACCTCTACGACATGGCGTTCATCGATCCGCGCCTGCCGTTTGTTGCCAACTTCGCGCCGGCCGACGTTCCTGCGCAGTTCCGCTCGTTTCCGTTGCCCCAAAGTTTCGTGAACTCGGTGACGGCGAATCCCGCATTGCTCCCATCCGGATTCGTCCTGTCGCGCCAGGTGGCCGACTACAACGCGCGCGACACCTACGCCGGTCAGTGGAACTTCTCCATCCAGCACGCGGCTACCTCGTCGTTAGCGCTGCAAGCCGCGTACGTGGGCAGTCGTACCGTGAAGGCCATCGGACCGCGGCCGTTGAATCTCGTGGACCCGGCTCTTCGACGCCGTCCGCGTCCGGACCTCGGCGACGTGTTGACGCTCGAAAACGCCTCGAACATCGCTTACCACTCGCTGCAGCTATCGGCCAATCAACGTCTGCGCCGTGGCATGAGCTTCGATGCCTACTACACGTGGGGCAAGGCATTGACCTACGGCACCGCTGACACATCGATCACATTCTCAGATGGCTTCACGCAGGATCCGCTAAATCTACGCGACTCCTATGGTCCGAAGGCGGGTGACGTGCGGCATCGCTTTGTCGTCGTCTACTCATGGCAGATCCCCATCACCGGCTTCGCGAGAACCGGCCTCGCCAAGGCTCTTCTCGGTGATTGGACTCTGCAAGGAATCCTGTCGCGCCGTTCCGGCCTGCCGATGAACATCACCTCGGGACGCGACGCCGTGGGCAACGGCCGCGTGGCCGGTCAGCGCCCGGACTATGTGGCCGGCGCCAATCCCTATGTGAAAGACCGCGCCGGATTGGTCTGGCTGACACCTACCGCCTTCGACGTGAACACGCCTGTCGCCCAACGCCGCTTCGGCAACCTCGGCGCGAATGCCCTCCGCGGCTTGTCGGCCTTCACGTTCGACGCGTCGCTGCACAAGCAGCTCGCTATCCACGAACGCCATCGCGTCACGTTCCGCGCCGAGTTCTTCAATGCCCTGAATCACGCCGTGCTGAGCAATCCGAACACGGCGCTCAACAATCCCAACTTTGGCCGCATTCTATCCGCCAGCGGCGGGCGCAACATTCAATTGGCTCTCAAATATGCTTTCTAGACGAACTCTTCTGGCCGCGGCCCTCCAGACGCCCGGCATGGACAAGATCGACGTGTTCCAGGCGGGCGACGACGGCTACACGGCCTACCGCATCCCCGGCATCGTCGTCACTTCCAAAGGCACTCTGATCGCCTACGCCGAGGCGCGCAAAAAGTCCTTCCGCGACTGGGGCGCGATCGACATCGCCGTGCGCCGCAGCACCGACGGCGGATCCACCTGGTCGAAGACATCGTTCCCCGGGCGGCTCGATGTGCAACTCGCGCAGAACCCGGTGAATGTGCGTGAGAAGATCGCCGAGCCCGGCGACATTACTTACAACAACGCCGTCGGCATCGCCAGCCGCGATGGATCTGTGCACCTCGTCTACTGCGTCGAGTACATGCGAGCGTTCTATATCCGCTCCGGCGACGACGGACTCACGTGGTCGCGTCCCGTCGAGATCACCGGTGCATTTGAGAGCTTTCGCAAAGTGATCGACTGGAAGGTGCTCGCGGCCGGTCCTGGCCACGGGATCCAAACTCGCCGCGGCCGGCTGATCGTACCTGTCTGGCTCTCGCTCGGTGAAGGCTCGAATGCACACGGCGGCGGCACCTCCTCGTCCGTAATCTACAGCGACGACCAAGGCCGCACGTGGCGCGCCGGCGACATCGCCTTTCCGCAGAGCGCCGGCGAGCAACTCGGCGGTGAGCCGATCGCGGTGGAACTACCCGATGGCCGCGTGATGATCAACGCGAGGAACTCCGGCAAGGCCAACAGGCGGATAGTCAGCATCAGCAAGGATGGTGCTCACCAGTGGTCCAAGCCGTACTTCGATCCGGCGCTGCTGGAGCCGCTTTGCATGGGCAGCCTCGCGCGCCACCCGAACGGGATCCTCTTCTCGAACCCACACAATCTGGAGCGCAGCGACGGCCCGGCCGAGCCCGGCGCGCGGCGCGATCGCAAGAACGTCAGCGTGCAACTGAGTCGCGACGGCGGCAAAACCTGGCCCGTGCGCCGGTCGATCGAGCCGGGCTGGTCCGGATATTCGGATCTGGCGGTTGGCCCGGACGGCCGGATCTACTGCTTCTATGAGCACGGCGATCCCGCGGCATCGCGATTCCGCCCCGTAGTATTGAAGGTCGCCCGCTTCGACCTCGCGTGGCTGACCCGGTATGCGAAATGAACTTCGCTTAGTCCAGCAACTCCGCACCCGCGATGCCGCGCTCACCGTTTCGCCGAAGACATCACGGTACTTGTCTTTGAGCTGGCCGACGGTCATGTGGCGCAAAGCCTCAATGGCTTCCCGCAGGCCCGTTGATCTGTTGGTCTCTGTTTTCATAGTGTTAACCAGCAGTCACATGAGGGCGGGAATTCTCGGCACAGTCAACTTCCTTCTGGAGAGTTTTGGGGAAGCGCAGGCGGAGGTAGGCAGCCGCGAGAATGGCGGCGATTTGACGGACGGCGTCGGCGCGATCAGCATCGCGTCCGTTCACTATCAGGCCTGTCCAAATTAGGGTCTGAAATCCGCGTGGGAATCTGCGAGAGAATGCGAGAGCGATGCGAGGAACGGCGGTCGAGTCCACAACCATGCGCTCTGTCGGCTATGACTGGGCACAACAGATCCTGGAAGTCGAGTTCACCTCTGGGGCCGTGTATCAATACCTCGAAGTGCCAGCGGCGGTCTTTGACGGTTTGATGCACGCCGAATCGAAGGGCCGGTACTTCAACCAGGAGACCCACCTGCAAGGTCAGTCGGGCCCCACGTTTCTGTCGCCTTATCCTCCGTAAGCGTCTGAGGAATCCATCTTGAAGGGGAACTGGCAGCATGCGGAGATCGGAGCATGGCCAGGAAGAGATGGACCGAGGAGCAAATCGCGCGGTTTGTAGAAGAGTACGAGCGTGGGGAGTGGACGCGGCATATAAATATAGCATCATTAAATAATGATGTTGGCTGCTCTCCGCTACTTCTTCTTCCCCTGGGCAGCCACAGCGTCCATCGCCGCTTTGACCTTGTCGGGATCGCCCAAATAGTAGTTCTTCAGCGGCTTGAGGTGGTCGCCCAGCTCGTAGACCAGCGGCATCCCGGTGGGAATGTTCAGTTCCACGATTTCCTCTTCCGGGATGTTGTCCAGGTACTTCACCAGCGCACGTAGGCTGTTACCGTGCGCGGCGATCAGCACCCGCTTGCCGCTCTGAATCGCCGGTGCAATCGTCCCGTGCCAGAGCGGCAGGAACCGTTCCACCGTGTCCTTCAGGCATTCGGTTACCGGCAGCTGATCGGGCTTCAGATCGCTGTAGCGGCGGTCGTGCCCCGGAAAGCGCGGATCGGCGCGATCGAGCGCCGGCGGCGGAATATCGTAACTACGCCGCCAGATCTTCACCTGATTCTCGCCGAACTTGGCTGCCGTTTCGGACTTGTTCAACCCTTGCAGGCCGCCATAGTGCCGCTCATTCAGCTGCCAGGCGCGGTGCACCGGCACCCACATCAGATCCATCTCATCCAAGACCAGCCACAGCGTCCGGATGGCACGTTTCAAAACGGACGTGTAGGCGACATCGAAGGTGAACCCTTCCGCCTTCAGCACCCGTCCGCCTTCGCGGGCCTCCTGAATGCCTTTCTCCGAGAGATCCACGTCGGTCCAGCCGGTGAACCGGTTCTCTTTATTCCAGACGCTTTCGCCGTGCCGAATCAAAACCAGCTTCTTCATTGCTTGAATGCGCTCCTGCCGGCGTACTTCGCACTCGCGCCCAACTCTTCCTCAATCCGCAGCAGCTGGTTGTACTTGGCCATGCGATCGGTCCGCGAGGCCGAACCGGTCTTGATCTGCCCGGCACCTGTCGCCACCGCCAGGTCCGCGATGAAGCTGTCCTCGGTCTCGCCGCTTCGGTGGCTGGCGATATTGGTATAGCCGGCCCGAGCCGCCATCTCCATCGCCTCCAGCGTCTCAGTCAGCGTGCCGATCTGGTTCACCTTGATCAGGATCGAATTCCCGATGCCCTTGGCGATCCCGTCAGCCAACCGCTTCGTGTTGGTCACGAACAGGTCATCACCTACCAGCTGCACCTTCGCGCCCAGTTTATCGGTGAGGATCTTCCACCCGTTCCAATCGTCTTCCGACATGCCGTCCTCAATCGAAAGAACCGGATACTTGCTCGCCCACTTCGCCCAGAAATCGGCCAGTTCGGCGGCTGTCCGCTGACTACCATCGGACTTCTTGAACACGTACTTCTTCTTCGCCTTGTCGTAGAACTCGCTGGAGGCGCAATCGAGGGCGAGCGAGATCTGCTTGCCCGGCTTGTAACCGGCTTGTTCGATCGCCTGCATAATCACATCCAGCGCCTCTTCGTTCGATTTCAAGTTCGGCGCAAAGCCGCCCTCATCGCCCACCGCGGTCGAGTATTTCTTACCCTTCAGCACCGCCTTCAGCGCGTGGAAAACCTCGGTGCCCATGCGAATGGCATCGGAGAACCGCTCGGCGCCGTGCGGGGCGATCATGAACTCCTGCACGTCCACCGAGTTGTCCGCGTGCGCCCCGCCGTTGATGATGTTCATCAGCGGCACCGGCAGCAGCCGCGCATTCACGCCGCCCAGATAGCGGTACAAGGGAGCCTGCTGGGAGGAAGCCGCCGCGCGCGCCGCGGCCATCGACACCGCCAGAATCGCGTTCGCACCCAAGCGGCTCTTGGTCGGCGTACGGTCCAGATCGAGCATCTTTGCGTCCAGCTCTACTTGCCTGGTGGCGTCGTAGCCTGCCAGCGCCGGCGCGATTTTGCGGTTGATGTTCTCCACCGCCTTGCGAACACCCTTGCCCAAGTAACGCCGCTTGTCGCCGTCGCGCAGCTCCAATGCTTCGTGCTCGCCGGTCGATGCGCCCGATGGCACCGCCGCGCGGCCCATGCTGCCGTCGGCGAGCAAAACATCGGCTTCCACCGTGGGGTTGCCGCGTGAATCCAGTATTTCTCTTCCCGTGATCCTGATGATTTCCATGTTGTCCTTGCTGAGTTGGCGCCGAAGAATTTCGACGGTATTTCTATTTTGACATGACCAGCCGGTCAGCGCTCGCTACCGCGCGCGCCGATTCCGCGCTCACTACTACAACGCCTGACTCGGTCACGTGATGACCGTTGGCCAAGTCCTCTTCTTTGTCGTAGCCGATCGTGCTCGCGTCCGGGATCTCGACACCAGCGTCAATAATCGTCTTCCGGATGCGGCAGTAGCGCCCCACCGTCACCCCCGTCAGCAAAATCGAATCCAGAATCTCGCAATAGCTGTTCACCCGCACACCGGGGCTCAGCACGCAGCGGATCACCCTTCCTCCGCTCACGATGCAGCCGGCGCTTACAATCGAATCCATCGCCACGCCCATCCGCCGCCCTTCCTGCGCGAAGACGAACTTCGCCGGCGGCTGTTGCGGAACAAACGTCCGGATCGGCCAATTGTAGTCGTAGAGATTGAACTCCGGTGTCACCGCAACCAGGTCCAGGTTCGCCTCGTAGTAGGAGTCCAGCGTCCCGACATCGCGCCAATACTTGGCCTTTTTATCGTTCAGATCGCGGAAATCGTAGGCAACCACGCGAACCTGCTTCACCAGCTTCGGCAGAATGTCCTTGCCGAAATCGTGACTTGATCCCGGATCGGCGGCGTCCGCACGCAGCACCTCCAGCAGCAGCTCCGTGTTGAAGATGTACACTCCCATCGAGGCGCTTACCATGTCCGCCGCGAAGACCGAAGGCTTCGCCTCGCCCGCCGGCGGCTTCTCTTGAAACCCGACAATCCGGTAGTCGGATTCGATCTCCGCGATCCCGAATCGCGGCGCATCTTCCGGCGCCGTCTGAATGGTCGCGATCGTCACCGCCGCGTCCTGCTCCTCGTGCCAGTCCATCATCTCGCGGTAGTTCATCTTGTAGATGTGGTCGCCGCTCACGATGACCGTATGTTCCGGTTTTTCCGCCTCCAGCGACTCCAGGTTCTGATACACCGCATCCGCCGTGCCCAGATACCAGCCCTCGTGCACGCGCTTCATTGGCGGGATCACTTCAATAAACTCGCCAAGCTCCGGAGAGAGAATATTCCAGCCGTCCCGGATATGCCGCGCCAGCTCGAGTGACTTGTATTGGGTCAGCACGATGATTCGCCGGATCTGCGAATTGATGCAATTGGAAAGCGTGAAATCAATCACGCGATACGAACCGCCAAACGGGACCGCCGGCTTGGCGATATGGCGCGTCAGCGGATATAATCTCTCGCCCGCGCCCCCGGCCAGCAAGATGGCCAGTGCCGAATCCATTCTTGTCTTAGTTTATCCAATCCAACTCGGCGAAAACAGGGAAATGATCCGACGGATACCGCCCGCCGTCGTTCACCGTCACACTGGAAGCGCGGCGCGCCTTCCACGGGCCCCGGAACAGAATCCAGTCGATGCGTGCCTCACCCGGCTTTCCGCTGAAGCCGTGGAACGTTCCCTCCGGGCCTTCTTTCTCCGCCGCCGCATCCCATGAATCCTGCAATGTGGCCGCCAGAAGCCGGTAGGCTTCGCCGCCCGCCGGCGCGTTAAAGTCGCCCATGAGGACCACCGGAACATCCGCCGGCAGGGTCTTCATCCGGTCCGCAATTACATTTGCGCATTCCACCCGCGCCCGCTCATCCTCGCGCCGGTGTGGGAAGTGCGTGTTCAGCAGATAAAACCGCCGGTTTGATCCTTGACCCTGAAACAGCGCCCAGGTCACCATCCGCGGCAGTGTCACGTCCCAACTCATGCTGCCCGGCTTTTCCGGCGTCTCCGACAACCAGAAGTTGCCGGACTCGGCCACCTTCCACTTGTCCTTCCGGTAGAAGACGCCCATGTGTTCGTCCTGTTGGTTGCCCCGACGGCTCAGCCCGAACCAGGCAAGCCCGGGAATCTTTCCCACGATGTACTCGCCCTGCTCATGGAACAATTCCTGCGTACCCATCACGTCAGGGTCCAGCTTCCGGACCGTATCCACCAGCAAATCGCGGCGCAGCTCCCACAGGTTCGCGCCGTCGCCTTTGGAGGGAAAACGCACATTGAAGGTCAGCAATCGCAGCGGTTCGGCTGCCGCCGGAAGCGCGGTAGCCGCCGCCAGCAACAGGCAAAGGTAATGTCTCATGGCTAATGCTATGATAGAAAAAGTCATCGCTACGGTGGCGCTAGTTCCCGCAACTCTGAAGGGGGTGAATTCACGTTTGGCTGAAGTAATCGTCCAGGAAGGCGAAACTTTGGAAAGCGCCTTGCGGCGTTTCAAGAGAAAAGTGCAGCAGGAAGATATCATCAAGGACATCAAGCGGCACTCCTATTACTTGAAACCCGGCGAGAAGCGGCGCGTCAAGGAAGCCTTGGCCCGCAAGCGCAGCCGCAAGAAGCGCAGCAAAGACGTCGAATAACGGCGTCCACTCAAAAATCAAAAAGGCAGACCTCTCCGGTCTGCCTTTTCTGCTTTCCGGCCGCGGCCGGACTAATCCTGATACTGGAAGTTCGCTACGAACGCGCTCCGCTTGTCGGGGCTGGACCACTTCGTGCCCAGACCATCCCCTTCAAACTTGTGCGAAACGGCGTAGGCCGGCATCGCATGCTGCACCTTGGTCAGGGGCAGGTACCAGACCTCTTCGTTTGAGCAGATATGGTCGTTCTTGGAGATCGCCCGTGTCGTGATCGTGGCCAAGTTGCCGGCCTTCAGCATCGCCGTTGCCGAGTGCACGTTGTTGTCTTCCACTTCAAAGGTCATCGGCTGATACTCCACGCGAACGACATCGGCCAGCAGGTCGCCGCCCATCCGCTTGGCAAATCCCTGCAGCGCCAGGCGCTGTTCCGGCGAGGCTTTTTCGTCCACAACCAGCACGGCCTTGACCGGGTAGGTGTCGCTGTGGATGTCGCCGAGCGTCGAGTTGGCTTTCACCACGCCGACCACGGTCAACCCGTCCAGCTGGACGCCGTCCCAGGCGCCCTTGTCGATCTTCCAGCCCAGCACGGCAAGCTCGCCCACCGCGCCGGCTTCGGAATTGGCGAAGCAGGCGCCTGTGAAAACGTCCGCCGTCCGCGCCTCAATGTATTCGCCGCGCACCGTGTTAGCCGCCAGCGCCAGCGAGGCGCTCAGCAATACGGCGACGGAAACTGTCAGAAATGTTCTCATCCCAGTCGAACCTCCTGTTCACAATTTATCATATCGGCGCTGTCACGCCCCTCAGAACGGCTTGTAACAGCTCCGCGTTTCGTTGCATTCGTAGTCATCGGCGATCTTGCCATCCGGGCCGATGCACTGCTGTGTTTTATGGCACCAGAAATTGCGGTCGCTTGAATGCGGAATGGAAGGGTCCCACTCGGCTTCGATGTAGAGACCCTTCCATCGCAGAAAGTCGCAGCGGTCGTCATCGATGTTGCTGAGTCCCGCTCGTTCCATGTTTCCTAGGCTCCCTTGGCTGCCTCCAGCAAGGCGCGCTTGACCGCAACTTGGGCCAACTGCACCTTATAGGCGTTACCGTTGAGAGGCTTGGCCCCGGCGACAGCGGCCTTGCCCGCCGCCTCGGCCACGCTCTCGTTGATCGACTTGCCGGCCAGCGATCGCGCCGCCTGTGTTGCCACAACCGGCGTCGGCCCCACGTGGCCGAGCACAATCTGCGCGCTCTCCACCGTGCTGCCCTTCATCGTCAGGCTCACCGCAGCCGCCGCCAGAGGCCAGTCCAGCGCCTCCTTCTGACGGACCTCGTAAGTATAGTTCCTGGTCTTCGCGGCGGGCACGATGACTTCTGTGAGAATCTCACCCGGTTTCAAGTCGATCTCCCGCTGACCCGCGGAACTGGGCGCGACGAAGAACTTCGCCACATCCACTTCGCGCGTGCCGGAAGCAGAAGCGAGCTTCACCTTCGCTCCCAGCGCGATCAGCGCCGGAGCCAGCGAGGAGGCGCTCACAAAAAACGCCGGACCGCTGCCGAAGATGCCGTGGAATTCGTTCTGCCCGTCCGGAACCATGCTCTTGCCGTCCTTCTGCGCGAGCAGTCCGAACCCGTTGCGGTAATACCAGCAGCGCGGCCGCTGGCACAGGTCGCCGCCCACCGTGCCCATGTTGCGGATCTGCGGGCTGGTGATTCCGCGCGCAGCCGCCGCCAGGGCGGGGTATTCGGCTCGCACCGCCGCGTTCCCCATCAACTCATCGATGGTCGCGGTGGCGCCGATGCGAAGCCCGGCGGCGGTCTTCGAGATCCCGCCCAGCTCCTTGATGGCCTTGATATTCACCACACGTTTAGGACTCTCGATGTGGTCTTTCATCAGGCTCAGCAGGTCCGTGCCTCCCGCCAGTACCGCGGCGTCGTTGAAACTGGCCCCGAGCAGTCCCAGGGCCTCTTTCAGGGTCGTTGGATTCGCGTATTCAAAGGCTTGCATGGCTATGCCATCCTCCTTCCACTCAGCGCGTTCAGCACGTTCCTTGCCGTCAGCGGCAGGGTCGGAACCCGCACGCCGATCGCATTGGTGCACGCATTGGCGATCGCCGCGATGGTCGGGATACAGGCCGGTTCGCCCAATCCCACCACGCCGCGCGCGTCATGCTCCGGCGTGATATCCATGTGCACCTTGATCTCACCGATGTCGGCGATCCCGGCCAGCTTGTAGAACTCCATATCGGCGTTCAGGATCCGGCCCGTCGCCTCGTCGCACACGCGCTCTTCCATCAGAGCCGCGCAGACGCTCATGATGACGCCGCCGTAGACCTGGCTTTCGGCCAGCTTCGGGTTGATCACCAGACCGCAGTCGTTCACCGCCACGATCTCTTCGATCTTGACCACGCCGGTCTCCACATCGACGGAAACGTAGGCCGCATGCGCGCCGCCCACGCCGCCGGTGTTCAACCCGCGCGGATTGCGCTGGTCGTTGGCGCCCATCTCGGAGATGGTGCGCACGCCCAGCTTCTGGCACGCCGCTTTCCAGGTCAGGCTCTTGGCGGGATTGCCCTTCACCTGGATCTTGCCGTCCACGGCCTCCAACTGATCGGCCGGTGCGCCGAGCGACGGGGCCACGGCTTCAAACAGCTTCTCCAGCGCGTTCAGCGTCGAGATCCGTGCCGAGGAAGAGACGCCGCCCACCGTCGTCGAACCGCCCGAGGCGCCCGACACCGGCAGAGCGTTGTCGCCGATCTTCACCGTCACCGCGTTCATCGGCAGCCCCAGGCTCTCGGCCGCCACCTGCAAAAGAATGGTGCGTGTTCCGGTGCCCAGGTCCTGGCTGCCCAGCTCCAACTCCACCGCGCCGTCCGGGTGAATGTTGGTGCGGCACTGCGAGGCATGCCCCGCGCCCCCCCACATCCCGACTCCCAGCCCGACGCCTTTCTTGATATGGCCGGCCGTCTTGTCGCCGCGCGCGTGATAACGCTCGGACCACTTGATCATCTCCGCCGCCTTCTTCAGCTGCGCCGTGTAGACTTCCGGGCGCGCCGTCAGGTTGGCGTTCTTGATGAAGAACTGAAGCGGATCCATGCCCAGCTTCGCAGCCAGGTCGTCCATCGCCGCGCAGGTAACATAAGCGACCTGCGGATGGTTCGGCGCGCGCCAGGCGCGCGAGGCGCCGTTGTTGGTCGACACCGCCGTGTGGTTGATGCGCCGGTTGGCGACGTTGCGGTACACGTACGGCAGCAGGTCGGCGTTCAGGCCGCCTCCTGCGTACCCGCCCGTCATCCACGACAACGAATCCCACGCTGTGAACGTGCCGTCCTTTTTCGCCGCCACCTTCACCTTCGCGTAGACCGACGGCCGCACTCCGGCGATCGTCAGTTCCGCCGCCCGGTCCAGGAACAGCTTTACCGGCTTGCCGCCGCTTGCCTTGGAAAGATGCGCGGCTTCCACGCCCCATTTGTCGGCTTGGAATTTTGCTCCGAATCCGCCGCCGATGTTGTCCATGTGCGTGTGCACTTGCGTCGCCGGCAGTTCCAGCCCCTTGGCCAGATCGTTGCCCACCGCCGATACGTTTTGCGTCGACGGCCGGAACTCGATTTTGTCGCCGCTCCATGCCACCGAGGAGCCATGCGGTTCCAGGCAGCAGTGCGTGATCACCGGTATCCCGTACTCGGCT
>VFZE01000087.1 GCA_016871315.1 Acidimicrobiia bacterium | reverse complement strand
CTCAGCCTCCCCAATCCTCCAGCCACAACTCCGGCCTCTCCCGCCGGAACCTCGCCGCCAACTCCACGCAATCCCTCGCCGCCTTGCTCTTCGCCGGATCCGGCACAATCATCCCCATGATGGTCCTCGCCATGGCGTTCGTAGCGGTCACCTTGCCCGCCATGACCGTGCTGATCCTGCTGCTTACTTCAAACCGCTCCCTTATGGAGGAGCACGTTAACTCCAAACTTACCAGCGCCGCCCTAGGCCTCATCATCCTCCTGTCGCTGTTCGTTGCCTGGGAAACCGCCCAGGAGTTCCTCCAAAACCTCAACCGAATCTTCTGAGTTCCGCGGAACATTCCGCCCTAACCTCTCGTCACCCTGAATATGGACGAACTCCGAAAACCGCTACGGCTCTGGCCCGGCGTCGTTGCCGTCCTGCTGCTCTGGTTGTCCCGTTTCGGCCTGAAAGCCCTCATTCCCGGTTTTCAGGGCTTTATGTATGCCGTGCAGGGCGCGCTCATTCTCGCCATTGTCCTCTTCATCTGGTGGCTCTTCTTCAGCCGCGCGCGATGGGCTGATCGCCTAGGAGCCCTTGCGTTGATGGCCGCTTCCCTCGGTGGCGTTTGGCTCCTCCGTCATGAATCGATGGGGCCGCACTGGCTGTTCACCTACGCCATTCCTGTCCTGTTCCTCGCCTTCGTCGCCTCCCTGGTTGCCGCCCGCCGTCTAGCCGGTGCGCGCCGCCGATCCGCCGCCGCCGCCGCCCTGCTGCTTTCTTCAGCCGCCTGGCTGCTTGTTAGGACCGAAGGCATCACGGGCGACCACGACGGCCAGTTCCATTGGCGCTGGTCTCAGAGCCCCGAGCAAATCCTCCTCGCCCAGCCGCTGCCTCCTCCCTCGGTCGCCGCACCTTCTCGAACCCGCATCGCCCCTCCCATCGAAACTTCGCCTGCACCTCCCAAACAGACCGTTGAACAAGAGCCTGTTCCCGCCTGGCCCGGCTTCCGTGGCCCCAATCGCGACTCCGTTGTCCCTGGTCTCCGCATCGCAACAGACTGGTCCAGCTCTCCCCCCTCCCTGCTCTGGCGCAAGCCCGTCGGCCCCGGCTGGTCCTCCTTCGCCATCCGGGGCGATCTTCTCTACACCCAGGAACAGCGCGGTGAAGACGAACTTGTCACTTGTTACAATGCCTCGACTGGCCAGCTGGCCTGGGCTCACCGCAACCCCGTCCGCTTCTTCGAATCCAACGCCGGCGCAGGCCCTCGCGGAACCCCCACGCTCCACAACGGACGCGTCTACGCCCTCGGCGCCACTGGAATCCTCAACGCGCTCGAGGCCGCCACAGGCGCCCTCATCTGGTCCCGCAACGCCGCCTCCGATACCGGCGCAAAGCTCCCCGTTTGGGGCTTCTCCGGTTCCCCCCTCCTTCTCGACGATCTTGTGATCGTCGCCGCATCCGGCCAGCTCGCCGCTTATGATCCCGCCACGGGAAAACCCCTATGGATCGGCCAGACGGACGGGGAAAGCTACAGCTCCCCTCACCGCTTCACTTCTGCTGGATCCACCCAGATCCTCATGTTGGGTCAAGCCGGTATCACCAGCGTGGTCCCCGCCACCGGAGCCGTACTCTGGCAGCACAAATGGTCCAGCTTCCCCATGGTCCAGCCCGCGCTCACCCCTGATGGCGATGGCATCCTCCTCTCCAGCCAAGGCAAAGGGACCCGCCGCATCACCGTCTCCAAGCCCGCCACGGAATGGTCCGTCCAGGAACGCTGGACCTCCAACGGCCTCAAACCCTATTTCAACGACTTCGTCATCCACAAAGGCCACGCCTTCGGTTTCGACGGCCGCATCCTCGCTTGCATCGATCTCAACGACGGCGCCCGCAAATGGAAAGGCGGCCGTTACGGCAACGGCCAGCTCCTCCTCTTGCCCGATCAGGACCTCCTCCTCGTACTCTCCGAAGAAGGCGAGCTCGCCCTTGTCTCGGCCACCACCAACCAGTTCACTGAGCTTGCACGCATCCCCGCCATCGAAGGCAAAACCTGGAACCATCCCGCCCTCGCCGGCAATCTCCTTGTTGTCCGTAACGCGCAGGAAATGGCCGCCTTTCGTCTTCCGCCGCCGCGCTAAGCCTCCGCTTCACGGGGAGATGTAAACCACTTCCATCTCCCCCTTCCCCGCCAGTTGCCGCCCCAATAACGCACCGCCTACAGGCAACCCAACCAACAACCCAACGATTGCCGCGCGCTCCCCGTCACAGCTCTCTCCACACTGTTTGAACCCAATCGGCACAGCCGCCAGCACCCCACCCAAAAGCCCCACGCCGGCCCCGATCCCCGTAAGAGAGCCTTCGCCAACACCCGTCTCTGGTCATGAATCACTCCACCCCGAACGCGTACGCACCCAGTGCTGTCCAAATTAGTCGATGGGGTCTGTGGCCTGCGCTGTGATCATTGAGGATAAGGCGACAGAAACGTGGGGCCCCGAGTTGAGGTTGGGGGCCGGAGGAGGTAGCCTGCTATCCAGATTCGTCCGGGAGGTCATCGAACAGCGGCAGGGGCACTAACTGCGCAGGCGGAGGCTCGAGTAATTCGATCACCGGGCGCGGGTCATGCTGAAAGGCGCGCAGCCTCGGCGCCCAAGGCAACCTTGGCCGTGTTCCTTCCGAGACCAGCCTGCGCACATGGGGATTGTCATCGGCGGCCCAGTCGCGCAGGCGAGCATAGGTTGGTTCCGGGAACCGCTCCAGAAAAGCGCGAATACAGAACTCGGCGGTGAACCGTTTTGTCAGCTCATACTGAAACTCCATGGCGGCTTCAAAATCTTCGAGTCCGTACTTTTGGACAAAACAGGAGTGAGGAAGAAAGCGCAGGGCATCGATTCCGGTCTGGCCATCGGGCATGGTGGATCGCAGCAGGGGCGCGGCCTTGGAGAACGGCTTCGGCAGAAAACGCCACATCGTTTCGGCCACGCCCGCTCCATCAACGCCATCCGATCCAAGCCATCCACTCCGCGCGCAACGAAGCCCGTCTCATCAAAGCCCTTCCAAGCGCCCTTCAGGTCCGCGGCCAAGGTCTTGAGGAAAGCGCGGTTCAATATCTGCTTCATCTCCAGATTCTATCCGGGGAGTGGCGGGCGGCTAGCGCTAGCGTTGGGCAGCCATTTGCGGCGGGACGGGATTGCCTTTCCAGTTGGGATCGGCCTGGGCCTGGGCGACAGGATAGCCGGCGTCGAGCGCCTGTCTGAGGAACTCCTGGGCGCGGGCGGCGCGTCCCGAACCGGACTCCATCACGGCCATTGTATAGAGGGCGTAGGCATGGCGCGGGTTGGCTTGCAGGACGCTCTCCAGGTGCTTGCGGGCGTGCGCGCGGTTGCCGGAGCGCCACAGATAGAACGCGAGACGTGTTTTCGTGTCGAGCGCCCCGGGGCGCGCTTTGAGCGAAGTCTCCGCCAGGGCGATGGCGCTTTCCAGCAGCGTAGCGGCGCGGGCGCCGTTGCCGGTCCAGTGCATGGTTTCCGCGAGGAATCCCGTGTAAGGCTCCGAGTTGGGCTGCAGCTGCATCGCGCGTTCGAACATCGCGCTGGCAAGCTGATAGCGCCCCATGTAGAAGTAGGCGGTGCCGACGTTGGCGTAGGTGACGGCTTGCGGCTGCACTTGGAGGGACTGCTCGAGCAGATCGATCGATTCCTGGAACCGGCCGCGGCGGATGAGGATGGCGCCGAGATTGTGATAGGCTCCGGCGTTGCCCGCATCCAGGGCGATCACTTCGCGGTACTGCTTCTCGGCCTCATCGTAGCGGCCTGTTGCCGCCAGCAGCCATGCGAGCGTATCGTGATGGCGCCACTGCGCCGTGTCGAGTTCCACGGCGGCGCGCGCGGCCTTTTCGGCCTGCTCGCGCCGGCCTAGCCGGAACAGCGCCTGCGCGCGGATGCGCTCGGCCTCGGCGACGTCGGGGGAATCGACCTTCAGCCGGTCGGCGAGGTGGACTGCCTCTTCGTGGCGCCCTTCCGCGACACGGAGGCGGGCGAGGCTGAAGCGAACCTCCGCCAGGCCCGGGTCGAGATCCAGCGCTCGATGAATAGCGGTCCGGGCCTTAGCGAGCCGCTCCTCTTCCCGCGTCAGCGCGAACAGCTGCAGTTGGGCCTGCCCAGCGCCGACGTGGGCCATGACATGCTTCGGATGCGCTTGTGTGATGGCTGCATAGGCGCCTGCGACGGCTTCCCAATCGGGTACGGTTCGCGCCTTGGTTTCCAGCTTTTCGGCCTGCGCGTAAGGGGCCGCGGCGGCAGGCTGGGAGCGCGGCCAGGTCAGGAAGGCCGCCGCGACAACCAGAATCGAGGCGGCAAAGCCGATCACAAGCTGCGTCCGAAGGGGACGGTGTTTCGTGGGCTTACCGGGGCGGCCTTTCAGATCGGCCAGAAGATCCGATGCGGTAGGGTAGCGCTCTTCCACCTTCGGGTGCAGGCACTTCCCAATGACAGCATCCAACGGATGCGGAAGCTCGCCTGGCCCGGCATCGGCGGGGCCGCGGCCGGTTGCCAACTCCCGCAGGATCAGGCCCATGGAATAGATGTCGGTCCGCTGATCCACCGGCAGCCCCTGTTTGCGCTCCGGCGACATATATAGAGGAGTGCCCGGCGTCTCATCTTCGAGCGTCAGCAGTTCGCCGCGCTGCTCCATCGCGGCGGCCAGCCCGAAGTCGGTGAGATAGAGCCGGCCTTCGTCATCGATGAGAATGTTCTCCGGCTTCAGGTCGCGGTGGATTACGCCAGCGCGATGCACGGCCTCCAGTCCGGAGGCCAACTGCCGGGCGAAGTCCAGGGCCTGTCCGGTTTCCGCCTTCCCGTGCTGCCGCAGCCAAGCCCGCAGATGGATGCCTTCCACCAGCTGCAATGTGATGTAGGTGTTGCCGTGCATCTGGCCGAACTCGTAGACCTTTACGACGTTGGGATGGCTGATGCGGCTGGCGAGCAGGATTTCGCGTTTCAGCCGCGCCACCGCCGCCGGCTTGCCGGCCAGCATCGGGTGAAGGAGCTTCAAGGCGACGTGGCGGTCCAGCTCCAGATCGTAGGCTTTGTAGACCGAACACAGCCCGCCTTGGCCCAGCTGCCGGTCCAGACGGTAGCGTCTTTTGATTGTAGCTGCGGCTGCGCTCTCCACCACTGGCTGAATGCCCTCACAAGAAAGTGGTTATGAACAGGATGGGATCTCAAACCGAATGTAAAGGTGGTCAAAGGGAAGGCGAAATAAAGGGGAATAAAAAAGGAAGAAAATAGAAACACCCTATGTAGTCCGCAACCTTCAAAACCGATGGTAAAGCAGGAGGTAAGCGTTCAGATGCCTGAAGCACTTATCATCGTGGTGTCCTGGTTCCAGTGCTTGATTGCCAGCTGGTGGGGATAAGACCTTCGTTAGACAAAACGGAGTCTATAGCTCTGCTTCCGTATCCTCGATGTCTTCCAATTGGTCTGCCATGAGGGAGTATTGCTTGAGAATGCGGATGGAATTGGAGCCGCCGAAGCCGGCCAGCCGCAGCTTGCGATAGGCCGATGCGAGATTAGCGGGTTCGCCGAGGAACTGGGGCAGGTTCTTGCCCCGGAACTTGCGTTTGAGAAAAGCCTCGATCAATTCCGCTTCGTCGGTCTCCTGGTAGGCGCCGGCGACGGCCTTCTCGGCCACCGGGGGCGCGACCCGGCGCTGGCGGAGGTCGCGGAGGACGCGCATTTTGCCGAAGCCCTTGTTTTGAAGACGAGAGGCGGCGAATGTCTCGGCAAAGCGCGAGTCGTCGAGTGCCGCGCATTGCTTGAGCCGAGTGATCACCGGCTCAATGTCGGAGGCGTCGGCAGCGCGCCTGGCGAGCCGCTGGCGCAACTCGCCCGCCGACATCGCGCGGCCGCCGAGGGTACGCAGCGAGTATTCCCACAAGCCTTCACGGTCCAACTTTTTCGCAGCCGATTTCGAGCCTCTAGCCATGTTTCCTGCTGACATCAAACAGAATACTGGAGTACACTTGAGAACACGAGGAGAAAAACATGGAAGACGATAAGAGAGTATCCTACTTCTTGCTAGGCTTGGGTTTAGGGATCGGCATTGGTGTATTATTCGCACCCAAATCCGGCGAGGAGACCCGCGAGTTGATCCGCAGCAAGGCCAATGAGGGAAGAGATTTTGTGAAGCGCCGCTCAGAGGAATTGCGCGATTCGGCCACTGACTATGTAGAGCGCGGCCGCTCGGCCCTGAACCGGCAGCGCGATCAATTGTCCGCCGCCGTGGAGGCGGGCAAGCAGGCTTACCGCGAAGCGGTCACGGGCGGTGACAATCCGTCGACCGAAGGAGCTTAACCCGGCTGAACTCAAATGAATACTGATGCCCTTGTCCGAATCATGACTGTGGCGGTGGCGGTCTCCGCCGTGGCTTTGGTTGCTCAAGCCGCACTGATCCTGGGGATTTTCCGCGCGATCAAAGGCGTGCGCCAGCAGCTGGATAGAATCCTCCCGCGGGCGGAGTCCTTCCTCACCAGCTCGGAAAAGACGTTGGAGGAGAGCCGCCAGCAGGTGCGCGAGGTGACGCAGAAGGCAACGACGATTCTCGATCTGACGCAGAAGCAGTTGGAGCGCGTAGACGAGGTGCTGGGGGAAGCGGCCGGGCGGGCTAAGGTGCAGATGGACCGCGTGGAGCTTGTCTTGGACGATAGCATCAGCCGGGTGCACGACACGGTGGTGGCGCTGAACTCCACTGTGCTGCGACCGATCCGTGAGCTGAACGGATTGGCAATGGGGCTAAAGGCCGCCTTCCAGATTCTGTTGCGCGGGGGCCGGCCGACGGTGGCGCAGGCCACCGCCGACGAAGAAATGTTTATTTGACGCCGACGCGGGTTCGCGGGGCCGGCTGACGATGATTGATATCCACAGCCATATCCTGTACGGCCTGGATGACGGCTCAAAAGATCTGGAACAGAGCGTCGCCATGGTCCGGATGGCGGGCGAAAACGGCACTACCGACATCGTCGCCACGCCGCACTCCAATCTGGAGTACCGCTTCCAGCCGGAACTGGTGGAGGCGCGAATCGCCGAACTGCAAAAAGCCGCTGGCCCCACTCCGCGGATCCACTACGGCTGCGACTTTCATCTGTCCTACGACAACATCCAGGACGCGGTGGCGCATCCGGGCCGCTATTCGATCAACCATAACGGGTATCTGCTGGTGGAGTTCTCCGACCTCACGATCTTCCACACGACGACGCAGATCTTCGAGCAACTGCTAGCCGCCGGACTGGCGCCGGTGATCACGCACCCGGAGCGCAACCTGCTGCTCCAGCAGCGGCTGGAGCAACTCAAAAGTTGGGCGGAGATGGGAGTGGCGATTCAAGTCACCGGACAATCGTTCCTGGGCCGGTTCGGCAACCGAGCCCAGGAGTTTTCCGAGGCGCTCATGAAGGAGCGCCTGGTCCACTTTGTCGCCAGTGACGCGCACGATCTCAAGCACCGCACGACGGACCTCTCCGAGGTGCGGAATCATCTGGTGGATCACTACGGCGAGCCGGCGGCGGCCAGCCTGCTGGTGGGAAATCCCCGCGCGGCACTTGATGGGCGGCCGCTGGAGCCAGTGCCGGAGCCTGCCCCCCGCCGCAAGTGGTTCAGCTTCCTGCGATAAATTGAAGGGATGATCGCGGCTCCCGTCCTATTGCTGGCCGCCTCGGTGGTGGCCTTCTCCCAGGTGCATATCAGCCCCATGGCCGGGCGCTGGTTCCCCGCCGAGAAGTCCGCGCTCACCGCCGCACTCGATGCCAGCATCGAGAAGGCGGCGTTGCGCTCCGGAGGGGCGCCTCCGCGCCCTGGACTTGCCGCTCTCATCGCCCCCCATGCCGGGATTCAATATTCGGGTGTGGCAGCGGCCTCCGTCTACCGCCTGATCGGCAAGCCAGCCAACGTGATCGTGCTGGGGTTCGTGCATCGTTTTCCGGTGGATGGGATCGCCTCTCCGAAGGTGTCGTCGTATCGAACGGCTCTCGGGGAGATCGAAGTCAACCAGGAGATCGTCGACCAGCTCGGCTTCATACAGCGTGATGAAGGGGCGCTGTGCGACCACTCAGTGGAAAACCAGCTGCCGTTGATTCAGAGGTTTGTACCCGAAGCAAAGATCGTGCCGCTCTATGCCGGCGCGCTCGATGAGACCGGCCTGCGCGCGGCGGCGCGCAAGCTGGCCAAGCGCCTCCAGGCGGGCGACCTGGTGATCGCCTCCTCTGACTTTACTCATTACGGAGACGGTTACCAGTACACTCCCTTTCCCAAAGACCGTTCCCTGGCGGCGCGGCTCAAGGATAGAGCGGTGGAGGCATTTGAGAATATCGGATCGTTGGAGACCGCGCTGTTTGACCGGTTTCTCGCGCGCACCGGCGACACGATCTGCGGGCGCGACCCGATCCGGCTGTTGATGGCCACGCTCACCGCCCTCGGCGGCGACTACTACATGAGCACGGCCGATTACTACAGCTCCGGCGATCTCAGCGGCGACCATACGACGAGTGTCGGTTACGGCGGGCTTGCATTCTATCCGGCCGCTTCGTTCACGGTGGGCGAGGCGCATCGCACGGCCCTGCTTAGGAGTTCCCGGCAAGCGCTGGACGCTTATCTCTCGGCGAAAGCCGCGCCTGTGACAGAGCCCAACCCTGAACTCCAGCACCGCACCGGAGTATTCGTCACCATCCGCAAGCGCGGCGAACTGCGCGGTTGCCTGGGCACTCTGTCGCCTCGAGAGGCGATCGAAGCCACCGTGCTGGATCGTACACTGGCGGCGGCGCGTTCCGATCCGCGCTTCCCGCCATTATCGAAATCCGAAGGTCCGGTAAGCCTGGAGATCTCGCTGCTGACGCCGCTAAAGTTGATCCCCGGTTGGCGGCATTACCGGGCCGGTCTGGGCGCTGCGCTTTCCCTCGGCGATAAAGGCGGACTGTTGCTGCCGCAGGTGGCCGAAGAGATGGGTTGGAACCAAGAGCAGTTTCTCGAGAACCTGTCGGTGAAGGCAGGGCTAGGACCGCGAGCCTACCGTGACCCGAAGGCGCGCCTTTACATCTTTTCCGCTCAGGTGTTCGGGGAGGAGCCGCCTCAGCGCAAGGCAGCGGCAGGTTCCCCCTAGTAACCGGCTAAAGTCTGCGTAGGGTGGGTACTCCACCCGGGTCCGCGACAGACTGACTAGTAGACCGGCCAAATTGGCGGGATATGGGGGCAGGGAGAGTTAGTCGATATCACGTGGATACATTGACTTGAAACTGGCCCCAGGATTGCTCCACCGCTTTCGTGGTCATGACTCCACAGGCGAGAATCTATGTCTGGTTCACCGTTCTAACCGGGCTGTCGCTGGCCATCATCGCAGTAGCGTCGGAGTGGAGGGTTGAACCGATGGACCTCCCACTGTATGTGAGTCTGTCGATGATCACGGCATCCTGGAAAGTCCGGTTGCCGGGCTTGAAGGGTAGTATTTCTCCGCACTTTCTGGTTGTGCTTGCGGGCCTGGTGCAGCTTCCGATGATTGGCGCGTTGGCCGGCCTGTTCGCCGGTATTGGGGTTCAGATGTTGTGGAATAGCAAGCGAAGACCAAGCGGGGAGCAGGCACTGTTCAACATGGCGAGCCTGACGATCGCGGCTGTGAGCGCAAAGTGGATCCTGACAAGTTTGCTCACAGTACTGCCTCCCGGTGGCGTCGGGTATCCGCTGGCGTTTCTGGTGGCGGCCTGCGCCTACTTTTTGCTGAACACGCTGCAGGTCTCCTGCGTGATTTGTCTGGTGGAAGGGCGCCGGATGACGGTGGTATTCGATCTCTGCCACTCGTGGGCGTTTCCCTATTACGCGGCAGGCGGGGTGCTGGGGTGGTGGCTATCGGCGGCGGGAAACCCGATGCACTGGCTGCCGTGGCTGTGCGTGATGCCGCTGGCCTACTTGGGGCATCGCTACTACCGCGTGCTAGTCTTGCGTTAAGTGTCTCCGGAGATGAGCGGCGCGCTCGATGCGGGCGCAACAGTGATCACATCCACAAGGCGGCTGTCGCGCTTGCTGAACCGCCGCTATGCGGCGATCAAACAGAAAGCCGGACATGTGCAGTGGGCTTCGCCGCGGATCATGCCGTGGCGCGGCTGGCTGGCGTCGTTGTGGAAGGATCTGGTCTACGGCAGCGAGGAGAGCCCACCTCTTCTTCTGGACGCATGGCAGGAGCAGGTGCTATGGGTATCGGCGATCGAAGGCTCGCCCGAGGCGCGGCACCTGTTGCAGGTGGAGGGCACGGCGGCGGTGGCGCGGCAAGGGTGGAACCTGGCCCAAGGCTGCCGGATTCCGATCACGCCGGGCAATTTCGAAGGCAGCGAGGATACGGCCGCGTTTCTGCAATGGTCGCGCGATTACCAGGCGCGGTGCCGGCGGCTGGAGGCGGTGGAGATGGCGCGTCTGCCGGCGCTGCTGGAGACGGCCTTCCGCTCCGGCGCTTTGCAGCCGCCGCGGCAGGTGTGGCTGGCCGGATTCGATGAATGGAGCCGGCAGCAGGAGGCGCTGCTGAAGGCTGTGGAGAAGGCGGGGTGCCATGTGGTGGAGTCGCAGTTCCTGGACATGGCAGGCGGCGGCGGGCGGCTGCAGCGGTGCGGCACGGCGGAAGAGGAGCTGCATGCGGCGGCGGCGTGGGCGCGGGAGATCCTGTTGCGGAACCCAGTGGCTAGCATCGGTGTTGTGATACCGGAGTTGGAGAAGCTGCGGACGCGAGTGGAGGATATTCTCTCCGCCGTGTTGCATGCGCATCGCGATCATGAGCCGGCGTTTCATCTTTCCGGCGGGCCGCGGCTGGAAAGCGTGGGCATGATTCACGCGGCGCTGGCAATTTTGGAAACGCTCGGCGGGGAGCTGGATTCGGAGACGGTGACGACGATCCTGTTGTCGCCCTACGTTGGCGGCGCGGAGGAAGAAGGAGCGGCGCGCGCGAGGCTGGACGTGAAGCTGCGCGAGCGGGGCGGGCGGCACTTCCCGGTGCGGGTGTTGCGTGAGGAAGCGTGCCCACGGCTGACGCAGGCAGTGGAAGGAATAGGCCCGGCGCCGGAGGTTCAGGCGCCCAGCGGGTGGAGCCGCTGGTTCGCGGCGCGGCTCGAGCTGTTCGGCTGGCCGGCGATGGAGGAGGCGGATACGGCGGAGGCTTGGAAGGAGGCTCTGGAGCAGCTCTCGCGGCTGGACCTGGTGGTGCCTATCGTGGACGGCTACCGGGCCCTGGCGCATTTGAGGAGAATCTGCCGCGAGACACGGCTGGAGGCGCAGGAACTGGGCCAGCCGGTGCAGATTCTCACGGTGGAGGAGGCTGCCGGCGCCGATTTTGATCATGTCTGGATCGCAGGAATGCATGACGATGCGTGGCCGCCGCCGGCGCGCCCGAATCCGTTTCTGCCGGTGCAGTTGCAGGCGGCGCATGGAGTGCCGGGCGCGACGGCGCGATCGCAGTTGGAACGTTCCGAGCGGATGACGAGGGCGCTGCTGGCAAGCGGCGCGGAGGTGGTGGTGAGTTATCCGGCGGGCGATGAGGAGCGGGCCTTTCTGCCTAGTCCGTTGATCGCGCACCTGCCGGCGCGGGCCGCGGCTGCGGCATGGAGACCGTGGCATCTGGTCCCGGCGGCGCTTGAGCAGCTGGTGGATGAAACCGCACCGCGGCCGGATGCGGCGGCTTCCGGGGGCGCCGCCATTTTGAGGCTCCAGTCGGCGTGTCCGTTCCGCGCCTTCGCCGAGCTGCGGCTCCAGGCGCGGCCGATGGAGAGTCCGGATGAGGGGCTTGATCCCCGCCTGCGCGGTCAGTTGTTACACAAGGTGATGGAGCATTTCTGGGAACGGGTCGAGACGCAGGAACGATTGCTGGCGGCCACGGAGGCGGAAGTGCGCGAGTGGATCGGTGAGTCCGTGGATACGGCGTTCGAAGAGGTGCGGCTTCCGGGCGGGCGGTTCCATGCGCGGCTGAGCGCAATGGAGCGAGAGCGGCTGCGCCGGCTGGTTGCGGTGTGGCTCCAGCAGGAGCTGGCGCGCGCGCCTTTTCAGGTGGTGGCGTCGGAGGAGAAGCGCGTGGTGGAGCTGGCCGGGCTGCGGCTGAAGACGCGCGCCGACCGCGTGGATGAGCTGGCCGACGGCCGCCGGATACTGATCGACTACAAGAGCACGGCGCCGTCACCCGCGGCATGGGAAGGGGAGCGTCCGAAGGAGCCGCAGTTACCGCTGTATGCCATCGCCGAGCAGGCTCCGCTGGCTGGATTGGCGTTTGTGGACTTCCGAAGAAAGGAGACGCGGTTCAGGGGCATCGCCGCCAGTGAAGAAGTCCTTCCAGGGGCGCAGGCGGAGCGGGATTTTGAGGGGCGCCGGCGGGAATGGCGCCGGGTATTGGAGGGGCTGGCGGGAGCGTACCTGGAAGGGCGAGCGGAGGTGGATCCGCAATCGGGCAAGGACTGCAAATGGTGCCATCTGCACTCGCTTTGCCGCATACACGACTAATCATGCAGCCCGCACCCGCACCCGCCGATCAAGTCCAGCGCAGACTTGCGCTAGAGCCCGGGCGAAGCTTCATCGTGCAGGCTCCGGCGGGGTCGGGAAAAACCGAGTTGCTGATTCAGCGCTACCTGGTGCTGCTGGAAGGCGTGGCGCAGCCGGAGTCGATCCTTGCGATTACGTTCACGCGCAAGGCGGCGGCGGAGATGCGGTCGCGTATCCTGCAGGCGATGCGGCGCGCGGGAAGCGAGGCGGAGCCGGAGACGGCGAACGAGGCGCTGACGTGGCGGCTGGCGCGGGCGGCGTTGGAGCAAGATCGCCGCCACGGCTGGCAACTGGAGAGGAACCCGTCGCGGCTGCGGATTCAGACGATCGATGCTTTGTGTGTCTCCATCACCGGGCGCATGCCGTGGCTGGCACGGTTCGGAGCGATGCCGGAGATTGTGGAGCAGGCCAAGGCGCTGTATGAAGAGGCGGCGCGCGCGACGCTGTATCTGCTGGAAGGCGAGGATCAGTATGCGGCATCGGTGGAGCGGCTGGTGGCGCACCTGGACAACAAAGCCGGGGTGGCGCAGTACCTTCTGGCCGGGTTGCTGGACCGGCGCGATCAATGGCTGCGGCACCTGGCGGCGGGCGATGATCCCGCCGCGTGGCGGCGCGAAATGGAGCGGCTGCTGGAGCGCGCAGGGCGCATATGCGTGGAGAAGCTGCGCGACCTGTTTCCGGAGGAGCTGGTGGAGGAGACCTTGACGCTGGCGCGTTATGCGGCGGGGAACCTGCAGGAGGATGCGGGCGTGCCCGAGTCCGGGCTTCCCGAGGATGTGGAGGGCTGGCGAGCGGTGGCGCAATTGCTGATCACGCAGGACGGCAAAGGCTGGCGGAAGCAGGTGACCAAGCGGCAGGGATTCCCGACAACGAATCGCGGCATGATTCAAAGGTTCTACTCTGTACGGGACGAGCTGGACAAGGTGGAAGGGCTCTTCGAAGCATTCCGCGAATTGCGGTATGCTCCGCCGCCGCATTATGAGGATCAGCAGTGGGAGCTGATGGAGGATCTGCTCGAGGTGCTTCCGGCCGCGGCGGCGCAGCTGAAGGTGGTGTTCCAACGGCGCGGCGCGGTGGATTTCACGGAACTGACGCACGCGGCGCTGCGCGCCCTGGGAGAGGAAGGCGAGCCGACGGACCTGGCGTTCTCGCTGGGGCATCGCGTGGAACACATCCTGGTGGACGAGATGCAGGACACGTCGCATTCGCAGGTCCGGCTGCTCACGATGCTGACGGCGGCCTGGGAGCCGGGCGACGGACGCACGCTGTTCCTGGTGGGTGATCCGATGCAGTCGATCTACCGGTTCCGCGAAGCCGAAGTTGGTCTATTCGTGCGGATGTGCGCGGAGGGATTGCCGGCGTTGCCGCTGGAGCGGCTGCAACTGAGCGCCAACTTCCGCTCCGATGCGGAACTGGTGGATTGGGTGAACCAATCCTTTGCCGGGATCTTTCCGGCGGCGGCCGATTTCAGCTCGGGAGCGGTTCCTTATAATGCGTCGGTGGCGTTCCGGCCGGCGGCGGGCGCGGAGGCAGTGACGATTCATACGCAGGCAAGCGACGACGCGGATGCGGAGGCGCGGCTAGTGGCGGAGCTGGTGGAGAAAAGCGCCGGCGGAACCACGGCGATCCTGGTGCGGGCGCGCGGCCACCTTCCGCCGATCGTCGAGGAGCTAAAGCGGCGAGGGATTGCGTACCGCGCGGTGGAGATTGATCCGCTGACGACGCGGCCGGTGATCCGCGACCTGCTGGCGCTGACGCGCGCGATCCTGCATCCGGGCGACCGTACGGCGTGGCTGGCGATTCTGCGCGCGCCCTGGTGCGGGCTGACACTAGAACAACTGCACCGGCTTGCGGCCGATGATGCGAAGGCGATCATGTGGGACCGCATCACACCTTCGACACCCGCGCTCGCACGGTTTCACAAGGCGATGGCGGGCGCGTTGAGCCGGGTGAGGCGGCAGCGGCTGCGCAGCTCGGTGGAGCGGGCATGGATCGAGCTGGGAGGTCCAGCTTGCTTGGGCGGCGAGATCGAGTATCAGGAGGCGAAGCGCTACTTCGAGAAGCTGGAATCGATGGAGCAGGGTGGAGAAGTGGATGATTTCGCGCGGCTGGAGGCGGCGTTGGAGGAGCTGCACGCTGCGCCGGACGCGGGTGCGCCGGAGACGCTGGAGATCATGACCATCCACAAGGCGAAGGGTCTGGAGTTTGATACGGTGATCGTGCCAGGCCTTGCGCGCGAGACGCAGAGCGGAGAAGGCGGGCTACTGCATTGGGCGACGATT
>VFZE01000086.1 GCA_016871315.1 Acidimicrobiia bacterium | reverse complement strand
CCCAACAGCTCAGCACTCCGGCGATCTGATCTGAGAGTCGCTCCGTCAGTAGCTCGATACCCATTCCGGCATCATACCTGGACCTCTTTGGTTCCGGCTACGCCGGGTTAGGGTACAAAAACTGCTCGATCAGCGAGGTCTCAGTATTCTTCTGGCGGACTTCTCCCGATCCGTTGAACCCGATGAGCTTTCCGATCGCGTGGCGGATGGTCCGCCAGATGGAAAGCCCCTTGATCCGCTGCCTGCCCCAATCCGAGTTGATGCTGGAGCACGCAACGCCCCATACTTTCTCGGTATAGCTTTGGAAAAAGGTCTTGTACAGTTCGCGGCCGAACCGGTTGATAAAGAACTCCTCCAGCGTCCGCTCATCCCGAATCGGCAGCAGAACACTCCTGAAATAGCTCAGTGCGATCCGCAAAAGGCGCCACGCTCCCAGCTTGGCAATCGTGTCCCTGCTCAGCGTGACCGGGTAGTCAAAGAAGCGCCGAAGATAGTAGATCCGCGACTTTCTGGGCCGGACTAGCATCACCAGATCCTCGCGCTCCGGATCCGGAGCGGCGGCCCGCGCCGCCACCGCCCGGTGCATGCCGTGATAGGCAATGGCCTGATGAGGATTGCCTCCAGCTTGCGCCGGCATGATATTCAGCCACCAGTCTATTACGCGGTCGGATTTGGAAAAAAAACGGTGCCCACCGATGTCTATACGGTTGCCACGATAGTTCACCGTTCGCGCGATGCCGCCCATCGCATCGCTCTTTTCAATCACGATGGGCTTGATCCCGGTCCTGGTGACCAACTCGTAAGCGGCGGTAAGTCCAGCAGGACCTGCTCCGATGATGATCGCCCGCTGCTGATCCATTCTCCTCCAGCTTCAAAGACCTGACAAAGGAATCTGTTTCGAAGAAGACATTATAACCGCTGACCTGGCAGGCTCCGGATCGCAGCCAGTACGAAAAAAAACCGGGCGCCACCAAGGCAGCGCCCGGAAAAACCAGCCGCGTGCGGAACCGGGGGTTCCGCGCGTGGCTATGTGGAGGAGATCAAAAAACCTTCAACCTAACAACCCTCCGTGACCCAAGGAGGCCAGTTCCCAGCCGGATAGCCGGTAGCGGGCCAGCATCGGGGGCAAAACCAGGTCCACGACGTTGGACTTCGCGGAACGGAAACACCCAGGAGCCGAGACGATCGGAATCTCATCCTTGTAACCGAGCAACAACAGGTTGCCCGGCTCAACGGGGGCCAGGAACTTCTCGATATGGCATCCCACTCTTGCCATCGCGCGGCCAATGACGTCTTCCGGCCCCGCCGGAGCCGTGGTGGAAGCGACCAGGACAGTAGTCGGCTTGGCCCGCAGCATGTGCTGTAGCGCGCGCGTTGTGCCGTTATCGTCTTCCACCGCGCTGAGCATAAAACTAGCTGTCGCGTTGAACCGGTCCAGACGCTGCCGCATGATCGATTCAAACAACTGCCGCGCACGGTCGCCGTTGATCGGATCCGTGTATAAAACTCCAACCGTCGCATTGCGAATCGGCCTGGCCTGCAAGATCGGCCCGCGCTCGCGCAGGATCGATACTACCGCCTCAAGCTGCGCCAGCGCCACCGCAAACGGAGCGCTCTTCACGGTAGCTATACGCGTCCCCGCTTTCGCAAAGCTGAGATTGTATGTTGTCGCGATGACGATGCTCGAGGTGCAATTGATCTGCTTCAAAAGTTCATCGTCGATCAGTACGCAGCAATCCTCGGTCGCGAAAAGATTGGCGCGTCCGCCGGCCGCAAGACGGATCTCGAGGCAGCCGCAGCCCATTTCCGCCGCCACTGTGCCCACCGCCTCGTCTTCCCCGACTTCGCCGTCCTCTAACTCCGTTACCCAGACCTGTTCCATCCCCTCGGTTTCCAGCAACCGAACGTCTTCTTCGCTGATCACGTGTCCCTTGGCTAGCAGTTTGCGGCCACCGGGACGAAAGATGGTGCAGCACAGCACCCTCCCTGCCGATGCCTTGACGTCGACGGTCTGAGCTCGCATTCGAGATTCCCTCCCGATATCTAGTACTACTAGTCCTGTATTATAGGCGCGAAATAGGGCCTTTGGGAAGAGCCTTTATGGGAAAAAGCTTAAATTTTTTCCCGCTCTACTTTTTGGCCTATCCCTCTTCAATGTGGCTGGGTGGCGGGAAACTTCTCAGCGTTTATCAATGTTTGTTTTCAACACAGAAAGGGAAATCAGCTCGCTCGGCAGAGTGAGCGCCGGTAATGCAGTGTGCATGATTTGATTACTGTCCTGTAGTGGTCCTATGGCTTTCATTACCGCGATTTCATCGCAATTCTGAAACTTCGGACACCTTAGACAATCCTTCCATGCCTTAAGGGGTAGGAGCGCCCGATCCACCTGCTGGAAACCGAGCCGTGCGAAGAAGTCAGCGACATAAGTAAAAGCAAACAAGGAAGATACGCCACACATGCGAGCCTCTTCTTCCAACGCTTCCACCAACTTCCTCCCCACACCGGAACCTTTCGCCGATGGGGAAACCGCCAGGGACCTTATTTCTCCCGATGACCGCGTATAGTAATGCAACGCGCCACATCCCAATATCTGTCTCCCCGATTCGGCTACCTGAAAATCCCGTATGCCTTCGGCTAGTTCAAACTCGGTTCGTGGCAGCATGATCCCATCGGCCGCATAATTGTTGATCAGCGCAAGCAGCTTCGGTATGTCCCGCATCGTGGCTTGACGTATCCGCATGTCAGTCGCTGTCCTCTAGGGGACCAGTCGCGTGCCGGCCGCACCGCCGTCAATCAGCCGCGCCAACACACCCGGTTGGCTCCCAGGGGCGATGCAGACAGCCCCAACCCCTGCGTCCAGGGCCGAATGAGCCGCCTCCAGCTTGGCCTGCATGCCGCCCGTGGCGACCCCAGTTGCGATCAGCTGGCAGCTTTCGGCCCGAGAGATTTCACCCACTAATTCCTTCTTCGCATTCAGCACGCCTTCCACGTCGGTTAAGAAAACGAGCCTGTCGGCGCGGAAACCGCCGGCGCAAGCAGCCGCCATCTGATCCGCGTTCACGTTATAGATGTTCCCCTGCCGGTCGCCCGCCACGCAGGCGACCACCGGAAGGTAACCATTGCCGGTCAGCACCTCCAGGAGCCCCGGGTTGGTGCGTACCGGCCTGCCCACCGCGCCCAGTTGCGGATCCAGCTGCACGGCCTCGGTCAGCGCAGCGTCAATCCCACTCAATCCCACGGCTGCCGCCCCCGCTTCCACCAGCGAGGCCACCAATCCATGATTCACGGTACCGGCGAATACCTTTAACACAGCGTCAATCACCTCCGGGCTGCTTACCCGCAGGCCGTTCACAAACCGGCTCTCTACACCTCGCTCGCTGAGGAAGCGCGTCATTTGTTTGCCGCCGCCATGCACCACAACCAACTCCAGCCCAGGTCGCGCCGCGAGCGTTGCGATCTCCCCGGCAAGCCGCTTCCTGCTCCCTGCCTCGTCCAGAAGCGTGCCGCCCAGTTTCGCCAATACCCGCATTACAGTAATGCCTCGGTTTCGGCAAAACCCAGCGCCAGATTCATATTCTGCACGGCCTGTCCCGCCGCGCCCTTCACGAGGTTGTCAATGACGCTCACCACCACGCCGCGCCCGCTCGCCGAATCCAGCTTCACTCCGATGTCGCAGAAGTTGGTATGAGCCGCGGAGGAAATATCAGGCGCCTGACCCGCTTCATAAAGCCGCACGAACGGTTCATTTCCGTAGCGCCGCTCATAAATCTCCACCAATGCCGATGCGGAAGAGATGCCCTTCGCTTTGAAATAAATCGTCTCCAGAATCCCGCGGTGAATCGGCAGCAGATGCGCAGTGAAAGAAAACTGCGACTCCTCCAAACCCGAGTTCATCAGCACCTCCGGCACATGCCGGTGCTCCAGGATCGAGTAAGCCGAGAAATTCCCGGTTACCTCGCAGAAGCTTGTCTTCAGGCTTGGCTTTCGGCCGGCGCCGCTCACACCGGACTTGGCGTCGCACACGATTCCCGCATCCAGATCCAACACCCCCGCCTCCACAAGCGGAGCGATCGCCAGGTTTGCCGCCGTCGGGTAGCAGCCAGGGTTGGAAATCAGCCTGGCCTTGGGCACGGCGCCGCGGTTGAACTCCGGCAGCCCGTAGCATGCCTCCGCAAGTAGAGCCGGCTGCGTGTGCTCTTCCTTGTACCAGCGTGTGTAGTTCTCCGGCGTGCGCAACCGGAAAGCGCCGCTCAGGTCGATCACCTTGGCCCCCGCATGCAGCATCGCCGGCGCCAGTTCCATGGAAACCTCGGGCGGCGTGGCCAGAAACACCGCGCTCAAGCCATGTTGCTTGGCGGCTTCACCGGTTGCCGGGATCGTGCGCGGCCCATTGTAATTCCGCCGCCGTGGACGCTCCCCGGAATCGGCGCGGTGTTCCATCAGCACGGGCTCCACGCCCGCGTGGCGTTCTAGCAGATGCAGTAGTTCCTGTCCGGAATAGCCGCGGAAGCCGACAATTCCGGCGAGTTTGGCCATGTTTATTTATTCACTCCCCTGAATAAATATACCACAGCCGCCGGCTGCTACGGTTCCTTCTTTTCCACCACCTCGCCCACACCCAGCCGCTTTTCGATCTCCGCCAGCTGCCCTTTCACCATCTCCGCATCTCCTGCCTGCGGAGCGTGTTTCAAATAACCCCGCATATTCTCCGCCGCGCCCTTCAGATCGTTTCGCATTGCCTGCAGAACCGCCAGGATGTGTTGCGCCTTGGGATACCGGTGCGCTTTATCCAGCTTTACCGCCTCATCGGCGCTCTTTTCGGCATCGTCGAATTTCTGGAGGTTGTATTTGGCGACCGCATTGAAGAAAAACGCCTCCGGAAACTGCAGCGGGTTCAGCCGGATCACCCGGTCTGTGGTGTCGGCCACCTCCTGCCATTTTTGAGCCCCGGCCGAAAGCAACGCCAGTTCCAGGTACGGCTTCACGAACTTGTTGTCCGCCTCCAGCGCCTTGGCGAATGCATCCCGCGCCTGCTCGTTCCTGGACTGCAACTTGTACACCAGACCAAGCTCATGCCAAGCCACGGCGTACTTGGGATACAGCCCGACAGCCTTCTCGTATTCCTTCTGCGCATCGCCCAGCTTCTGCTTCTTCGCGTTCTCCTGGCCCTTTTCATAGGCCTTTTTGGCATCCTTGGGCGCGAGCTGCGTGGTGATGCTGATCGTTGTTCCTTCCACGCCGCCCAGCTTCCTCATCACGATCGTGCCCAGGTCGGGGTTATCCATGAAGCGGCGGCCGCTCAGATTCACCACCTCGGAGATAAAGCCCGGCAGGCTGGCGCGAATTTCGCAGCCCATCAGGTCGCGCTCGCTTATGCCGCGCCCTGTCCCGCCGAATCCGCCCTGGTTCCCCCTCGTGGCGCCGCCAAAACCGCCTCCGCCGAATACATCCGCGGAGGAATTGACGCTCGCGTCGGCCATCATCGCGCTGTTCTGACCCAGCGCAAAACTGAACCGTCCCTTGGAATCGGTGTAGCCCTCCGGGCGATGCACGCCATTGCAGACCCGTTCAATCACCACCGGTTCCGGCGGTGGGCTTCCATCTTCCAGCGTGACCTTGCCGCTCAGGAACACGGGCCGTTGCATCTCCGGAAACGGCTGGCGCGTGGGATCGGGGAACTGTGGCTGCTGTTGCCGGTCGCGCGTGCCCGGAAATGGGCTGGTTGGAACGTTGGGACCGGGATTCGGAGTCGTCACGCCGCCACCACCTCCGCCTCCTCCTCCAGGAGGCCCTTGCTGAGGCGGACCCTGCTCCTGGGCAAGAGCCGTCGCAAGCACTGTGAAAGCGACCAAAGAAACGGTCCCGAGCGCACGAACCGACGATAAATTCATGGCGGATACCTCCCGCTGTTAAGTTGTCCACATTGTATGCCAAATCCCGGCTTGGCTACAATGACGGGAGATGACCCGCATCAGATGGTTCCTACCCGTTGCCGCTTTCCTGCTGCTTGTCTCCTGCGCCGATGCGCCCAAAACCGAAGTGAAAAAGGAACCGCGCAAGCCGGCAGAACCCGTCTCGGGCCAGTACGCCTTCTTCCAAATGTACGGCACCGCCCGCACCTGGGCGCAGGACCTTCAAGCCATGCAGATGCTAAGCGTCACCCTGGATGAGCCGAAGCCGGACGCCGGCAAGTATCCAGCCTGGCGCGTCACCTTCGTCTCTGACACCCGACGCGCCGCCAAGACATATACCTACTCGGTTGTCACAGACCAAGGGCTCAACAAGGGCATCTACAGCACCACCGAAGAATCCTACACCGGTCCCCGCGGCCAGAACTCACCGTTCCTGATGCAGGCATTGAAAGTCGACTCCACCGCCGCATACGAGACGGCCGTGAAAAAGAGCGCAGACTACATCAAGAAGAACCCCGACAAGCCCGTCATCATCATGCTGGAGCACATCAAGCGATTCCCGAACCCCGTCTGGCGCATCATCTGGGGTGACAGCGTCGCCACATCCAACTACTCCATCTACGTCGACGCCTCCACAGGCGAATACCTGCAAACCATGCGCTAACTCCAGGAAACGCCGCAGCCCCGGCGCGCGTATGCAGTGCCATGATGCTGTTGGCGCTCGCTCTCCTCCTGACGCCGGCCGCCTCCACGCTGCAATGGAACATTGAAGCGCTGAAGAGATTTTTCAACCACCGCTCCGTCACCCCCGCCAATCTAAAGGTCAATCCTGTAGAAAAGCGCGGACAGGTCGGCGTCTACGATTACGCCTTCGACGGCCCTCTCGGCGGCCGCGTCCCAGGCCTGCTTACCTTGCCCGCGGGGACCGGAGCATTTCCGCTCATCCTCTATGGGCACTGGATGATGAAGGGCTCTCCTCTTCGTAATAAAAGCGAATTCTTGGAGGAAGCCATAATCATGTCCCGTGCCGGAGCAGCCTGCCTGCTGCTTGACACGCCACTGGTCCGCGAAGGCTTTGTCGAAGACCCGGAACCGATGAATGGTCAAAACGAGTTTGCGCAATTGAAGATGGCCCAGGAATGGCGTCGCGCCCTCGACCTGCTCTCCGACCGCGCCGACATTGATATGCGGCGCATCGCCTATGTGGGCCACAGTTTTGGCGCCGGCCACGAATTGAACGCCGAAGCCCGCCTGGACCGCGCCCGCTGGCTCCGCGAACGGCTGGAGTTGGACCCACTCGATGAGACCGCCCTTAGCTCCATTCCCCCACTGCGCTGATACACGATCACTTCCCCCGCCCACGGTTAATCTCCTCACGAACCGACTGCCATTCCGGTGATGGGTGAGCTCCATCGCCGCCAAACGGCCTCTTCAGGAGACGGAGGCGGACAAGGCCAACAACAGGTTCGCCAGCTTCGACACTATGCTTACGCCTCTTCCGCCGCCGCCTGATCCTCCGGAAAGACCGCGTAGCCTTCCGGCGGCGCGAACATCCGTTTCAGCACATTCAATCGCTTCCGCAGATACCGGCTCGGCAGCTGCCGCGGACCCGTCTCGACATCGATGTCGCAGCAAATGCCGTGCAGATAAAGCGTCATTGTGTCGACAAAGGACTGCTTGGCATACTCGCGGAAGCTCTTGCTGTCGCGCTTCACGCCGCCCGAACGCCGCGTCAGCGCCTGCTTCTTCTGCCAGCTCCGCTCGTCCACTTCGCCGTTGACGTGCAAGTTCAGTTCTTCCCGCAGCAGCCCGTCAAAGTCGGCCATCTCTTCGAGTGAATGCATCTCGGCCGCCAACCACGCCATCTGGTGATACAGCTCGTAGTGGTACTCGGCGACTTCCATTTCCTGCACACCGAAGGCGACTACCACGGCGCGCTCATCCAGCCACAGCGCGGAGCGCGTCAGCTTGCCATTGGACGGCCGCTCAAAACACACCAACTCCGTGCCGGAGTTTTTCTTTTCTTTCCCGTTGGTTTTCTCAAGAAACGGTACCAGCAGGATCGACACGTGCGGCATCATCTTCACCACACTCGGCGGTATCGCCGCCACCGGATCACCCAGGTAGTCCCGCAGGTCGTCGTCGCTTAGCGGCACCCCCGCCACAAAGTAGGAAAACTGGCTATTCAGCGGAACCATGTCGTTCCGAATACGATCGCGGAATTCGCTGACGCTCAGCCGTATCAAATCTGGCTGCACTGACATTAGACTCTGTTGTCCATATTAACAAACAGCGCTCCGGCAACCCTCCCGCCTGCTATTCTGGCCTCTAAGGGCATGAAATTCCTCGTCTCCGCCGGTGAGGCCTCAGGCGACCTCTACACCGCTTCCCTCGTTTCCACTCTTGCCCGCCGCCTTCCCGATGCCTCTTTCCACGGATGCGCCGGTCCCCGGATGCGCGGCGCTGGTGTCGATGCCGTCGTCGATGCCGCGAGCCTCAACGTCGTTGGACTTGTCGAGGTCGTCTCCCACCTGCCGCGCATCTATGGCGAGTACCGCAATCTGCTTGACTGGGCGCGCCTTCACAAACCGAGCGCCGCCATCCTCACCGATAGTCCCGACTTCCACCTCCGCCTGGCCGCTAAACTCCACGCACTCGACATTCCCGTCATCTACTTCATTGCCCCGCAAGTCTGGGCCTGGCGCAAGAGCCGCGTGCGTCAGATGCGGCGGCATCTGGCCGGCCTGCTCTGCATCTTCCCCTTTGAGCCTGACTTTTTCAAGCGGCACCGGATGTCCGCCACTTACATAGGGCATCCTCTCACCCGCCTCGTACGCCCGGCTCTTTCCAAAGAGGAATTCCTTCGCAAACACCGCATTCCCGCCTCGCGGCCGCTGGTCACTCTGCTGCCCGGCAGCCGGCCCGGGGAAATCGCCCGACACCTGCCCGTCCTGGCCGATGCCGCCTCGCGGATGAACGTCAGTCAGGCCGCCACGTTCCTGCTTGCCACTCCCGCCGGACTCTCCGCGCGCCTCGGTCCGGAATTTTTTCGGCAACCAATCTCCGGCTCGCCCATCCAACATATTGAAGGGGAAACCTGGGACGCCATCGCGCACGCGGATCTGGCCCTGGCCGCCTCCGGCACGGTAACCATTGAAGCGGCGATCCTTGGCACTCCCATGGTCACCTACTATAAGGTCAGTCCATGGAGCTGGTGGATGGGCCGTTTCCTGGTCGACGTGCCTTTTTTCTCGATGGTCAACCTCGTCGCTGGCCGGCGCGTCGTGCCTGAATTGATACAGAATGAATGCAGCGGGGAATCGCTGGCCTCATACGCCGCCACGCTGCTGGCAGACCCCGGCGCGCTGTCGCTGATGCGCGCCGATCTGGCCCAGGTGGCGGCCAAGCTGGCAACCAGCCACGATCCCATGGAGATGGCTGCTGATAAGGTAATGAATATTTTGCAGGCGAATAGTGATAAACATGTCAGATAGCATGAGAAGAGTCCTTCCCGCCCTGGTCCTGGTTCTGGCAACGGCGGCCTTGCTCCCCGCCCAGGAGCGCCGCACCCGCATCGATGTCCAGCACATGATGCTTGAGGCCGACATCAACCCGCGGACCCAGTCCATTTCCGCCAGCGCCGTCATCCGCTTCATTCCACTGGATGAAGCGACGTATTCGGCCACCTTGGAACTCAACAACGCTCTTCAGGTATCCCGCGTCATTGATGCCGTTGGCCGCCAGATCCCCACATCCCGCTCGCACCAGGATTTTTCCGTCCGGATGAATTTCCCGGAGCCGCTCAAAAAAGGGGAAGTCAACACTGTCGTCGTCCACTACGACGGTCGTCTCACGGGCCTCGAAGAATCGCCCGTTTACGGCGTCAAGTTCGCCTCCATCCGGGAGGAGCTGACTTATCTTCTATACCCTGCCCGCTGGTTCCCGGTGAACGAGTACACCGCGGACCGATTCAGCGCCCGCATGAAAATCTCCGTGCCGGACGGCTACAAGGTCATCGCCAGCGGACTGGAAACCAAGTCCGCCGCGGTCGAAAAGATAACCTACGAATTTGACTACTCCCGAGCCTCTTTCCCCGGTAGCATCGCCGTCCTGCGCCAGGAGCCCCGCATGGTCCGTTCGGAAGGCATCACCACGCAGCTCTTCTTCCGCGGGGAATCGCAGGAGATGGCCTCCGCCTATGGCAATGAAATCGCGCGCTTGATGACCTTCTTCACTTCCATCTACGGGCTGCCCCCGCAGGCTGACCTCACCGTCATCGAAACCGAAACCGGAACCCCCAACGGCTACTCCGCTCCCGGGCTCCTGTTTTTGAACCCCCGCGCCATTGGAAAAGACGTCAATACCCGCCTGCTCGCCAATCAACTCTCGCGCCAGTGGTGGGGCGTCCTGGTCTCTCCCGTCTCGCGTAACCATCTCTGGATCACCAACGCCGCCGCGCGCTACTCAGAATTGTTCTGGGTGGAGCAGAACGCCGGCCCCGGCGCAGTGGAAGCCGAAATGAAAGACATCTACGTCGAGGCGCTCACCATCCCCGAGCCTCCTGTCATCCAATCCGCCCGGCTGGAAGATTATTCGCCTGAGTATTGGGCCGTCACCGGAGCCAAGGGCACCGCCGTGCTCGGCATGCTGCGCTACATCATCGGCGATGATCCTTTCAAGAAGCTGTTCCAGGATTTCCTTGCCGCCAACGCCTGGAAATCGGTCTCCACCGACGACATGCGCAAGGCCGCCGAAGCCGCCTCCGGCAAGAGCCTGCAAGGCTTCTTCATCCAGTGGATTGAATCCACCGGCGCGCCCGAGTTCAAACTGGAATACACCGTCTACCGCACGCAGAAGGGCTTCCGCATCATGGGCAAGATCAACCAGGATCTGGACACCTTCCGCATGCCCGTCGATCTCCAGATTGAAACCGAAGGCAACCCGGAATCGGCCCAAGTGGAAGTGGTAGGCACCGCCTCGGAATTCGTCGTGGAGAGCTTCGGCCGCCCCAAGAAGGTCAACCTTGACCCCAACAACCGCGTGCTGCGCTTCAATGACCGCATGCGCGTCGCTGTCGCCATCCGCCGTGGCGAGATGTTCGCCGAGATCAGCGAGTTCGGCGAAGCGCTCAAGGAATACCAGAAGGCGCTGGACGTCAACCGCAACAGCTCGCTCGCCCACTACCGCGTCGCCGAGATCTTCTTCCTCCAGCGCAATTACCAATCGGCCGCCAATGAATTCCGCCAGGCTCTCCAAGGCGACATCGAGCCGAAGTGGACCGAAGTCTGGTCCCACATCAACCTCGGCATGATCTTCGACATCACCGACCAGCGCGAGCGCGCCGTCAACGAGTACAACCAGGCCATCCGCACCAAGGACAACACCCAGGACGCGCAGGCAGTGGCCGCCAAGTACCTCAAAACTCCCTACGAGCGGCCGGCGTCCACACAGTAGAGTCCCGGTGGTCTACGCCCAAGATTTGGTGGCATCATAGAGGCATGTCAAAGGCACCAGGGAAACATGGATTCTCGCTGGCCATCGTTTACCTCCGAGAGGAGGATGGCCGCTGGCTTGCCGACATTCCCGCGCTGCCAGGGGTGACTGCCTACGGCCGGTCTAAGAGGAAGGCTACTGCCGCCGTACAGGCGCTAGCGCTCCGGCTCATAGCTGACCGTCTGGAGCACGGTGAAGCAGTTCCCGGCCCCATGAACGTATCTTTTATTGCCGCCTGACAACCCCATTCAGAACTGGCCGTCCACGAAAAGCAAACGTGCGCTGGCGGCGCTGCTGCGCATCGGATGAGGAACGAGAGTCTGGCGCACTTCAGCCGGCTCGGGTTCCAAACCCTCGGCGCTTCCTATTACGATGCTGATGATCTCGAGAATCCCAAGGACTGGCTTGCAAGCCTCGATGCCACACCCGGCGCGCTCGGCATCATGTACACAACCTGGCAGAACAAATATGAACTGCTGGCCGGCTTCGGGGACTTGGTGTCAGCCCGGACCCGCTGAGAACTTCCCGCCGCACGCGGAATCAAAGATTGCCGCGGCAGCTAATTCGGCGTTGGCAGCCTCTCCACGTTTCGCCTTGATATGCCAGACGGTCCAGGTTCGGCGTCTTCATCTGCGAATGACCGCCCAATACGCCCACCCAGTCATTCCAGTCATCCACCGCAATCATGAGCACGTTCGGCCCGCCGTGCCTGACCGCAGCAAAGAACGGCTGGAGCTGCTGTAAGGAATGCCCGTCGGGTCAGCATATCGAAGATTGTAATCCCGTCCGCCGCTGCGATATGGTTGAAGCCCGGGAGGTGTACCGTGCGGAGAAACATTGCCTTCTTCTTGGCAGCGCTCTTGCTGGCGCCCGTTTCCCTTCCTGCTCAAACCGGGCCGGAAGCAGAAGAGAAAAGACTCGCGGAAATCCAGGCCAAGCGCGCCCGCGGAGAGCAGCCCACCGCCGAAGAGCAGGAATTCTACAAGCAGGTCCAATCCCGCCGCCGCGAGGGATTCGCCCGCAACAACCCGCCCAGAGAATCCACCGGCGCGATCCCGCTGACCGATCTCGGTACTGGCGCTTACAAAGGCGAGCCCGGCGGTCTTTACCCAGACGGAAAAAATGAACTCCCGGCAGCCCACCGCAACGCCGGCCTCGCCATCGCCAAAGCAATCGCGCCCATCGACGGCAAAATAGGCATGCTCTCCATAGGCATGTCCAATACCACCCAGGAATTTCAGGTCTTCATGAAGCTCGCCTCAGCCGACCCACGCATAAACCCTCACCTGGTGATCGTCGATGGCGCGCAAGGAGGCCAGGCCGCCGACACCACCGCGAATCCTAACGCCAAGTACTGGGATGTCGTCGCGCAACGCCTTCAAGCGGCCGGTGTCAGCCCCCAACAGGTGCAGGTCGCTTGGCTGAAGCAGGCCATCATCGCTCCGCGCCAGCCTTTTCCCGCAGAAGCGAAGAGGCTGCAGTCCTACCTTGCCCAGACACTCCTCAACGCCAAGGCACGCTATCCCAACCTGAAAATCGTCTATCTCTCCAGCCGGATCTATGCAGGATACGCCCTCACACCGCTCAACCCGGAGCCTCACGCCTATGAAGACGCCTTTGCGGTGAAGTGGCTGATCGCAGACCAGATCGCCGGCAACCCGGAGTTGAACTTTGACTCTGCCAAGGGTGTCGTCCGTGCTCCCTGGATCGCTTGGGGCCCCTATCTGTGGTCCGATGGCGTCAAGCCGCGTGGCGACGGCCTGGTCTACCTTCGTGGCGACTTGGAAGAGCGTGATGGCACTCACCCGTCCATGGGCGGTAGGGAAAAAGTGGCCAGACTGCTGCTGGATTTTCTCAGAAGCTCCCCCACTTCGCGCCCCTGGTTCCTAAAACCGAACTAGGCTGGCGGAAGCTAGTGGGAGTCGAACCCACCTGCCACGCGAGGCGTCGCACAATGGTTTTGAAGACCATGCCCAGCACCGGCCAAGTTTAGCTTCCAGTGCGATTGTAACATCGCTCACACTACACTCTCCCACACCTCTGCCACACTACAATTCGTTCAGAGCGCGTGTTCTTTTCAGCCTGCTGATTTGCGCATCCGCCTTCGCCCAAACCGGCTCGGAGCGGCATTCTCGACCTTCCGCTGCCGGACAATTTCGTTTGCTTCCTCCCGCTCACACCCGAGCAGAAAACCGCCGTGGAAGCCACCAGCGCCGAGTTTTCACCGCCCCGCACTTCGCGCCCGGAACCGGTCGCGCCGCAATAAGGCAGTGCCGTCTCAGTGCATGGCATACTAGTTTTGTTGTGTGAGCTGTTGAGCTTCCACGGGAAACACTTCTCTTGATCGGCAAACTTGTTCCAGCCACCGTATTGGGCTTGTGTTTCTGAACTCGCGCTGGTGGCGGGCTCTTACGCCGCTGCTTCCTACCTCGTCAGCGACATCGACCCTGTCGTCTGGCTTCTTTACGAAGATGGCCTCCTGCGCATCGCTATTCTGACCGCCTGCATCCTCCTCGGTCTCTATTTCCAGGATCTCTACTCCAGCCTTCGCGTTCGCAGCCGTTTCTTTCTGCTCCAGCAGGTGAGTCTCGTCCTTGGCGCCGGTTTTCTGCTGGAGGCAACGCTCAGCTACGCCTATCCCCTGCTCGTCATGCCCCGTTGGATCATGATGATCGGCAGTTTCATCTGTCTCGCGCTGTTGCCTCTATGGCGCATACTCTACAGCTTGGCCGTCCAGCACGCTGCCACCGAGCTCGTGCTGTTTCTCGGCTCCAACACCGTTGCCCAGGAGATCGCTCTCGAATTAAAGGAACGCCCCGAGCTCGGCCTCACCTGCCTTGGTTTCCTCACCGATGACCCCGCCGAAATCAAACCCGGAGCCGAGGAAATCCTCGGACCCATCTCCAGCCTCAAGCAGATTGTCAAGCTTCACAAACCAGACCGTATCGTCGTCGGCCTCACTGACCGCCGCCAGCGCATGCCTGTCTATGAACTGCTCGACCTCAACTTCGCCGGCATCCTCGTCGAAGAGGCTTCCACGCTGTTCGAGGTGATTTTCGGCCGTATCAGCATGTTCCAACTGCGTCCGTCGCAGCTGATCTACTCCCGCGAACTCGGCCCGCGCCCGCTTACCGTCAAGCTGCAATCGGTTTACTCGTTCACCATCGCCACCGCAGGTCTTGCCGTGCTTTCCCCGGCCATGTTCATCATAGCCATTCTTGTGCGCCTCTCCTCGCCCGGTCCCGCTCTCTACCGCCAGACGCGCGTCGGAAGAAACGGTGTTCCCTTCACTCTCTACAAGTTCCGCTCCATGCGGCGAGACGCGGAAGCCGCCAGCGGCCCCGTCTGGGCCTCCCACAACGATCCCCGCGTCACCCGGTTCGGCCGTTGGCTCCGCCGCATGCGCCTCGATGAGCTGCCGCAGCTCATCAACGTCATCCGCGGGGAAATGTCCCTCGTCGGCCCCCGCCCGGAGCGCCCCGAATTCGTCGCCGAGCTCACCGAAAGAATCCCCTTCTACCGCCAGCGCCACTTCATCAAACCGGGCATCACCGGCTGGGCCCAGATCAACCACCGCTACGGCGACACCATCGAAGACACCATTACCAAGCTCGAATACGACCTCTACTACATCAAGAACCTCTCACCCGCCCTCGACTTCTTCATCATCGCCCACACCATCAAGGTCATGCTGCTCACCCGCGGCGCCCAATAGCGGCGCGCCGCTGTTAATAGCATGTGAGTTGTCCGGTGGAGTTGACACGTGAATTGTCCGCTTCGAACTGACGACAGAAGGGGTTGTGAAGACAATAAACAACCCTTGGCCTGTCAGAGAGATGGAGCGGGTGATGAA
>VFZE01000085.1 GCA_016871315.1 Acidimicrobiia bacterium | reverse complement strand
TTCGTATTCCTCGGCTAGGAAACACGAAATTAACCCGATACCGGGGTGCCGCTCAAATGCCCGCCTGCCCGCAACTCCAAGCGGTCAAAGCGCTTCAACCCCCGTCACACTTTTCGGAGAGGAACCTTATTATTCGCCGGCTTTGGATCATGTTGCTCGGCCTTGATATTTACCTTATTACTTCTGCCGCCCTCTCCGACTAAGCGAAGCCGGATCGTTATCTTCATTCTTTCGCCCTTCGACAGAGAAGCGACCTTGCACTCGATCCCAGGAACCTTGCGCGTGCAAATCAGTCTCGGATTGTCGACTTCCAATGTCTGATCTCTAGACGCAGGCAGTGTGTCGGTCACCACTACCCCGGTTGCGGTGTCGTCCCCATTGTTGCCAATTGTGACCGTGTAGGTGACGATGGCGCCGGTGGCGACGTGAAACCCGACGCCTCCTTCGCGCCTCTTGGTAACGTAAACATCTGCGCTCTCCTTAACTTCGAGAGTGTGGGTTACCTTCTGCGCGCCCAAGCGCGCTGTGTTCGTCACCTTCACGTTGAGAATCGACAGCGCCTGGACTACTATGAATACGCGCCGAGACTGCTTGGCCGGGATGTCTCCGAGATTGCAATTGAGCAGGGTCGCAAACAGAGTGCAATTGGCCGGAGGCCCTGGCGGCCCCGGGAGCGGGCCCGGGTGAGTGCGCTGGTGCCTGATGAACATCGCCTGCGTCAGCGGGGGCAACTCGTCCTGCACCTGCACATTTTTGGCCTCCGCCGTACCGGTGTTGGTCACGGTCAGCGTGTAGAAGTATTGCTGGTTGCGAAGAACTTTCGACGGACCTACTTTCGTTAGCTCGAGCTTCGGCGTGTTCGGCGGAGCGCCGGGAGCCAGCCCCTGCAACACAGCCTGGATCTGCTGCAATCGGTTTGGGCCGAGAAAGGTATACCCACCGAGCACGGGGTAGCAAACATCTGGTTAGATGAGAAACTCAATGGCGACGCGCTGTTTAGCTGCGCTGTTCGGCGAATTGGAGGTTGAACCGTCCATACAGGCTTTCGAGCAGCCTAGTATATAGCCGAGGAAGTCCTGAGGCACAGTGCTAAATGGCGGACCGTCGCCATAATAGTCTTCCGGCGCATAAAAGTTAGTTTCCGAGTAAGCCGAGCCATCCAAGTTCTCGAATTGAACGACCTCAACGATGACGAACAGAAGATCGAAGAACTTGGTGTCTGTTATTCTCTTTCCCGTCCTGGTGAACCGGACTGAATTTGTCTTGGGAGGGTCGACGGAAGGCGATTCCGACGAAGCTTCGATGATCGCGGCACGCGGGCCGGTGGCCGCGCCGGTGTTGATCCTGGCGGTCCACCCGGTGAAAGGCAGGCGGAAGGTTCGTGTGCGCGCGTCGGCCGTGAGTGGAAAGTTGGGCGAGTTGGTGCGCCCGCCGAGCACGGCGTTGCCGGCGGAATCAAGAGTGAGGAATGCGGGCTCATCGATGTCGCCGCTTCCGCCAAGGAATGTGGAATAAAGCAACTGAGTCAGGGAGGCGTTGAAGCGGGCTACAAACGCGTCAGTCTCCCCGCCGCCGTATGTTCGCTGAAATGCATTCGCGGTTGTTGGAAAGTTGTTCGTCATGCCCGCCGCGAGGAGCCGGGTGGTCCCCATCACGATGATCTCGCCGGCGGCGTTGATCTCGAGGTTGCCGCAGAGGTCGAATTGGGTTCCGCCGAATAGAGTCGCGTTCACCAGCCGCGACGCATCGGAGCTCAGCCTCGCGATAAAGCAGTCAACGCCGGCGATAGTTGGGGAGACTGCTCCAGGGTTTGTAGGAAAGTTGGTTGAGTTCGTCAGGCCAACCGCCACGATATTGCCGGCGGCATCCATCTTCACGCCGTTGATGACGTCGGCGCCGTTAAAGCCGAAATACGTGGAAAAGATCAGGCTGCCGTCGGCGGGCGCAATCTTGGCAACGAAGGCGTCGCGAACGCCAGCGCGGCTGGCCTGAAGCGCAGACTTGGTTGGAAAGTCAGGCGATGTCGTGTGTCCAGCAATTACAGGCACGCCGGAGGCGTCAAGCTCCAAATCCTGAAAGAGGTCGTCCATCGACCCGCCGAGGAAGGCTGTCCACAGGATGGTGCGCATATTGGGCGCCAACTTCATCAGATAGACGTCATAGCCGCCACGGTTGGGCGAGGATGTCGCGCCTTCCTGAACGGGGAAGTCGCTTGACTTGGTTATCCCCGCTACAATACGTTGTTTTCTCCGTCGACCTGGATACCGAAAGCCCAGTCTTCATCGGAGCCGCCGTGCGAGACGGGCAGCGAGACGACCGGATCGATGATCAGCGGGAGTGATTCGTCGTAGGCGCCGAGATGGAACGTGATAGCGTCCTGCCCAAGCAGGTAAGCCGCTTCCACTGTGCGGCGCTCTCCGCCGGTTTCCTGATAGGCAACCGGTTTTCGATACGTGACGGGTCCGGCCAGCAGGTCGCCCTCGGGGGAGAGAGTGAGGGAGGCAGCGTCGATCCGGAACCGGATCCGCGACGGGTCAGAGCCAGGTGAGACTACGAAATCATGCTCGAGGTGGCCGTCCGGGCCGCGGTAGTGGACCATGCGAATGCCCGGATAAATGTCAGCGTATTCGACCCGCTCGAATAACGGCACCGACGACCTCCACCGGGAGGAGTCATTGCCGATGTAGTAGTTGCCGGTTGCGCTGAGGCGATCTATTCCCTGGATCGCGGCGCCGGAACTCGCCCCGAGCAGCCGGTACCGGATCACCGATGGACCGGCCATCACCGTGTGGCCTCCGGCTTCCAGAAAAAGGACGCCTTGTTCCGTGCGGGCCGCATACCGTACCAAATCGGCAAACTGGCCCCGGTTTTCCTCGAAGTACGAAGTGAGTTGAATCTGCTGCTGAGGGCCGGCTGCTAAAGGCAGGGCCTCAATACAAAGGAGGTAGGCAATGTAGTATCCACGCATAGTGTTAATCCAGGTATTCGTCTTATGGGAACGATTCGGATGTCGACCGGGATTTCCTTTTTGGGCTTCCCTGCGCCGCTTAGTATACACCCGCGATGTCTGTGTTCATCCGCCGACGCTGCCTAAAGTATACTGATCGGTGACCGGGAGCCAAAACGGAAATTCCGGCTTATGACGGTTAGGAGATTCACTTCACATGAGCAAGAAGCTGTTTCTGAAATCGGCCGCGCTGGTCCTGGCCGCCTCACTTCCGGGACTGGCGCAATTCGCCCAGACGAGTGGCCGCATCACCGACCCTTCGGCCAGCGTTGTACCGGGCGCCAAAGTGACCATCCGCAACATCGAAACCGGAGTGATCACGGAGACCACTTCCAACGCCGATGGCTACTATTCTGCGCCGCCGGTGCCGCCGGGAAATTACGAGATCCGCGTACAGCACGACGGCTTCAAGTCGGTGGTGCGCACCGGAGTCGGCCTGCACACCGATGAGAGGGCCCGCATAGACTTCACTCTCGAAGTCGGCACGCTGGCCGAGTCGGTCAATGTGGTTGCCGACACGAGCTTGCTCAAGACCGACACCGCTGAGATGGCTACCTCCATCACCGGCCGCGAATACAACCGGCTGCCGCTGATACAGGTGGGACGCATGCGCAGCCCGGCCAACTTTGTGTTCCTCGTTCCCGGCGTCCACGGCAACCTGAATCTGGACGGCATCGAAAACGTCTCGGCCACCAATCAGATACAGGTGAACGGCGGCTTGAAGCAGAACACCGAGGTGATGCTGGACGGGCTGGCGGCCGGCACCGGCAGCTTCAATGAGTCCTCGCCGCCCGTCGACGCCATCCTCGAATTCAAGGTCGAGGGGAGCCAGATGTCGGCCGAGTATGGCCGCAGCGGCGCCTCGCTCGTCAAGTTTACGGTCAAATCCGGAACCAACCAGGTGCACGGCTCTGTGTTCGAACTTCTCCGCAACGAAAAGCTGGACGCGCGCAACTGGCTGGCTCCCTCGCGCGCCATCACGCGCCAGAACGAGTTCGGAGTCTCGGTGGGCGGCCCTATCTCGCTGCCGAAAATCTACAGCGGCAAGGACCGCACCTTCTTCTTCTTCTCCTACTCGGGTTCGCGCAAGCGCGGGCTCGACAACATCGAGCGCGTGCGCATTCCGACGCCGGATTTCTTTAAGGGCGACTTCACCGGACTGCTCGATGCCAGAGGCGTCCGCGTGCCCATCTACGACCCGCAATCGACGCGCGCCTCGGGCAACACGTTCGTGCGGGATCCATTCGCTGGAAATCTCATTCCGGCCAACCGCCTCGATCCCGTAGCGGTCAAGGTAGCCCCCCTGTATCCGCAGCCGAACCTCAGCGGGGCCGGGGCGTTGAACTACCAGAATTGGGTCGGCGAATCCCGGCTCGACCCGGACGTGATCACCACCAAAATCGATCACGTCCTTTCCCACCGTCAGAAGATCTTCGGCACCTTCAACTGGAATGACATTCCCCGTTTGCGGAACCGCGTCCCGCTGCCGGACCCGGTGAATGACGGCTTCATTCAGACCATCACCAGCCGCCTGTTCCGCTTCAATCATGATTTCCTCCTGACCCCCACGCTGTTCAACAATCTGACGCTCGGCTACAACCGCTTCCGCAATCCGAACGGCACCCGCTCGCAAGGAGGAGGGTGGCCGCAGAAGCTCGGCCTCAACGGAGTTCCCGGCAGCATGTTCCCGGTGCTTTCCTTCACCAACGGCTACGCCACTGCCGGCGCTGCCGGCTACGGCGACGGCATCGACCAGACCTTCTTTGTGCGCGACGCGGTGAGCTTGTCCCGCGGGGGCCACTTTCTCAAGGCCGGATTTGAGATTCGTTACGATCAGCCCAACAGCCGGTCGCAAAGCAACACCTCCGGCACATACGCCTTCAACGCGCTGGGAAGCGGCCTGCCCGGCAGCGCCGCCACCGGCGACGGCTTTGCCAGTTTCATGCTCGGACAGGTGCAGTCAGCCAGCCTGAGCTACCCGTCCTCTTCCGGGACGCGCCGCTCCTATCGCGGGTTCTTTATCCAGGATGACTTCAAGGCGACTCCCACCTTCACACTCAACCTCGGGCTGCGCTTTGAATATGAGCGCGCGCCGTTTGAAGCCGCCGACCGCTATAGCGTCATGGACCGCACGGCTCTCAACCCGGCCACGGGAACCGTTCCTGGCGCCGTGATCTTCGCCGGCAACGGCGCCGGGCGCACAGGCCGCCGCTTCTTGTCGGAAACGGATTATTCCGGATGGGGCCCGCGCTTCGGCTTTGCCTGGCGCGTTACGGATAAGACCGTGCTGCGTGGCGGCTACGGTCTCTACTACGCCAACAGCCAGCTTGGATTAGCCTCGACGATCGGCTTCAACGTGTCGGCCAGCTTCGCCACCACCAACAACGGCATTACGCCCACCTTTCTGCTTAAGGACGGCTTCCCGCAGAACTTCTCCACACAGCCCGTCATCGATGCGGCCATTCTCAACAACCAGAACGCAACCTACCTGGAACGTTCCTCGGGGGTGATGCCCCGCACGCAGAACTTCAGCTTCGGAATACAGCGCGAGATCTCGCAGAACTTCGTTCTGGAAGCCAACTACGTCGGCAATCACAACACGCGGCAATCGGACCCGCAGCTGGTCAACATCAACCAAGTGGAGCCGAAGTACCTGTCGCTAGGCTCCCTGTTAACGCAGAGTGTCACCTCTGCCGGCGCAGTCGCCGCCGGCATCAAGGCGCCCTATCCGGGTTTCACCGGCTCGGTGGCGCAAGCGCTGCGGCAGTTCCCGCAGTACCGCACGCTCATCGCCGCGGCCACCAAGGCGGGCAGCACCGACTATCACGCGCTTGAGCTGCGTATGAAGAAACGCCTGTCAGCCGGCTTGTCCATGGACGTCTCCTACACCTTCTCGAAAAACACCGGTTACAGCAGCCCGTCCTTTATCGGGCGCGCCCTCACCACGGATGTCCTCTTGCAGGACCACTTCAACCCAGGGCTGGAACACGCGATTCTACCCTACGATATCCCGCATGCCCTCCTAGTCCACTATGCCTACGACCTGCCCTTCTTCAAGAACAGTCGGCTTGGCGGCTGGAGCGTTTCGGGGATACACCGCTACCAGAGCGGCAACCCCATTCCGTTGTTCATGACCAATTCCATGCCCATCTTTAACCGCGTCCAACGGCCTAACATCGTGAGCGGGCAGCGGCTGGGGACGGGTGTCAGCAACGCGAGCCTGAACCCGAGCCTGGACCGCCTCCTGAATCCCGCCGCCTTATCCGACCCCGGCCCCTACGCTTTCGGCAGCGCCGCGCCCTACTATCAGGACCTCCGTAACTTCACCGTGATGAGCGAGGACTTCGCCGTGATGAAGACCACCCGGATTACCGAGCGAGTGGTGACGGAACTGAACGGGCAGTTCGTGAACGCCTTCAACCGGCATCGCTTCGGCGAGGTGGAGAGTAACTACCGCAACGCCGCTTTCGGCCGCGTCCGTACCGCGTCATTCCCGAGATTTATCCAGGTCGGCTTGCGCGTCCGGTTCTGAGTTTGAGACGCCGGCGAGCGTGAGGTAGATCGGTGGTTCAAAGTGAATTCCGGCTTCGACCGCAACGCCAACCAGCAGCTTGCCAGCGTACGATGATCCTGAGCATGGGGAGGTTGGTCTGGTTGTGGTGGCGAAGTTCGCGCCAGACCAGGAGGAGGAGCGGAAGAGTGCGCGGGCGGTGTTGGACAGGCACGCAGTTCCGATGCATACGTTTCGGGAGATTGAGCCGCTGATCAAGGAGATACTCGCGCACAGGGAATAGCTGCGGGCAGTTATTAGAATGGCCGCAAATGAACCACGTATGGGGCGGCCCACCCAAGTGCATGAAAACATGGGGCAGAAGGCGAGGCTGAAGCCTCGCGCAAGCGGAAACATGCCCCACACACCGCGTGATTGGCAGGGATGAATTTTTCCGGAAATGTCCGTTGACACAGAAGGAGCGATGGGAACCTGTAGGGCAGTGGCGGCTGGCGGAGAATGGCAACAGGGAGTTTGCGATGAGCACATTGACGATACGAATGCCGGAGTCGAAACAGGAGCGGCTGAGAAGGCTTGCGGATGGCACAGCACGATGCCGAGACGCGATTCCGGGCGCTGGCAAGCAAGGGGTCAGCGCAGCGGGGGTGGGAGCTGCCGAAGGCAGCAGTTGTGATGGGCTGTGGTAAACTGCCGACTGATTATGGCAAGCCAGAAGCGGTCGAGACGTGCGATGTTTCAGGCGGCGGCGCTGGGGCTGGCGGTTCCGGCTGGGGCGGCGGCGCAGGAAGGATGGACGCCGAAGAAGGAGAGCGCGGGAGGGCCGATACGGTCGGGGCATTTGCTGTTGTTGAGCGGGATCGGGGGGTGGTATCCGGAGAGGCGGCCGGAGCCGGGCGACGTGAAGCAGCAGACTTCCGATGCACTGATGATCATGAAGGAGTCGTTGAGCAAGGCGGGCTCGTCAATGGAGAATGTACTAAAGGTGAGCGTGGCGCTGGTGGACCCGGAGAATAACTGGGAGCCGATGAACGAGGTGTACAACACGTTTTTCCCGAAGAACCGGCCGGCGCGGAGTTATTGGGGGGCGACGGGGTTCCGGCGGCGCGGGCAATTGCTGCAGATCGACTGCATCGCGTACGTGGACTAGTTTGGAATGGCTGTAAGGGCATTGTGTTTGTCGGCGGGAGGGATGTTCGGATCCTACCAGGCGGGGGTGTGGGCGGAGCTGAGCCAGGCGTGGAAGCCGGACATTATCGTCGGAGCTTCGATTGGGGCATTGAACGGGTGGATGATCGCGGGCGGGTGCGGGACGGAAGATTTGATGGAGCACTGGCGGAGTTTGCGGCGGCTGGAGCGTCACCGGTTCCGGGTGCCGCTGCCGCCGTGGCGGGGGTTGATCGTGGCGGATCATCTGGAAGAGATGGTGGAGGAGATCTGCGGGAGCTTCCGGCCGCGGCAGCCGCTGGGAATCGTGACGACGCAGTGGGCGGGGCTGCGGCTGCGATTGCACCGGGATGAGGAGATCACGCTGCGGCACTTGCTGGCGTCGTGCGCGATCCCGCTGGTGCTGCCGCAGCAGCGGCTGGAGGGGCGGTGGCATAGCGACGGGGGAGTGCTCTCGGCATCGCCGGTGTCGGCGGCGATCAAGATGGGCGCGACGGAGGTGGTGACGATCAACGTGCTGCCGAAGATGCCGTGGTTCGTGCGGATGCCGATGAGGGTGGCGTCGGTGGCCTCCGGGCACCGTGTGCGGACGCCGCGGCAGGTGAACATCGTGCGAATCCGGCCGGAGCCAGTACTGGGAAGCTGGAAAGAAAGCTGCTATTGGGACGGGGAGCGGACAGAGCAGTACATTGCGCGGGGGCGCGAGGATGGGCGGCGTGCGGTGGAGGAGCTTACGCAGGATTGCCGCCAGATACCGGCACGTGCAGGACGGTAACGGCGCCGGCTGGGAGGGCGGCCCGGAGTTCGGGTGCGATTTCGGCGGGTGAATCGATGCGTTCGCCGCGCGCACCGAGGGATTCTGCAAGCAGGTCAAAACGGATGGGGCCGAGCTGGGTGGAGATGGGGTGGCCGAATTGCTTGATGTGGCCGGTTTGTGTGATGCCCCAGCTTTGATCATCGGCGACGATGGCGGTGAAGTGGAGTTTCTGGCGGACGGCGCACTCGATTTCGGCGACGGTGAATGTGAAGGCGCCATCGCCGCTGAGGAGCAGGATGGGGCGGTTGGGGTGGGCAAGGCGGGCGGCCATGGCGGCGGCGAGACCGTAGCCGACGACACCGCTGCGGCCGCAAGTGAGCCAGTGGCCGGGATAGCGGTCCGCGCAAAGGATCTGGTGGGCCCACTGGCCGATACTGCCGCCATCGATGATGAGGATGGCGTCATCGGGGAGAGCGTCGCGTATGGCGCAGACGACGTCGATGGAGTGGGCACGTGTGTTCTGGCGCTGGGCTTCGGCGGCGGCGGCGACCTGGGAGTTGAAGGCGTCGCGTTGAGCGCGGGCTTGTTCGAGCCAGGCGCTGTGTGAAGCACCGCCAGCGCTGCGATAGAGTTCGGGGAAGCGTGGCCATGCGTGGCCGATTTTGAGGATGGGAGCGTTTTGGCGGAAGTAGCCGACGCGATAGTCCGATTCGACTCCGGCAGCGAGGAAACAGTCGGATTGGGAGCTGAGATCGGGTCCACCGCTGGCGGCGCCGGCGACGCCGAGGAAGGCGGGGGAGGGGCGGTCAAAGATGCCGCGGTCCCAGATGGGGGTTTGGACGGGAATGTGGTGGCGTTCGGCGAAATCGACGAGAGCTGGGCCGTGGCCGGCGTAGTAGATACCGCTGCCGGCGAGGATGAGCGGACGTTTGGAGAGGGCGAACTGAGCGGCGATTTTTTCCAGAGCGGGTTCGGGCGGAGATGGAGGAGCCGGGCGGGTGTTGCGGATGAGTTCCTGCGAATGAACGGCGGCGCGCTGGACATCCATGGGCATCATGAGGTGGACGGGGCCGGGGCGCGGGGAGAGAGCTTTGGTCCAGGCTTCCTCGAGCAGATGAAGGATGCGGGAGGGACGATCGATGAGGCGGGAATACTGAGAGACCGAGGCGGCGAGCTCGACCTGATCGAGATCCTGGAAAGCTCCCTTGCCGAGAGTGGGAAGAGCGGCGGAGCCGGAAAGCAGAAGCATGGGTGCGCCGTCGAGATGGGCGTTGACGAGACCGGCGAGGGCGTTGGCGACGGCGACGCCGCTCGAAACCGCGCAGACGCCGGGAGTGCCGGTGAGGCGGCCGTAGACTTCGGCCATGTAGGCGGCGGTTTGCTCATTGCGGGTGTCGATGAGGCGGAGTCCGGCCTGACGCGCGGCGTAGAAGAAGGGATCGAGGCCGTGGCCGCAGAGAGTGGCAACCCAGGTGACGCCGCGGCGGAGAAGATCCTCGACGAGCCATTCGACGGCTGTCTTTTTCATGCTACTGATATCGTATCTTGCGAAGTGTCGGATATATGATGTAGAGGAATCCGACGGCAGGAGGTGAAGCATGTCACGAAAGGGAATGAACCGGCGCGAGGCGTTCTTGAAGACGGCGCAGACGGCGGGGTGGGCGGCAGCGCTGGGATTGACGCCGGCGCAATCGGGAGCGGCGGTGGCGGACGGACAGATCTACCGGCGGATTGGGGCGCGGCCGTTTATCAACCTGACCGCGACGTACACGATCAACGGGGGAGCGCTGACGAGGCCGGAGGTGAAGCAGGCGATGGAGGAAGCATCGCACTGGCCGATGAATCTGGACGAGTTGATGGAGAAGGTGGGCGAGAGGCTGTCGCACCTGCTGGGATCGGAGGCGGCGATGGTGAGCGCGGGCGCGGCGGCGGCGTTGGTGCACGGAACGGCGGGAGTGATAACTGGCGGCGATCCGGAGAAGATGCAGCAGCTGCCGGACCTGAGGGGACTGAAGAGCGAAGTGATTGTGCCGAAGGCTTCGCGGAACGTGTATGACCATGCGATCCGGAGCGTGGGAGTGAAAATGGTGGAGATCGAGACCGCGCAGGATCTGGAGAGGTCGCTGACGGGGAAGACGGCGATGATCGCGGTGCTGGGGACGGGGGAGGCGAAGTCGGCGGTGAGGCTGGAGCAACTGGTGGAGGCGGGGAGGCGGCTGAATGTTCCCGTGATGGTGGATGCGGCGGCGGAGTTGCCGTTCAACCCGAATCCTTATTTGAAGCGCGGGGCGGCGCTGGTGGCGTACAGCGGGGGGAAATTCTTAAGGGGGCCGCAGTGCGCGGGGCTGCTGATCGGGCGCAAGGATCTGGTACAAGCGGCGTGGCTGAACAGCTCGCCGCATCACGCTTTCGGGCGATCGATGAAGGTGGGCAAGGAAGAGATCATGGGGATGCTGGCGGCAATCGAGGTCTGGCGGAACAACTACGATCTCGAGGGCGAGTACAAGCGGTGGGAGGGCTGGTTTGAGGAGATCATCGCGAAGCTAAAGCCGCTGGGGTTGAAGACGGAGATCGCGCCGCCGCTGGGGGCGTCGCCGTTCCCGGTGCTGAACCTGGCTTGGGACAAGGAGCGGTACGGACTGACGGCGGGCGAGATCGGGCGGATGTTGCTGGATGGCGAGCCGCGGATCATGTCGCATGCCGAGGGCGAGGTGCATGAATTCCGGATCAGGCCGGTGGCGATGAAACCGGGCGAGGCGGCGATTGTGGGGAAGCGGCTGGAGGAGATTTTCCGGAAGGCTCCGAAGGGGAAGCCGGAGGCGGCTCCCGCGGCTCCGGCGGCAGATGTGAGCGGTGCGTGGGCATTGGAGATTCAGTTTGTAGCGGGGGCGACGAAGCATCGATTGGAATTGAAGGCGAGCGCGAACAAAGTGAGCGGGATGCACGAGGGGCGGATCACGCAAGGACAGATGCAAGGCTCGATCGACGGGGACAAGGTCCGGCTGCGGAGCAGCCTGCCGTATGAAGGGACGCGGCTGAGCTATGAATTCCGAGGGAAGCTGAGGGGGAACCAGATGAGCGGCGAGGTATCGCTCGGCGAGTACGGAAAGGCGAGCTGGACGGCGAGGCGATCAGGGTAGAGGCAGGAGGCCGGCGCGCCAGATGAGGTAGAGGCTGCCGAGGAGCAGGCCGGCGAGGGCCTGGTATTCCTGGTTGCGCATGTAGAGAGAGAAGCGGAAAGAGCGGATGGAGACGGCGGGCCTGCGCGTGGGCAAGAGCATGGGGACGCGCTGGGCGTAGGCGGCGTAATCGGGGAAAAGGTTTCTGAGATGCTGTTCCTCGAGTTCCATGGCGGGGAAATAGACGAACAGGAAAACAACACCGAATAAGATGGCGAGGCCGATCTGGCCGGCGGCGATGGCGAGGCCGGCGGCGACGAGGAGAGTTCCAAGATAGAGAGGATTGCGCACCCAGGCGTAGGGGCCGCTGACGGCGAGCTCTTCATTCTTGGCAAGGTGTCCGGCGGCCCAGGCGCGGAGCAGGAGGCCGAGGATGGCGATAGGGAGTCCGGCATAGAGGGAGGTTGGAGAAGGAGCGGCCCACCAGGTGAAGGCGGCGACCAGAACGAAGCCCGAGGGGACGCGGAGGCGCTGCACTTCGTCGGAATAGTGTTTGGGGAACCAGTAGCGTCGCATGGGTCAGTTGGGAAGGGTGGCGGCGAGTTTGGATTGGAGGAGCTCGAAGACACGGGTGGCAGAAATGTTCTGCATGCAGGGGAGCGTTTCGGGGATTCGTTTGTAGGTGGTGGCGGCAGTGGGGCTGCGCAGGACGGCGATCGATTGGCCGTAAGGACCGTTGCGGGCGGGGTCGGTGGGTCCGAAGATGGCGACGCCGGGGAGTCCGAGCGCAGCGGCGAGGTGGAGCGGGCCGCTGTCGACACCAACAACGGCGGTGGCGCGGCGGGTGGCGTGGATGAGTCCGGCGAGGGAGGAGACGTGGAGGTGTACGCCAGGGACGGATTTGAGTTGTGGCGCGCCGGCGGGGGAGCAGTTGAGGACGAGCGGCATGCGTAGCTGTGCATCGAGAAGGCGGGCGAGTTCGGCGTAGCGCTGGAGCGGCCACTGCTTGGATATCCATCCGGCGTGAGGATTGGCGAGGACAAAGGGTTGGGAGGGGAGGTCGCCTTCGGGCGCGCCATCGGGGAGAGGGAAGCGGGCGGGTTGCGAGGGGGCTCCGGCGGCGCGTGCGATTTCGAGGTGGCGATCGACGATGTGCGGCGAGGTTGTGAGAATGCGTTGGGTGTAGAAGACGCCTGCAGGTTTTTCGCGGAGCTGCGGGTAGGCATAGCCGAGACGGCGCGGGGAGCGGGAGGCGAAGGCGGCGAGGGCGGACTTGATGAGGCCCTGAAGGTCGATGATGAGATGGAAGGACTTTTCGCGAAGGGCGCGGAGGGATGGGAGGAGATCGCGGCGGTTGAGCTCGAGCAGTTGGTTGGCGGCTCCGGAGCCTTCGAGCAAAGAGCGCCATTTGGGTTCGACTAACCAGGTGAGATGGGTGTGGGGAGCGGAGCCGAGAGCGGCGGCGGCGGGTAGGGCGTGAATGATGTCGCCCATGGCGCCAAGCCGGATTAGCAGAATACGGCGCATGGAGCGATCTCAGACTCGATTGTGCCGCTGGTGCACGTGGGTGGTGAGATGGGCGCGGATGGAGAGGTCATCGGCGTGAGTGCGGACGACGCGCGCGGGATCGAAGGAAGCAAGGAAGGGTTCGATCTGATCGAGGGGGGGAACGAGGACGGCGCGGACCTCGCGAAGCCCGGCGACAAGTTCCGCGCGCGCGAGGCGAGGCAGGAGCGGGGAATCGGGATCGGTGATGAGAATGAACAGGGGCCCTTTGCGGGCGAGTTGCTCGAGCCGTGAGGCATGAGCGGCGAGGAGAGGATCAAAAGAGCCGGCAACAAGAACGGCATCAGGCGGCAGCGCGCCCGAGGGGGTCGGCCAGGAGAGGATTTTCGCGCGAGTGTCCAAGTTAACTATTTGAGCAGGGAGAGAGCCTCTTGCGCCACCCGCTGGGGAGCGACGCGGAGCATGCAGCGGTGATCGATGGGGCAATCGCGGAGAAGGCAAGGGCTGCAATCGACAGGTTCGCGCACGATGCGGGCGAGGGGGCCGGTTGGTCCGGTTGCGAAGTGGTCGGTAGCCCCGAAGATGGCGACAGTGGGGACGCCGGCGGCGGAGGCGATGTGCATGGAGCCGGAGTCATTGGTAAGAAAGAGGCGGCAGGCGGCGGCGAGTTCGATGAACTGGCGGAGGGAGGTGGAGCCGGCGAGGTTGCGGGCGGCGATGCCGCGGGTAGTGAGGTTAGCCGTGACCTCTTCGCACATGGCACGTTCGGAAGGCGCGCCGAAGGCGGCCACGGCGGCGCCGAGTTGGGAAGCGAGTGAGTGGGCGGCGTCGGCGAAGCGGTCAGGGGGCCAACGCTTGGCTCCGCCGTAGGCGGCACCGGGACTGACGCCGATGACGGTTGAATGCAAGCCAAGTTCACGGAGGCGTGTTTCGCCCTGGCGGCGTGCATCGTGCATGCCGTCGAGGCGGATGGTGACCGAATCGGGGAGCTGATCGAGCAGGCCGGCGCGGCGGAGGAGTTCGAGGTAATAGAAACTCTCGTGGCGGGGAATGGCATCCCTGACGGGGGGCGGAACGGGGTGGGTGAGCAGTGGGGAGCGGGCGTCGCGGGCGTAGCCGATGCGCATACGGGCGCGGGCGAACCAGAAAAAGGCGGCCGATTCGAAGGAGTTGGGGAAGAGGATGGCGAGGTCGAAGGGATCGCGGCGGAGAGAGGCGGCGAGCCTGTAACGGGAGGGGAGGTCGCGGAGGCCGCGGGCGGCGGGGTAGATGAGGAGGCCGTCGGCGAAGCGTTCGCGTGAGTAGAGGTCGGCCACCCAAGGGCGGGCAAGGATGGTGATGTGAGCTGATGGGAAGCGCGCGCGGACATGGCGGAGGGCGGGGAGGCACATGACGGCGTCACCCACCCAGTTGGCCGCGCGCAGCAGGATGCGGCTCGGTGGCTGGGATGAATCAGGGTTCACTCTGAACCGTGTGGCTTAAGTCGTCGCTGCTCTTTACCGCAGCGTCTTTTTTCGCTTTCCAACTGGGGGAGAAATCCCGCTTGCGGGGGAAGAAGCTGACGAAATTGACGCGGCAAGTGGAGCAGCGATGACGCCTGGCGCCAAAGTAGAGGAAGATGCGTTTGTACCAGGGCGGGTAGAAGTACTTCTCGGCCCAGTCACTGAGATCTTCGCGGAAACACTTCGGGCAGCGGGCATAGTGAATGCCCGGGAGCCAAAGCAAGGCCTCCGAGAAGCGGTGCTCACAATCCCTGCAACGGATAGGTCCGAGGCCAAGCAGGGAGAGAAACCCTTCCCAGGGATTCATACTCTGCGAAGGCCGCAGGTTCCTTGATCCACAGGAAGGACAACCGCGAATCATCAGCAATAGTATACAGCCGAATTTGGGGCGAAGGAAATAAGAAAGTAGGACTATTCCTGTACGGGCAGAGCCTGCAACGAACGGACCATGCGGGCGCGAACGGGGGCGGCGCGGACGTATTCGTCGGCGTGGCGGGAGAAGGAATCCTGCATGATCTGGCGGGCGTCGCCTTGATTGTTGATGGTACGGCGGTTGATGGAGAGGACGGGGAGGAGTTCGCGGGTAGTGGAAGTGATGAAGACCGAATCGGCTGCGAAGAGGTCGTCGAGGGAGAGGTTTTTCTCTTCGATGGTTAGGGAGGGGGGACGGGCGGGGCCGAGCAGGAGTTGGCGAGTAACGCCGGGGAGGCAGCCAGCGGAGAGGGGAGGGGTAAAGACGCCGCCGGGCATGGAGATGAAGAGGTTGGCGGAGGTGCATTCGGCGACATGTCCGTGCTCATTGAGGAGAATGACTTCATCAAAGCCGGCGGCGCGGGCGCGTTCGAGCCAGGTGAGGTTAAAAGCCCAAGAGAGGACCTTGGCTCCGGCGAACTCGGAGGCGGCGTGGCGTCCATGTGGTTGGACGGTGAGAAGGACACCGTCACCCCAGCGGTGAATATCGGTGGTGAAGGCGATGAGGTCGGCGTCGCGGCCGATGCCGTCGCCCTCAAACAGACCGCCGCGATTGCGGACGACGCAGACGCGGAGGGTGGAGTTGAAGGCATCGTTGGCTTCGACTAAAGAGATCAG
>VFZE01000084.1 GCA_016871315.1 Acidimicrobiia bacterium | reverse complement strand
GTCCAGACCCGCGCAGCAGTTCGACCGGCCCGCGTAACGAACCGTCGCGCTGCGCCCTCCAACAAACATCTGCAACGCCGCCTGCTGCTGGAAGTCGAACACGTTCGCCGGCTGGTTATCGGGGAAGGTCACTCCGATCAGTCCTGTCCCCCACCCAATCACTGTCTGCCCCGGCCGCGCCGCGTTCGTGTAGGTAATCACGTTGAAATTCGCGTCCGTGATCACCGCCGGGCCGGTTCCCGCGCCATTCAGCGTGAACAACCCCAGCGCGTTCCTTACCACCGTGATCGGAAACTGCGCGCTCGGCTGTCCGTTGAACGTCACCCGCGCCAGTCCGTTCCCCACCGGCGTATTGGACGGCAATATCGCCGCCAGTTGCCCCGCCGAGGTGAACACCATGAACGCGGACACCTCCGTGCCTCCAATGCTGATCCGGATCGACGTCCCCGCCAGCTCCGTTTGCAGCGGAAATCCGCTCTGCGTCAGCGCCGCCGGCCCCATGCCCGTCCCAAAGACCGCGAAAATCGAGCCCTGCGCGATTCCCGTTCCCGGCAGTCCCGGGCGGATATAGCTTGCGTTGTTCAAAATCGCGGTGACGGTCGGCTGCGCATGCAGCGCCGCCCCCCAAACCAGACCCGCAAACAAGATGAGATTCTTCTGTTTCAAATGATTCCTCCAATACAGTGAATGACTTTCTGTAGGCTACCGCACACGTGTGAATTCCGCCACCAGCCGAACACCTTACCCCTCCCTCACCGGCAGCCTCAGCCGGAACGTCGCCCCCGGACCGTTGGTCTCCTCCACCCACAAATCCCCGCCGTGATCCAGCACGCTCTGCCGCGACAGCGCCAGCCCCAGCCCCAGCCCGCTGTTCTTCCCGTGGCTTGCGAACGGTTGAAAAAGCTGCCCGCGAACCTCCGGCGCGATCCCCGGCCCGTTATCCGATACAGAAACCTCCACTCCTTCGCCCGCCTCCCGCGCCTCCACCCGGATCTTTCCCCCCTCCGGCATCGCCTCCAGCGCATTCCCGATCAGGTTGATGAACACCCTCTCAATCCGCTGCCGCTCCATCGGTGCCTCCAGCCGCCCCTCCACCTCCGTCTCTATCCTCACCTGCTGTTTCATTGCCGCCGCTTGCAGTGTCTCCACCGCCGCATCCACCACCTCCGACACCGCGCACAATTCCCGCTCGCCCTTGTTGCCCCGCGTGATCTGCAACAGGTCGTTCAGCATCTCCTGAATCCGCCGGCTGGACCGGTAGATATTCTCCGCCACACGCTTCATCTGGCCCGGCGCCAACTCGGTGTCCACCATCATCTCCGCCCCGCCGTAGATCGCCGCCAGCGGATTCCGCAAATCGTGCACGATCGAGCTCGCCATCCGCCCGATCGTCGAGATTCGCTCCTGCCGGATCAGCTCCTGCCGCGCCGCCTGTAGCGATTCGCACATGCCGTTGAACGTCGCCGCCAGCCGCCCCAGCTCGTCGCGGCTCTCCGCCGGAACCCGGTAGCTGTAGTTCTGCCGCGCCACTTCCGCCGCCGCCCGGTCCAGCATCTCCACAGGCCGGATGATCCGCCGCGCCAGCACGTAGCTCAGTCCCAGGCCCGCGAACACCGCGGCTAGCCACATCAGGACCAGGTTCCGTTGCATATCCCCTACACGCTGCCGCGCCGATTCAAACGAACGGAAGATCGCCAGCCTCCCGATCGGCGCTCCAGCCAGATCCACCAGTTCCCGCTCCAGCGGCACGTATTCGTTCACGCCGTCACTGGCCAGCTCATCGCCGGCGCGGAACTTCTGCAGCACCTCGGTGGCCCGCTCGTTCACCGTCGACGCATATACTTTGTCGTTCGAGATGAACAGGAACTCGCTTCCCCCGGTCGCCTCCTTTAGCCGTTGCGCCACAAGGTGATTCACTACATATCCGGTCACCAGCACGTTCAGCAGCGCCGAGCCCTGGCCCGCATCCACGTACACCGGCGTCAGCACAACCTGGAACAGCTGCTTGTCCAGCTCCGCGAATCCCGACGCCTGCCGCGGAAACCCGCCCCGCACCCGCTCCACCATCGGCCAGAACCGCGGGATCACAATGGGCGATGCCGTGTCGAGCGACGTCACCGTGTTGCCCCTCGGGTCCGCCACCACGAAAAACGCCGTCTCCTTCAACTGATCCGACACCCGGATCCAGATCTCCCCCGCCGCGTCCTTGATCGTTGGCTCATGCCGCGTTTGAAACGCCAGCCGCACGTTCGGCATGCTGCTCACTACCGCCGCCACCGACGCCAGCGTCTCTGACCGCGAACGCCACAACGACTCATACGCCTGAAAGCTCGCCCGCACCTCTTCCTGGAGGCTCACTCCCGTCGTCTCCAGCAGATGCCGCTGCAGGATCAGCCCCGTCACCACGAACAGCCCCGTTAGCAGCACCGATGTCGACAGCCAGATCTTCTTGAGCAGCGACAGCCGAGGCATTGGCTACCTCCCCAATCCCGAATATGTCACGCTCGCCCCCGGTTCCCTCGGATAGTCGCGCCCGTATTTGTTCTTGTGCGGCAGCTCCAGGTAGCCCGATTCGGAAATCACAATCGGCTCCAGCGTTGTCTCCCCGCCGTTCAGTCTCACTCGCCGCGCCAGCGCCTTCAACGCCGGCTCCGGACTCCGCTCATGCCAGACCTTCATCTGGTACTCGCCCGCCGGCACGTTCTCGATCCGGAACCTGCCGTCGGCCCCCGTCGTCGCGAACCACGGTGTCTCCAGCACAACGATCACCGCGCTCATCATCGAATGAATATTGCAGAACACCCGTACGATCCCCTCGCGCCGGAACCGGATCTTCTGCGTAGTACCGGGCGCGTACAGCCCCGTGTCAAAAGGCTGCCCCGCGAAGTTCGAAAACGCGTTATGAAAAATCGGGTCCAGGTTCGGAAAATCCACCGTCGTTCCAGCCGTGATCACGCTCACATGCGGCGTAAAGCGCTTCCCCTTTTGCAGGATCGTGTGAATCTGCCCCGGCGACGCTCCCCCTGCTCCATTCACCGGCTCCAGCCACACCACCACACCGGAATAATCTTTCTTCTTCCGCACCGACGGCTCCTTGGAATCCACCAGCGACACCACGCCGCTCAGGCTTGCGCCTGCCGCCGCCGAAACAACCAGACTAAAACAGGTAAGCCAGCGATAGGTCATAACGGTTGTTCTTTCGCCCGCCCGCATCCAGGTACGTGGAACGCAACTGCATCGCCTCCATCGTCACAAACACGTTCGGGGCGATCCGTACCATCACATTAGCCGCTCCCGTCCGGTTCACGCTCAGCCCGTTCGCCAGCAGGTCGCGGTTCCGCGAATCATGCATCCCGCCGAACACGTTCAGCGTCACTCGCGGCGTCAGCGGCGTCGACACCTGCCCCCACCCGCCCTGCGCCTTCACCGCAATGATGTTGCCCGGACCCCGCACCGTGAACCCTTGCCGTCCTCCCCCACCGAAATGTCCCACATTCTCCCCGTGAAAATACATCCCGGAAAATTGCAGCCGCGGCCACACGCTGGCGAACCAGTCCACCGCGAGCAGGGAAGAATTCACCGGGACGCCCCCCGCATGCGTCGTGCTCACGTGAAACGACGGCGCTACCTCGATCATCCGTTCCCCATCCAGCTTATGAAACAGCGCAAACCGGCCTTGCAGCGCCGGCCGCCGCCTCTCCAGCGTCACCGGCGGAGGAACGCTTGTGCCCACGTCCTCCGTCGTTTGTGCCACTGCCGCTTGCGCCCTCAATCCCGTCGTCTCACTCCCGAACCTCTGCTCAAACCGCACCTGCTGGGTCCACCTCCACAGATTCCCCGACCCGGTCAGCGGTGAAATGCCGACGTAGCTGAACGAATTCGGGTCGCGCGGCGAAAACAGCGGCTTGTCCAGACTCAGCGTCAGGCTTCGCGTCTCCCAGTGCAGCCCCACATGTCCTGTTCTCATTCTGAGCGGCGGCAGATTGTTCACCTCCGTCGTTCCTTCAAAAAAATCCATCGCCACCGCCGCGTCCACCCTGCCGCCCCACAGCGTCGCCGGCCCGCGATACTCCAACCCGATGATCGATTGCCGGATCGCCAGCCCCGCCGCCCTTCGCCCTGCCACACGCGACGCCGCCACAGGCACGTCCACGCCACCCGCGTGCGGGCTGTTATGGAACAGGTTCGTCACCAGCATCCCTCGCAGGCGGACCGGAAACTTCTCCGATGCTTCCACCTTCGTCTGCGCCTGCTCATCCACCCGCCGCTCCTGGATCTCCACGCGCTCCTCCACCCCGCGCAGACGCTCCACCTGCTGCCGCAACTCGCCGATCTGCCGGCGAAGACTTTCATTCTCCGCCTCCAGACGGTCCAACCGCTTCAGTATCTCCCCGGCGTCCTGACACAGCGCCACGCCCGCCGCAAGCAGCATGGCACAAGCCAGTCGTTCAACTGTTTTTTTCATGCAGCAATCGCTCCAATTCCTCTCGCACCTTCGCCGGCGAGTACGGCTTGCCGAAAAATGCATCCGCGCCCAACTCCTCCGCGCTCGCCTCCGCCCGCCCGCTAGTCACGATCACGGGTACATCGCCACGCTCCCGCCGCAGCCTCCGGATCAATTCCGCCCCGTCCATGCGTGGCAAATCCAGGTCCGTGATCACCGCTCGCACCTCACCCTGGCGCAGCACCTCCAGCGCCTCCTCCGCCGATCCAGTCACCGCCACCTGCCAGCCTTCCAGCGCGATCTCCAGGTTTGCCGCCACCTGTTCGCTGTCCTCCACAATCAGCACCAGGCCTCTCATGGCAAAAACCGGTACCCCACTCCGTGCACCGTGATGAAGTGCCGCGGATTCGAGGAATCCTCCTCCAGCTTCTGCCTCAGCTTCACCACGTGTGCATCCACCGTCCGCGTATTCGGATACGCCTCATAGCCCCACACCGAATTCAGTATCATGTCCCGCGTCAGCGCACGGTCCGGATTCTGCAGAAAGTAGACCAGCAGGTTGTACTCCGCCGGCGCCATTTTCACTTCGTTCTTCTCCCGCGTCACGTGCCGCCGCTCCAGGTCCACCTCCACCTCCCCGAACCGCAGCACCGCGTGCGCGTCCGGCGAGCTCCGCCGCAGCACCGCCCGGATCCGCGCCAGCAGTTCCCGCCGCCCGAACGGCTTCACCACATAATCATCGGCCCCGATTTCGAGGAGCAAAACCTTGTCCACTTCCTCCCCGATCGCGCTCAGAATCACAATCGGCGTCTGCACCCCGCCCGCCCGCAGCTGCTTGCAGATCTCCACGCCGTTCATCCCCGGCAGCCGCAGGTCGACAATCATCAGGTCCGGCTTCAGCGTCAGCGCCTTCTCGTATCCTTCCTTGCCGTCCAGCGCCGCCGCCACACGGAATCCCTCCTGCTCCAGCATCACTGAGATCGTGTCTTGCAGGCTGTCATCGTCGTCAATCACAAGGATGGTCTGCATCGGGGCTGCTACCATGATAGTAAGAACGCCATGAGAACCCTGTTGCTCCTTCTTCCCTTGCTTTCCGTCTCCGTTTTCGCCGAGTACAAAATCGAACCCGCCGGCCCCCCGCCGACGGAAGTCGCTCCCGCCATCAGCGCCCTGCTCTCGAAAACCGGCCACAAGATCCTCACCACCTCCGGCCAGCTCTACTGCGAAATCTGGTTCGTAGCACAGCCTCCCGCCGGCCACACATCCTCGGAAGTCGACCTCATGTGGAAGACCGCGCCTCCCGGTTCCGTCATCGGCGCACTCAAATTCCATGCCGAAGGCCATGACCGCCGCGGCCAGATCATCAAGCCCGGAGTCTACACGCTGCGCTTTTCCATGTTTCCCATCAATGGCGACCACCAGGGCGTCGCTCCCAACCGCGACTTCCTCGTCATCATCCCGGCCGCCGGCGATCAGGACCCCAAACCCGTGCCCGTCTTCGACGCCCTCATGAAAATGAGCCGTCCCGCTTCCGGAACGCCACACCCGGCCGTCCTCAGCATGTGGATCGTCGAAAGCGACTTCCAGCCCGGCCTCAGCCAGCTCGGCGAATCCGACTGGGTCATCAACCACCCGCTCGGCAACATCAAATTGGCCCTCATCATCATCGGCAAAACTGATCTCTAGAACGCATGGCGACCTTCACCGCCGCCATCATCCAGCATCCCCCGGTCTTTCTCGACCTCAAAGCATCCATCGATAAAGCCCTCGCGCTCATCAAGCAGGCTTCCGGCGCCCAGGTAATTGCCTTCCCGGAAACCTGGCTCCCCGGCTATCCCCTCTGGCTCGACTTCGCGCCCAACGCCGCCCTCTGGGACCATCCTCCCGCCAAGCAGCTCTTCTCCATCCTCTGGAACAACAGCGCCGCTCTTGATTCCCCGGAACTGGCGCCGCTCGCCGAAGCCGCCTGCACCCACAAAGCCACCATCGTCATGGGCGCGCACGAACGGCTCGGCGGCACCCTCTACAACTCCATCCTCTATTTCACGCCCGAGCAGGGCCTTGCCACCGTCCACCGCAAACTCATGCCCACCTACACCGAGCGCATGCTCTGGGGAATGGGCGACGGCAGTACGCTCTCGGTCATCGACACTCCTCACGGCCCCCTCGGCGGCCTCATCTGCTGGGAACACTGGATGCCGCTGGCCCGCGCCGCCATGCACGCCAAACACGAACTTCTCCACGTTGCCCAATGGCCGATGGTCAAGGAGATGAATCTTATCGCCTCGCGCCAGTATGCCTTCGAAGGCCAGTGCTTCGTCCTCGCCGCCGGACAGACCATCACGCGCGCGGAGATCCTCTCGGGCCCCGGCCGCGGCAACGAAGTGCTCGAATCCATCCCCGGCCCCGATGACGCCCTCATCCACCGCGGCGGCAGCGCCATCATTGCTCCCGACGGCAGCCTCCTCGCCGGCCCCGTCTTCGATAAATCCGAAATCCTGACCGCCGAAATCAATCCCGATCTCGCCGTCCAGGGCCGCATGTACCTGGATGTGGACGGCCACTATTCACGGCCCGACATCTTCCGCCTGGAGATCAACGTCCAGCCATTGACCAGCGTCGCACCTAAACTCTAGCCTCACCCCATGAACCCGAGACGCGTTGGCCCGAACCGCGTGAGGTTAGGGAACACCCGCGTCAACTCCTCTGTGGGCACCCCGAACCAGGAGGCCAATGTAGCCCCATATTGATCCAGTGACGTTGTCGGCGCCCAAACGCCGCGGCCGGTGGCATCGTCCGGACCGCCCAGCGCCATTGTCGGGTAGGTTCCGTATACCTCACCTCCCTTCACCGCGCCTCCGACTCCAGCCGCGCCCGCGATTCGGCCGTGTTCGTGTAGCCCGACAAAGTGGTAGTTGCTGAATGCCAGCGAGTGCAGCAGCCGCAGGTAGGGGATCATCTGATCCGCCCGTGTCATCTTTGTGGCCGAAACCACCCAGATCTGCCCCAGCGCAAACGACACCCGCTGCCGCAGCTGGTCCGGACCTACCCTCGTTCCCGGCTCGATCTCCGGCCCCTGCACGCGGATCTGCAAACCTTCGGCATCAGCCACCACTCGGATACGGTGACCAGGCCCGGCGGCAAAGCACTGGTTTGTCAACAGTGCGCCCACCAGCCAAGGCAGAACGCCAAGTCGAAATCGGAATGGCATTTCTATAACCCCCTTTACGACATTCATTTGGAAGGCCCGAGCGGGCCACAACGGAAGATTAAAACCCGAAACTCTGAAATTGTTGCGCGGATCTTTTCTCACTCTCCCGAAATCTGCCCTCAAACTTTAACCTCCCTGCTGTGGTACGACTTTGACTCCATGGGCTACAATAGGAGCTTTGATCCAGGCGCGGCTCGGGACACGTGAAACCGATTAGCGTTAAGGCACGTCTCCTTTGAGGCGCAGAGTGGAAAGGAACCGTTTTAGATGATGTTTGGCAGGCCATCGCGCCTGAGCACTCTGCTATTTTGTCTGCTCTCCCTCAACCTTATTTCTGGCGGAGCCCGGGCACAACAGCAGAACCCTGCCCAGCCTCCCAAGCCTGAGCAGGCGAAACCTCAGGCCAACCCCTTCGAAACCGTCCCCCCCACTCCCGAACAGGCCAAGCCCCCCGCGCAACAGCCCAAGCCTCAGCCCTTCGAACCCCCCAAAGAAGCTCCCAAGCCGGAAACACCCGAAGCCAAGCCCGGCGAAGTCGAAGAGGTCATCGAAGCCATCGAATTCCGCGGCGCTCGCCGTGTCCCGCAGGACACGCTCCGCGCCATGATCTTCTCCAAATCCGGCGACCGCATTGACCCGGAAACCCTCCATCGCGACTTCATCGCCCTCTGGAACACCGGCCGCTTCGACGACATCACGCTCGAGCGTGAACCCGGCCGCACCGGCTGGATCATCCGCTTCCGCGTCACCGAACGCCGCGTCGTGCGCTCCATCAAATACGACGGCATGAAGTCCATCACCATCTCGGAAATCCTCGACCGCTTTAAGGAACGCCGCGTCGGTCTCTCCGTCGAGCAGCAGTACGATCCCAACAAGGTCCAGCGCGCCGCCATCGTCATCAAGGAATATCTCGCCGAGCGCGGCCGCCAGTTCGCCACCGTCGAACCCGAGATCCGCCAGATCCCCCCCTCATCTCTCGAAGTCAACTTCAAGGTCTCCGAAGGTCCCAAGGTCAAGGTCGGCGACATCGAAATCGAGGGCAATACCGCGATGAAGGACAAGACCGTCATCCGGGCCATGAAGAACAGCCGGCCTATCGGCATCCCCTACACCCTGATCTTCGAGAACCTCTTTGCCAAGGCATTCGACTCCACCAAGCTCGAAGAGGACAAGGACCGCGTCCGCAACTTCTATCAGGAGCGCGGCTACTTCACCGCCCGCGCCCTGGAGCACTCCACCACCATGCGCGACGTCGGCGGCGGCAAGTTCCGCGTCCCGCTCTTCTACATGAACCGTCCCGGCAAGCGCGCCGACATCAAGGTCACCATGGAAGAGGGCCGCCTTTACAAGCTCAATAACCTCAACTTCTCCGGCGTCAAGTTCTTCCGTACTCCGGAGGCCATCATGGGCCCCGTCTTCCAGATGCAGCAAGGCGACATCTTCTCCACCGCCAAGCTCCGCAAGGGCCTCGAGCAGCTCCGCAAACTCTACGGCGAATTCGGCTTCATCGACTTTGTCCCCGAGCCCGACTTCAACATCGTCCCCAACTCCGACAAGCTCGACCTCACGCTCAACGTCGACGAGGGCAAGCAGTTCTTCGTCCGCCGCATCGATTTCACCGGCAACACAACCACCCGCGACAAGGTCATCCGCCGTGAAATCCTCCTCGATGAGGGCCAGATCTACAACACCCGCATGTGGGACCTCTCCGTGCTGCGCCTCAACCAGCTCGGCTATTTCGAGGTTCTCAAGGAAAACGAAGCCGCCGACATCAAGCGCGACACCCGTACCAACACCGTCGACATCACCCTCAAGGTGAAAGAGCGCGGCAAGAACTCCGTCCAGCTCAACGGCGGCGTCTCCGGCATCGCCGGCTCCTTCATCGGCTTCGGCTACGCCACCAACAACTTCCTCGGACTCGGCGAAACCCTCTCGCTCGACGCCCAGCTTGGCGACCGCATCCGCAACGTCACCTTCGGCTTCACCGAACCTTATCTGTTCGACCGCCCCATCTCCGCTGGCTTCACCGTCTTCACGCAGCGCTTCAACTTCGATCAGGGCCGCGAAGTCTCGCTCCTCACCGGACGAAACCTGCTTCCTCTGTTTGATCAGCTCGGCTCGGAGAACCGCCTTAATTACATCTCCAACGGGCAGGGTTTTACTACTTTTATTTCCGGCCCCACACGCAAGCTCGGTGGCCTATTCGCCCGCGTCGGCCTCACCTATTCTTACTCCACGCAGAACATCACCACGCTTTCCACCGCCGCCAGGAACCAATTCGAGTTCATCAACTTCCAGGGTCTGGAAGGCGCCAACCAGCTCACCGGCATCCGCACATCCGCCGTCATCCCCTCTTACACCTACAACTCCATCGACCACCCCATCACTCCTTCGCGCGGCAAAAGCATCTTCGTCTCCACGCAGTTCGCCGGCATCGGCGGCAATGTCCGCATGATCGAGCCAACCGTCGACTTCAAGTGGTTCCGCCCCGCCCTCAAACGCGGCCACGTCTTCGGCATGCACGCCCTCGGCCGCTTCGTCTCCGGCTACGGCGGACGCGTTGCTCCGCCCTTCAACCGCTTTTACATGGGCGGCGAAAACGACATCCGCGGCTTCGACATCTGGGGCATCAGTCCCGTCGCCTTCATCCCCTCCTCCGCCCAAGTCGCCCTCCTCAATGACGACGGCTCGGCGCGCCTCCAGCGAACCATCATCGACGGCGCCGTCACCCTCCAGCCTGTCTTCCAGGAAATCCCCGTCTACCAGCTCATGTTCCCTGGCGGCGACACGCAGGTTGTCACCAACTTCGAATACCGCATCCCCATCGCCGGCCCTGTCGTACTGGCCGCCTTCTTCGACGCCGGCGTCAACAAAATCTCCAGGCCCAGCCAGCTGGTTGTCACCCCTGGCCGCCTCGCCGCCCTCAACGGAACCTTCCCGCAAGCCTCCTTCGACAACCGCGCCGTCATCGCACCAGGCACACAAAAGATGCGCTCCTCCACTGGACTCGAGCTGCAGATCATGATGCCGGTCGTCAACGCCCCGTTCCGCCTTTATTGGGCCTACAATCCCCATATCCTGCGCGAGTTCCTTGTCCCGCCCGTCGTCGCCGACCGCAGCTACTTCCCCAATAACGCCTCGTTTCTTAATTCCGTTTTCCAGTTCGCGCAGCCCTTCCCCTTCTTCGAGCAGCGCCGCACTTTCCGCTTTACGATCAGCCGCACTTTTTAGCCATGTGCTACCATCTAATATCCTCCCGGGAGCTTTAGCGTGACCAAACAAACACTGCTCGTCGCCGGCTTGATTGCCGCCTCTTCCGCCGCCGTGGCCCAAAGCGCCACCAAGGTCGGCATCATCCATATTCAATCGGCCATCGTCTCGACCAAGGAAGGCCAGGAGGCCGCCAAGCAGCTGCAGGCCAAGTTCGATCCCAAGCGCAAATCGCTCGAAGCCAAGCAGGATGAGATCCGCAATCTCCAGACCGAGCTGAGCAAAGGCTCCAACACGATGGCCGAGGCCAAGCGCCTCCAGCTCACCCGCGACATCGACGCCAAAACCAAGTCCCTCAACCGCGACACCGAAGACGCCCAGGCCGAGTTCGAACAGGAGCAAGGCCGCCTGCTCAACGACATCGGCGGACGCATGATGGTTGTCATCGAAAAATACGCCAAGGACAACGGCTTCTCGCTGCTGCTCGACGTCAGCTCTCCGCAGACCTCCGTGCTCTATGCCGCCAGCGGCGTCGATGTGACCAAGGAGATCATCGAGCTCTACGACAAGAACGCGCCTTCGGCCGCCGCGCCCGCCGCTCCGGCCAAGCCCACCGCCGCTCCGGCCAAGCCCACCGCCGCTCCGGCCAAAAAGCAGTAAGCTCTCCCTTCGCCGACATGCCCGGTTTCGATGCCGCCGCATTTCTGCCGCCGGCGCTTCTCGCCGCGCTCACGCAAATCCGCGTGGATAACCCGCGCCGCGTCACCCGCGCCGCCGCGCGCCGCCGCCGCCGTGACCGCATCGCCCCCGACGGCAAACTCAACATTCTCGCCGCCGATCATCCCGCCCGCCGCGTAACCTCCTCCCCCGGCGATCCCATCGGCATGACTGCACGCGGCGCTTACCTCGCCCGTATCCTGCGCGTCCTGCTCTCCGATCACGTCGACGGCCTCATGGCCACCATGGATGTCCTCGAGGAACTCCTCCTCATCGACGACCTCATCCACGAAGCCGGCCGCGAACCCCTCCTCGACGGCAAACTCCTGCTCGCCAGCCTCAACCGCGGCGGCCTCGCCGGATCCGCCTGGGAACTCGACGATCCCATGACCGGCGCCACCCCGCAAACCTGCGCCGATTTCCGCCTCGACGGAGCCAAGATCCTCCTCCGCATCGCCGACGACGATCCCGCCTCCCTCAAAACCCTCTCCGCCACCGCCGAAGCCATCATCCGCCTGAACGCCCTCAACCTCCCCACTTTTCTCGAACCCCTCCCCGTCATCAAGTCCGACTCCGGCTACAAAGTCGTCAAAACTCCCGAAGCCCTGGCCCGCATCGTCGGCGTCGCATCCGCGCTCGGCGACTCCAGCCGCCTCATGTGGCTGAAGCTCCCGGCCTGCCCCGACTACCACATCGTCGCCCGCTCCACTACGATGCCGATCCTCCTGTTAGGCGGCGAGTCCGCGGGCGATCCAACCCCATTCCTCACCGAACTCCACACCTGTCTCCAAGCCGGCCCCAACGTCCGCGGCGCCCTGGTCGGCCGCAACGTCCTCTACCCCGGCGACGAAGACCCCCTCGTCATTGGCGACGCCGCCGGCCTCATCATCCACAACTCGGCCTCCGTCGCCTCCGCCCTCCAAACCGCCTCCTCCCTCCGCTCCACCAAGTTGAACCTCCTCCAATCCCTGTCCTAAGGCAAATTCCTCCCAAAAACAATTAAACCCTCTCCCGCCCCGCCCGATAAGCAAGCCAGACAAGTACAAGGTGCCTTATGGAGCTCACCCGCATCGCCCTGGAAGGGTTACGGCAAGCCGAGGATAAACTCGAGCGCGTTGCCAAACGCACCGCCTCCCAAAACCCAGGCGACCGCGTCGAACTCTCCCAAAATGCCGTCGAGCTCCTCGAAGCCAAAAACCACTACCTTGCCAGCCTCAAGCTCATCAAGGCCGCCGAGGAAACTGAAAAACACATCCTCGACATCCTCGGCTAACTCTTCCCCAGCGGATACCTCAACTGCCCCAAAAAATTCTCCGGCACTTCCTCCCCATCTATCCCATACCGCCCCGGAAACTCCTCCCCCGGCAGGTGCAGTGTTCCAAACACCCAGTCAATCACCGGCAAATGGATTGCAAAATTCCGGTCTTGAACCTCCGCGCTGTGATGCCAGTGATGATACTGCGGCGTCCCCAGCACCCACTTCCATCTCCCGAACCGGAACCGCACGTTCGCATGCACAAACACCGCGTGGAAGCTGATGAACACCAGGTACGCCGTCAGCGGCCCCGGCGCGAAGCCTAGCGCATACAGCGGCACAAACGCCCACGCCCGCGTCACCACAATGTCGAAGATGTGCAGCCGCGACCCGGCTAGCCAATCCATCTCGGTCGAGGAATGATGTATCGCGTGGAATCTCCACAGCCACGGAATCATGTGAAACAGCCGGTGAATCCAGTACCCCGCGAAATCGGCCGCTACCACCATCGCCAGAAACTGCACCCACCCCGGCTGCGCCGCCACCGCCCGCTGAAACTCACTATCAATCGCCCACCGGAAAAAGAAGGCCGCCGGCGCCGCCGTCACCAGCAACAACGCCTGCACCAGAACATGGCTAGTAAAGAAGTAAGCCAGATCCGTCCGCCACCCCCGCCGGAAGATCTTCTGCTCCCTGATCCGCGGATACAGCCGCTCCACCGGTACAAACACCAGCGCCAACACGAACAAATCGAGAAGGAAAAAATCCAGCCCGATGTACTCCGCCGCCAACACCCGCTCCGGCGTCGCCACCCCGGCCCCGCCCCACAGCGACGCCAGAATCACCGCCGTCACGCCCACCGCTCCCAGCCTCTTGTCCTTCCGCAGCACAAGACTCAGCACGCCGAACGCAAACGCCGTGATCAGCACAAAGTGAATCAGTCCGCGGATAAAGCCCAGCGGGTACACCTCCCGCAAGTTCGGTGTCGTCAGCAACTCCGGATAATGCAAGCACGCCACCGCGCCCAACCCCATCAGCCCTAGCGTTGCAGAAACAACCCCGCTGATCCAGCCCGACCCGAACCCTGTTCCTTCCCTCATCCCCGTCTCAGCACCCGATCCAGCAACCAGTCGCACCACCCCGACGTAATGCAGTAAGCCGACCGGTGATCGCCGGCGTGATGCCTCGCATGATGCTCCGGCGGCAAAATCAACCGCGCCCTTTGCAGCGCCCTCACCACGCCATTCACTTCTCCCGCATGCGCCCAACGATGAATCACGTTCGTCGCCATCAGCGACAGCGCGAAGCTCAATATCCAAACGCCCAGCACGCCCGACTCCGGCGGTCCCCACAACATCACCGGCAGCAGCGCCAGCGCGCTATTCCCGGTCAGCTCCGCCGCGCCATGCCTCGTAATTCCCGCAGGATCCCGATGATGCTCCCGGAACGGCTGGATCAACAACCTTCCGATCACCGGCGTCCTTTCTTCAAAGTAAGTGTCGCTAAACCAATGCACCAATCCGGAAACCAGGTCCGCCGCCAGATACCCCGCAACCAACGCCGCCGCCGCCGCCCACTCCAGCCTCGCCTCCAGCCCCCATATATGCCACCCCGTCAGCACCATGAAAACGAGTAACGACCCATTTTCGACCCACCGAATCCCCGCCGGCCGCCTCATTCCCCACTAGCCTACTACACCTCCCGCTCCCCTTCTGCCTTACTTCTTCAAACTCTCGATCGCCATTCGCATCCCATCCTCCATCTCCACGACGGGGCCGTTGAAAAACACCGCCGGCGGGATAGTCTCACCCCAATGAGCCCCGGGCGGATATACCGCCACCAGGTCCCAGAGAATTCCATCGCGTGTGCAGCATTCCTCCTTCGGCTGCGGCTCCTTCGCATCCCGGGCCAGCTGCCGCGCCGCCAGATGATCCGGATCCCAGAATTGCCTGACGCGTGGGTCTGTCAATCTCCCCAATGCTCGCTTGCCCGGCCTCATCCAATCCGTCGCCAGGATCGGCTCCCAGACGACAAACACCTTCACCCGTTGATCCGGCATCCGGCTCAGAACAGCTTGCACTGCGGAGGCCCCCCGCAGACACGTCGTTCAAGTGGGCGACAGCAGTACGATGAGCCGCGTGTCATTCACGTTCTGGTTGAACTCATCGCGCAACTGCGCGAACGACTCGGCGTCGACAGTGACCGCCGCTCCCGCATCGGCACGGTCGGAAACCACATACCATCCCAACCCACCGGCAACCGCCAGCGCGGCCATTCCAGCGATCAGCATTCGTCGCGAGACCATGTTTCTCCTTATGGAAGCCGGTCGGCTAGGAAGCCGGCTATTTCCTGGGGAAATAAAACAACCGCTGCAACCACCACTGCCGACACGGCCAGCGTGGCAATACTGGTGCGGCTCCTTCGCCGGCATCGCGGCGCTCTGGCCAATTGGACGAACCCCACCGCCAGCAATCCCACGCTCGCCCCCATGAACCAACCCTGGTGCCGGCTGGCGAACATGCTGACCCCTGCCAGCCCAAGCCCCGCCGTGATTCCCAACGGAACGCAACAACTGAATGAAAGCAAGGCCGCCGCCAACGCTCCCGTCGGCGCTAGCTTATCGGAATGCCTCATGATTCCTGCTCTCTCTTTGCCCGCCGCACCGCTGCGCAGAGCAGATCCATCGGCGGCGCGCCCTGCCTTACGCCCCCTTCCATGTAGGTACGGCAACAAAGGCCCGCTCCGCCCCCAGCCTCCACGGGAGGCTCGATGTCTTGCCCGTTTATACGAATCGTCGGTGACCCGGGGAAGCTCAGCCCGGACGACGCCGCCGCGTCCCTCACCTCCACCTCAATCACCTCCACCCGCACCCCTTCCTCCTTCAGCACGGCTTGCAGCCGCTCCACGGCCGCCCGGTGATTCGGGCAACCCGCTATGTACAGAATTTCTGCCTCCATGCTCATCTCCGCCGCCTAGGCCCTCAGTGCCTTTTCTCAGCACCCGAGAACCAACCACTACTTGCAGGATACACCGTGGAGTTCACTCCAGAGTCAATCATCCCTGCCAGGCTCACGCCCTGTCTCAAAAAAGGGTAATAATATAGTTGACAACTCACACGGTTTCGGCTAGAATTGAACCATGGAACCGAAAGGGCCGAACACACTCCAGGAAGCGATCCTCTATTTCGACAGCCCGGACAACTGCCGCGAATACCTCGTAGCCCACCGTTGGCCAAATGGCGTCACCTGTCCGCGTTGCGGAAGCCGCAACGTTCTGTTTCAAGCGAAGTACAACCGCTGGCAGTGTGGCAGCAGACACGACCTCCGGCAGTTCACATCGAAAACTGGAACCATCTTTGAGGACTCTCCGCTCGGCTTGGACAAGTGGCTCCTGGCAATGTGGATGGTGGTCAACTGCAAGAACGGAGTCAGCAGCTACGAGATTCACCGGGCTACTGGCGTTACGCAGAAATCCGCTTGGTTCATGAATCATAGAATCCGGCTTGCTCTTGGTATGGGGCCGGAAGAGAAGAAGCTCTCCGGCGAAGTCGAGGTTGATGAAACCTTCATCGGCGGAAAAGCCCGGAACATGCACCTGTCGAAGCGCAAGCGGCGGATCACCGGCTCAGGACCGAAGGATAAGACCACCGTCATGGGCATCTTGGAACGTGGCGGAAAGGTCCGTACCACGGTCGTACCGGGCCGGAAGAAAAAGCACCTTCAGCCGGAAGTGAAGAAACACGTAGAAGCGGGTTCCGCTCTTTACAGCGATGCCCTGAAATCATACGAAGGACTCGCTGGCGAATACGCGCATCAGGCGATTGACCACGCCGTCGCCTACGTTGATGGCAAGATCCACACGAACGGCCTTGAGAATTTCTGGTCGCTGTTCAAGCGAGGACTCAACGGAACCTACGTGAGCGTGGAACCGTTCCACCTTTTCCGCTACTTGGACGAGCAGAGCTTCCGCTTCA
>VFZE01000083.1 GCA_016871315.1 Acidimicrobiia bacterium | reverse complement strand
GCTGGTGATGCTTCCGGCTCGTTCGGCGCTCGCGGTTTGCACCACAGCGCCTTGCGCGGTGACCTCAACGGACTCGGCGACAGCGCCGACTTCGAGGCGCAGGCTCCCGACCGGGAGGCGCTCGGCGGCGCTGAGCTGGATGGAGAGTTTCTGCAGGCTCTTGAAGCCCGCCATTTCGATCTTCAGGGCGTACTCGCCGGGTTGAAGGGTGCCGAAAACGAAATCGCCACGCTCATCGGTGACCGCCGAGCGGACAGCGCCTGTCGCCACCTGGGTGAGCGTGGCTTTGGCTCCGACGACGGCGAGGTCGGCAGGATCGGTGACGGTCCCGACGATGGAGCCGGAGATGCTCTGGCCGAGGAGTGAAGCGGCGGCGAGTGCGGCGAGGAGAGCGAAGCGAGCGAGTTGGCCGATAGTCATGAGAGGTTACTCCATTACTTTCGTTGCGGGATGGGCTCAGAGGTGGGGCCCCAGTCGGACTGGTCGAGTTCGACGGGGTCGTCCACTCTTTTCATCCAGTCCTTCATAAGCGCGGTGAGTTGGTAGATGAGGGTCGCGCGGGCGGGTTCGCCGGCCAGATTCCGGGTTTCGAGGGGATCGTTCTGAAGGTCGAAGAGCTGGGTGGTTTTGACGCCGTGGACGTTATGGAGAATCAGCTTGAAGCGGTCAGTCCGTATCGCGCGCTGGAGATTGCGGTAGGCGAAAAACTGGGAGTCGCGCAGGGCTGAGGCGCGGCCCTGGAGCAGTGGGGCCAGGCTGAGGCCTTCGACGGTGTTGGGGATCGGTGTGCCGGAGAGGTCACAGAGGGTGGGGAAGAGGTCGTACAGGTAGCAGAGCGCCTGTTGGCGGCGGGTTCTGGGCAAGCCGGCGCCGCCGATGACGAGGGGGACGCGGACGCTGTGGTCGTATAGGTTCTGCTTGCCAAGCAGGCCGTGCTGGCCGACGGCGAGTCCGTTATCGGCGGAGAAGACGACGATGGTGCGATCAGCCTGGCCCGAGGCTTCGAGGCACTGGAGGACGCGCCCGATCTGAGCGTCGACGTGGGTGATCATCGCATAGTAGGCGGCGATGTGACGGCGGATGACCTCCGGGGTGCGGGGCCAGGGAGCCAAGGCTTCGTCGCGGATTTTCAATTCACCGTTGTCGAAGGGATGTTGAGGGAGGAAATTCACGGGAAGCCGGATACGATCAGGCGGGTACATGGCGGCGTACTCAGCAGGGGCCATGCGGGGATCATGGGGGGCGGTGTAGGCAACGTACGCGAGCCAAGGCTTGTCTTTGTGGGCGGACTGGATGAAGCGAATGGCGGAATCGCTAAAGAGCTCGCTGGAGAATTGCGTGGCGACGTGGCGGCGGTTCCGGGGATAGATGCCGGATGGGTCGAAATCGGACACGGGAACCTTCAGGTGGTCCGACATGCCGCCGAAGAAAATGTTCTCACCAGAGGCAAAGCAGCGCGCGAAGAGATTCTCACCGTTATGCCATTTGCCGGTAGCGAAGGTGTGGTAGCCGTGGTTGCGGAGATGCTCGGGGAAGAGCGAAAACGGGCGCCGATCCCTGGGCTGGCTAAGCTCAGGGCGAATGATGCTGCGATCAACATGAAAGAGGGTTTGGCCGGTCATGAGCATCGCGCGGCTGGGGGCGCAGACGGCGCCAATGGTGCCGCCCATGATGGCGGCCCGAGTGAATGCCGTGCCGTTGCGGACGAGGCGGTCCATGTTGGGAGTTTGGACCTCAGGGTTATTAAGGGCGTTGAGTGTGCTGAAGCGCTGGTCGTCGGTGAAGAGGAAGAGGATGTTGGGCCGGTTGGTCGCGGAAGATGCAGCGGAGGTGCGGATGGCGGAAAAGAAGGGGAGGGCGGAAGCCGATTGCCGCAGCCAGTTGCGGCGGTTGAACTGAGAGTCCATGGTGAGAGTCCCTGAATCAGGCTGGTATCGAGGACAGAATACGATCGGCGGGGGCCACATTGCAATGTGATATTTCCGCAGAGGTGGTAGTATATCATGTTGCTAACAAGATTAAGGTCAACGCTACGAATGAGATAGGAGCGCCGTCGCAGGGTGGAGGTGCTTTCATGCAAGATGCACGTTACGAGGTCGTGAATCGGATTCTGGCCAGCCGGGTCTTTGCGAGGGCGTTGCGACAACGGGAATTGCTGGAGTTTCTGGCCGGCAAGACGAGTGTGCCTGTCGCAAACTCGGTCCGGGCCTGGCGGTAACAGTTACGAGGCTCCTGTCGCCCTCGATTCGGACGCTTGAGCGAGTCAGAACCGGCGCACTGGGAGAATCAGGCAAGGAGGTGCTGGCCGCGTACGGCCGGTGCAATCAAACGCCGCTACCCGTGGTGGTCCGCAACTGAACCGTGGACTTCGCGCTGTCAGGCTGCGCGCCGCTCGTAGCGGTGGTGCAGTCCGCCACCCTGCGGACGGCGATGATGGGTCCCGGTGTGTGTAGCCAGAACTGAATCTGCAAGCGCGGAGCAACGTTTCGTAACGTGGAACTCGTGGCGCGTGGTTCCGCTGGTGCGGAGCGGGTGGACGGCGGGCACGGGTTTCCGCAGACACCCACGGAAACGGCTCGGACAGATTCCGGCCACAGTGCCTTTGGGGTCGCATCTTTCGGCAGGTCTGCAGCCCGGTGCCCGTGGTCGGTGATTTCGATTTTGGCGATCAAGGAGAGCACAACGGCGGCAGCGTGGTTCTACGCAGCCTGTTGCCAGGAGTACCGATGGTGCAGACCACCCAGGCGCGGCCTGGAAATCACGATTGAAGTCGCCGATGGCTTCGGCTCCACCGGCCGACGGTTCGGCGTGTCCTTCTCCAGGGAGTCGTGAATACGGTCGTCGTGGTGGTAGTCCACGTAATCGCGGATCAGCCGGCGGAGATGCGCTTCGTTCAGGGCGATAACGTGGTCGAGGACCTCGCGGCGGCAACTTCCCACCCAGCGTTCCGAGATTCCGTTCTGCCAGGGCGCCTGCACGCTTGTTCGCTTGGGCTTAAGGCCTGTCGCCTTCAGAAACGCAATCACGTCAGCATCGAATTTCGAATCACGGTCCAGGATCACGTATCGGTAGGGGGAGGCTTCGGGAAACGCTTCACGCAATTGCTGCACGACCCAGTCCGCTGTCGGGTGGCGGGTGACGTTGAGATGCAGGATTCTCCTTCGCCCGTGCTCGATCACGAAAAAGCAGTAGAGCAACTGGAAGGTCACCGTCGGCACCGTGAAAAAATCGAAAGCAACGATGACCTCGCGGTGATTCTGGAGGAAGGTCAACCACCGCTTGCCAGGATCGCCACGGCGCTGAACCCGCCGAAGATACCGAGCGACGGTGCGTTCCGCGACAACGAAGCCGAGTTTCTGAAGTTCGCCGTGGATTTTGGGGGCTCCCCAACTCGGGTTCTCCGACGCCAGGCGCCGGATCAAGTCCCGGATCTCGTCGGTGATTCTGGGCCGGCCGCCGCGCTGCCGAGAGCGCCAGCGCCAGTACAGGCGAAAACCAGCGCGATGCCAGCCCACGACGGTCTCGGGCTTCACGATGACCAGGACGTCGGTCCACCGGGACCAGAAGCGGCGGAGGGTGGTCCAGAAGATCCTGTCCAGGGAGTTCAAGGCCGGCCGCGGTCGCTTGCGTTTCAGCACCGCGACCTGCTGTCGGAGGGCAAGGACTTCGAGGGCCGTATCGGCTCGGCTGCGGAAGAAGACACGGATCACGGCGAGGATGGAGAGGATGAATTGCGGCACGAACTCACCCTTGTAACATGGCGTAACCGGGCGCTGGGAAGTCAGCCATCCTGAGCGCAGCCTGCTGATTTCACGGCATCACGGCGTTTTGGCTACAGACAACACCTCAAAACCGGCCAACGGGCACTAGGCAGGCGGAGGATACGGTTCCGCAGGGACGACCGGAGCACCGTCCAGCAGCCGGAATGACTTCGGCGGCGCAGGCCGCCCCGCTCCGCCGCCATTCTGGCGCGAAATCGATAAATCCCGGCTGCGCGAGGGCAGCACCCGCGCATCTTGAAATGCGCGGGCGGCAGGCATCCGCGGCGCGATGGTGAGCAAGCCGCTCCGGCCTTTCCGGCCAGGCGATTTTGATCGTAAGATGACCCGGCGCCAGTTCAGCGCACTGGCCGCCGCCGCGCTCCCCCATGGCGCCGTCGCGCCGTTGGACATCGGCCTGAGGCGTGCGCTTTTCGTGGACCGATACCTGCTGGCCGGTTCGTGGGCAGCGCGGCCTTGCGCCTGGTTGGCGCCCAGTTCCCCTCGTGCGACCCGCTCCCGCCGGCTGGCGGCCTCGGTAGAGGAATCCAGGTCGGGCAGGATCAGCGAGGATGCCGCCAGGAGTTCCTGTACGACGTGCTTTCGCCTTCGGTCTCGGCGGCAGCGTGACCCTGGCCTACCGCACGGATGAAGGCGACAACCATCCCCGCCGGCAACAACCGCTTCGAGGCGTCCGGAATCGGCATCGGCACGATCTCCGCCACTTCGACATCGCCCGCTTGATCGCATACCGCTGACAGCCGGGCTCGCGCAACCAGTAACTACCCTGAGACCGCCGCGGCATCGGTGACCACAAGCGGATAGTCGCGCACCGGCATCGCTTCCAAGGTCACGATCCCGCCGTTGCGGGTTACCTTCGTGGGCGTCGTGATGTCGCCGGTGAGAAGGTCGACCAGTACCGGCTTTTCCAGCCGTGCGGCTTTGCCGCTCCACACGGTCAGGCGCGCCTGCTTCGTCGGCCAGCCCTGCTGCAGCACCGCCGGATACCAATAGGCGTACAGCGGATATCCGCCCTTCACGAACGTGGACGTTCGCACCGCCTTCTTCTCCCAGTCCGGGCTGCCGCCCTCCACGCGCAGCAGCAGATCGGCCCGCTTGGCTTCGCTATCGTACAGCGCGCACAGATTCTGCAACGCATAGTAGCTGGCCTTGGGCGTGTACACCGTTCCGCGCAGTACTCCCTTGGAGTTCGTCTGGCCGCTCTGGCCCGAACTCCACACATAGTTCACCATGTCGACCGTCTGGAAGTAGCTGGTTACCTCGACATCCAGGGTCAGGTCCGTCAGCAGCCTCCTCAGCAGCCACTTCGCCTGCCGCGCCTCGTCCCACTCGAAGTCCCGCAGGGCGCCCGTACTGTAGTTCGTTGACGGCGCCCCGTTCTCTCCCTGCCATACTGGCATCCCAGGCTTGTAGCGATCGATGATCCCGCGCAGCGCGCCCAGGTCCGTTTCGTAGTTGTCCTCGGGCACTTGCCGGTAGGGGTGATACGAAATCTTGTCCACCAGACCGGTCAACCCCTCCTCGAAGCACCCTTCGAAGTAGTCGTAATGCTGCAACCCGGCAAAGGCGCCGCCGATCAGCACCGCACCCGGCACGGCCTTTCGCAGCACCGGCGCGGTCAGCTTCACCAGGTCCACATACCCTTTCGGGCTCGGCTTCTCCGGCTGCCAGAAGTTCGCGACGTTCGGCTCGTTCCAAATCTCCCAGTGCTTCACCTTCGCCGCGTAGCGTTCGCCGGCCTTTGCCACATACCTCACCCACGCCTGCCGCGCCTCGTCGCTATTCATCGGCGCCCAGCCCACCGCGGACTCGTGCACCGGACCCGGCGTGTACAGCGTATTGCCGTAACCGAGGTTGAACCACGGCTGGATGCCGATCTTCAGCAGCGAATCCACCACGCTATCCAGCCACGCGAAATCAAATTCACCCTTTTTCGTTTCCGTCCGCGCCCACCCCGTCTGGCAGCGCGCCCACTTCACACCCAGGATCGCCAGGTGCGCGTAGGTCTTCTCCGGGTCGAACATCTTGCGGTCCAGCGTTTCGAAGCCGATCGAGATCCGCGACGAAGCGATCTCTTTCGACGCCCGGAATTTCAACTTCGCCGGCGGTCCGCCCGCCGGCGCCTGCGCCAAGGCCGCCGCCGGCAGCATCGCCATCAGGCCGCGCCTCGTCATCTGGATCATTGCCGCACTCCTTTCAATGCCTGTCTGAGCCACGCCCAATGAGGACGCGCCGCCATTCCGTATCCATAGAAGCCCCATCCATCGAGCCCGGCGCGTCCGAGCAGTGCCAGGCGCTTCGCCACGTCATCCGCGGATCCGCAATCCGGCCCGGGGAAGACAAACCCGCCGTTCACCGGCAGCGCCCGCTTGCCCGGCAGCCGCGCCAATCCGCTCTCCATCCCCTCGGTCGATGAGCCGAAGTACGTCACCGTCACTTCATCCGCCAGGCCCGCGGCTTCCCCAAAACTCAACGTCGACTTCCCCCCGCTCCACTGCCGCTCCTGCGCCACGCGCAGGTTCAGGCGCGCCCCAGCCGTCTCTTCCCTGATCCTTGCCAACAGCCGCCGCTGAACGCCGGCCCGCCACTCCGCCACTTCGTCGAACCCTGCCTCCACCGCACTCCACGGATCGTCCAGCCACGCTCTCACGCGACCGGCGATCTCCGCCCGCAGGTCGCCCGTGCCCGCCCGGCACGCCTCGCAGCAGCAGATCGAGAGCCACCACACAGCTTCTTTCGAAAGCGGCACGCCCCGCTTCTCATGCAAGCCCTGATGCTCGTAGCCCATCCACGACAGCGCTTCGATGTCCAGGCCGCTCACCCCCTCCACCGCCGCCGCCTGCCGGCACATCTCCACGCAGTACTCCTGCACCCGCTCCCGCGCCGGGCACAACGCATAGCTGTACTTCTCCCCGAACGCGTTCTCGACGCAAAGCTCCGGCGCGCCGCTGCCCAGCGCATCGTTGTGGCACAAAACCACCCAAGCCTGTGCGTCAAATCCGCTTAGCCCGCAATGACGCAGAAACCGTTCGGCGCCGGCCGCCTCCGCGGCCACCTCCGGCCGCAATCCGGCCGGCAGCCGCGCCGTGTCGGCCCTGAAGTACAGCGCCCCGGGACGCTGCTCGAAGACCACCCGCCGCGTGTTCCGGCCGAGCAGCATGCGGCCGCCGTGGTAGCTCAACCCGAGGCTGCAACCGTTCAGCCCGCACTCGCGCAACTCCTCAATCAACTCGCCGGGCTCGCGCCCTTCTACGTCCCACGCGTTCATCCACACCCAACGTCTCACCGCGGCTCCTTCAGGTCGGAGAGGTCCACCAGCGTCGCGTCGCGGCCGCCGTCCACCGTCAGGAACGTCCCCGTGATCCACTCCGCGTCCGCGCTCGCTAGAAACAGGATCGCCTTGGCGATATCCTCCGGCCTGCCCAGCCGCCCCATCGGAAACGATCGAAACACCCGCCGCCGCGCCTCGCCCGGATCGCTGAAAGACTCGAAATAAGGCGCCGTCCGCACCGATTCGATCTGGCCGGGGATCACGCTGTTCACACGCACGGCCGGCGCGTATTCCACCGCCAGCGTGCGCGTCAACGCCAGCACTCCGCCCTTGGCCGCCGAATAGGGGAACGACGCCTTGTTCGACCTGAGCCCCTGCGCCGAAGCCACCGTCACGATGCTGCCGTGCCCCCCGCCGGCGAGCATCTCGTGGGCCGCCTTCGCGCACAGCCACACCGATTTCAGGTTCACGTCCAGGCACCGCGCCCACTCCTCCTCGCCCGCGTCGAGCGAGGTGGACTGATACGGAATTCCGGCGTTGGCCACCAGCACATCCAGCCGCCCGTAGCCTTCCTTCACGCGCGCGAAGAGCGCCCCCACGGTCCGCGCATCGCTGACGTCGGCCTCCACAAACTCGCCGCATTCCTCGCCGCGCGCCAGATCCGCCACCACCACGCGCGCTCCCTCCGCCTCGAACGCACGCGCCGCGGCCAGCCCGATCCCTCGCCCGCCGCCCGTTACCACCACCACCTGCTCTGCGAATCGCTGATTCATCGCGCCACCTCGGCATTCTTCATCGGCTCCACCCTACCCAGCAGGAACACCAGCGACAGGCAAGCCACCAACGCCGCTGTGCCCGCCACCCAGAACGCCGGCGCATAGCCTTTACTATCCACCAGCAGACCGGTCACATAAGTGAAAAACGCCGAGCCAAGGCTCGCTGCGGCGCCAGTCAGGCCGACCGCTGTCGCCATCCGGCTGGCCGGGAACATGTCAGCGTGCAGCGCCAGGATATTCGCGCTCCACAGCCCAAACCCGAAGGTCGCCAGCGAAACCCACCCCAGCGCCCCGGCGGCCGTCTCCGCCTGCACCACGCGCACGCCGCCCAGCATTGCCACCGCCCCGCACGCCATCACGCCCTTGCGCGCGAACGTGGCCGTCCATCCTTGCCGCAACAGCCGGTCAGAGAGCCCGCCCCCCACCAGTTTCCCGATATCCACGGTCAGAAATGGAATCCAGCCGAACAGCCCGATCTCTTTCAGAGAGAAGCCGCGCTCCTTGCTCAGGTAGTCCGGCAGCCAGAAGACGTAGAACCACCACACGGGCGTCGCCACCATGCGCGTCACCATCAAGCCCCACAGCTTGCGCTCCCCGGCGATGCGGCGTAGCCCTTCCAGCCAGTTGCCCTGCCTGGTCTTCACCTCCTCCACTTCCGCCAGAACCTGCGCGCGTTCGCCTTCTCTCAGCCAGGGATGCTCCGCCGGCTTGCGGTACAGCCACAACCACGCGCCCATCCACACGAATCCCGACAACCCGGTCACCACGAATGCCGACCGCCATCCATACACCAGCGCGAGCGCCGCCACCAGCGGCGGCGCCACCATCGCGCCAACAGCCGAGCCGCCGTCGAACACCCCCATGGCAAACGCCCGCCTCGCCTTCGGAAACCACTCAGCAATCGCCTTGCCGCCAGCGGGCCAGTTGCCCGCTTCCCCCAGCCCCAGCAGGATTCGGAAAATGGAGAGCGTCACCACGCCCTGCGCCCAAGCGTGGCTCACAGCCGCGGCTGACCACAACGCGATGGAAACCACAAAGCCCAGCCGCGTGCCAAGGCGGTCAATCACCACTCCGCCCGCCACCTGCGCCACTGTGTATGCCACCAGGAACCACGTGGTGATCGTTCCATACTGCCCGCTCGTGATCCCCAGGTCCTTCCGCAGCGTCGGCAGCACCACCGAAAGCGCTTGCCGGTCAACGTAGTTGATCACCGTGGACAGGCAGAGCATGCCGAGAATCATCCAGCGCAAGCGCGATGCCGCCATCCTGCTAGCCTCTGCTGAACTGCGTCTTCACGTCATTCACGGAGCTCAGCGGAGTCGCGATGGCCTTCACCTTTTCGAGATCCACCTCAACACCCAGACCCTCGCCCTGCGGCACCAGCAGGTCGCCGCCTTCGTACACCACGCCTTGCGTAGTCACCTCCGCCTGATATAGCCGCGGCCCCACCGGATCGGAGGCGTAGTCCAGCCGCGGCGCCACCGCCCCCACTATCGCCTGCGCCGCCGTCGCCACACTCAACTCCTGCGTGGTCCCGATCAGGCATTCGAGGTTCGCCGCGTCGGCCAGAGCGAAGAGTCTCAGCATCCCCTGGATTCCGCCGGCCACCGTGATCGAGATGTTGAAGATGTCCACCGCCCGCGTCCGGATCAGCCGGATTGCGTATTCCTCACTTCGGACATGCTCGCTCACCGGGTGGTCGATCATGCGCCGCGCTTCGGCGATGGAATCCACATCGTCGCGATCCACCGGGCTCTCGATGCTCTCGAACGGGAAGGCCCTCAAGCGCTTGTACGCCCGCATGAATGCCGGAATCGTGAACAGCCCGCTTCCATCGAGCGACGTCAACCGGAGCGCGTCCCCGTACTTGCCGCAGATCTTCTCGAGCATCTCCACGTCGGCGTCGGAATCGTGCCCGAAGTAGAAGCGGAACGCGTGGAACCCCTGCGCAAACTGCTCGTCCACCAGCCGGCAGCGGTCCGCCACCTGAGTTCGCGATTTCAGCCGGAAGATCGGATAGCAGATCGGCACCCGCTGGCGCCGCGCGCCGCCCAGCAACTCAGCCACGCTGACGCCCAGCATCCGCGCCTTCAAGTCGTGCATCGCGATGCTCACGCCCGCCCGCACCAGGCACGCCTTGCCGTGAAACCTCGTGCCGGGGTAGTTCGCCTTCATCAGGTCTTCGGCCCCGTTCAGATCCATCGCGCTGCGCCCGCACAGCAGTGCCTCCAGGCACCGCGCCAGGTCCGCCGCGTCAAACTGCATCGCCGGCAGGTGCGACACGTCGGAGATCTCGCCCCACCCCACGGTGCCGTCGCTGGCTTCGATCCTCACCACCACGTGTTGGCTCGGCTCGCCGTACAGCCGCGGCGTCGTCACCGGGTAGAGTTGCACACTCTTGATCTTTGGCATCTCTGCTATTCTTTCTCGCCTGCCTTCCGCTCCGCCAGCGCCAGTACCTCTTGCGTCACCTTTTCCGCCGGCGCCAGGTTCATCTTCCGGTCGCCGCGATACCAGTCTCTCCATTCGCCCCGCGAGGCCAGCCGCTGGCCCGTGCGAATCCTCTCGAATTCCCCCGCCGCGCGCCGCGCCAGGCTCGCGATCTCCGCCCGGTCCGCCGTCATGTTCGCCCGCACCGCGCATTCCAGCCACCCCAGAATCCCCGCGAACATCTTCTGCTGCGCCATGAAGTTGCTTTCGAAGAACTCCCTATCCGCGGCGTTCAGCCGCTGCGCGATTGTTCCCGAATTGTGCCCTGCCGCCTCCACCGCTCGCCTCTGCCGCACCACCGCATCCAGCAGCTTCGGCAGCGGATATGCGCTGGGATTCGGCATGCTCGGCAGGAATCGCAACAAGCTCTCCTCTGGCGGCCTGGCTGGCTCGCCCTTGCCTTGCAGTCTTCGCAGCAAGGCCGCAAACAGACGCCGCCCCTGCGCCAGCGACGTGCCGTCCAGCAGCGCAGGGGTCCCGATCTCCGGGTCCTCATGATAGGCCTCGAAGAACTGTCGATACGCCGCTTCGGCGTCCTGAGGTGCCCCCGCGAATCGTTCTGCGCACCACTGGCGCAAATAGCGTCGCCCGTCGAAGCCGTCCAGACTCCACAGCATCCGCCCGCTCGCCGCCAGGCCCAGCGCAAACTCCCGCACGTTGGAGACATTCAAGATCGCGTAATGGCTGCTCTGCTTCCCCACAGCTTCCCGGAAGATCTGCTCCGTCTTCCACGGCGGCACCCCCTGGACCAGGTGCGGTCCCCAACCCCATACCGCGTGGTGATAGTAGATGCCATACTTCCGCGTGGCCTCGCGCGGCGTCTCGTGGAAGTCCGCCTGCATCTTCCAGCCCGGCGTGTTGTCCGCGAACACCACTGTGACGCCCTCGGGAATCCGCAACAGACCGCGCTGGTTCAGCTCCGCCCCTTCCATCCACAGTGTCGTCGTCATCGGCGGCGCGGGGCGCTTGGCAATGCTCGCGATGATCTCCCGCTGCAGCTTCATCGCCTCTGAGATCATCGCGCCTCGCGCTTCATCCGTCTGCGGCGCCGTCTTGTCGTGATACCACGCCGGCCGGTCCGCCACTCCACGCAACCCCAACTGCCACACCACTCCTGGATACTGCGCCCACTTCGCCGCGTACCAACGCCACACTTCTTCAAACGCCGCCCGCTGCGAGTGGAATGCATAGGGTACGCTCTTGCCGCGCGCTTTCCAGTAGTTGTTGAACGCAAACCCGCTCACGCCCATCGGCTCCACATGGTGCATCGAGACCATCAACCCGCGCCGCGTCGCCTCCTGTACCATTCGTTCTTCCGCGGGGTTGGCGATGTCCGTGAACGACGCAGGAATGATCAGGTTGAACCGCAATCGCAGCGCCGCCTCAAAGACTCGCGCCAGCACGTCCGGATGCGTCACCTGGTGATAGAACGGATAGTCGATGTCGCGCTTCCCGCCGCCGTCCTTCCACTCAGTGAGCAGGTCCTCGTCGTTGATGAACCACCCTCGATATCGGAATTGCGGCTCGCCGCTATCCAGCTTCACGCGGTCCCACGCGAGCGTGGCCCGCTTGACCGGTTCACGACCAGTCCAGAAGTACAGCGGATCCACACCCACGTACTGTTCCAGAAGGGCGTAGATCCCGAACATCGTCCCGCGCGGGTCGCTGCCCTCGATGCTCAGCCCTTCCGGCGATTCGGAGATCCGATAGGCCTCCCAACGCCCGTCCTTCCGTGTCTCGATCCGCAGGCACGGACGCGCGCAATCCGCCGCCCGCTGCACGACGCGGAGCGTCTTCCCTGTGATCTTCCTGACGTCGGACACCAGGTCCGCCGCTGCCAGCTTCACCGGCTCCGCCTCGCCCGCTGCCACCAGCAACGTCGCGCCTCCGCGCGGGCCGGCCAGCTCAAACCGGCCCCACGCGGGCGTCAACAATAGCAATGCCGCGATCAGTCGCATGGCTCTACCACAACAACTTCAACCCAAACTGGAACTGCCGCGCAAATGTGTTCGTGCCCGTCACCACGCCAAAGTTCGCCGAGCCGAAGCCCGTGCCCGGCGACGAGTACTCCGGCCGGTTGAACGCGTTGAAGCTCTCCGCGCGGAACTGCAGCCTCAATTGCTCCGTCAGGTTCGTCGTCTTGTAGAGCGACAGGTCAATGTTGTTCTTGCCTGCGCTGCGCACGTCCGGCAACCGCGACGTCCCGTTCTGCTCCAGCGTCTGCAGTTGCCGGAACGCTGTCGTGTCGAACCACTTGCCCACCGATGACTCGTCCAGCTTCGCGCTCCGCCCCAGGCTCTGGCCACCCATCACGGTAAGCGGGATCCCGCCTTGCGCGATGTAGATCGCATTCAACTGCCAGCCTTCCACCAGCCGCCGCACGATGCCTTTGCTCGATGCCAGCAATCTTCTGCCGGGCCCGAACGGCAGTTCATAGGCCCCGCTCAGGGTGATGCGGTGCGCATAGTCGAATTCGCCCAACTCCTTCACCGGCGCCGTATCCTGATCGTTCAGAAACCGCACCTGCTCCAGTTGCTTCATCCATGTGTAAGCCCCGATGAAGCTCACACCTGACGTGAACCGCTTCGTCAGCTTGCCCTGCAGCGAGTCATACCGGATCGTACCCACGGGGCTCGCCGCAGCCACCACGGAGGTGAAGTGCGGATACGGCCGAGTCAACTGGCCCCGCGTCGTCGTGGCTCCCGTCAGCGCGCCGCCCGGGATCAAGCCTCCCCGGAACGGATTCGCCACGCTGTCGTTGAGTGTGTTCCTGCCCGTCGCCCGAAACGTCCTTTCCGCCTCGTCGCGCACGCCGGCCGGGAATCCGTTCAGCTGCTGGTCCACGGACACATCGTCCGTCAACGCCCCCGCGTAGGCCACGTCCGCCAGCATCTGCCACCCGAATTGCTTCTGAATGCCAATCTGGTACTGCTGCGCCATCGGCTGCCGCCGCAGCGTGTTCGTGTAGTTCACTCCCTGCCCCGTGAAGGTCATCAATCCCTGCGAGGCCCCGGACGGCGCCACCAAACCCGTTGGGTACGGATCGCTCAGCCGGTTCTGCGGAGTCAGGCTGCCGTTGATCGTCCCGATGAACGGCGAGCTTGCGCTGAATCCATTCCTGGACTCCGCGGACAGCGTGCCCGCTCCGTAGAAGACCCCGTACCCGCCGCGCAGCACCGTCGACGGCGTGATCTGGTATGCCGCGCCGACGCGCGGCGCCCAATTGCTGCGCTGGATTTCAGTCAGCGCTCGCGGTTGTCCGCCCACGCCCGCAAACAGCAATCCGCCCTTCACCTGAAATTGCGATACCGGCACTTCCGGAATCGGCGCCATGGCGTAGTTGACCTTCGCCTGCGCTGCAATCGGCAGATCCGTCACCGCGTCGAACCCGCGATTCAAGCGGTTGTACCGCTCCGTGTAACCGCCTTCCCACTCGTACCTCAGCCCGAAGTTCATCGTCAGCTTGCGTCCGAGCCGCACGTCATCCTGTACGAAGAACCCGTAGTACGGCATCTGATCCGCCGTCGCCGCGTTGTTCGCCACCGCTCCGCCCGAACCAAGACCCAGCAGGAACGAGGCCAGTCCCCAACCTCCAATCACGTTCGCTACCTGCGGGTTCGGTCCACGCGTGAAGACGGTGTCGAAATTGAAGGATCCTGCCGCGGCCGACCCCAGATTCCCCGTGTTCGACCGCAGCACGCGCCCCTCCGCGCCGAACTTCATCGTGTGCCGCCCCGAGATCTTCGTCACCGCGCCGCGCAGCGTGTGCGCGTCTTCCGCGCTCCGGTTCAGTTTCGATACGCCACTCATCGTTGTCAGGTTGGAGACTGAAATCTGCGGGATCGCCTGCACCGGCAGTGCGCTCACGAACGAGGCTGGAAAGCCCAGTCCGCTCATGTCGGTCCCATAGCTATCCGCCTGGGCGTTGATGAAGAAGCGCGCGAAGCCATAGCGGATGTTCAGCACCGTCGTCGGGTTCAGCGTGTACGTGTCGTCCAGCGCGAAGCCCGGTGCGTCCCTCGTCTCCACATCGCCCGTCACCAGGTTCTTGAACGCCCCTTGCCGCGTCACATACCAGTTGCGCAGGCTGAACCGCGCGAACATCGAGTGGTTGTCGCTGAACCGGTGATCCACCTTCACGATGTAGCCATCGTCTCCGGTCCTATCCTTGAACGAGAGCAAATAGTTGTTCGCCGCCGTCAAAGCCGCACCCGCCGAGTTTGGAGCCGGGTAGAGCTTAATCAGATTCCGCGCCACCGGATCCCAACGGCTCTGCGGCACCAGGTTGCCCGCAAACGGATCGCGCGCCCAGGTGCTGCCAGTCTGCCGCGTGGTGGCCGGATCATAAACTGTCACTGCACCCTGCGGCAGCCGCGTCTGTGAAAAGTCACCCTGTCGCTGCAACTCGGTCGGCACCGTGCTCACAAACGCTCGTGGCACTCCTTCCTTTGACCCTTCATAGTTCCAGAACCAGAATGTGCGATTGCGCCCGTTGTATAGCTTCGGAATGATCACCGGCGCGCCGGCCGACACCCCATACAGGTTGTAGCCAAACTGCGGGATGGTCGTTGCGAAGGGATCGCGCGCGTTCAACGCGGAGTTTCTTAGGAACCAGAAGCCCGACCCGTGGAACTCATTCGTCCCGGACTTGATCATCGCGTTGATCACGCCGCCCGTGAACCGCCCGTACTCCGCGTCAAAGCTATTCGTCTGAACCTTGAACTCCTGCGTCGCGTCGATCGACGGGACGAACTGGATCAGACCATCGCTGCCCGTGTTCGGCACGCCGTCCAGCAAAGCCTCGTTCTGCCGCGGCTGGCTCCCAGACAGCGCAACCGAGGAGATCCCGTTGTTCGCCGTCGGCCGCAGGAAAGTGGACGCCTGCCCTCGCGCCGTCACGTTCACCCCTGGCGCCAGACCCGCCAGCGCAAATGCATTCCGCCCGTTCAGCGGCATGTCCACCAGCGTCTTCCCACTGATGAGTTCTCCGCGCGAGGCTGTGCTCACCTCTAACTGCGACGCGTCCGCGCTCACCGTTACGCTGGTGGTCACTTCACCGGGCTCCAGCACGACGTCCACCGTCGGCCGTGCCTGAATCGCCAGCACGATCCCGTCCTGCACGTACTTCTTGAAGCCCTTCAATTCCACGGTGAGTTGATAAGCGCCCGGCGCCAGCCCTGGCAGTGTATAGTCGCCCGTCTCCGTCGTGACCGTCTTCGACACGAAGCCGTTCTCGCTGTTCGTCGCCGAAACTTGTGCATTCGGCGCCACCGCTCCCGACGAGTCCGTCACCCGCCCCACCACGCTCGCCCGGAAGTCCTGCCCAACCAACGGTTGCCCACCCATCACGAATGCCGCCAGCACCGCCATTGCCGCCAGTTTTACTCTGCCCATGATCTGCACCTCGCGTGATTTACCTTACCCTGGAAACGTTTCCACAACGGCCACAAAAAAACTCACCCCCGCACCGCCTGCAACTGCCGCGGCGCCGGTCCGCAACTCGCCCGCTCCATCAACTGGCACGGGAACACCTTCGCCGCTTCCTCCGCCGCCGGATCCGCCAGCCGCCTCAGCAGCATCCGCGCCAGCTCCGCCCCCAGCTTGTCCGGATACACCGAAATCGAAGTCAGCGACGGCTCCAGGATCGAAAACTCCTCGCGGTCGCCAAATCCGATCAGGCTGATCTCTCCGGGGATTCTGACTCCACGGTGCACTAGTTCCTTCCACACGCCCGCGGCCACTTCGTCATTCGCGGCCAGCACTGCTGTTGGTCCGTTCGGATGCCGAAGCAACTGCGCCGTGGCCAGCCGTCCATACTCAATGGAGTTGACCTGCCAGTCGTCGGTCACCTCGATCGGCGTCAACCTGAGCTGTCCGGCAGCCTCCGCATAGCCTTCGTACCGGCGCCGGAACCACGGATACGCGATGTTGCCGGCGAACGCGACGCGTTTGTGCCCCAGTCGCGCCAGGTAACGCACGGCTTCGTCGCAAGCCGTGCGGTCGTCGTAGATCACGGCGTTCCGTTTCGTCAGCGCGGGCTTGCCGGTGAAGTTGTTCGCCGCCAGCACATAGGGCATGCCCATGCGTTCGAATACTCCCAACAGGTTCGCGTGATGCTGCCCGGTCAGAACCACGCCATCCACGATGCCGTCCTCGGCCAGCATCCGCGGCCGGGCGATCTGGGCGCTGCGCTGCTCGGAACCATATCGCATCCCTGTGAACACGACGTCCATGCCCTTCTCACGCAAGACTCCTTCACAGGCCACCAGCATCCGCATTTGCATGGAGTTCATCGCATCCCGGTTGCCCAACAGAAAACACACCGTCTCGGAGGTGTTGCGCTTCAGCCGGGTCCAGTGTACGTTTCGCCTGTATCCCAGGGCCGCGACGGCCTCCCGCACCCGCCGCCCGGTCTCCTCATCGAAGTAGCCCGATTCGTTCAGTATGCGCGACACGGTGGCCAGGCTGACGCCTGCCTTCTTCGCTACGTCCTTGATCGTCGCCTTCATGTCGCCACCGGGAACTCGATGTGGAAATGATTGCATACTGGTGTTGCGTTGTCAAGAGGCCGCCCGGAAGACCGAAGCTCGCTCACCGCTTCAGGCACAACGTCAACCCCAAGCCCCGGACCCTCCGGGACGGCAAACGTCCCCGTATGGCCAAAATACTCGTCGCACCGATTCTGCGCCGGACCGCGTATGATGTTCCTTCACCATGCGCGACAACAAATGGGTGCGACTGCTGGCGTACGTAACGGGCCTCGTCAACCAGCGATTGCTGCTCCAGAATGAATATCTCATCGCCGAGAATCGCATCCTCCGCTCGCATCTTCCTTCGCGATTGCGCCTTTCCAATCCAGAGCGCTCCACACTGGCTGAGATCGGCAAGCGGCTTGGCCGCAGGAACCTGCAGTTGGTTGCCTCCGTCGCGCTCCCGGATACCATCCTGGCCTGGTACCGCCGGTTGATAGCCCAGAAGTTCGATGGATCAAAACGCCGGTCGTATCCGGGCCGTCCCCCAATCACGCCGGAAATCGAAGCCCTCATAATCCGGATGGCCCGAGAGAACTCTGGCTGGGGATACGACCGCATCGTCGGCGCACTCGCCAACCTCGGCCACCGTGTTTCGGACCAAACCGTCGGCAACGTTCTGCGCCGCTACGGCATTCCACCAGTGCCGAAACGCAGCCAGAAGACCACTTGGCAGGAATTCATCTCCGCGCACATGGCGGTGCTGACCGGCGTCGACTTCTTCACCGTCGAAGTGCTCACGTGGGGCGGTTTGGTTAGCCCGTGAGGAGTTCTTGGCTGTACTGCCACCGGCAAGGGCTGTGTCGCACCGCGGAAACCCGGCGGCAACCCACACGGCGCGGCCACCGATGGCCGGCTGGGCGTCGAAACTTGGCCGATCCGTGCCAACCCTGTCCGATTCCCGGCGGCCTCACGGCTCCGCTCGGATCACATTTGCGGTGTCAAGGGTTGGCCGCTATACAAGTTCAATGCTGACACGGCGCCCGACCATCGCCGCCGCCCGTTGCAGGCTACCCAGCGTGATGTCGTTTTTCGGGTCAAGCAGACGATCCACCTGCGAGCGGCTGGTCTTGAGCAGA
>VFZE01000082.1 GCA_016871315.1 Acidimicrobiia bacterium | reverse complement strand
CGTCACCAGTCTCAGTATTTACTGGGGTTCTCTCCAGCAGGATCCCGTCCACTCCTCCACTTACTATGTCGCGGCCGACGGACTCAGTGGGCCCACCCCGCAGCCCCTGCTCCTCCGCATGGCCCTCGCTTCCGCCCCCGCCAGCGGCCTCTTCCCTAAAGCCATCCTCATCGGACGCATGCGTCCCGGCGGCGGCCGCGAAATCGTGGTGAATGCCATCCCCTTCTCCTCTCATGACTCGGCCGCCATCCGCACCTATGCCGAACAGGTGGACAAGGAGTTCCTCCCGCGCCCGCAAGGCGCGCAGAGCGCCGTCGCCACCGGAAACCGGCATCCGGAAGTCAGCCTCCCCGCCGCCTTTGAAGCATTCCGACAGCTGCTCAAGACCACTGGACTCAACTTCGCCTCTACCGTGCAGCTCTCCGCCACGCGCGAGATGACCACGCCGGAAGCCATCGACGCCCGCGACGGCGAAAACCCCGTCACTGCCGGACATACCCGCGTTACCATTCCGCACTTGTATGAAGCCGGCCTCTGGGCCGCGATCCGCGCCGGCTGGCGCGATGGCTACAACGCCGAAGCCGACCACTTCATCGTCACCGGCGACACGCCCGACGCCATCGCCCGCAGCGTCGAAGCCACCAAGGAGGCCATCCGCCTCGCCGCCGGATTCACCAAGTTCACCACCGACACCTCGCGCCTGTTCGAGCTCGAAGCCGACCCGCGCCACCCCAATCCTTACACCCAGGCCGAGATCGAAGACCGTTACCGCGCCTTGTTCGACAAGGAAGAGCAGGCCTGGATTCTCGATGAGTTCGCCCGCAAGTTCGATGTCGGCGACGCCGCGTACCAGTTCTCGCAAGAGGAAATCCTCCGCCTCGCCGTCAAGTTCGGCGCCAGCCTCAAGCTCAACGAGGAGCTCTACGACTACATCCGCCAGCAGAAGCTGGCCACCAAGCTCGGCCGCACCTTCGACTTTGAACCCTCCATCGACGAAGCCGAAACCCTCACCACCCCGGAAGAACTCATCTTTAACATGCACTGGCTGAAGGCCCGCGGCCGCCCCGCGCAACTTGTCCCGCCCAACCTCGGCTTCAAGAAGCGCCAGGCTTACCCCGCGCATATGGAAACCTCCGAGCAGGCCGGCGTCGGCTTGGCCCAGTACGTCTATCACAAGATGTGGCCCGAACTTGTCCCGCGTGTTCTCGGCGAATTCTCGGGCGAGCCGCTTAAGGAACTCGCCGCACGCGTACGCAAGCTCGCCGCCGTCGCGCGCCACTTCAACGGCACTCTCTCCGTACACTCGGGCAGCGGAAAACAGGCCGAAGTGCTCAACCGGATCGGCGACGCCACCGCCGGCCGCTGGAATTACAAAATCTCCGGTGAGCTACAGCTCCAGCTCTTCGACGTACTCCGCGAGCAGCCTGAATCCTCGCCCTGGCGCCAACTCTATGAGCGCATGGCCGTCCGATGCAATCAGTTCGCCGCCGCCGGAGCCTTCGGCTCGGAAAGCGAACTCGCGCAGAAATATCTCGACATGGGCCGTGGCACCTACCTCGGCGACGCCGCCCGCGGCCGCGTCGACGGCAATCTCTTCCTCGTTTTCTGGATCGGCAACCTCGTCGGTTCCCGCGACAAGGACTCCCCCGACGGCGACACACGCTTTTTCAAGGACAAGCTCGATCAGCTCCCGGCCGATCTCACCGCCGAGACACAGCGCCGCAACACCGAATATATTGTTTGGCTGGCGGCTCAGCTTAGAGGATAATTCCCCATATGCAACGCCGGGAATTCCTCGCCGCCGCCACCGGAGCAGCAGCCATGGCACAGACAGCGCCCAAAGTGAAATTCGGTATCGACCTGTTCAGCATCCGTTCCTCCGGCTGGACCCCCTTCCAGTACCTCGACTACTGCGCACGCTGGAAAGCCTCCATCGTGCATTTCTCCGAAATCCGTTTCATCGGTTCACTCGAAGAGCCGCATTTGAAACAGGTCCGCGCACACGCCGACAAGCTCGGCATCCAGCTGGAACTTGGCATGCGGTCCATCTGCCCCACCTCCAAAGCCTTCGACGCCAAGGCCGGAACTGCCGAAGAGCAGATGACACGCATGATCCACGCCGCTAAGGCGGCCGGCTCGCCCATCGTCCGCTGCTTCCTCGGCACCATGGCCGACCGCGTCGGCACGCTTCCGATTGAAGGCCACATCGAGGTCACGGCCAAGGTGCTGCGCAAAGTCCGCTCGCGGGCCATCGACGCCGGCATCAAGTTCGCCGTGGAAAATCACGCCGGAGACATGCAGGGCCGCGAACTCAAGATGCTGATCGAATCGGCCGGCAAGGACTTCGTCGGCGCCTGCATCGACTCCGGCAATCCGCTCTGGACCATTGAAGATCCGCACGTCACCCTGGACGAGTTACACCCCTACGTCCTCACCAGCCATATCCGCGACACCGCCGTCTGGCTCGTCCCGGAAGGCGCCGCCGTCCGCTGGACGCGCATGGGCGAAGGCAACGTGGATATCGACGGCTACATCCGCAAGTTCCAGCAGCTCTGCCCCGGCAAGCCGCTCTCGCTCGAAATCATCGTTACTCCACCCAGAACTTTTCCTTTCCTTCAGGCGAACTTCTGGGAGGGATACAATAACGTGCCCGCCTGGCAGTTCAGCCGCTTCCTCGCTCTGGCCGCCAAGGGCAAGCCCTCGCCGGCGCCTTCCAAGCCCGAAGACCCGGCGGCGCGTGAACGCGAGGATCTCGAGGCCAGCATCCAATATATGCACCGCCTCCTGGGCCTGTAGTCAGAAAGGAGTCCGCCGATGAAACGTCTGCTCGTCGCTCTGCTGTTGGTGGTTTCGGCGAGGGCCGACCTGGTTCGCGAAGTACGCGCCTTCATCGCCCAGAACGACTTCGCCGCCGGCGAAAAGCGCATCACCGAATTCCGCGCCGCCTCCGGCGTCACTCCCGAAATGATCCTCGCCCTCAGCTGGCTCGGCCGGGGAGCCCAAGCCGCTAAAATGTGGGACCAAGCCGACCGCTACGCCGCCGAAACCCGCAAGCTCGCCCTCGCCGAACTCAAAAAGCGTCCACTCGACTCCGAACCCCAGCTTCCGCTCGCACTTGGCGCATCGATGGAAGTGCAAGCCCACGTCATGGCAGCGCGCAATGAGCGGACCGAAGCCATCCTCTTTCTGGAACGCGAACTCAAGCAGTACCGCAACACCTCCATTCGCACCCGCATTCAGAAGAACATCCACTTGCTGAGCATGGAAGGCAAACCCGCCCCGCCGCTCGAACTGAAAGAGTATCTTGGCGCGAAACCCGTCCCCGTCTCCAGACTCAAAGGCAAACCCGTCATCCTCTTCTTCTGGGCCCATTGGTGTGGCGACTGCAAATCCCAAATCCCCATCCTCACCCGCCTCCAGCAGGAATACGGGAAGCAAGGCCTCACCATCGTCGCCCCCACACAGCGCTACGGTTACGTCGCCCGCGGCGCCGACGCCACTCCTGCCGAAGAACTGAAGTACATCGAGCAGGTGCGCCAGGAGTTCTACGGCTCCATCGACATGACGGTCCCGGTGAGTGAAGAGAACTTCAAGAACTTCGGCTCCTCCACCACGCCCACTATCATCGTCATCGGCCGCGACGGCATTGTCCGACTCTACCATCCCGGCAAGATGACCTATGAACAGTTGCAGACCGTAGTGGCGCGGGCAGTCCAGGGAACCTGATTGCTAATAGGCCGCTGTGTGCACAGGTCCTCGATGTACACTGGGGTCATGGCTCCCGATCTTCCAACGCAATCGATCGAGAAACTCTGCCGCAAGTACCAAGTGAAGGAACTGGCCTTGTTCGGGTCGGCCTTGAAGGAGGGAACCGCCGGAGGTAGGGACGTGGATCTCCTGGTGACTTTCCAGCCAGGCGCCCGCATCGGGTTTGAGTTTGTCAGACTGCAACGGGAATTATCGGAGGCAATTGGGCGGCCCGTTGACCTGGTTCCGAAGGAGACATTGAAGCCCTTGATCCGGGACGAGATTCTGCGTCAGGCAGTAACAGTGTATGAGGCAAGAGAAACTGTACCTGGTTGACATCGTCCAGGCATCTGAATCCATCGGACGATTCCTCAGCGGGGTCACCAGCGAGCAGTTCCTGGTAGATGATCTGATCAGGAGCGCAGTTCTTCAAAAACTGATGGTGATTGGGGAGGCCGCCGGCAGGCTTTCCGCCGACTTCAAATCAAAGCACAACAACATCCCCTGGGCTGACATGAGCGGCTTTCGGAACATTGCCGTCCACGGCTACTTCACGATGAAATGGGACATCGTCTGGGTAATCGCCAAGGAAGAAATACCCGCGCTCATCAAGCAGATCTCGGCGATTCTAACCCAGGGCGAAGACACAAGTTAGCTGCAACAGGCGTTCTTAGAGAGCGGCGTCTCAGCACCTCCTCCGCGTATACTGGTCACACCCATGCCAACTCCAAACATGCTCGGCGCATACGGCGATTGGGCCGCCGGACTCGCCCCGGATCCACCGCGTCTCTCGTTCCGCCGTCCGGAACACAAGAGCCTCGACTCCTGGCGCACGCAGGCCCGCCGCCGCTATCACGACGCTCTCCTCCAACCCGCCACCGGCGGCACGCCCAAAGCCTCCCTTCAGCACAACATCGATTACGACGGCCTCGCCATAGAACACCTCACCTGGCAGCTCCCCTATGGCCCTCCTACCGAAGCGCTCGTGCTCAAACCAGCAAATGCGAGAGGCCGCCTCCCCGCCGTCGTCGCCCTACACGACCACGGCGGCAATAAATACTTCGGCACCCGCAAAATCACCCGCGTCGGCGCCGAGCGCCACCCCGTCATGGTCAGCCACCAGGAGCGCTACTATGGCGGCCTCGCCTGGGCCAATGAACTTGCCAAGCGCGGCTACGTTGTCCTCGTTCACGACGCCTTCACCTTCGCCAGCCGCCGGATGCGCGCCGCCGATCTGCCCGCCATCATCAAGGGCGATCTCACCGAGGCCAACCCCGAAGCCGAAGAGGAAATCCAGCGCTACAACCGCTTTGCCTCGAACCATGAGCACCTGATCTCGAAGAGTCTCTTCTGCGCCGGCCTCACCTGGCCTGGTGTTTTCGCCGCCGAGGATCAGCGCGCACTCGACTATCTCTGCTCCCGCCCCGATGTCGACGCCTCTCGTGTCGGCTGCTGCGGACTCTCCGGCGGCGGGCTGCGCACCGTCTATCTCACCGGCGCCGACCCGCGCATCCGCTGCTCGGTGTGCGTCGGCATGATGACAACCTGGCGCGACTATCTTCTCAACAAGTGCTACACGCACACCTGGATGATCTATATCCCCGGACTCCCGCGCGACCTCGATTATCCGGAAATCCTCGGCCTCAACGTCCCCAACCCCGTCCTCGTCCTCAACAACAGCCAGGACCAGCTTTTCACCCCTCCGGAAATGGAACGCGCCGACCGAATCCTGACCGACGTTTACCGCAAGGCCGGCGCGCCGTCCCGCTACCAGGCCAAATTCTATCCAGGCCCCCACAAATTCGACCCCCAAATGCAAACCGACGCCTTCGCCTGGTTCGACCGCTGGCTGAAATCGTGATCATGGCACGCGTCGACTTCCACTTTGGCGGTACCGTCATCCAATCGGAATGGGACGATACTCCCACCGCCCGCCGGCTCCTGGCCGCCCTGCCCTTGGAAGCCTCCGGCAGCTACTGGGGCGGCGAGTTCTACTTCTCCGTCCCCGTCCAATCGGAAGCCGAGTCCCACGCCACCGACGTCGTCGAACCCGGCACCGTTGCTTTCTGGGCCGATGGTTCCTGCCTGTGCATTTTCTGGGGCCCGACCCCCGTTAGCCGCTCCGGCGAATGCCGCGCCGCCAGCGCCGTCAACCTCGTCGGCCGGGTCCTCAACCCCGAACTCCTCCCCTCTCTCGAAGCTCGCAAAGTTAAAGTCGTCCCCGCCGCCTGACCAACGCTTGCGCCCTTCACGCGCTATCACATACGATGGCCAAGCCATGACCCGCCGCAACATTCTTTCCCTGTTTGCCGCCGCGCTCCCCGCCGCCGGGCAGTCCAAAGTCGTCAAGTACTGCCGCTTCCGGAAAGGCTCGCTCACCGCGTTCGGCATCCTCGAAGGCGACGTGATCCGCGAACTCCGCGGCGATCTCTTCGCCAACCCAACGCCAACCGGGGCCACTCACAAACTCGCCGACGTCAAACTCCTCCACCCCATCGAGCGTCCTTCGAAAATCCTCGCCCTCGCCGGCAACTATCGCAGCCATCTCGGCACGACTCCCCCGCGCCCGAACCCCGAGCCCTTCTACAAGCCACCGTCCTGTCTCCAGAACCCCGACGACCCCATCATCATTCCGCCCGGCGCCAAGGACGTCCACTATGAAGCCGAGCTCGTCATCGTCATAGGCAAGCGCGCCTCCCGCATCACCGCCGCGCAAGCTCCCGATGTCATCTTCGGCGTCACCTGCGGCAACGACGTCTCCGAGCGCATCTGGCAAAACGACGCCAAGATCAAGGACATTCAATGGTGGCGCGCGAAGGGCGCCGACACCTTCGGTCCGCTCGGACCCGTCATCGCCCGCGGCATCGATTATCACAACCTCCGCATCCAAACCCGCCTCAACGGCAAAACCGTGCAGGACGATCACACCTCACATCTCGTCCACGACTGTCACGTCACCGTCAGCTTCATCTCGCAAGCCGTCACACTCTACCCCGGCGACCTGATCTTCACCGGAACCTCCGGCCAGACAAAACCCATGAAACCCGGGGATGTCGTCGAAATCGACATCGAAGGCGTCGGCATTCTCCGCAACAAAGTCACCGGCTGAACCATGCTTAGAAGAGATCTGTTGAAGTTGCTTCCCGCGCTGCCCATTGCGGCGGCGCAGAGCTCTCATCCCCCCCTCAAGATCACCAACGTCAAGATCATCCCCACCTCCGGCGGCGCACGCTACCGCTGGATCTTCGTGAAGATCGAAACCAGCGAACCCGGCCTCTACGGCATCGGCTCGGCCGGCAACCACTACCAGACCCACGCCGTCATCGCCGCGCTGGAAAACCATCTCAAGCCTTGGCTGATCGGTAAGGACCCCTCGAGAATCGAAGAGCTCTGGCAATCCACACATCTCAAAACGTACTGGCGCAACGGTCCCGTCAACAACAACGTCCTCAGCGGCATGGACATGGCGCTCTGGGACATCAAGGGCAAGCGCGCCGGCATGCCCGTTTACGAACTCCTGGGCGGCAAGGTGCGCGACGCTGTCCCCTGCTACGATCATGCCGGCGGCCGTGATCAGGAAGCCTGCGTCGCCAGCGCTCAAAAGTCGCTCGCCAACGGCTACCGGTACGTCCGCATCCAGCTCGGCGGTTACGGCGGCGGCGGGTTCATTCCCCCCGGCCAGGGCTCGCGTCCCGAAGGCGGCCACACCGGACCCGCCTTCGACGAAGAGATGTACGTAGAATCCGTGCCAAAGCTGTTCGAGTATGTGCGCTCCAAGATCGGCTTCGAACCCAAGCTCTGCCACGACGTACACTCGCATCTGTCCGGGATGAACGCGGTGGAGTTCTGCCGGCGCATGCAGCCGCTGCAGATGTTCTTCATTGAGGACGTGCTGCCGCCAGAGCAACTCGCCTGGTACCGCCACATCCGCCAGATCTGCACCACCCCGCAAGCCGTCGGCGAAGTCTTCTCACACCCCTTCGAATACATGCCCCTCATCACCGAGCGCTTGATCGACTTCGCCCGCTGCCGCGTCTCCGCTATCGGCGGCATCACGCCCGCCAAGAAGCTCGCCCATCATTGTGAGGTCTTCGGCGCCAGAACCGCCTTCCAGGAAGGCGGGGAAAACGACCCCGTCAATCAGCTCGCCGCTTATCACATCGACATCTCCAGCACCGCCTTCGGCATTCAGGAAGAGAACGGCTTCCCGGACTCGGTGAAGGAAATGATGCCTGGCGTGGCCGAGATCCGCAAGGGTTACCTCTATGGCAACGGCAAACCTGGCCTCGGCATCGACATCGACGAAAAGCTCGCCGCCAAGTACCCGCTTCAGCCCATCACCGACGGCGGCCCCTACCGGCTGGACCGCGCGCTGGACGGGACGGTTGTGAAGCCCTGAGTCGCGGCCAGCTATGCGAGGAGTTCGACTTCAATTTCGCGCAGCATCGACGCAGGCGAGAGATCCGTTCGCACTGCTTCCAGGTACAGGCGAATCGCTTCACTGGCTTGGCGGGTCAGTTCGTCCAATGACTCTGCTGATCCGGTGATCCCCAGTGGTTCGTACAAGCCGCCATCCATGCCTCTCCAGAAGCTTGAGAACATCGCGAACCTTCAGCGGCACAGCTTCCAGGATAGCGTGCCGCCGCCTTCAACACGCCGATGTGATCGGCGCATTTCGAAGAACTTCCGGCCATGGAATCACTCATCGTTGATCGTGTCGTCTGCGGCCCATTGCTTTCGCACGCTCAGATCTGGTAACGGGACCGCTGTAGGCGGGTACGTCGGCCTTCAGTCGACCTGCATAAGCACCCGGCACTTAGGCTGGCCACCAGCGATACGGTAACTTACTCCCGCACGGACTCTTTCTCCGGCAAAGTGACCTTGAGACACTTCTCGCGAGAAGGAGCCGACATGGCGGCTTCCAGTTCATGCCTTCCAGGCATGCTCTTGATGGAGGCCCAGGCGCTGGGGGCGGCCGGCAGCAAGAGCGAAGCCAAAAGGCCGAACGGCGAGCCAAGGAGATCCTCTCGTTGACGCGCGAACCCGCGCTCGAGTACACGGCCGATTTCCTGTCCTTGCGCCGGCCGAAATAGCGCGGCCATGCTCCATCGAGGCTCCCGCCAGTTCTGAGATGCCGGCGCAGGCAGGGTATCCAAGTAGACATGCAGCGAATCCTCGGTCAGGCGCGCAAGCAGGCCGGCAGCTTCTAGTGGGCTTTTCGCGGTGGCGATCGCAAGCAGTACGTTTACGTCGAACAGCAGGCTAGAAGAGGTCTTCTTCCTCGATCACCCGCTGGATACGGGAAGCCGGAATCACGGGAGCGTCCGCCGGAACCTGGAAGGCCGGAAAGCGCCTTGCCGAACGCTGGGCCGGTGGAGTTGCTGGTTTCAACCCGCGGCGGGCGAGCATCGAGAGCACCTTCCCTAGGCGCTCACCGGATGTGCGCGACAGATGCACAGCCGCCTCATAAACATCATCGTCAAGCGTGATTCTCGTTCGCACGATCCCAGCTTGATACACCGAAGCAGTGATATCAAGCGCGTTGGATTACGGCATCGCGAACTTCTGCACGCGCCAGTTCCGGATCTCCACCACGTAAATCGCCCCTCGCGAATCCACCGCGATATGATGCGCCGCGTCAAACCGCCCCGGGATCTTCCCGAAACTCCCCAGCGTCCCCAGCACCCTACCGTCCAGATCCAGCTTCACTACGCGGCTGTTCAGTCCGTCCACCATGTACATCGCTTTTTCCCGCGCCTGATAGTGCAACCCGTATGGCGAACCGGCGTGCGTCCATTTGCGGATGAACTTCCCGTTGGCGTCGAAAATCTGCACGCGTGCATTCGTCCGGTCCGCCACATAAACAAGGCCTCCGGTGTCTACGGCGACATCGTGCACCAGATCGAACTCGCCATCCGCTTTCCCCTTCTTTCCCCAATGCAGCACGTACTCGGCATCCTTGTTGTACTTCACCACGCGTGAATTCACGTAGCCGTCCGCTACATAGAAATCCCCGTTCGGCGCAAACGCCACCGCTGTCGGCTCGTTGAAGAAATACTTCGAATCGTTGTCGCCCGGCCGGTTGTAGGAATTGGTCATCATCAAGAGCAGCCGCCCGAACGGACTCACCTTCATTACCGCGTGACCCTTTACGTCCACCAGCCAGATATTGGAATCCGGCCCGGCTTCCAGCCCATGGGCCGCCATCACCGGCACATTCTCCATCGAGGAAATCACCGCCCCGTTGGGACTGAACTGGATCACCTTCTGCCTGCCGCGGTTGAACACCCAGACATTGTCGTTGCGGTCCACATCCACGCCCGTGCATTCGCCGAAGTTCCAACCCGGCGGCAATTGCGCCCAGTTTTCCACCAGCTTATGAGGCAGCTTCGGCGCGCTGCTCAGATCCTGCCCCCAAACGCCGCCCGCGAAAACGACCGCCAGTGTCATCCACCTCATTCGTTCACCTCGAACACAAAAAGTGCTTTCCCCGACGCCACCGCCACCTGCTGCTTGCCGCCGCTGATGTAAGTTACAGGGTTCGAATTCACCGCCGCACCCGTGCGGAACCGCCACAGATTCTTCCCCGTCGCGGCATCCAGCGCAAGAAAGTCACCTTCACTGGTTCCGGCGAAGGCGAGGCCGCCGGCGGTGGTCAGGACTCCGCCGCCCGGGGTGCGCGCCAGCTTGAACTCCCAAACCAGCCGCCCTGTGGTTGCCTCCAGCGCCCGTATCGCGCCGTACCGCTCATCCCGCGGTATTTGCCGCGACCCTCCGCCAAAATACAGCTCCCCTTCTCTAAACTCCGCGCCGCCCTTGAAGTACGTCGCGCCGCCTTCCCGCGCCGCCATATAGAACAGACCAGTCTGCGGGCTGTAGCTCGAACTCCACCAGTTCGTCCCGCCGCCGACGTCCGGATAAACGCGCACGCCCTCCACCGACGGCTCCGTCCCCGGCATACGAATCGGACGCCCGTCATCATCCAGCCCCGTCGCCCACGTCTGCTTCACGTACGGACGCGCATGCAGGAACTTCCCCGTCGTCCGGTCAATCACGTAATAGAACGCGTTCCGATTCGCCCACAGCAGCAGCTTCCGCTTCTCTCCCCGCACTACGCCCTCTGCCAGCACCGGAACCTGCACCGCGTCCCAATCATGCACATCGTGCGGCGTGAACTGGAAATGCCATTTCAACTTCCCCGTATCGGCATCCACCGCCACCGCCGCATCGGTATAAAGGTTGTCTCCCGGCCGAACATCGCCGTTCCAATCCGGGCCCGGATTGCCCGTCCCCCAAATGATCAGGTTCTGCTCGGCATCATAAACGCCGGTCACCCACGTGGTCCCGCCGCCGCGCTTCCAACTGTCGCCTCCCCACGTCTCCACGCCCGGCTCGCCCGTCCCCGGTACGGTGTAGAACCGCCACGCCAGCTTCCCTGTCGCCGCGTCATAGGCGTCGATGAACCCGCGCACGCCATACTCGCCTCCCGCCATGCCCGTGATCACCTTGTCCTTCACAATCAGCGGCGCGCTGGTAACGGAAAAGCCTTTCCTGTAGTCCGCGAGCACCGCCTCCCACACCTTGCGCCCCGTCTTGGAATCCAGCGCGATCAGCCGCGCGTCGAGCGTTCCGAAGTAGACCCGTTCCCCGAGCACGGCCACGCCGCGATTCACCTGCCCGCAGCATACCCGCAAGTCTCCCGGAAGCGGGTGCGTGAACGTCCACAACGAGCGGCCCGTCTTGGTGTCCATCGCCAGCACCATGTTCGGCGGCTCGCTGATATACATCGTCCCGTCCACCACAATCGGCGACGTCTCAAACTTCTGCGCCCCACCGATTTGATAGATCCAGGCCGGCTGCAGCCGCGCCACGTTCCCCTTATGGATCAGTGCCAGCTTCGAATAGCGATGCCCCAGCAGATTGCCCGAATACGAAAGCCAGTTCCCCGGCTCATCATCGGAATGGAGAATCCGCTCCCAGCTCAGCCCCTGCGCGCCAAGCGCCGCCGCACACGCCACAATCAACGCGCCCAACCGCATCATGGTTCACCTCGCATCGAAGCCAGAAACGCAACCAGATCTTCCAACTCCCCCGCACTCAGCGCTCCCTTATAGGAAGGCATCGGCGACTTCGACTTCATCTCTGTCACCGCGGTCAACTCCCGCTTCCAAAACGAGTGAATCCGCTCCCCCGCATCCATGATTTGTATCGAAAACGTGTCATCGTTCAGCCGCACGCCTTCATACGTTCGCCCGCCCGCCTCCAGCCTCACCCACAGGAACCGGTCCGCGAACTCCGCCTCCGGCTCCACAATCGACCGCCGCATATGGCTCGCGCTACGCTGCGCCCCGATGCTCCCCAGCTCCGGCCCCAGCCTCCCTCCAACTCCCTGTATCGTGTGGCACGCCTTGCAACCGCCCTTGCCGAAATAGACATCGCGACCCGCCGCCGCACTGCCCAGCAGCTTCTCCTCCGGAATGCTCCCCAGCTTCTTCACATACGCCGCAATCTGAAACACCTCGCCGGGATCCCACTGCCGAGCCATCGGCATATCCGACCCCGGAATCCCGCGCCGGATAACCTGCATCAGAGCTTCATCATCGCGTGCCCGCGCCAGCTTCGGCCTCGCCAGCGGAGGCCCCACGCCTCCTCCCGCACCCTCCGTCCCATGACACCCCGCACACAGCCCGTCAAACAGTCTCTTCCCCTTGCTGATCTCATCCGAGGAAGCCTTGCCCAGCTCCTCGGCAAACGCGGGTGCCGCCAGCATGACAATCACAGCCGTCATTCTCATTGGTAATCGGAGTATATTCGGTCACCGCCCTCAACGGCAAGATACTCGTTTGGTCCCGCCAGCCGATATACTGTTATGGAAAGGTGACCATGATCGATCCTGTTGAGGGCATTCCGATCACCGTCGGGCAGGAGCAAGATGGGCGTTGGTGGGCCGATGTTGAGATGATGCCCGGAGTCATGGCTTACGGGGAAACCCGGGAAGCAGCCATCGCTAATGTTCGATCCCTGGCATTGCGCGTCGCCGCCGATTGCCTGGATCACGGGGAACAGGTTCCTGCACCCCTCTCTCGCATCTTCACCGTTGCATGAAGCGATGGCCTTCGGTCAACGCCAGAAAACTTCTCGCTAGCCTGGAACGCATCGGCTGGAGCGTGATTTGGCAGCGAGGGTCGCATCGGCGGCTGGCGCGAGACGGATGGCCAAACTACACCTTCGCTTTTCACGACGGCGATGAGATCGGCCCAGCTCTCCTGTCGCAGATTGCCAAGAAAACCGGTTTGCGGCCGGAAGAGCTGCAGGTAAGCCCGCCCTCAACTCTCCAACACCACGACCGTATCCAACGGATCACGGCCTTCCGCCGGCAAACTCACCAGGTGCCCGCCATCGATATCCTTCCACCCCACCGGGCGCCCGCCAACCAGCAGCGACGCTTTCCTCACTCGCCCCGGCAAGCGCGGAATCGCCAGTGTCGTATCCGGCCAATCCAGCACATGCAGGTAAACCTTCGCCTCGCGCGCCGTCGTCACGCCCCAAGGCCGCGGCGTGATCGGTCCGCCGCGCGTCCCATAAATACTCTCGCCGTTCTTCTGTAGCCACGCCCCCATCTCCTTCAGCCGCGTCACGAACTCCTCTTGTATGGTCCCGTCCGGTTTCGGACCCACGTTCAACAAGAAATTCGCGCCCATCCCCGCCGCCTTCGCCAGATAATGCACCAGCTGCCGCGTCGACTTGAACCGCCGGTCGTTGGCGTTGTACCCCCACGCCCCGTTGATCGTGTCGCATGTCTCCAGCGGCAGCTTCCCGATCTTCGCCTCTCCGCTGAACCCCGCCGTATTCTGCCCCGGCAAGTCCTTCTCGAACATCTGGAAATCCTCGCCCTCATACGGCGCCAGGTGATGGTTGTTGCCCACCAGCGCATGCGGCTGATGTTTGTGGATCAAATCATAGGTCCGCCGCAGCCGCCAGTCGGCATCCTTGCGGTCCCAGATCCCGTCGAACCAGATCCCCGCGATCTCGCCATACCCCGTCAACAACTCGCTCAGCTGCCCGTCCATGAAATCCAGATAGCGGTTGAAATCGCCCGACGCCGGACGCCCCGACGCCTGCCCCGTGCGCCCACGCGGAAAATAGTCCGGATGCGTCCAGTCCAGGTGCGAATGATAAAAGAAGAGCCTGATCCCTTCCCGCCGGCACTCTTCCGCCAGCGGCTTCAGCACATCCTTGCCGTACGGCGTCGCATCGACAATATTCCATTTCGACAGCTTCGAACCCCACATCGCGAAGCCGTCATGATGCTTCGACGTGATCGTGATGTAGCGCTGCCCGGCCGCCTTCACCAGCGCCACCCACTCCGCCGCGTCAAACTTCACCGGGATGAACTTCGGCGCCAGCTTCGAATACTGCTCCACGGTCATCTTGTCGTTGTTCATCACCCACTCGCCTTTTTCCAAGAGCGAGTACACCCCCCAGTGCACGAACAACCCGAACCGCGCCTGCTCAAACCACGCCCGCGCCTTCAGATTCGACGCCGCCGGCACATAGCTATCCGCGCCCGCCTGTGAAGCCGCCGCAGCCGCCGCCAATCCCGTTTTCAGATAATCCCTGCGTGTCATGTCGTCAAGTATACGCCCAGCCGCCCGCGTCCGCGCCCCGGTAATATACTATCTATCGTGTTTACGGTGGACGGCGAGAATCCAGAGCAGTCGGACGCCGGCACAAGGGCTCAGAAAGTCGATCCAGCTGCCATAGAACCCTCAACTGGTCTTGGCTTTGTGGCTTCTTTTGAAATCGGTTCCCCCGTCCGGCTCCCGATTCAACCAGACACGAAACAGTTTCCTGGCCTCTACGCGCTTCACTTGCTCACATTCGATTCGAAGCAGACCATAGTCACCTACTGGAAATCCAGAGCACACTTTGACGCCTCAAATGCCTCCTTTGCACGACAATTCGGACTCCGTGTGGAATCCACCGGACTGATTTCCCATTTCGCCGTTCCAAGGCGAAGCGTCCTCGGGAGGCTCTTTAAACCAGAATCCATAAAGAACCTGGTCCTCACCGCAACTTCCATTTTCACCTTCGTCACCTTGCTGGCTACCCATGCAGGCGAAATCTTTGAACCGCCTGATCTAAGCCTCGATGTTCAAATCTCCAAGCGAAATTACCTGCGCGGCGAGCCATTGGCTGTCGATCTGCTTGTCAATAACCGATGCCGCTATGCAACCGCAATGGTTTCCGACTTTGCTGTGAAGCAGAGGGGTGCCGACGACGATCTCTTGAAATTCCATTCCCCTCCAACCGAGAAAATTCGTCTTGAAGCCGGAGAAAAGCAGACCGTCAAGCTTTCCGGCTGGGCCAAGGCCGGCAGCCGCGAACGTCCTCCACCCGTTACACGCGAAGTGAGCGCCAGCGTGAAGGTCAAGGCCGGCTGGTTGTGGCCCGAGCACTCTTTTGCAAGCAACTCCTCCGTGCTCATTTGGTCTGATAGTTCCTGGGGCACGCCCGCCGTTGGCGATTCCGGCCCAACCATCTGCAATATCCAGGGTAGTTTCTTCGCTGGTCAGGAAAAGGGTTTAGAGGGTGAATTCAAACTCGATTCCTCCGACGCCCATCGCATCACAGGCATGGATCTTCGCTTCCAGCCCAACATGGCCATAGAGTACAAACACATCGCCTCGGAAGAAAAGGACCTCCAGAAACTCCGCTTTCAGATTAAGCAGCTGACACCTTTTCAGGAATACCGCTACACAGTCACTTTGACCGCGGCACCAGCCGAAACGCCAATCGACTGCCGGGGTCTCCTTTCAGGTTTTAAGCCGATCATATATTATTGATTTTGGGTTACACTATTACCCACAGGGCAGTGGAGGGAACATGCGATCCATTAGCGTTCTTGCCGTCTTCTTCTTGGCCTTTACCGTCGAACTGTCCGCCCAGACGGCCGTCCTTTACGGCAGGGTAGTCCATGACAACAAACCTTCTGAAGGTGTCCCTGGCGTCGACGTCTTGATCGAAGGGCGTGACCCGATCTCCACCAACCTTCGTGGCGACTACAAAGTTGCTGACCTCCAAATCGGGCGAAAGATCACGGTCGTCTTCGATGCCCCACTTTACAGTCCACGGCGGCACAGCGTTCTCGTGGAATTGACTGGGTCGAGTGTTGAGTGCAACCATCACGTTTTGCTCCGGACCGCGGAAAACAGTCCTAACTACTACGACGGGGCTGCTAAACAATTCCTCGCCCGTGCACAGTCTCATGGCAAGCTCGAAGAGATCTGGCTGTCAGCCTTGTATCGCGATCTTCCAGCCCATTCAAAAGCACAGCTCGCAAAGGCCGCTCTACAGTTACATCCGTCTCTGATCGGAAAATCTTCCGTCGTTAATGGCTATGGCAGGGCGGACGCTAAGAAGCTCAGCCAGTTTGAGGAATTCGTGAAAGCGGCCTTTACCTCCGACGCCGACTTCCCCACTAAACCCACCGCGGAAAAGCTGAACATTTCCGACCCTGTCGCCTACGACATCATCACTTCTCAGGCCATGGTCGACTTCGTGGAACGTCAAAAGGCCCTGGGCAAATTTCAGACAACCTGGGGAACACTACCCGTACAGACCGTCGCCGATTGCATCAAAGTGGCCGAAAAACAAGATGCCATGATGATGAAGGCGGACGTAGTAAAGTAGCCCTCACCTCACCCGTACAAACCGCGCCACCGACGGCACTCCCGCCCTGCTCAGTAGAAACAACATGTAGTAACCCTCCGGAGCCACGTTCGCATTCGGCGGAGCCTGCACTGTCAGCCCATCCCCATCACGTCCGGTAATCTCCAGTCCCACGAGCCGCTGATCCATGTGCACCGAATGTGTCGAGGAGTCCGGCCGCATCAGCACCGCCGTCGCCACCGCAGCCGCGTCCGGAGACCGCACCACGAAGTTCTCCCCGTACCGCACCTCCGCCGGCGCATCCGCGATCACCGGCCGCGGTCCGCGGAACAGGTACGGCGGACTGAACATCTCCACGCGATGCTCCGCATAATGATATGGAAACGGATTCAGCGGCCCGTCCTTGCCCGCGATCATCACCCGACCGTCCGGCGTCAGCACCGCCGACACATGGTACAGCCGGGGCGTGTGTATCGGCGTCAGCACGGTCCACCTCTCGGTCGCCGGATCATACAACTCCGTCTCCAAAACAGGGGTCGCCCCAGACAGCGCCCCGCCTCCGGAACTGCCGCCCGCCAGGAAAACCGTTCCATCCGGCAGCAGCACCGCATCGCACATCACTCGCGGGAAACGCGTCTCCGCCGTGAATCGCCACGCCGGGTCCGCCGCGCCCATGTCCAGAATCTCCACCGTCTTCGCCGCCGGCGCGCCCGTTACATTCAACCCCCCCCCGGCAAGTAGGTCGGCCCATGCCAAATTCCCGGATGCCGTAGCCCCCAATCGTGCGCCGCACGCGCTCCTTCCCGGTAAACCACGTGGAAGTTCGCGCTGCCCCCGATCCCCGTCTCCAGCCCAGACACCCCCATTACATCATCGTGACTGCCGAGCAACAGATACGGCCCTCGCCACGGCACGCTCTCTTCGTTGTTGGCCCGGTAGTAATGCGCAACACCGCCGCCCTGCCCCCGCGGCAGAAACAACTCAAAGTCCCCCCGCGCCGACACGATAAGAAACGAACTATGGCTTCTTACCATGAGGCAAGTATACGCCTCGCGGCTTTAGCCGGAAACCGCTACCGCCGCCGCCGAATCGCCGCCAGCCCCACTAGCCCCAGGCCCACCAGCGCCATCGCCGACGGCTCCGGTATTGCACTATCTCCGGTCACCTGGTAGAGAGGCTCGGCCCCGGAGATGAAAGTGAAGTTTGACGCCGGAAGGTAAGTTTCAAACGGGCTAAAGGCAAGCAGCCTTCCAACCGCCACCGTAGCCCCGACATCGGAACTCACGCTCGTCGGTGTGTCTGCATTCCAACTTGCCGCGCTTCCTCCTGACTCCCAGGACATGATCAGGTAATAAGTCCCGGGCCCCAGGCTCAACCCGCTGAAAATCGTGATGTAAGGGAAAGGATTGGCCTGCGTCGCCGTGCTGAATGACGTGGTGGCAATCTCATGCGCCCCCTGCGTCGTCCCGGCCCCAATCGAAGTCGTCAGATACGCGCGCAGCGTCGTCACCGCCGATCCAAACTGCGCTACCGGCGCCGTGATCGCCACATTGCTGAAGCTGCCCGCGTGCGTCCAGCCTGCAGCTACTGCCTGGGAGCTGGCAACACTCGAATTGGTGGGGTCGTCCGGATCCCCGTCCGCAACCCAAATGATCGTCGCCCCCGGCATCATCCCCGGAATCAAGAGCATCAGTGCAAACCCCAGGATCTTCCGCATATGTCTCCTCTGTTAGGATTCGCGCCAAAGATCCCCATAACAGGACGAATCTCCCCACTTTCATTTGCCCGTGCCTTGACTCTCTGCTATACCTAACCCGGCGTAGCCGGAACCAAAGAGGTCCAGGTATGATGCCGGAATGGGTATCGAGCTACTGACGGAGCGACTCTCAGATCAGATCGCCGGAGTGCTGAGCTGTTGGGATCGAGTGTTGATC
>VFZE01000081.1 GCA_016871315.1 Acidimicrobiia bacterium | reverse complement strand
AAGGACATTCTCGCCGCTGGGCTCAAACTCCGGGAACTGGTAATCATCCCGCAACTGGCCTACGGCCGCGTTGCCTGATTTGCTTTTCCTGCCTGCTTCGCGCAGGATCTGAATGTAGAGGTACTAAGCTGGGACCGGGACAGATGTGGGAGGAGGTGGCGCGGCGCATCAAGGAGAAAGGTGGGGAGATCCTCACTGGATACACGGTGGATCGCGTCAACAGCAACGGCAAGCGGGTGATTTCCGTGGAGGCCTCTGGTGACAAGGGCAGGAGAGTGTTCGAGGGGGATTATTTTTTCTCCACTGCTCCCATCCAGGAGTTGATGCGCAGCTTGGATGCCACGCCGCCAGCCAATGTATTGGAGGTGTCCGAGGGGTTGGTGTACAGGGACTTCGTGACTGTCGGGTTACTTGTGCGGACGCTGAAGATTCATGATGAGACACCAGATGGGAAGAAGCTGATCAGTGACAACTGGATCTACATCCAGGAGCCGGACGTGCTGCTGGGCAGGCTGCAGCTTTTCAACAACTGGAGTCCCTACCTGGTACAGGATCCCGGCACGGTGTGGCTGGGGCTTGAATACTTTTGCGACGAAGGCGACGGGATCTGGAGCCTGGCGGATGGAGAAATGGTTGCGCTGGCAAAGGAGGAGTTGAGCCGGATCGGCATTATCGAAGAGACGGAAGTGTTAGATGCCACGGTGATCCGCATGGAAAAGACCTATCCTGCCTACTTCGGAACCTATGACCGATTTCAGGAGATCCGTGAATACATCGACCGCTACGAGAACCTGTTCCTGGTTGGCCGGAACGGTATGCATCGCTACAACAACCAGGACCATTCCATGCTGACGGCCATGATGGCCGTGGACAATATCATTGCCGGTGTTACGGATAAGAGCAATCTCTGGTCGGTGAACACGGAAGAGGATTATTTGGAAGAAAAGAACGGATCAGGCTCTCAAAGCTCGGCCAATTGAAAAATGCTGTCAAAGGGACACTGCAAACCGTCTTCCAGCGCCTGCCGCGCTCCCTCCTCGCGATCCACAAGGCAGATGGCTCCGAGCACTCGGAGTCCGGCCTCGCGCGCCGCCTGAATCGCCTTCACCGTGCTGTCGCCGGTGGTACAGACGTCGTCCACAATCACAACGTCGATGGGATCATTCGTTGCAAGACCTTCGATCTGGCGCTTCATGCCGTGGCCCTTGGCTTCTTTGCGCACCAGGAAGGCGTTGACCGGGGAGGGAGTTTCGACGCTCTCCCGCGCCACCGCGATCACGATGGGATCGGCGCCCAGACTCATGCCTCCCACGGCCTCGGGCTTCCAGCCTCGCTGGCGTATCTTGTCGAGGAAAAGCCTTCCGATGAGCGGCATCGCCTCCGCGCGGCAGGTTGTGACCCGTGCGTCCACATACACCGTGCTTTTGCGGCCGCTGGCCAGCGTAAACTCCTGACCGCGGCGCACGGAGAATTCACGCAGAATCTCACGTAGTCTTTCCCGATCCTGTTCCAAGCTCATAAACTGATAGAGTACCGCGGGACTCGAAGATGAAGATCCTGGTTTTTTCCGATATTCACAGTGACCTGCGAGCGCTGGAGAGGCTGCTGGAGATCGAGGCCGATTACTACTTTGCCGCCGGCGACATGGTGAACTGGGCGCGAGGACTGGATGCCGCAGGGCAGGTGCTGGCCAAACGTGCTGGACACATGTACGTGATCCCGGGCAATCACGAGTCGGAGAATGACGTGGAGAACCTGTGCTCGCGCTATTCGCTGCACAACTTCCACGGCAAGTCGCTTTGGGTGGATGGATTCCACATTGGTGGGCTTGGTTACTCCAATCCGACACCGTTCGACACGCCAGGAGAATACTCCGAAAGCGAAATGGCCGCGAGGCTGGCGGAGTTCAACGGCAAGGCGCCGCTGATTATGATCTGCCACTGTCCGCCGAAGAACACGCTGCTGGACCGGGCGGGCAAGGACCGCCACTTCGGGAGTTCCTCGGTCCTCGAGTTTATTCAGCGTGAGAAGCCGGTCTATTTTTTCTGTGGTCATATCCACGAAGCCGAAGGCGTGTCGGACATCATCGGCGAGACGCCTGGGGTGAACGTGGGCAAGCGCGGGTTCCTGTTGGATTTTGATAAAATCAGGCAAGAATCCCCGCAATAGTTATGACTTTAGAAGAACTCGAAAGAGAGTACGTTTCGCTCCGCCAGCAGGCTGAGGCTGTGCGGAGCTATCTTTGACACCCGCAACAAGCAGTCCCGCCTGGCCGTTTTAGAAGAGCAGATCTCGGCGCCTGATTTCTGGTCGCAGCCGGAAAAATCGCAAAAGGTTCTCCAGGAGCGCAAACGCCTGGAAGAGACATTGGCGCACGACCGCGAGGTGGCCTCGTTGGCAAGCGATATCGAGACGCTGTTTGATCTGGCGCGCGAAGGCGAGGACGTAGCAAAAGAGCTCTCCTCGGAGATCACGCGCTTTTCCGGAAGGTTGCAGACGCTCGAGGACGGCATGCTGCTATCGGGGGAAAACGACGCGCGCGCGGCGATCGTAACGATTCACCCGGGAGCCGGCGGTACCGAGAGTCAGGACTGGGCCGAGATGCTCGAACGCATGTATCTGCGGTGGGCCGAGCGTATGGAGATGGGAACAGTCATCACCGACCGCCTGGAAGGCGAGGCCGCAGGCATCAAGTCCGTCACGTTCGAGGTAAACGGGGAGAACGCATTCGGGTTGCTGCAATCAGAAGTGGGCGTACACCGGCTGGTGCGTATCTCGCCATTTGACGCGAATGCGCGGCGGCATACCTCCTTCGCTTCGGTGTTCGTTTATCCGCAGGTCGATGAAGACGTCAAGATCGAGATCAAGCCGGAGGACCTGCGTGTTGATGTATTCCGCGCTTCCGGCGCCGGCGGCCAGCATGTCAACCGCACCGAATCGGCCGTTCGCATGACGCACCTTCCGACCGGGATCGTGGTGCAGTGCCAGAACGAGCGCTCCCAGCACAAGAACCGCGCCAGCGCGATCAAGCAGCTCCGCGCGCGGCTGTTCGAGCATGAGATGGAGAAACGGCGCGCCGAGGAGAAGCGCCTGGAAGATGCCAAAGCCGACATCAACTTCGGCTCGCAAATCCGCAGCTATGTGTTGGCTCCGTACCGCATGGTGAAAGACCACCGCACAAAGCTGTCGATCGGCGACGTGGACCGCGTTTTGGACGGTGACCTGGAGAGTCTGATGCACGCCTGGCTGGTGTTCCGCAAGACCGGCAAGACGGCCGGTGACGGCAAAGACGAACTTCCGGAATGACGCTTCCTGGAGTGGAAGAGCTGGCCCGAGCCGGGGAGTTGCTGCGCGGCGGCGGACTTGTTGCGTTTCCCACCGAAACGGTTTACGGACTAGGCGCGAATGCGCTGGACCCGGCGGCGGTCAGGCGCATTTTCGAAGCCAAGGGCCGTCCGGAAACCAATCCCTTGATCGTGCACGTGGGCTCGATTGAGATGGCAAAGCCGTTGGTTAAGGAGTGGCCGGAGGCGGCCGCGAAGCTGGCGGCGCGCTGGTGGCCCGGTCCTTTGAGCATCGTGCTTCCCAAACGGGATCATGTTCCGGACCTCGTGACTGCTGGACTGCCCGGCGTGGCACTCCGCATGCCATCGCATCCGCTGGCGCTTGCGCTGATTCGCGCCGCCGGAGTCCCGCTTGCTGCTCCAAGCGCCAACCGCTTCGCGCAGCTGAGTCCTACGACGGCCGATCATGTGCGGCAGGGGATGGGAGAGCGTGTGGATATGATCCTTGACGGTGGAGCTTGCCAGGTGGGCATTGAATCGACCGTCCTCTCTCTGATGTCGCAACCGCCCACGCTTTTACGTCCCGGTATGGTTACGCGGGAGCAACTGGAGAAGACGTTGAGTAACGTTCAGCTCCACACCTCCAGCGAAGGCGCTCAGCCTTCTCCTGGACTCCATCCGCGGCACTACTGTCCGCGAACCAGCCTGGTACTGATTCGCGGGGAGGAAGACTTGCCGCAAGGCCGCGGGGCTCTCGTAGGGTTCCGTCAAATGCCCGCGGTGAAGTTCGTCCAGATGCCGGATGACCCGTACGAATATGCGGCGGTGCTTTATGCGACGTTGCACCAGCTGGACGCGCTTGATCTGGATTGGATCGCCGTGGAACGCCCGCCGGATTCGGAGACATGGTCGGCCATCGTGGATCGTTTGCAGCGGGCCGCTTGCCGTTTAGAATAGCCTGAGGTCAATGAGCGCGACTCCACCTGGAACTGGCGGGCCACTGTTCGATGAGATCGAAGCCGCGCCGGCCATTTCGCCCACCTTGTGGTGGCTGGGCCACGCCGGGTTTGCGCTGAAGTACCACAGCATGGTCTTCTACATTGACCCTGTGCTTTCCGAGGCTAATGGACGTTCGTTCGCCCCGTTGATGACGCCCGGTGAGGTCACGCATGCTGAACTGATTCTGTGCACCCACGCGCATCCGCGGCACATGGACAGCGCGACGCTGCTTCCCATGCTGGAAGCCTCGCAGCGTGCCAAGCTCGTACTGCCGAAGAGCGCCGCCGAAAAGGCAAACACGTTTGGAATCGGCTATGACCGCATGACCACGACGGACTCCGGCTTGCGCGTGGAGTATTTCAAGACGGGCGATTATGTACGGGTCTATTCGGTCCCCTCAGCGCATCCGGAGCTGGACTATACGCCCATCGGCGGCTATCCCTATCTCGGCTATCTGATCCGTTGCGGGGGCATCACCATTTACCATGCAGGCGATTGTGTCCCCTATGCTGACTTGGCCGCGCGCCTGAAGCCCTATAGTGTGGACGTTGCTCTGCTTCCGATTTCCGGGCGGAAAGGCAACGGATGCTTCACCATCGCCGAGGCCGCGCAACTTGCCGAGGATATCGGCGCCTCATGGCTGTTGCCGATGCATTACGGGTTGTTTCCAGACTCCGCCGAGGCGGCCGGCGCCTTTATTCATCACATGCTGTTCCATAGGCCGGCGCAGCGATTCAAGGTCTTCCAACCCGGCGAGGGTTGGGAGGTGCCTTGAGCCACTTGTCGAGAAACTCGTAGGCGCGCTCGCGAACTGCCACCGGAAAGTCGTGGCCGTCATCGGGATACTCGACAATCAGCCTTCCTTCCCCAAATGCGGGCATGACCGCCCGAACGCAATCTTGCACTCCGGAAACCTCGAAATTGCTGTCGTGCAGCGGAGCGTTAATGAAAACAGGCCTGGGTGCGATCGCTCGAAACACGTCGGTAAAGTCAAACGGCAAATGCAGCGGAGATTTGTGGAATAGCTCGGCGATCCGGGGCATATAGCCCTTATGGCTCCAACCGTCTAAACGACCTCCGTAGTATTTCGCGAAGGAAGTGAAGCCGCAACTCGTTACGGCAGCCTTTATGCGCTGCTCAAACGTCGTCAGGAACAAAGCGTTGTGACCACCAAGGGAGTGGCCGATCACTCCAATCCGGTCCGGATCAACCTCTGGCATCGACTGCAGCAAATCCACCGCCTGCTTGTGATTCACGATGCCTTTCATCGTCGCACTCGCGTAGCCAAGTGCATATGGGTCGGTCCTATTGTCGCCGCATCCGGGGTAATCAGGCGCCAGGGTTATGTAACCACGTTGCGCCAACTCCTTGGCGTAATGCAGGTTTAGTTTGGGTCCCAGGCCGGCGGGCTCACCTTTGCCTAACTTTGTGGTCTGATGCAGGCAGACGATGGCAGGCAGAGGGCTAGGTTTTGAGTGGGGAATGAAAAGGTAAGCGGGGACGGAGTCGTTATCGACGGTTGTGTATGTGATAAGACTACGAGAGTAGTTAATGGACTGCACCGTCTCGTGTCTAGCCATCTGGACGGGTTCCCGATTACCCGCTGGCAAAGGTCCCATCGCCTTCTCCATGGCGGCTAGGAGCTCGGCTCGATCAGCGCCCCAGGCGGAAAGCAGGGCACTGCAAAGCACCAGGATCCGCATGCTTCGATGTTACAGGAAAACAGGCAAGGAGTGGTAGGGACGGGCAGATTCGAACTGCCGGCCTGCCGCTTAGGAGGCGGCCGCTCTATCCATCTGAGCTACGTCCCCAGCACTTCTCATTCTACCAGCGCTTCAAGCCTTTCCGGCCAATATCCTTGCGGTATTTCATTCCATCGAAGTGGATGTGCTCTACCGCAGCATAGGCGTTGTCGATGGCTCCCTGCAGGTCTTTGCCGGAGGCGGTCACGCCCAGGACGCGGCCCCCGGCAGTTTCCAGCCCGTTCGGACCGATGCGCGTGCCTGCCTGAAAGACCTCCGCTCCGCTGTTCTCGATGCCGGTGATACGGTCGCCGGTTCTGACCTCGCGCGGATAGTCGTGAGCCGCCACTACTACGCAGACGCTCGGTTCCGGTCGCCATTGTGGCTTATGGCCGTCGAGCAAGACAGCGACCAGATCGGAATCCAGGCGGTGCATCAGCGCCTGCGTTTCCGGATCGCCAAGCCTTGCGTTGTATTCGAGCACCTTCGGCCCGGAGGAGGTCATCATCAGGCCCGCGTATAGAAAACCGGTATACGGCGTTCCATCCGCTTTCATCTGCTCCAGCGTGGGATGGATGATCTCGCCGAGAATACTCTGTGTTTGTTCTGGGCTGAGAATGCGCCCGTCACAGTAGGCGCCCATGCCGCCGGTGTTCGGTCCTTGATCGCCGTCGCCGATCGCTTTGTGGTCCTGCGTGGCCTCGAGAGGGATCACTTTGTCACCGTCGGTGAATACGATGAAGCTCACTTCTTCGCCGGCAAGAAACTCTTCCACCACGATCTGGCCCACGGGCAAGCTTGCCAGCGCCGCCAGCGCCTGTGTTTTGTCTTCGGCAATGATGACCCCTTTGCCGGCGGCCAAGCCGTCGGCCTTCAGGACAACGGGGAATCCGAATTCATCAAGGTTCTTTTTCGCCTCCTCCGGGGTGCGTGCTGTGGCGGCACGAGGCGTAGGCACGCCGGCGCGTAGCATGAACTGTTTCGAGAAGACTTTGCTCGCCTCAAGCTGTGCGGCCTGCCTCGTTGGCCCAATGATTCGTCGACGCTGTCCGCGGAACAGGTCGACCACACCGGCTGCCAGCGGAGCTTCCGGACCCACGATGGTGAGATCCGCTTCTACGGAACGGGCAATCTGCAAGTACGAATCCGGATCCACGGAAGCCGGCTTGATGCATTGACCGATGCCCGCAATGCCTGGATTACCCGGCGCGGCAAAAAGCTGCTTCACCTGTGGGCTGCGGCGCAAGCGCCAAGCCAGTGCGTGTTCGCGGCCGCCGCCGCCGATGACAAGGACGTTCATATGTGGAAGAGGCGGAAACTACGCCGAGCTACAATGATAGCAATGGCCAGGAAGTATGACGCTATTGTGGTCGGGGCCGGCCACGCTGGGTGCGAAGCCGCTCGCGCGTGTGCGCGTATGGGCTTGCACACCGCTATGATCACGATGAACTTGGATTTGATCGCCCAGATGTCGTGCAATCCCGCCATCGGAGGCATAGCGAAAGGCCATCTAGTGAGGGAAATCGATGCCCTCGGCGGGGTGATGGGTGAAGTGTCGGACGCGGTTGGGATTCAGTTCCGTCTCCTGAATACAAGTCGAGGGCCCGCCGTCTGGTCGCCGCGTGCGCAGTGCGACAAGAAGGCCTATCGCACGCGGATGCGAGAGGTACTGGAGCGAGAGCCTAACCTGCGCATCGTTCAGGCCGAAGTTGCTGCCATCAGTCTGGGTGGTCGCAAAGCTACTGGAGTCGTGTTGAGGGATGGCCGGAGCCTGCAGAGCGGCGCTGTGATCGTAACAACGGGCACGTTCCTCAATGGTTTGGCTCATGTTGGTGAAAACACTTACAGTTGTGGCAGGAATGGTGAAGCCCCCTCGGAACTATTGGGAAATCAATTGCGCAGCTCCGGGCTTCAGTGGACCCGCCTGAAGACGGGCACTCCACCGCGGCTCGACGGCCGCACGATCGATTGGTCGGCATTTGAACCGCAATCCGGAGATCCTGTGCCCACCCCATTCTCCTTCCTGACGGAGAGGATTCAGCGGGAGCAGGTTAAGTGTTATATTTCTTACACTACTCACGCCACCAAGCGTGTTATCCAAGAGAACCTGGCGCGTTCACCCTTGTATAGTGGCCAGATCGAAGGAATCGGCCCCCGATACTGCCCTTCTATCGAAGACAAGTTTGTCAAGTTTCCGGATAAATCCAGGCACCAGATCTTCCTCGAGCCTGAGGGTCTGGACACGAACGAAATCTACGTCAACGGCATGTCCACCAGCCTCCCGGTTGATGTGCAGGAGGCTATTGTCGCCTCGATCCCAGGTCTTGAGGAGGCGGAAATGATCCGGCCTGGCTACGCCATTGAGTACGATGCCATTGATCCAAGGGAGCTGACTCACTCTCTCGAGGTGAAGACCATCGAGAACCTGTTCCTCGCGGGTCAGATCAACGGTACATCGGGATATGAGGAGGCTGCCTGCCAGGGGCTTATGGCCGGTGTCAATGTGGCTGCAAAACTAGATGGACGTGATCCAGTAGTGGTTGAGCGGACCAACGGGTACGTCGGCATCCTGATCGACGACTTGATCACCAAAGGCGCCGATGAACCGTATCGGATGTTCACCTCCAGGGCAGAGTTTCGGCTTCATCTTCGCATTGATAACGCCGATGAGCGGCTTACTCCGTTGGGTAGGACAGCTGGATTGGTCTGCGACCGGAGATGGGGGATACTTGAGCAGAAGCGGTCGCAGAGGGAGAGGATTCTCGGGGTCATTGGTTCAACACGGATGAGTCCTCGCCTGGTGGACGGTGTCGAGATTGCCCACGATGATCGTCCGCTTTTGTCTACTTGGCTCAAACGGCCTGAAGCTCGGATTCAACAGTTGGTTCCCCTTATTCAAGCCAAATTGGGGGAGGAACCAATGGCGGCTGTCTTGACCACTCTCGAAACCGAGCTGAAGTACGAAGGCTACATTCAACAACTAGAGCGGCAGATTGAACGCCTCAAAGGCTCTGAAACGCGAAGGATTCCAGTTGGGTTTGAGTATTCAGACATTCCGGGCCTTTCGCGGGAGAACCGTGAGAAGCTGCGGGCTGTCGCGCCGGCAACATTGGGTCAGGCGGCGCGTATCCCGGGCATCACGCCGGCTACCATTGCGGTGCTTGATGTATATTTGAATCTTTCTCCGGCGTCCAAATGAGCGAGTTTCGGAACCTGCTCCTGAAGAGAGTGCAAGGTAAATACGAAATCAGCCTTGAGGAAGCGGCTCGGATGGACGCCCACTTTGAGTTGCTCCAGCGCTGGAATCGCAGATTGAACCTGTCGAGGATCGAAACGGTTGAGGAGGCCATTGAGCGGCACTACTGTGAGTCGATCGCTCTTGCGCGGGCCTTGCCATCAGGGGCCTTACGCATTGTGGATGCTGGGAGTGGGGCTGGCTTTCCCGGAATTCCAATGGCGATTGTGAGACCGGAGTGTCTGTTGTATTTGGTGGAAAGCGATTCTCGCAAGGCCGTGTTCCTGCGCGAGGCTACTTTAGGGCTCTCCAATTGCGAGGTTGTGCGGGAGAGGTTGGAACGTGTCGAGCTAAGCGTGAGTTGGGTTGTTGGGAGAGCGGTTAGGTGGCAGGAGATCCTTGCTGTTGCTTCGCGTTTGTCTGCCAAAGTGGGCCTAATGGTCACAGCTGACCAGTCTGTACCCGTGCGCCGAGAAGCCACGGCCTTCCGCTGGGATGACCCTGTGCCGTTTCCTTGGGACAATTCCAGGGTGCTCTTGTTTGGTGCGTTGGTCGCGTAACTCCCTGCTTTATCAACTGTTCCACGTGGAACATTCATAGTTTCGTTCCACGTGGAACAATTGCTGGGCTCCAAAACGGCCTGCGCGTGATACGATGTTGAAGTCCCTCCCATGGCAAAAACCATCGCCATTGCGAATCAAAAAGGCGGGGTTGGCAAGACTACCACCGCAATCAACCTGGCTGCGTCGCTGGCCGCTAACGATGTCAAGGTGCTCCTCGTTGACATTGATCCCCAAGGGAACTCCACAACTGGCGTAGGCGTAGCGAAGCACAGCCTCAATTCCACACTTTACGACACTCTCGTAGCTGGATTGGACGCAGCAAAAATAGTCATTCCAACGCAAATGGACGGACTGGACTTGATTCCGTCCGACCGCAACTTGGTAGGTGCTAATCTCGAGCTCATCGACTTACCCGATCGGGAATTCCGCCTGCGAGAATCATTGAAATCCCTCCAGGAACACTACCGGTTCATTCTCATTGACTGCCCACCAGCCCTGGATCTGCTCACGCTGAACGCTCTTACCGCAGCCGATTCCGTCCTCATCCCAATTCAGTGTGAGTTTTTTGCCTTGGAAGGGGTCTCTCAGCTTATCGATACCATTGAGCGAGTCCACGATTCCTTCAACCACCCACTCAAGATCGAAGGGATTCTGCTCACCATGTACGATGACAGGACCAACTTGGCCCGCATGGTGGCCGAGGACCTGAAAGAATTCTTCAAAGATGAGATCTTTCGAACGGTGATACCACGAAGCATCAGGCTGGCCGAAGCCCCCAGCCATGGAAAGCCCATGCTGCTTTACGATGTGCGCTCGCGCGGTGCGGAGAGCTATATCAAGCTCGCCAAGGAAATCCTCGAGAAGGAGCACGGTGGGAAAGCATCTACCGGCGTTGGGTAAAGGGACTCAACAACAGTGAACAAGGCATCTGATCAACGCAAAGCGCTAGGACGAGGCCTTTCTACTCTCCTGCCTCCAAGATCCGCCTCCACGGCACCCGCGCCTGCCACCGCAGTCGCTGGCGCAGCAACACAGGTTCCCATAAACTCCATTGAACCAAACCCGCTACAACCTCGGTCAGTCTTCCAAGCCGATCGGCTCCGGGAACTAAGCGATTCCATCCGTGCCAACGGGATCATTCAACCCCTGATCGTCCGGAAGAAAGGCGATGTCTACGAGCTGATCGCCGGCGAGCGCCGCTGGCGCGCCGCTCGCATGGCGGAGTTGAGTACGGTTCCCGTTGTCGTACTGGACTTGGTCGATGAGAAACTGCTCGAAGTCTCCCTTGTCGAGAACCTTCAACGCGAGGATCTCAATCCCATTGAAGTGGCGCAAGCATACGACCGGTTGGCGCGCGAGCACAGCCTCAGCCATGAGGAGATAGGCAAGCGAACAGGCAAGGATCGGGCGAGCATTACAAACATGATCCGCCTTCTCCGGCTCCCGGCCGAAGTGCAGCTGATGCTAGCCGAACATCGACTTTCGATGGGCCATGCCCGCGCCATCCTAGGCCTGCCGACACCTGAACTGCAACTGGCCGTGGCTGAAAAGACAGCTTCTCAGGGACTATCGGTCCGCCAAGTTGAACGTACCGTTCAAAAGCTGAACGAAGACCGCGACCCCGACAACCAGAAAGAAGAGCCCAAACAGGATCCTAATGTCAGGGCGGCGGTGGAGGAATTGGAGCGAGTCCTAGGCACTCGCGTTCGAATCGTGGAAAGATCAGCGGAGCGGGGGCGCATTGAGGTCGAGTACTTCTCCAGCGACGATTTGGACCGGATATATCAGACCATTGTAGGTGGATCGGAATAACCAGTGGCAGCTTGCCACCTGGAGCCTTGGCGAAGGCTGGTGCCGGCGGAGGGACTCGAACCTTCGACCTGCGGATTATGAGACCGCCGCTCTAACCACCTGAGCTACGCCGGCACGGCTTCTCAAAACCAAATTAGCGGGCTCAACGGTGAAAGTCAAATAGCAGAGTTTCGGGTCTTTTTCTATTGACTTCTCCCTTCCCGTGCGGGATAATGAAATTGGCTGGAAGCTGAGTAAACAGAGGGCCGAAACGGTCCGAAAGTTTGGGCGGCTGGCCGGTGAAAGAAAAGGCCGCGAGCAGGAGCCGCGGCCGGGCAGTCAAGCCGCTGGACAGGCTGGCAACGCTGCTTTGCGCCGCAGAGCGGTTGTGAGGTGCAACCCCGGGCGCGCGGTGTAAGCACCGCCCAAGCAGAAAGGGCTAGCCGGAAAGCGGAAGCGTCGGGCGAGGTGCGTGTGGTACGCACATGAGGCGCTTGAAGCTTGGCTAGCATCACCGGCCAAGCCGCCCGTTTGCATTGCGAGCATGTTCAGGATTCCGCGACACTGCGCTAATATTTTGGATGGTGCCTCCCTACGTAGCTGAGTTCCACGCAGTCTCGAAAAGCTACCCCATTTACCGGCGCCCTTCCGACCGCCTCAAGGAGCTGCTCACTTTTAACCGCGCCCGCTTCCACACCGATTTCTGGGCCCTGCACAACGTCAGTTTCGATATCAAAAAGGGGGAGACCTTCTGCATTATCGGTGAGAACGGTTCAGGAAAGAGCACCCTCCTGCAGATCCTGACCGGCATACTTGCTCCCACTTCCGGCACCACAAAAACACAAGGCAAGATCGCGGCACTGCTTGAGCTCGGCTCTGGATTCAACCCCGAATTCACCGGCCGGGACAACGTCTATCTGAACGCGTCCATACTTGGCCTCTCGCGTAAGGAGATCGACTCCCGCTACAAGGCAATTGAGGAATTCGCAGAAATTGGTGAGTTCATCGACCAGCCGGTCAAGACCTATTCCAGCGGCATGTCCGTTCGCCTGGCCTTTTCGGTGGCAATCCACGTGGACCCGGAGATCCTCCTTGTGGACGAAGCCCTGGCCGTGGGCGACATCTATTTCCGCCAGCGGTGCATGCGCAAAGTGCATGAGTTGCGTTCCCGCGGCATCACCATCGTCTTCGTGTCCCATTCGATGGGCGACGTCAAGGCGATCGGCGACCGAACCATGTGGCTTGACCGGGGAGTCATCCGCGAGCTTGGCACCACCGACACGGTGGTGTCGAAGTACCTTGCGGCGATGGTGGAGAAAGATTCCGAATACTTGGAACTCAAGCCGGCATCAGCCAGGCCTCAACACGACGCGTTCGCTGGTCCACCCGAGGTGATCCACACGATCCCCAATATCGACCACCGCCATGGCGACGGCCGCGCAGAGGTGCTGGGAATCGGGCTGTTCGACGAACACGGCCGCCCGCAGCATCTGCTGACCCCGGGCTCGCATCTAATTGTGCGCATCAGTGTGAAGGCGCATGAGCCGGTCACGTGCCCCAACATCGGCTTCATGCTCCGGAACCATCTCGGCATCGATTTCGCGGGCACCAACACGATCCGCGAAAAGCTGGAGCTGCCGCCGATGGCGCCCGGCGACATCTATACGGTCGACTTTCACGTGAATCTTCCCACGCTCTACCCCGCTCACTTCTCTTTCTCTCCGGCCATCGCCGATGGTACGCTGCTTCATTACAAGATGTGCGACTGGATCGACAACGCGATCACGGTGCAGATGGGCCATTCCGACGGTCCCATCTATGGATACATGCACCTTCCCTGCCGCGTGGAGGTCAACAGCCGCCTGGAGAGCAAGAGCGAAGAAAGGCTCGCCGCGCGCTAGAGCCTGAATAAACCGGAGAGTCCCTTTTGGCAGAATTTACAGGCGAACGCGTTATTGCGGGTCAGGTCGACCCGGATCTTTGGAATGAGCACATGGCCCGCTACCAATTCGCCTCGCGACTGTGCCGCCACAAGCGCGTCGCCGATCTTGCCTGCGGCACCGGTTACGGCGCGGCGCACATGGCCTGCCAAGCACAATCGGTGATAGCGCTCGACATCTCCACGGAAGCGATTGCTCACGCCGTGGCCGGCTACACCCGCGCCAACCTCAGCTTCCTTCAGGCATCGTGCTCCCGGCCTCCTCTGCCCGACGGCGCATTCGGTCTGGTGACGGCTTTCGAAGTAATCGAACACCTCAAAGACTGGCCCACGCTGCTCACGGAGGCGCGGCGTCTGCTTCAACCCGGTGGCCAATTCCTGGTATCCACACCCAACAAATCCTACTACGCCGAAAGCCGGAGCGTTGCCGGCCCCAATCCCTATCACGAGCACGAGTTCACCTACGAAGAGTTCCGCCAAGCGCTCGGCGACGTCTTCCCTCATGTTTCCCTGTTCGCACAGAACCACGCCGGCAGCGTGACGTTTCAGCCCATGGCGGGCTCGGCGGCCGCCGAAGTGCGCATGGAGGCCTCCGCTCCCGACGCCGAGCACGCGCACTTCTTCCTCGCCGTTTGCGCCCTGGCTCCCCAGACTGGCGCACCCACGTTCGTCTACCTGCCGCGAACCACCAACGTCCTGAGGGAGCGCGAGCAGCACATCGGAATGCTGGATCAGGAGCTGGCTCAGAAAAACGCCTGGCTCGAGCAGTCGCAGGCCGAACACAACGCTCTGGTTCACCAGCACCGCGAACAGACCGCGGAGCTCGAAGCGCGAAACCGCTGGGCAGATCAGCTCAACCAACAGTTGGCCGAAGCCGCCGAACGCGTCCAAAAGCTTCAACAGGAGCTGGCAGTCGAGCAAAAAGCCGCTCTGGAAAATGTCGCGGCCTACGAAGCCAAGATCCTCGAGCTCGAGCAGGACAACCACGCCAAAACCGAGTGGGCCAACTCGATTGAAGGGCGGCTTTCCGGCGAGCTGGCCGCCAAAGGCGAGGAACTCAAGAAATGCATCCAGCTCCTTGATGAAGCCGAGAAGACCGTCGAGGAACGGACCTTGTGGGCACAATCGCTCGACCGCCAGCGTCAAGAGCTGGAACAGAGACTAGCGCTGGTCCAGGCATCGCGTTGGCATCGCATGGGGCGCCGTTTCGGGCTGGGCCCGGAGGTCGGCAACTCCTAAAATGGCAACTCTCACCCGCTTCCTGCGGGCGCTGCCGCTGCTGCTGGTTTCTCCTTTCATTTTTCTGCTGGCTCCGCTGTCACTCCTGCTCAGCGATGCTCTCTGGTTTCTGGCCGGCAGGCGAAGGCCACCAGCTGACCGCAAACCCGATACTGGAGCGGCAACTATCGTCATCCCTAACTGGAACGGCCGGGATCTACTCGAGAAATACATCCCATCCATCCTCGTAGCGACGCAATCGAATCCTGCGAACGAAATTCTGGTGGTCGACAACGGCTCCGAAGACGGCAGCGCCGACTTGCTGACAACGCGTTTCCCGAGCGTAAAGCTGCTCCGGTTGGAATCGAACCTAGGTTTCGGTGGAGGCTCCAACGCCGGCTTCCGCGCCGCGAGGAACGACATCGTTGTATTGCTGAACTCCGATATGCGCGTCGAGGCGAACTTTCTCCAGCCGCTGCTCGACGGCTTCACGGACGCTCAGGTTTTCGCCGTCTCCTGCCAGATCTTTTTCTCCGATGCGGCGAAGGTTCGTGAAGAGACCGGCTTGACGCAAGGCTGGTGGGAAAACGGAGGACTGCGCGTCCGGCACCGCGTTGACGGCCAGGTTAACGAGCCCTATCCGTGCTTTTATGGCGGCGGCGGCTCGTGCGCTTTTGACCGGCACAAGTTTCTGGAGCTTGGCGGATTCGATGACCTGCTAAAGCCTTTCTACCTGGAAGACACCGATCTCGGCTACCAGGCGTGGAAACGCGGCTGGAAGGTACTCTACCAGCCTGCCAGCATCGTCTACCACGAGCACCGCGGAACCATCGGACGGAAGTTCACGGCGGAGTTCATCCAGACGATCATCCAGAAAAACTTACTTCTGTTCACATGGAAAAACATCCATTCCTGGGGGATGCTCACCGGCCACTTCTTTTTCTCCTGGGCCGGGGCGGTGGTGAGCCTCCTATTCGGCGACTCGCCGGAACGGCCCAACTTGTTGGCCGCTTGGAAGGCTTTCCTTCAGCTGCCCGCGGCCTGCGGGGCGCGATGGCGCGCGCGCAGTTTCGCCCTGATTGACGATGCGGAAGCTTTCCGCCGCCCTATGGGCGGCTATTTCCGCGACCGCTTCCTTGTGCATGCCAAGCCGCCTGAGCGGCTAAGCGTCCTCTTCGTCTCTCCGTATCCCATCTGCCCTCCCGTACATGGCGGCGCCGTCTTCATGTACCAGACAACGCGGGAGCTGGCCCAGCGTTGCGACCTGCACCTGATCGTTCTGCTTGACTCGCCCTATGAACAGGCTCCGCACGATGAGCTGGTGGCCAAGTGCGCATCGGCTGAGTTCCTGATTCGGTTGGAGGGCCAGCCACGACAGCTCGGCTCCGTTGTTCCGCACGCCATTCACGAGTTCCAAAATGCCGGTCTGGAATGGCTGATCCACCGCCAGATATACTGCCGCCGCGTCGATGTCGTGCAGCTCGACTACCTGCCGATGGGCCAATACGCCGGCCTCTACCACCGCATCGGCGTGTTCCTGTTCGAGCACGACATCTATTTCCAATCCATCGGCCGCCAGCTTCCCAATATGCTTGGCCTGGTGAAGCGCGCCTCGGCCGGCTTCGAGTACTTGCGCGCTCTGCGCTACGAGCTTCGCGCGCTGGACCGGTTCGATCGCGTACAGGTTTGCAGCGGCGCGAACAAGCGCTATTTGACGGGCTTTGTTCCGCACCTTGCTCCACGCCTCGACGCCAACCTCCGTGCCGGCATTGACGCGGCTCAATATTCTTTCCGTGCCGATGACCGCCAGCCGTTGACCATGCTCTTTCTCGGCAGCTTTCGCCATCTTCCAAACGCGGAAGCCTTAAGCTGGTTCGTGCAGCAGTCGCTCCCGCACGTGCTGCGCCAGCGTCCGGATGCGCGCCTGATCGTGATCGGCAGCGATCCGCCTCCCCGTCATTCCCTGCCCGACTGGGGCGCTTCCATCGAACTGCGCGGCTTCGTCGAAGATATTCAGGAGCCGCTCGCCCAGTACGCGGTCTTCCTGTGCCCCATTCTCAGCGGCTCAGGCGTACGCGTGAAACTGCTGGAAGCTTTCGCCTCCGGCATTCCGGTGGTTTCGACAACCATCGGCGCTGAAGGCCTGGCCCATGACGACGGTGAATTCTGCATGCTGGCCGACGAGCCGGAGGCCTTCGCCAGCAAGATCATCCACCTGTTCGACCATCCCGAGGAGGCGGCTGAAATGGCGCGCCGGGCGCGCACGGAGGTGGAGGCGAACTGGGACATGCCCACGATTACGGCCAAGCTGGTCGAGACCTTCCAGACCGTGATACAACAGAAGCGATCCGCATGATCACGCGACGCGCGCTGCTCGGAACGCTCCCTTTTTCCGCGCTCTTTGCGCAGGGGAAGGCTGCGCTGAAGATCGCCAGGGTGGACCCTTGCGTGCTCCGCATCGGGCAACGCGCCGATATCGTCGCGGTACGCATCGAAACCTCCGATGGTCTCCACGGCTGGGGCGAAGGAACCACGCCGCCAACGGTCCGGCCGATTATCGCGCAGATCGAGGCCTTCCGCAAAATGCTCATCGGCGCCGGCGCCTGGGACATCGAAAAACTGTGGCGGAAGATGTACATCGAGGAGGAGAACACGCTCGGCGGGACGCTCTATGCGGCCGTCAGCGCCATCGACATCGCGCTGTGGGACATCGTGGGCAAGCGGCTCGGCGTGCCGGTCTACAATCTGCTCGGCGGCAAGGTGCATGAGAAGCTGCCGATCTACACCAGCTACCGTTGGGGCAACATCCCTCGCACGCGCGACGCATATTTTCAAAAGACCAAGGAACTGATGGCGCAGGGCGCAAAGGCGGGCAAGTATGATCCCTTTGGCGCCTACCCCGGCCCGGACCGCCAGCTTTCAACCGATGTACTCAACGAGGTGCGGGAAATGGTCCGGGGCATTCGCGAAGCAGGGCCGGCGTTTGATATCTGCATTGAGGCGCATGGCAAGTTCAACATGGCCTCGGCCGGGCGAATCATCAAGATGCTGGAGCCGTTCGATCCCTACTTTCTGGAAGAGCCGGTGCCGCCGGAGAATGCCGACGCGATGGCGGCGCTGCAGCGGTCGACAAACATTCCCATCGCCACCGGAGAAGGCTTGCAGTCGCATTTCAACTTCCGCGAAATTCTGGAGAAGCGCGCGGCGCGCATTCTTCAGCCCGACGTGGCGCGCACCGGCGGCATCACGGCGATGAAGAAGATCGCCGCCATGGCCGATGCGCACTACGTCACGATCGCACCGCACAATCCCAACGGGCCAATCTGCACGGCGGCCAGCATTCATCTGGCGGCTTCGATCCCCAACTTCCTCATCATGGAAGAGGGCAACCGCAATGTCGCCCAGTACAAAGAGATCTTCGCGGGTGGATGGAAAGGGCGTCTGGATTTCTGGGAGCTCCCGGAGGCGCCGGGCCTGGGGGTCGATATCTCGCCGGCGCTGCTCAAAGAGATTCAGGTAAAGATCTGAGTTCGGCCGATTCCGGGAACAGAACCCGGGGAAGGGCTCGTACTAACCTAACCCGGCGTAGCCGGAACCAAAGAGGTCCAGGTATGATGCCGGAATGGGTATCGAGCTACTGACGGAGCGACTCTCAGATCAGATCGCCGGAGTGCTGAGCTGTTGGGATCGAGTGTTGATC
>VFZE01000080.1 GCA_016871315.1 Acidimicrobiia bacterium | reverse complement strand
GCGGAAGCAAGGGCCATGCGGAGGAGCAGGGGCTGCGGGGTGGGCCCACTGAGTCCGTCGGCCGCGACATAGTAAGTGGAGGAGTGGACGGGATCCTGCTGGAGAGAACCCCAGTAAATACTGAGACTGGTGACGCCGAGTCCGGCGGCGCGCGCGCTGACGCGCTGGCGCTGTTCGGCGGTGAGGGACTTGCCTTCCAGCTGCTGGAAAATGACGTCGGCGACAGCGGCTGCTTCGCTGGCTTTTAGGGGAAGTTCGAGGGGTACGCTGGACACTTTCTGGGTTCCTTATAGTTTGAGGGTGGATAAGTATTTGCGGAAACTGGCTCCGAGGTCGGCGCGGTGGAGCGCAAATTCGACGGTCGCTTGAAGGAAGCCGAGCTTGTCGCCGGCGTCGAAGCGCTTGCCTTCGAACTTGTAGCCGTAGACGGGACGGTTCCGCAGCAGATGTTTCAAGGCGTCGGTGAGCTGGATCTCACCGCCGGCGCCGGGTTGTATGGAATCGATGGATTTAAAGATTTCCGGGACAAGAATGTAGCGGCCGATGATAGCGAGGTTGGATGGCGCGTCCTCGGCTTTGGGCTTTTCCACCATGTTGCGGATGCGGAAGAGGCGGTTCTTGGCCCCGTTGTGATCGACGGGATCGGCATCGACGACGCCGTAGGCGGAGATGTTTTCCTTGGGCACCTCCATGAGGGCGACGACGGTGGCGCCGAAGAAGTCGTAGATGTCGAGCAACTGGCGGAGACAGGGGTTTTCGGCCTCGATGACGTCGTCGGAGAGGATGACGGCGAAGGGCTCATTGCCGACCAGCTCGCGGGCGCGGAGTACGGCGTGGCCGAGCCCGAGGGCCTCCTTCTGGCGGACATAGGCGATGTCGATCATGTCAGAGATGTCGCGCACCTGCTGGAGGAGGTCGGTTTTCTTTTGGGACCCGAGGAGGTGTTCGAGCTCGAAATTGACGTCGAAGTGGTCCTCAATGGCGCTCTTGCCGCGGCCGGTGACGATGATGATGTTCTGGATGCCGGAGTGAATCGATTCCTCGACGCCGTACTGAATGAGCGGCTTATCGACGAGCGGAAGCATCTCCTTGGGCTGGGCTTTTGTGGCCGGCAGGAAGCGCGTGCCGAGTCCAGCGGCAGGGAAGACGGCTTTGCGGACTTTTTGGACCATAAAGGTCTATTGTAGGCGAATCGGGCGGGGAAGTTCGTTTTGCAGAGCGGAGGGACTTTCGGGCAAAGTGTCGAATTGTGTTGAACGGGGCCGGCCGACGGCGCGGTTCAAGTTGTTGATTTGCAACGACCTAAGAACCCTTGGGGAGCCGAATCGCCTGACATCTGCCCGTGCTTGTCGAATTGGGATCAGCCGGCCTCAGATTACGTAGAGCCTGTAGTAGTTCGTGTCGGATAGAGCAGACTTGTATACAAGCTGCGCCCCGCTAGGGATCTCCATGTTGAGCTCGTAGCACGTTTCCCTGTTGAAGAGCCACGGCACCTGCGGCGTCTGCGGCCCTGCCTGTCCGACCATAATGTCTTTGTTAATCCAAGATTATCAACGTCCACAACGCCGTGTGCCCTGTAGTGATCAACGTTCATCCACACCAGGTATTCCATGCCGTCGGTATTGCGCTGCGACTTTCTCCACATGGGGTTCTGCGGGTCCACAGGGTACATCGCTTCCCGGCATTGGCTGGGGTCAAGCCACTCGGGCAACTCGGGCAACTCGGGCAACTAGACGGTAGCATGGAACTGATTCATCCATCACTTAGGAGGCCAGCCATGGCCAAGAGAATCTCTGCCCTCGCCGCCCGCACCCAGTTCGGCCAGATCATGAACCGGGCGGTCGAGAAGCAGGAACGATTGGTATCAGAAGGTAACACCGCGCGGGATCAGCCGGTGCTCGTGCGCCTGCCGTTCCAGGTCCTCGCGGAAATCGGGATGCGAGAGCGCGATCAAAGCCAGGGCCCGCTCGGCGACCGACTTGCCTTTCAAGTTGGCCATGCCGTACTCGGTGACCACGTACATGGTGTCCGAGCGCGGTGTCGTCACAATGTTGCCCGGCGTGAGGTCTAGCACGATGCGGCTGCGCCGCTCGCCGCGCTTCTCGTAAGTCGACGACAGGCAGATGAATGACTTGCCACCTTTCGATGCATAGGCGCCGCGCACGAATTGCAGTTGCCCGCCCGTGCCGCTGATGTGACGGTGGCCGTCGGATTCCGAAGCCGCCTGGCCCTGCAAATCCATCTGCGTGGTGTTGTTGATGGACACCACTTTGTCATTCTGCATGATGATGTGCGGCGAGTTGGTGTAATCCACCTGGTGGCAATAGAAATCCGGATTGCGGTTCGCCGTCGCATAGAGCCCACGCGAGCCCAGTGCGAACGTGTACACGACCTTGCCGCGGTCCAGCGCCTTGCGCGATCCGGTGACGCGGCCGGAGCGGTACAGCAGGCCGAGGCCGTCGGTGAGCATCTCCGTGTGAATGCCGAGGTCCTGGACGCCGGCTTCCAATAGCAGCGAGCAAACCGCATTGGGCATGCCTCCTATGCCGATCTGCAGGCAGGCGCCGTCCTCCACTTCGGCAGCAATGCGGCGGGCCACCACGCGGTCGATCTCGCTTGCTTCCGGATTGGGCAGCTCGCCGCACGGCTGGTGATCGCCCTCGATAATGTAATCCACCTCGCTCACGTGCACGCCATTTTCCTTGCCGAAGGCGTAAGGGATGTCGCGATTGGGCTCTAGGATCACCACTTTGGCGGACTCGATCACGGCCCGGTGCCATAGATTGCTGGGGCCGTAGTTGAAGTAGCCGCCGTCGTCCATGGGAGCCGTCTTGAGGATGGCGATGTCCACGGGATCGAGAAAGCGCCGGTAATAATCAGGCACCTCGCCGAGGTTGAGCGGGATGTAGCCGCAGCGGCCGGCGTCGTGCTTCTTGCGTTCGTAGCCGGAAAAGTGCCAGCTGAACACGTGAAAATGCATTCCCTCGGGATCTTCCTCGATCACCGCGCGCGGGCGCATGCTCAGGCACGCGCGGATCTTGACGTTCTGGAGCTGTTCCTTGCGCGCCGACAGCGCTTTGTCGAAAACGTCGGGCTGGCAGAGGGATGCGCCGTAATCCAGCCACATGCCGGATTGGACGAGACTGGCGGCCTGCTCGGCGGTGATCAGTTCAGCGGTCATGCCATGTTCTCTCCTAGTCACGCCTACCGGTAGAAGGGCTTCCAGGTCAGCCAGCGCGGGCCGTAGTGAGGCTCGGCCGCGCCAAGCTCCAAGGCGCCAAGATCCGGGGCCGCGCCGTAGAAGCCATCGTTGATCGTGGGCAAAGCCTGAGCGGCGTCGATCGCCTTCGAGCCTGCCTTGAGGCGGAAGTTCAGATCCATGGAGTGATACACGGCGTGGCGCTTCGCAGGATCGGGCGGGGTCATCTTCTCGAAGATGTCGAAATCCACTTCGCGGCCGTGCTGTTCCTGGCCCGTGGCGGCCTGGAATTCGCTCAGCGTGCGGAACGACCTCCATTGCTCGCGGGTGCTCTGATACAGCGTCTGGCCCGGCTGTGCTGGAGCCAGCCAGAGGAACTGCTCATCCACGCCTTTGTTGGGGCGGAAGCCGTTGTAGTCTGTGCTGTAGTGCGCGGTGGCGTTGGCCCAGTACATGATGCCGCGGTTCGGCGTGTCGCGGCCCAGGAAAAGATTGTTGCGCCAGTGGACGTTACCGGTGGGGCTGCGTACGGACTGCTCGCCAATGATGGTGTTGTGGTACATGAAAAGCCCCGCGGGGCGGGCGTCCAGCTTGAAGGCGACGCCGGATGGCACATGGTAGAGCAGGTTGCGGAAGAAATAGACGGGGCCGCCGAAAATCGGCTGTGAACTATAACCGCCATGGAAAGCGTTGACCCCGCGGTTCTGGAAGACGCGTATATTGCTGACGCCGCCGTCGGTTTCGACGAAATCGTCGTTCGACATGTGGATGTCATTGTTGTAAATATCGATCGAGGAAGGCTGGCGCTCCGGATCGGGCTCCGGCGTCCCGTAAGTGGAGATGGCAATGCCGTCGTGGAAGTAGGCGACGGCATTGTGGGCGATCACGTGGCCGGGGCCGTACACCTTGACCGCGTAGTAACTGGTCATCAGGTGGGACGGATACGGGCCGATGTCGCCCCAGCGCGGTCCGGTCCAGCCGATCAGGCGGAAGCGGTCGTCACGGCCAAGGAAGAGATTGTCGGCAATGTAGAAATCGCTGGAACCCGCATATTCTGTCCAGACTCCGAAACCGATGTTTTCGAAGCGGCAGTTCTTGACGGCGAGATTCGTGGCGCCGAGCACCTCTTTCTTGCCGGCAAGGATGGCGACATCGGTGTTGCGGAACGTGAGGCCCTCGAAGATATGGTGGGAGGTGGCCATGACGTCGAACAGAATGTGGTTGGCTGCTCCGTCGAAAATGGGCTCGCCGTCGCCGGCGGCCTTGATGGTGATGGGTTTCTCCGCGGTGCCTTTCAGCGAGAGAGTGAAGGTGCCGTCGAAGGGCGCCGCGAGCGGATCCACATAGTTCAACCGTTCGGGCCGATAGAGGCCGGCGTGGACGAGAAGGACATCGCCCGGTTGCGCGCGCCGCTCCCGCACGACGCTCCAATCGCCGAGGCCGGCGCCGTAGTAGGCTTCGAGCAGCCCGGTGAAGCTGGGTTCCTGGCGGGCGCCTTTATGGTCCGGCGGATACACGTGGAGAACGCGGCCGCCGGCGTAGGGCTGGGGTTCCGTGCGTGTCCGGACCTTGACTGTCTGCGTTCTTTGCCCGGATGCGCCATCAGGGTCGGTGAGGGTGAAGCGGCATTCGTACTCGGTGCCCGGCTGGAGGTTGAGGATGGAGCCGGCGAAACCGTGCGGGACCGTGTAGTGGAGGTTCTCCCGGTCACGGCCGACGTTCTCCCCGCCAATACGGAGCATGGGCAATGCGGCGCGCCAGGCCGCCGTGCCGGCGGCGCGGTATTGGACCGTAACCTGCGCGTTGCGGTTCTGGTCTCCGGAGATGGACCAGCGGAAACCGAGATTGACCAACGTTGGATGCTCGATCAGGAAGCGCCCGGCCGTGGTCGCGTTTTGGGCGCAAAGCGACGCCGTGGCGGCCAGGAAGATTGTGACGAATGGAGAACGCATCGATGCACCTCGTGAATGGTTATCGTATAGCCACGCGCTTGAGCGGGTCAAACTTCCGGACTGCAACGATAGATTGCCGCCGAGTGGGAGCCTTAGAGCGTCCAGAGGAGCTGCGGTTCGTGGTTAGATACGATGTCATGGAAGGTCTCGACCCACATGGAATTGTTCACGCTTGGGCAGATGATAGCTGAGCGAACTGGGCTTCCCTGATGAAGCGTGGACGGAAGGACTTGGCTGGAACGTTGCGAGAACCTTTGGACCCATTCATGGCCTGAAGTTGTCCATCGCTCGAAACGCCGGAAGCAAGAAAACTTTTCCGTTCGGAACGATCATGCCTCACCCGGACGGAAACGGGACAATTGGTCAATATGCCCTGCACATCCAGTGTCCGTGGCGTTTCGTGCTGGCCCAGTGCGCTTGGCGGCTTCCGACGCGAAGTCTAATGGTGACCGGTTCCCGCGACTGGTGGGAGCCCGCCGAGCGGGATAAGAATCTTGATTGGGATGATTGGAATCATCATCGCCGCACTCCGAGCTTGCAGGAAAAAGCCCTACAACCATAAAGGGTTGTTGTTGGCGAGCTTGTCGGTGAAGGAAGGGGCTGGAGGGCCGCCCAGGGTGGTACAGTTTGGTTATGAGGTTTCCGGCCAGGATCGAAGCGAAGCCCGGTGTGATGATGGGCAAGCCCTGCATCAAGGGCACGCGGATTCCTGTTTACCTACTGCTGGAAAAGATGGCGGCGGGCGAGTCGCATGATCAAATGCTACATGCCTATCCTCAACTGAGCATGGAAGATCTGAGGGCATGTCTTGAATATGCGGCGGCGTTGGCTGCCGATGAAGTGATTCTTACCGAAGCGTGAGGCTGCTTCTGGATGAGCGGTGCATGGCAGGACCCTGCCGGTGCTGGGGCATGATGCAGTTTCGAAGTCGCCAGTCAGCAGGAGAGAACCACTTTCGGAGGCTTGCCGATGCGGTTTGCTCTGCGACTGGCTGACTAGGTCCGCGCCAGGTATCCCTGGGCTGTATGTGGGAAACGCGTGTTGTAGTGATAGAAGCGCTTGTTTCCTGTTCCTGCTGTGTTCAGTCTGTTGCCGAAGCGACCTCGGCGGTGTACCTTGAAGTTGTGAGCCCTCTCGAAAACATCGTCGAGATTCTGAAGACGCTTCCGCCGGACAAACTGGAAATGGCTGCAATCTACATCCGGCAGCTCAAGCCTGCCAGCCAGGCGGTACGGGAAGCGGCTCTCGCCCGCACGTTCGGATGCCTCTCTCCGGAAGAAGCCGACGAAATGGAAAGAGTCATTGAGGAAGGCTGCGAGCAGATCAATGAATGTGCCTGGTAGTGTCCTGGTGGACACCAACGTGGTAGTCGCGTATTTTCGCGGTGACCAGGCACTGTATCCCCGGTTCGTCGGTGCGACCCAGTTGCACCTGCCATGGGTGGTACTCGGCGAACTCCACTATGGTGCCCAGAGGGCCCAGCGGCGCCAGGAGCAACTCGCGTGCATCCGTGACCTGCTTTCGTACGCCGTGATTCTGTTTCCAGACCACGACACAACCGCGATCTACGGCGAGGTCAAAGCCGACACTGGTAGGGCTGCATGAATCCGCCCACAGAAATAAACCCGGACGTCCCTTACAACTCCAGCACAGCAAACACCGGATAGTGATCCGACGGGTACCGGCCGTCTTCGTTGTAGGTTACCGTCTCCACATACAGCGCGGTCCACGGTCCTCGGAACATGATCCAGTCGATCCGGCGGCCGCCGGCGCCGCCTCGAAAACCGCTCATCGTGCCCTCCGGGCCGGCCTTCTGCGCGGCGGCAAGCCAGGCATCGGTAAGTTGCGCCGCCAGGATCTTGTAGGGTTCACTCTCCACCGCCGCCGCGTTGAAGTCGCCCGTCAGCAGCAGCGGCACCTCTTTCGGAAGCTTACCGATCCTGTCCGCGATGAGACTGGCGGAATTTGCCCGCGCCAGGTTTCCATTGGCTGTGTGGTGGAAATGGGTGTTGTAGTGATAGAAGCGCTTGCCGCTGGCCTTGATCTCAAACAGCGCCCAGGTCACCATGCGCGGGAGCGTAGCCCCCCAAGCCTGACTGCCGGCAAGTTCCGGCGTTTCGGAAAGCCAAAAATTGCCGGCTTCGATCACCCGCAACTTGCCGGGCTTATAAAAGATGCCCATGTGCTCGTCTTCGCGGTTGCCGCGCCGGCTGTTTCCGAGCCACTCGTATTCCGGTAGGTTCTCGGTGATGTATTCGCCCTGGATATAGAAAAGCTCCTGGGTCCCGAACAGATCGGGGTTCTTCAGCCGGATGGTCCGCACAAGCGTGTCCTGGCGGACCTCCCACCGGTTGTTGCCGTCACCCTTGGCCGGGTAGCGGACGTTGAAGGTCATCACACGCAGAGTTTCGGCCGGGCATGCCGGCGCAAGCAGCAGCGCAAGCGCCAGCAACGCCCTCCGCATGCAAAAGCGCGCCCCTACCACAGGAACTTCAGGCCAAACTGGATCTGGCGCGGAGCGTTGGATTGAGAAGTAATCCGGCCGAAAGTGGCGGCGGTGACGCCAGTGGCCGGATTGCCGAAACGCGGCGTGTTGAAGGCGTTGAGGAACTCGCCGCGGAACTGCGTGGTAACGCGCTCGGCCACGCGGAACTCCTTGAACAGGGAAAGGTCGTAGTTATACGTTGCGTGGCTCAGCACATCGGACAGCGTGTTGACGTTGCCGAAGGTGAACGCGGCCGGCTGGCTGAAGACGCTGGTATCGAAATACCTTTCCAGCCGATCTACCACCGGTCCGGATAGCTTGGCGCTCTTGCCGCTATTGACAGCCCAGGTATTGGTGCCGAAGATGCCCGCCGTGTTGCTGCCGCTCACGTTCAGGAAGCTGCCGCTGATGAAGCTGACAATCCCGTTCGCCTGCCAGCCGCCGACCAGCGCGTTGACCACTCTGTGCGCGCCGACGCCGAAGGCGCGCCCGCGGCCGAACGGCAGTTCGTAGAGGAAGCTCATGATCAGCCGGTGCGGGTTGCCGGACACCGAGCGTGTTTCGCGCAGGTCGTACCAGTTCTGCGGCGCGCCGCCGTCGCTAATCAGCTTCGACCACGTGTAGACGCCGTCGAACTGGAAGCCGCGCGTCATCCGCTTGGTGGCCGTCACTTGCAGGGAATGGTAGATCGAGGAGAATCCCGTGGTGAACAGTGGCTCGATGTTGGTGAACTGCGGATAGGGACGCAGCAGCTGCGCGCGGCTGACACTCTGGCCGATGTGGATGCCGCGGCCGACGGACTGCCGGAAGGGGTTGGCAACGAGCTGGTTGAGTTGCGAGCCCAACTGCATATTCGACGGATGGAGCTGGTTCATGTTGTTGGTTCCCTCGCCGCCGCGCGTCAGTTGCAGCCCGCGGTTGGCCACATAGGCCGCCTCCAGCAGAAGGTCCGAAGGAAGCTGCCGCTGGACGGTGAAGTTCCACTGCTGGCTCCAGGGCGTAATGGTGCCGTTCCACAGAACAGCCTGAATGTTGGCGCCGCTCTGGGTGAGCAGCCCCTCGGACGCGCCCGGAGGCGGATTGAACCCCTGCGGCCACGGATTGCGGAGAAGGTTGAACGGGGTGATTCCATCCAGACTTCCGATGAGCGGGTTTTCGGTGCGGAAGCCGAATGGACCCACGGTACCCTGTGCCGCCATCAGCGAAGAGCCGAACATGTGCCCGTACGCCATGCGGATGACCGTCTTGTCGTTCATCTGGTAGGCCAGACCGAGGCGGGGAGCCAGGTTATTGTAATCGTAAGCCTGCTGGCGGCGGGTGCGGCCGTTCACGCCCACGAACACCAAACCACCCTGGAGATTGGAGTAGCCGGGGACCGTGCTGGCAAGCGGTGACGGTACGCCCGGATCGAAGAAGTTCATGCGGTCGTAGCGCTCGGTTCGCGGCGTGTCCATTTCATAGCGCAGCCCCAGGTTCAGGGTCAGCGAGCGGGTGACGCGCCAGTCGTCTTGAATGTAGCCGGAGTAGTACACGCTCTGGGAAGCCACGTTCTTCCAGGCCTGGATCAGGTTGCCGCTACTGGCCGTGCCGAGCAGCATCGAGGCGACGCCGTTGCCGGCGGTGGCGCTGGCCGTGTTCGGATTGGGCCCTTGCGTAAAGCCGGCGGTGAAGGCGAAGCTGCCGGCGCTGCGCGCTTCCCACACATTGACGCGGATCAGCCGGCCTTCAAACCCGAACTTGAAGGAATGCGCGCCGGAAATCTTCGCCAGGCTCGCGATCGCCGAGTAGGTCATGAACGGGTTCCAGCGATGGTCGCCGCCGCCGAGGCCACGATATCCGCTGGCGCTGAAGCCGGGGAACATCTGCTTGTCGACGGCCGCATCAATGCTGGTGGGCAGGCCCAGCGAAGAGGGAAGGAAACCGAGCCCTTGGTTGCTGAGAAGGTAGCCTGCGCGGGCGAAGCCCAGCCGCCCGGTGAAAACCGATGTCGGCGACAGCGTGTTGCTGTATTCCAGCACTGCATTGCGCGCGCGGTTCTCCTCATTGGTACGCCCTTCGCCGATGGTGATCGCGTCGTCGAAGAACTGGGGAGCATGGCTGACCACCAGCCTGTGGGAGTATCGCCCGAACATCCTCTGGCGTGTGGAGAGGATGCGGTCAACCCGGACGTCCCAGTTGTCGGTGTTCAGCGGGCTGACAGCTGTCTTGAAGAAATTGTCGCGCCTGGTGACGGGATGACCGGCCGTGTTCGGCTTGGGATAGAACTTCATCGCGTTGAGCGCCACGGGGTCCATTCTGGAAGCTGGAATGACGTTGCCGGGGAACTGGTCGCGGATAAAGCCGGCGCCGGCGGGGTTGGCACGGGTGCTAAACGGGTCGAAGATGCGAATGAGCTGCCCGTTGGCGGCCAGGGATTCGGCGAAGTTGCCGCGCAACTCCGGGTCGGTGGGCACCGAAGTGGCAGTGGCCGAATAGCTGCGCTGCCGCAAGCCTTCGTAGGCGACGAGGAAGAAGGTGCGGTCCCGCTGGATGGGTCCGCTGAGGGTTGCGCCGAACTGGCTGCGCTTGAAGCTCCCCAGGGCAACCCCGTTGCGGTTGGCGAAAAAGTTGTTCGAATCCAGCACGGAGTTGCGCAGGAACTCGAAAGCGCTGCCATGAAACTCGTTGGTGCCGGACTTGTAGACCATGTTCAGCACGCCGCCGGAGGCGCGCCCGAATTCGGCCGGCATGTTCGAAGACAGCACCTTATACTCCTCGATCGCATCCACCGGCGGGAACACCGACACGCCGACCACACCGTTGACCGTCGGCTGCGTGGAGGTGACGCCATCGATGATGATGTCGCGGTTGGCGCTGCCGTTGATCGTGAACGACACGTTGTTGTAGTTATTGCCGACGCTCCCGGCGGTGCCCGGGGTGAGGAACAGCAGCGAGTAGACGTTCCGGCTGTTCAGCGGCAGGTCGCGGATTCGCCGGTTTTCCACTACTTTGCCGAGCGTGGAGGTGGTGCTTTCCAGGCGTGAGGCCGCGGCGGTCACCGAGATGGACTCGGTGATGGCGCCCAACTCCAGCGTCAGGTCCAGCCGCGCCTGCTGCTGCACTTGCAGGACGATCCCGCTGCGCACAAGTTTCTTGAACCCGGCCGCTTCGGCTTCCAGCACGTACGGGCCGGGAGGCAGCGACCACACGGTGAAGTTTCCCTGTTCGTCGGAAAACGCCTCGGCGCGCGCATTGGTTCCGGTGTTGATCGCCACCACCTTGGCTTGTGGCACCACGGCTCCGGTGGCGTCGTGAACGGTGCCCACGATCGTCGCCGTAAAGGTTTGCGCGGATGCAAGTGGCACGTACAACACCACACACACCACGCATGCGAGGATGAAATTCAATTTTTTCTTCATGACAATCGGACCCCTTTATAGAATCGGTACTTCCTTTCTATTGAGGAGCAGTATATACCAGTTCACTTCCGTGAGAGCCTCAGAACGCAAGCTGCATACACTGGCGGGAGGCGGGGCGGTGAGCAGGGCCGCGCTGCAAGCGGCAACTTGCGCTGCACGCAAGCTTCGCCTTGGAAACTAGAGCATGCCGCGGATCGCTGCCAGCGAAGTATCCAGGCTGTTCAGCACCGGCGCCGGAACCAGCTTCGCGGCTTCCGGCGCCAGGCGGGCCATGCTGACTTGGGCCAGCACCAGTGCGTCGATGTTGCGGTCTGAGAAGGAGGAGACGGCGTCCAAGAGGCGTTTGTCGTGTTCGGCGGCGTGGCCCGCAAGCAACGCTCTCAAGGCTTCGGCTTCCAGCGTCGAGAGGATCTCGACACTCCTCCCGGCTTCCTCGGCGGCTTCCTCGATCAGGCGGCGAGTGGTGGCTTCGGTGGCGGGGAAGGTGGCGACAACGCCGATGCGGACGCCAGTGGAGACGGCCCGGCGGGCCATGGGCTCGTCGATTTTAAGCAGCGGGATGCCGGCTTTGTCACGCAGCTGGGCCATGGCGTCGCGCGGGACAGCGGAGCAGGTGAGCATGACGATTTCGGCGCCGTACTCTTCGCGCGCTGTGGCGATCATCTGGCTGAGGCATCGCAGGGTGGTGGCCGCCTCGCCGCTCGACAGGGCGCGCATGACGCCGTCGTCGAGCAGGTTGGTGGTTTCCCACGACGGCTCCTGCTGGTTGAAGTAGTGGGTTACCGGGTCGACGGCGGCGCGGGAGGCGTGGACGAAGGCCAGCTTCATTCCATCTCCCCGCCGAAGCCGCGGCCGGCGTGGGCGGGGCCGCGGAACACGGCGTTGAGGAAGAGCATGTTCATGCCATCCATGAAGGCACGATAGTTGGGATCGGCGGTGAAACCGATGGCGTGCCCACGGCCGTGACGCTGGACGACGATGAGCGGCTTGTGCGCAAGCAGCTTGCGGTTCTCCTCCCACAGGTGGCCGCTCGAAAGCAGCTGGTCGGGGCCAAGGAAAACGGCGGCGTTGAAGCCCTTGTCGAGCTTGATGGGTGTGAAAACGTTGCGGCCGGAGAGCAGCGCGTGGATCTTTCCGCCGCCGCCCGCCGACATCCAGTGGTCGTCATCGAGTGTGGCGGCGACGAGCACTCCGGCGACATCGTCGGGCACCGGCGTTTCGGCCTGGATCGCCTTGGTGAAGTCGGCTTCGCTCGCAAGGAGCTTGCCGGGGACGCGCGGGTCGCCCTCGGCGGGCTTCTTCTTCTCTTCCTCCTTACCCTCCTTGGGCAGGATCTCATGGCTGATCTCGAAGACCGCGGCCTTGGGATCGGCCGCGGAGGCAACCGCGCCGCCGATGGCGACCAGCGTTCCGCCGGCGCGCATCCAATCCTTGATCCGCGGCCAGGGGAGGCTCGAATAATTCCCCTCGGGCAGGATGAGCACGTCAAAGCGGCTCAGATCGATGTTCGCAAGCAGCGATGCGCGGACCGGCGTGACGGGGTAATGGAACTGCCGCTCCAGCACAAAGCGCGTGTGGCCTGCCGAGCCGGAGGAGACCGGTTGATCCCAAGCCACGGCGATGGTTGGCTTCTTCACCGGCACAACGTAGCGGCTGCCGAAATTGATCCCGTCATCAACCCAGCCCGTGTTGGTGGCGACGACGTCGGCTCCGGTGGAGGCGGCAAGCTTTGCCATGGCGTCGTGCAGTCCGTCTTCGTTTTCCTTCACCTTGAAGATCAGCGTGCCGTGCTGATAGGCGGTGCCATTCTGCGTGAACGGCTTGTCCGCGGACCAGACTTTCCAGCCTTGCCGCAGCGCGGCGGCGAGCAGGCGCCCGGCGGCGGTCTGGCCCCAGGGAACCAGATAAGCGACACTGGCGCGGCCGCCTTTCACGGAACCGGGGCGCTGGTGGCCCGGCTGGACGAGTTCGAAAGCGCCTTGAGAAACACCGGGCGCGGCCACGGCTTCGACGTTATAGAGCAGTGGGAGCGACCATGCGGTGACGTCGTAGATCTCATCGGGCAGCTTCTTCTTCCGGCGCCGCTCCTGTTCCTTGACGAAGTCATCCGGCATGGGCACCTGCCTATCGAGCAGCGTGCGGACGAGCCGCTTGGAGGGCTGCGCGAGGCGGATCGTGTAGGAGCCGGCCGGATACTCGGTCTCTCCGTTCTTGAACGCGGCGGTGGAGCGGTGCACTTCGACGCCCTGATCGGCCAGCAGCACGGCCAGCTTGTCGACGGCCGAGGTGTTGCCGCGGCGGGGCAGGATGTATTCACGGATGGACTCGGTGTTGCCTTCCTGCATGGCGCTCTGGCGGTACTTGTAGAAATTGTCGAGCAGCTGCTGGCGGTAACGCGCGGCGGTTTCCGCCGTGGAAACAGAAGCGACAAAGTGCTGGCGTACGGTGTCGCGGAAGTGGAAGACGGTTTCATCCGACCGCCGCATCAACAAGCCGCGCGCCGAGGCCTGCTCATACGTCATGGCGATGGAGCCGTAGTAGGAGGGCCAGCTGGCGCCGTAGCCGGGGTAGAAGGCATCGTAAACTTCGCGCGTGAAGTAGCTGAATCCGTACTGATCGAACCATTTCGCGTTGTTCTTGCCGAACCAGTCAAGCGTCGTCTTCTGTTCCGTGGTCAGGTGCGGGTTGAACGGGACCGCTTCCGGCGCGAAGTAATAGGTGGAGTCCGAGCCCATCTCATGCAGGTCAACAAATACCAACGGGAACCACTGCTGCAGCGCCTTGACGCGGCCCTGCGTTTCCGGCTGCGTGAGCGCGAACCAGTCGCGATTCATGTCGAAGTGGTAGTGATTAGTGCGGCCGCCGGGCCAGGGTTCAGTGTGCTCCAGCGCCGCGGGGTTGGGATCCGGCTCAATGCCCTCGCTTTGCTCGAAGTGGCGCACGAACCGGTCGCGGCCGTCGGGGTTTTGCAGCGGGTCGATGAGCACGACGGTATTGGCAAGGATGGCATCGACGACGGCGTCCTTGCGCGCGGCCAGCAGGTGATAGGCGGTGAGCAGCGCGGCGTCGGGCGAGGAGATCTCGTTGCCGTGTACGCCGTAGCCCAGCCAGATGACGGCGGGCAGATTGCGCATCAGCCGCGCTGCCTCTTCCGCGTTGGTCGAGCGCGGGTCGGCAAGCTTCTTCATCGCGGCTTGAATCTCCGGCAGCCGGCGGATATTGGCTTCCGAGCCGACAGCGGCGTAGACCAGGCGGCGGCCCTCCCAGGTCTTGGCGTAGTCCCAGACCTTCATGCGCGAGGCCGCGGCGGCGGCCAGCGCCTCCATGTAGGCCACGATCGAGGCGTGCGAGCTGACGCGGTCGCCCGCCTTGTAGCCGAGCACCTTTTCGTGCGCCGGGACGGCCGGGTCATAAGACGCCCCGGGCCAGAACTCGAACTTCGATTGCGGCTGCGCAAGAGCGGCCGCGAGCAGAGTGGAAAGGATTAGCTGTTTCATTGGGCAAGCCAGGATTGCATGGTTTTGGTGACGAGCTCGGCGGCCTCCCAGTGGCTCCAGTGCCCGGCGCTGGGGATGGTGACGAGCGTGAGGTCCTGCTCCATCCACTCCCAGGTATTGTTGAGCGCGGGGTGAAGCAGCGCCCAGTCCTTCAAGCCGTGGAACATGAGCACGCGCATCTTGACCTTGGGTAACGGCGTCTTCATTTCGGTGTAGGGCTCGCGCGGGTAATTGCGCTTGTAGTAGTTGAGCATGGCCTCGAAGTCAGAGCGTTCAAACGCGGCCTTATAGGTGGCTCGAACCGGCTCCGGCGTCATCCCCGCCAAGCCTTCGGCGGTGAGCTTCAAGTGCGCGCCTTCCTGCTGAAAATTGCGCGCGTACTGCGAGTTTTTCTGCTGCTGCGGGTTGTTGGCCAGCTCCCGCGAGAGGCCCTGCGGGTGCGGCAGATTCACGATGATCAGCTTCTCCACCATCTGCGGGACGTTGATGGCAAGCTGCCAGGCGACGGCGCCGCCCCAGTCATGGCCGACGATAACGGCCTTGTCGCGGCCGAGGTGCTTGATGACGGCAACCACGTCGCCCACAAGCAGCCGCATGTCGTAGTTTTCGACGCCCTTGGGCTTGTCGGAGAGGTTGTAGCCGCGCATGTCGATGGCGACGGTCTGGTGCGTCTTCGACAGCGCGTCCATTTGATGGCGCCAGGAATACCAGAAGTCGGGGAAGCCGTGAATGAAGAGCACAAGCGGTCCCTTGCCGAGCGTTGCGTAGTGGATCTTGACGCCGCCCGAGTCGGCATAGCCGTGCTCGACGCGTTTTTCGAGGTCGTCAACAGCGGCGGCCGCCGTGGACATGCCGAGGGGCAGTAACATAAGCGCTCCCAGAATCGTTTTCATTTTGGAACTCCCAGGGTCATTTATACTTTATGCTGATGCAGGAAAAGCTGGACGCACACGTCAGGGAAATCATCAAATGGCATTTTAGCCCGGAAACAGGGTCTCCATTCTGGCTGGATTACGCCGGGAAGCTGGGATGGGATCCGCGCAAGGAGATTCACTCCTATCGCGACCTGAACAAGTTTCCCTGGTTCGAGGATGAGTGGCTGCGGGGCGGCCCGGTGGGGAAATGGATCCCTAAGGGGCTGGCGGGCAAGCCGGCCTATGTGTTCGAAACGGGCGGTTCAACGGGAATCCCGAAGTCGCGCGTGCAGATTGACGACTTCCGGATCGACTACGAGAATTTCTCCGAAACGCTCCCGGAGCAATATTTCCCGAAGGGCTCCGACTGGATCTCGGTGGGCCCGACAGGGCCGCGGCGTCTCCGGCTTGCCGTGGAGCACCTGGCGCAGCATCGCGGCGGGATCTGCTTCGGCGTGGATCTGGACCCGCGCTGGGTGATTAAGCTGCTGAAGTGGGGGCAAGGCGAGCTGGCCGAACGCTACAAGCAGCACGTAGTGGATCAATCGCTGACGGTGATGAAGGCGCACGATAACATCCGGTGCATGTTCACAACGCCGAAGCTGCTGGAGGCCCTTTGCGACAAGGTGAACCTGGCCAAGGCGGGCATCCGCGGCGTCTTCTGCGGCGGCACGGAGATGACACCTTCATTCCATCAGCGCGCGGTGGAAGAGCTGCTGGGCCCGGAGATCTACTTCGCGCCCACCTACGGCAACACGCTGATGGGCCTCGCGGTACACAAGAAGCCGGATCCGAAGGACAACTGGGCGATCATCTACTATCCGCCGGCGCCGCGCGCGCTGCTGGAGGTGGTGGATCCGGACGAGCCGGAGCGCGTGGTGGAATACGGCGCAACGGGCCGCGTGCGGCTGACGACGCTGACCAAGGAAACGTTCATTCCACGGTTCCTGGAGCGCGACGAATGCGAGCGCGAGCCGCCGTGCCGGCAGTACCCGTGGGACGGCGTGCGCAACGTGCGCCCGTTCTCGCGATTCCAGACGAAGGTGGTGGAAGGCGTCTACTGAGCCTCCTGGCGGATGAAGATCCTCAGCATCACCGCCGGCGCCGCCAACATGTACTGCGGCAGCTGCCTGCGCGACAACTCGCTGGCGCGTGAGCTGATCCGTCAGGGCCACGACGTCATCCTGCTGCCGCTCTACACGCCCACCAAGACCGATGAGCCCAACGTCAGCCAGCCGCGCGTCTTCTTCGGCGGCATCAGCATTTATCTGGAGCAGAAGATGAGCCTGTTCCGGCGCACGCCGAAGCTGCTGGACCGTGTGTGGGATGCGCCGCCGGTGATCGCGGCGTTCGCCGGGCGCGGCATCACGGTGGATCCGGGCGACCTCGGCGCGCTGACGGTCTCGATGCTGGAAGGAGCCGAAGGGCGTCAGGCCAAGGAAATCGAGAAGCTGACCGAATGGCTGGCCACGGAGCCGCGTCCCGAAGTGGTGACGCTGCCCTACACGTTGCTGATCGCGCTGGCGCGGCCGCTGAAGCGCGTGACCGGGAGGCCGGTGATCTGCACGTTGCAAGGCGAGGAGCTGTTTCTGGAGGGGCTGCCGGAGCCGCACCGCTCGCGCGCGCTAACGCTGATCCGCTCCGAGGTGGAGCATGTCGACCGGTTCATCGCGGTATCCGATTACGAGGCGCGGTTCATGTCGAGCTACCTGGGGATTCCGGAAGCGAAGATCCGCACCGTGCCGCTGGGGATCAATCTCGATGGCTTCGAGCCCGCAGAGCGAAACGACGGCGTGTTCCGCGTTGGCTACCTGGCGCGCGTAGCGCCGGAGAAGGGATTGCATCTTCTGGCCAAGGCATTTCAACTGTTCCGCGCCAAGTCCGATGCCCAAGTGAAACTGGAGGCGGCAGGCTACCTTGCGCCGGAGCACAAGAACTACCTTGCCGGCATTCAGGCAAAGTGCCCGGAGCTTCACTACCACGGGGAAGTGGACCGCGCGGGGAAGATCGCTTTTCTTCAGTCGCTCGATGTGCTGTCGGTGCCGTGCACCTACGATGAGCCGAAGGGCCTGTTCGTGCTGGAAGCCCTGGGTTGTGGGGTGCCGGTGGTGCAGCCGCGCCGAGGTTCGTTTCCTGAGTTGCTCGGCCAGACACAAGGGGGCTTGTTGACGGAGCCTGACTCGGCCGAAGCGCTGGCCGATGCGCTGCTGCGCCTAGTTGAGGATGCTTCTATGCGGCGTGAACTGGGCCGGCTCGGCATGGAGAATGTACGGCGTGAATGGACCGTGGAGATCATGGCGCGCCGCGCGGCGGACGTCTATGCTCTAAAGGATTCCAGCATCCCCTCCGATGGAGCGATAGAGGGCCAACTTCCTGCCGGAGCCGCGTAAACAGACAGGGATTCTCGCGTTCAGCCTCTTGCTGGGCCTGTGCCTTTTGGGACTGTTTGCCTATCTGCTGCGCGACCGCGTTCTTGCCGGCCAGAACGACTTCGTGCAGCTTTACACCAGCGCGAGGCTGGTGGGCACGCCGGGCCTCTACGACCCGGAGGCGAACAAAGTGGTGCACCGCGAAGTGCTGGGCGGAGTGTTCCTGGAATCGGTCTATTGTTCGCGGCCTCCTTTCTACGGATTCCTACTGAAGCCCCTCGCGCGGCTGCCGTATCTCACCGCCTACTGGATCTTCCAGGCGATCAGCTTCGCCAGCCTGGTTGGCTTCCTTTATATGTTCCGGCCGGGCGGCGGCGAATTCTTCCTGTTCGCCAGCCTGTCCCTGCCCCTGCTGTCGGCGTTGGCGACAGGGCAGGACGTGACCATCGCGGTGCTGCTGGCGGCGGTGTCGCTGAGGCTGAGTGAAAAGGGGAAGGACTTCGCCTCTGGCCTGGTATTGAGCCTGTGCGCCATCAAGTTTCACCTGTTCGTGCTGGTTCCGGTGGTTGTGCTGATACACAAGCGATGGCGGCTGCTGGCGGGTGGCGTCGCGGGTGGCGCGGTGCTGATGACGCTATCGTTTATCGCGCAGGGGCCGGGCTGGCCGCTCGAGTACCTCCCGATGCTCTCGAACCCCGAGCTGCACCCCGGGCCCGAACATATGCCGAACCTCCGCGGGACGTGGTTCGCCCTCACAGGCGGAGAATCGAAACCGGCGCTGGCAGCGATGGGCGCAATGGTGACGCTCGGCATCGCGTGGCTGGCCCGGGGGATCCGCAGCTATCCGGTCATGTTCGCGCTGGCGCTGGTGGGCGGCATCCTGGTGAGCTATCACAACTATCTACAGGACTGCCTGGTGCTGCTGCTGGCCTTCGGAATCGTGCTGCATCAAGCGGAAGGGGCGCGGCTGCGCGGCATCCTCGGGATCGCCAACACGCCGCCGCCTTTTCTGGGTCTGCTTGTCGGCGTACCGTATAACGTGATGGCCCCGCTGCTGCTGCTCGGCGTGGTGGGAATGGCTCTGGCCGGCCGGCTGAATCTGCTGCCGCGGAAACCCGTCGAAGTTCTGACTCCCCTCTCGCACCAGTGATATAGTCTCCCTTTATGGCTTCTGGGATTCGAGCCGCGGTGGCGGCGTGTCTTTTCATGAGTTGCTTGCAGGGCGCGGACTGGCCGATGTTCCGCGGGCCGAACGCTTCCGGTATTGGCGGGGAAAAGAACCTGCCGGACGAATTCGGTCCCCAAAAGAACCTGATCTGGAAAACGCCGCTGCCAGCCGGCCACTCCTCTCCCGTGCTGATCGGCGACCGCATTTTTTTGACCGGTTTCGACATGGACGGACTGTACACCTTCGCGCTGGACC
>VFZE01000079.1 GCA_016871315.1 Acidimicrobiia bacterium | reverse complement strand
GCCGATGCAGACGGTGAACTTCGCACACAACGACTACCTGCAACTGCTGGCGGAGACGGGAGTGATCGGGTTCAGCATCTTCCTGCTGCTGGGGATGCTGACCTTTCTGTCGGCGCTGCGGCAATCGATCGCCGCCCGAGGCGGGGATAACCGCTACCTGGCAGCGGCGTGTCTGGGGGCGCTGACGTCGATCGGGCTGCACAGTTTCGTCGATTTCAACCTGTACGTGGCGGCGAACACGATGGTGCTGGCGTGGATTGCGGGGATGGTGTTCGCACGGGAGGAATATCCTGGCGCCGAGGGTAGGGGCTAGTGTCATTGTGCCTGTCGAAAACTCGGGCCGGGCACTGCCGTAACGGTTACGGGGCTCTTGTCTCCCCAATTCGGACCCATGATGGAGGCCGAACTCACTCACGGGCTGGATCAGGCAAATGAACGTGGTGACCGTCAACGGCCGCGGCCGGGTGCTTCAGGCGGCTTCAGGCCGCGCGCCGCTCGTAGCGGTGGTGCAGCCCACCAACTTGCGGGACGGCAGTGATGCGTCCCGTGTCCGGGCCTTGGACCGGCCGTGACTCCGGTGCGTCCTTTGCCAAGCAGAGGTGGGTCCGCGATTCATGGTAATAGGCCAGGAACGCTTTGACGTGGCGGTACAGCGACGCTTCGCCGAACACGATCATGTGATCCAGGCACTCCCGCCGAATCGTTCCGATCACCCGTTCCACGTAGGCTCTCTGCCAAGGCGACCGCGGAGCCGAGAGCACCTCCTTGATGCCCATCGTTTTCACATCCTGGCGAAACTCAGGGCCGAAAATGCCGTCGCGGTCCCGAAGCATGTATCGTGGGATCTGGTCAAAAGGGAACGCCTCTCGCAACTGCTGCGCCGTCCATTCCGCAGTGGGGTGCGCCGTGACATTGAAATGGACGATCCGGCGGCGGTCGTGTGCCAGTACGAGAAACACGTACAGGACCTGAAACCGGATGGCCGGCACGGTGAAAAAGTCGACTGAGACCATCGCCTTGACATGGTTCTCCAGGAAGGTTCGCCAGGTTTGTGAGGTCGGCTTGCGCTGCCGCACCATGTACTTGCCCACGCTGGTCTCACCGATGTCGATGCCGAGTTCGAGAAGTTCACCGTGAATCCGGGGAGCGCCCCAGAGTGGATTTTCGCGGCTCATTGACGGCTTCCGGCTTGACAATGACCAAGGCTGATCGCCAATCGTTCCAGACTTCGCACAACCAGGCCCAGAGGAGTCGATCGGCCGAATTGAGTTTCGGTCGCTTCACCGAGTGATGCAGGACGGCGAGTTGGTGGCGGAGGGCGAGAATCTCAAGTTGAAGGGCTGCGCGGCTGCGGAAGGACACCCAGAAGGTCACGAACAGAGCTGCGAGTACATGCGTGGGCGAGAATCGATGGAGGATGGGCAACACCCATTTTATTTTATCAATCAGATCCTGATTTCCGAGAACTACAGGTGAGCTGCGGCTTTTTCGCGGTCGGGCTGGGCTGGCTGAGATAGGGCACACCGCTCGTGCCCAAGCGGCGCCAGACACCCACTGCAGATCTTTTCTAGACGCTCCGTTTTCGAGTGGCCGCTAGATTGAAGGAACCGTGCCAGGATGATTCCGCTCCGCCGCCATAGCGCGCCACGGACACCTCCACAAGATACGGCTTCCCATCGCGGGTGGCGGACAGCCCGCGCTTCAACGCGGTTTCGATATCGGCGCCGCGTGTTACGCGTTCGCCCTTCACGCCCTGACATCCGGCCAGTTGCACGAAATCAATATCCGGATCGCCCAGGTACATTCCCGCGTAATGGCCGCTCTGCGCCATGCGTCCCTTATAGCTTGCATACGCCAGCCGCACGGTCTGGTAGTTGCGGTTGTTCCAGACCACCGTCAACACGGGGATGTTGTAGCGCACCTGCGTCCAGAAGCCGCAGGCCGAGTACATCACCGAGCCGTCGCCGATCGAACAGATCACTGGGCGGTCCGGCGCGGCCAGCTTCGCCCCGATCGAGGCGCCCACTCCCCAGCCAAGCCCCGCGCCCGTGTTGCCCACCCACATCGGTTCGTAGTCACGGAAGCCGAATGGGAACGCATCGTGACGACCCGTAAGATTCTCACTGACGAAGATCGAATCGTTTGGCAGCGTCCGTGCCATCGCCGCGCCAAGTTCATCCGGGTGGATCGGCGACTGCCCCATGTTCTTCTGCGCCGCGGCCTCTGACCGCCTGCGCGCCGCCAGCGCCACCGCCTTCACTTCCACGTTGCGACTTTCGGCAAGCTTCGCGATGCGGTCCTTGGTGAGCCGCGAAGAAAGGGCCGCGCGTAAATCGGCCAGCGCCTCCTTCACGTCGCCCACCAACGAAAGGTCAGTCGGATAATTCCGCCCCATCGAAGCTGTGTCGAGACCGATCCGCACGATCCGCGCCTGCGCGGGAGCTTCCGGCGAGTTCGGCACGACGCGCCCGCCGAAGTCGCGCGCACCCACAGCGACGATCAGATCCACGCCGCCCTTCACAAACTCCGAACCCACGCCGAACCCGCCCAGGTAGTGCCCGTGATGCACCGGGAAATTCCGGTAGCCGCTCGAATAGTCCATGACCGCCAGTCCGTGCTCTTCTACAAGCGACAGAAGTTCCGCCTGCGCGCCGGACTTCCACACCTCGTCGCCCACCACGAGCAATGGCCGCTTCGCCGCGATCAGCATCTTCGCGGCTTCTTCCACCGAAGCCGCCGACGGTCGCACTCGGTTGTTCAACATGAACCGCCGCGCCGGCAGAATCTCCGCCTTTACGTTCTGCGATTCCAGCGCGTAATGCGCCGCCGCCAGATAAACGGGGCCACCCGGCGCCGCCGCCGCCGTCTTAAACGCGCGCCGGAGCATCAGCGGCAGGCTCGCCGCTTGCCGCGCCTCCCAGGAAATCTTCGTGAACTGCCGTGTGATCTCCTTCTGATCGAAGCCCGGCCGAGGCGCCAGAATCGATTCATCACTCCAGATCTCGTTATCATTCAGTCCGGCCGTTATGACCAACGGCGTCCCGTCGCGGCTGGCGTTGTACAGTTGCCCCGCCATTTGCGCTGTCCCTGCCACGACGTGCACGTTCACAAAGCCGGGTTGGCCGCTGACGCGCGCGTAACCGTCGGCCATCGAGATCACGATCCCCTCGTGCAGTCCCATGATCAGGTGCATCTCCGGGTGATCGACAAAGGCGTCAAAGAAGCCGACCTCGTAGGAGCCCGGATTCGTAAACAGGTACTTCACGCCGGCCGCCCGCATCTGCTCCACCAGCAGAGCTCCGCCGGTGCCGGTCGCCGTGTAAGAATCCGGGATCGATTCCGTGCCGGCCTTTTCCGACGCTTCCAGCGGCTCCAGCACTGCTTGCGCTGCCAGCGCTGTCAGCCCCATGCGGCTCAAACCTTCCAGCAGGCCGCGGCGCGTGATCCGCTGGCCGAGATAATCGCTGATTAACTCACGCATGCTTGTGCTCCCTCCAGTTTTTCCACCAGATCCCGGGGCAAGGCGCAGGACTTGCCCGTCGCCCGGTCCATTGCGGCGATCACAATCTTGCCCCGCGCCGCCGTCCGGCCCAGATGTTGGACGTCAAACGCCAACGTGAAAGATTTCTCGCCGACCCGCTCCACCGACACCCCGACTTCGACTTCATCGTCGTAGGTCAGCGCCGCCAGGTAATCGCACTCCACGCGAACCCGCGGATAAGCGACACCGCCCTTTTCCATGTGGTTGTAATGGCAACCGAGGTGGCGCATGAATTCCATCTCGGCGGTTTCAAAATGACGGAAGGTGGAAGTGTAGTGAATGCGGCCGGAAGCGTCGGTGTCGACGAATTGAATCCGCATCGGCCAGCGGAACCCAGAATTGCTCACGATGGGAGTGATTGTAACAGAGCGGGATACTACTTATGGACGGAGTACTGCGGCTGCGGCGGATTGAGGCGGATCTCGAGAGTCTTCTCCGGCTCTTCCACCTCAAACGTCTCTCCGTAGGTCTGGTAGCCTTTGGCGATCACCTGCACCAGGATCTTGCCGCGCGGCACCGGAGGAATCTTCGCCACGCCCATCTGATTGGTGCGCAATTCCCAGTTGGTGCGGATCCTCTTGCCGAACTTCGCGATGGATCGGCCTTCCACAAACTTCACCACCACGCTCGCACGCTCGATCGGCTTGCCGCCTCTCGTCTTGACCTCGATCAGCAACTTGGTGAGGTCGTCGTCATCTTCATCGGCCAGTACCGGCAGCGCGCAGGCGGAAAACAGAAAAAAGGCGCGTCTGGTCCACATGGTTCTAGTGTAGCGCTCCGGCCGGCTTGACGGCCAGTGAGCCTGTAGAGCAGAGCTATACTGGTGCTGCAAGCGAACTTGAGGAGGTGAAAAGTGCAACGGATCAGCAGACGTTCGATGGCTGCGGGGTTGCTATGGCTGCCGCCTTTGGCAGCGGCAGTACAGGCCAACACTTCCCCCTACCGCAGACCCAAGTTGAAAATCACCGACGTGCGCACGGCAGAGGTGCGTGGGCACGGCTACCAGCTTCATGTGCGCATTTATACCGACCAAGGCATCGTAGGGCACGGCGAAGGCACCGACGCGGTGCAGGGCGGCGTGCCGCTAGTGAACGGCTTCCGGCGCTTCCTGGTGGGGCAGGATCCGCTGAACGTCGATTCCCTGTTTGAACGCATCCGCACCGCCGGGATCTTCGCGGGCGCGCAGGCCGGCCAGTACGTCTCGGCGCTCACGGCGGTTGAGATCGCCTTGTGGGACCTGGCAGGCAAAGCCGTCGGACTGCCTGTCTATCAGCTGCTCGGCGGCAAGATGCGGGACCGGGTTCGGATCTATTGTGACTCGCAGACCAATTCGCCGGACGACCCCACAGCCAAGCAGAAGATTCAGCAGATCACCGACCTCGGTTTCACAGCGGTGAAGATTGACATTGACGACGCGCGCGACCCGATGCGCTGGGACCCTGTGAACTGGACGGCCAGCAACGCCGAGATCGACAACATGATGCGCAAGATCGCCTTCATGCGCGAATCGCTGCCCAAGCGCACCGATCTGGCGGTGGACATGCACGGGCGCTATGACATGACAACCGGCAAGCGAGTAGCGAAAGAAGCGGAACCGTTCAAGCTGCTGTTCCTTGAGGAACCGGTGCCGGCCGAAAACGTGGACGCGATGCGCGACGTGCGCGAATCGACTACGACGCCCATCTGCTGCGGCGAGAACCTGTTTCTGCGGCACGGCTTCCGCGAGCTGCTGGAGAAGCGCGCCGCCGACATCATCATGCCGGATATTCAAAAGTGCGGCGGGCTGCTGGAGTCGCGCAAGATCGCCGACATGGCGCACACCTACTACGTGCCGGTGGCGCCGCATTGCGTGGTGTCGCCGATCGGGACGATGGCCTCCTGTCACGTCTGCGCGGCGATACCCAACTTCCTGGTGCTGGAGTGGCACTGGATTCAACGTCTGGAACTCTGGCGGAACTTCGTCAAGGAGGGCGACATCATCCAGAAGGGATTCGTGACGCTGCCGGAGCGCCCGGGCCTCGGCGTGGAGATGAACGAAGAAGCGGCGCGCAAGGCGCAGGTGCCGGGCACGCCTTGGTTTGAACCAACGAAGGAGCGGGCATGAAACCGATCGCATTGCTGACCGCAATGGCCGCAGTCTGCTGGGTGGCTACCGGCCAGGTGACGCCGGATCCGAAGCTGCGCGTGAACCGCAACACCTACCATCCGGTAATGGAGACGCTGAAGGACAAGCAAGTCCGGGTAACCGATGAGCAGCTGGAGCATTTGAAACGGCTGCCGCTGGAGGCGATCTGGGGCGCGCTCCAGCGGCAAGGCTACGGCCACTGCTACGTCGCGGGGCTGCAGACGTCGCGGCCCCAGGAACGGCTTGTGGGCCGCGCTCTAACGATTCGCTACCTGCCTCCGCGGCCGGATCTCCGCGAAGCGATGGACGTGCTGGCGAAGGAAGGCGACTGGCCGCGCGGCTACAACGTTCGCGCGGCGGAGGATGCCAAACCCGGCGACGTGCTGGTGGTGGATCTGGGCGGCGTGGTTGCCGAGGGGGTTTTCTTCGGCGACGTTTCTGCGCTCGGAGCACAGGCCTCTGGAGCGCGCGGCGCGGTGCTGTGGGGATCGAGCCGCGACATGGTGGAGCTTCAGGCGATCGCGGGGTTCCCGGTCTACGCGGTGGGCTTTGATCCGCGCCCCGCATACCAGGTGGGAGTGGATTGGAACGTGCCGGTTCGGGTGTCGAACGTGACGGTGCTGCCCGGCGACGTAGTGGTGGGCGACGCCGAGGCGCTGCTGTTCTTTCCCGGCCGCATAGTGGCGGAGGTGATCGAACAGGCGCAGCGCACGATGGATCAGGAGGATTTCGAGCGCAAGCTGGTGCAGGAAAAGAAGCACCGTTTCCGGGACGTGTATCCGATGAACCCGGAACTCAGGAAGCGGTATGAGGCGGAGAGAAAGAAGAAGTAGCGGAGGGAATCGATGAGGAAGAGACTGGCAATAGTACTTCTCACACTGGCCGTGAGCGTCTCGCTCGGTCTGGCCTACCAGGCGGCGGTTAACAAAGCGGCGTCCCCGCCAGATGCCCTGATCGCCGGATTCGACAAGAGCACGGTAGCCTCGGTGGCGGACGCGGTCGATCAAGTTGTGGGCAGGCGCGGCTTCATGAGTCACGACGTGCGGCCCTATGTGGCCGGCAAGTTCGTCGGACGCGCGGCCACAGCGCTGGTGCGCCCGGCGCCGCCGGAGAAAGCCACTCCCGCTCTGGCCGTGAAGCATTCCGTCGAAATGATCGACGCGGCTCAGCCCGGTGAGGTGGGTATCATCGTGATGGAAGGCAGCCGCGACGTGGCCGCCATCGGCGGGCTGATGGGCACGGCGGCGAAGGCGCGCGGCATGGCCGGCATGGTGCTCGACGGCAGCGTGCGGGACATCGCGGAGCTGCGCGGGCTTGGCCTGCCCGTTTTCGCACGGGGCGCCACGCCGGCAACCGCGGTCGGGCGCTACGCCAGCGTGGCGAGGAACGTCCCCGTGGAATGTGGCGGCGTCATGGTTACTCCGGGCGATATCATCGTGGCGGGGGAGGACGGCGTAGTGGTGGTGCCTCAAACCCGCGCCGCCGACGTGCTCAAACTCGCCCAGGAGATCGACGCGCGCGAGTCCAAGATGGTTCCCTTCATCCAGAAATTCAAATCGCTCAGCAAGGCGATCGAGGTGTTTAACCGGATCTAGTTTAGTTTCTAGCTTGCCGCTGCCCCATCCGGTTGCCGCAAGGCGGCGCCGTCGTGTTGTCCTGTGAGCGGTCATCGCCAGTGATGTCGCGCCACCGCTCCAGGTCCTTGGTCAGCGCTGCAACCTCCGTTTTATAGGAAGGATCGTCGTAGACGCTGCGCCGCTCCTCGGGGTCCTTCTCGAGATCGAAGAACTCGTGGGCCTGCGGCTGCTGCACGTAGTGGATCAGCTTGTAGCGGCTCGTTCGCACGCCCCGGCCTATGGGAGCGCAATGCGGCCCCGGGTATTCGAAGTACTCGTACATCCAGCTCTCGCGCAGCGGGGCCGCTGAGCTGCCATCGAGCGCAGGACGCCAGCTCAACCCGTGGTGCTGCATGTGCCCCGGACGCTCAATGCCGCAGTAGTCCAGAATCGTATGCGCGACATCGTTGTTCAGCACCATGTTCCTGGAATCCACCCGGCCGCCCTTCCAGCCGCCCGGATAACGCGCCAGCATCGGTACGCGGATGGAAGGCTCATACATCAGCCTCTTGTCGAACATGCCGTACTCGCCCAGGAAGAAGCCGTTGTCGCCCGTGTAGATGAAGATCGTGTTTTCCGTCAGCCGCTCCTCATCCAGGTAATCCAGCACGCGCCCTACGTTGTCGTCCACACCCATCAGTACGCGATAGTAGTTCTTCAGGAACACTTGATAGTTCAGCGGCTTGCGTAGCTCCTTCGGCAATCCAGGCGGTACGCCGCGCCGCGCGAAGTCCGGCATATCGGCGATCTGCATGTCCGTGTTGCGTATCCCCTGCGGCCGGTTCGACAAGTCCACGTGGAACGTCGGCGGCTCCGGGATCACCATGTCCTCGAAAACCTTTTCGTAGCGCTGCGGCGGCTCCCAGGCACGGTGCGGCGCCTTGAAGTTGCAGATCATGCTGAACGGCTTGTCCTTCGGCCGCGAGCGCAGGGTCTCCAGCGCCTGGTCGCCGATGATGTCGTCCACATAACCGCGAAGCTGGATGCGTCCGCCATTGGCGATCATCTGCGGGTCGTGGTAAAGACCCTGGCCGGGCAGGATGCACCAATGATCGAAGCCCAGCCCCGCCGGCAGCGTAGCAATGTGCCATTTGCCCACCATCGCCGAATAGTAGCCGGCCTTTTGTAGCATCTGCGGATAGGTGACGACGCCCGGCTTCAATTGGTGTGAGCGGCCGCCATTGGTCGTCACGCCGTGGGCGTGCGTGTGCAGCCCTGTAAGGATCGTGCCCCGGCTGGGCGAGCACAGCGGATTGGTGACAAAGCCTTCCGTAAAACGCACCCCGCCGGCTGCCAGACGGTCCATGTTCGGTGTCTTGAGAATCTTGTTTCCGGCACAACTCATGGCGTCGTTGCGCTGATCGTCGGTCATCATGAAGATGACATTCGGTCGCCGGTTTTGCGGTTTCAGTATGGCGGGGAATCCCGCGGCGATGGCGCCGATGGCGGTTCTTCGATTCATAGCGGGTATTATAGGCCAGCCCGCATCGGTTCCACACGCCGCACAAGGACAAACAGCGCCGCCACCGCGAGCGCCGGCATCAAACCCGCCGCCATGAACACCGGGAAATAGGAGAAGCGGTCCACCACGATTCCCGTCACCAGGGTCAGCGTCATATTCACCGCGCCTTCGCACAGCCCTGTCAGTCCCGTTACCCCGGCCAGGATCTTGGCGGGAAACATGTCCGTCAGCAGACCGATATGATTGGCAGCCATCGCGCTCAGTCCGAAAGTCGCCGCGCAGATCAGCGCCACCGGCAGCAGTTCTCCCGGCACAACCGGCACCAGCATGCTGGCCGCGCAAAACACGGCGCCTAGGGAAAACGCCATCTTCCTGGTGAAATCCGCGGGCCGTCCGCGCTTCAGCAGCATGCCCGCGAAGAGGCCGCCCGCCAGGTTGCCGAGCCCCGCGAATAGAAACGGAATGCCAGCCAGCAGTCCGATCATCTCCATGCTGAAATCGCGCTCGCGCTTCAGGTATTCCGGCAGCCAGTACCAGTAGAAATGCACCACAGGCCCGGCAAGCGCACGCACCAGCATCACGCCCCAGATTTGCCGGTGCCGCAGGAGCGGCCAGAATTCCGTGCGATGGGCCGTCGTCTGCGAACCCGGTTCATCGCGAAACAACACCACCCACGGAACGATCCAAATGAGGCCGAGCAAACTCGGCAGCACAAACGCCATCCGCCACCCGTAGGCGGTGGATATCGCCACCAGAATCGGCGGCGCAAGAAATGCTCCCAGTACCGTGCCGCTGTTGAACAGCCCGCCTGCCAGCGCCCGTTCGCCCGCGGGGAACCGCTGCGAGATCACCTTCACCCCGCCTGAGTAGTTACCGCATTCCCCCACGCCAAGCAGGAAACGGAATCCCACGAAATGCGCCAGGTTGCGCGCTCCCGCATGCAGCGCATTCGCCGCCGACCAGACCACCATGATCGCCGGCAGCCCGAACCGCGCCCCGCGGCGGTCCAGCCAGATGCCCGCCGGCACTTGCGCCAGCGTCAGCCCCACCATGAAGCTGAAGACGATGTAGGAGTACTCGGTGTTGGTCAGCTTCAGCTCGTCCCGGATCAGCGGCGCCATCACCGACAGCACCTGCCGGTCCAGCAGGTTAATCGTAATGGAAGCGGTCAGCAGTGCAAGGATCAGCCATCGCCGCCGCTCGACTACCATGGTGCAATGACCCGCGAGGAATTGATGCGGCTATCCGTGGAAGATCTGCGAAGCCACGCGCGCCTCCGTTTCCGGCTGCTGCCGGATACCGCCGCCGTGATGGAGGAGTTCGCCCGCAACATCGCCGATGAGGTTCGCGCCTGCGGCGGCGGCCCTCTCAATCTGATCCTGCCTGTGGGCCCCGTCGCACAGTATCCCATTCTAGTGGAGATCACCAACCGGGAACGCATCTCCTGGCGAGGCGTCCACATTTTTCAGATGGACGAGTGGCTTGACTGGCAGGGCCGTCCGGTTCCGCAAAATCACCCCCTCAGCTTCACTGGATTCCTTCAACGGGAGCTATTCTTGAAAATCGACGAGAGCCTCCGCCCCGCCCGCCATCACGTGCCTGACCCCTTCGCGCCCGACCGTATCAGCGAGGAACTGACCCGCCTCGGCGGCGCCGCCATCTGCTACGGCGGCATCGGCTATCACGGCCACGTCGCCTTCAACGAGCCGCCACTGTCGCGCTGGTCAAAGGTGAGCATCGATGCTCTGCGCAACTCCCTAACTCGCGTCGTCCAACTCGGGGATGATTCCATCGTGGTGCAAAGCATCGGCTGCGCCGGAGGCGACTCCCACGCCATCCCGCCGATGGCAGTCACACTCGGCATGCGCGACATCCTCGCCGCCAGCAAAATCCGCCTCTACTGCGCCGGCGGCGAACGCCATCGCGCCATCTTCCGCACCGCAGTTGCCGGCGAAGTCGCCGTCGACTACCCGGTGACGCTTGTCCAGGGCCACCCGGACGCCGAAGTCATCACGGATGAGGCAACCGCACGCCCCATCCAGGCCTGTCTGCACTGACGCGCTACACTGAAAGCTATGTCGAAACAATACGCCGCCGCGCCGCCGATGGCCATCGATGCCAACAAAAAATACGTCGCCACCCTCGAAACCACGCGCGGCACTATCGTCTGTGAGCTGTTCGCCAAGGATGCACCCAAGACCGTCAACAACTTCGTCTTCCTGTCCCAGGAAGCCTTCTATGATGGCACCAGCTTCCACCGCGTCATTGCCGACTTCATGATCCAGGGCGGCGACCCCACAGGCACCGGCCGTGGCGGCCCCGGCTACCGCTTCGAAGATGAATGCAAAGGCAACCCCCATAAGCACCAGGTTGGTACGCTTTCCATGGCCAACGCCGGACCCAACACCAACGGCAGCCAGTTTTTTATCACGCACGTTGCCACCGATTGGCTGGACCGCAAGCATACTGTGTTCGGCCAGGTTCGCAGCGGCCAGGATGTCGTCAACGCCGTGCAGCAGGGCGACAAGCTGGTCAAGGTCACCATCAGCGAAGAATAACTACAGCGTCAATCCGCCATCGACGGTCAGCACTTGGCCGGTAATATAGTTATCCGGCTCCAGGAAGAACCGCGCCGCCCGCGCCACGTCCGCCGCGTGGCCGAAGCGCGGAATCACCCCATCCTTGATATTGCGGTCATACTTGCCGCTCGCGATGCTCGCCTCCGCCATGCCCGCCTGATTCACACCAGGGCAGATGACGTTCACTCGTATGTTCACCGCCCCCCGGCATTCCTTGGCCAGTATCTGCGCCGCGTGCGCCAAAGCCGCTTTGGGCGCGGCATAAGCCGTGGAACCGGCGAACAGCGCCGCCGCCTGCATCGTCGAGATCAGCACGATCGCCCCAGGCTGCCACGCGCTCTTCATCCGCTCTGCCGCTTCGCGCGCCAGAAGAATCGGCCCCAGATAATTCACGTCGTGCGAAAGGCGCATCGCCTCCTCCATCCCCTGCTCGCCTTTCACCCGCGCCGGATTCCCGGCGAAAACTACCAGTCCGTACAGCCGCGGCGCCGCATCCAGCAGACGCTTGCGGTCCTGGGCCGACAACAGATCCGCCTGCACGATCGTCGCCACTCCGGCCAGGTTCCGCGCCCGCTCCTCATTGGATAGATAACTCACCACCAGCCGCGCCTTCTCCGCTGCCAGCAGTTCCACCGCCGCCGTGCCTAGTCCCCCGCTGCCTCCCGCCAGCACAATTTCGCGATCAATCAGTTGCATCCACAAACTCCATTTGTCGATAAGCGCACGCCACCACCACCAGAAACGGGCTCAGCACGTTTGTCGTGCCGAGGTTCACTTCCCACCAGCCCCCCACCATAATGCCGATCGTGACGGCGATGCCCCCTTGCAGGATCCATCGCGAATCCCGCCGCCCGGCCGGCAAGCCGCGCAATCCTCTCGCGCAGTCGAACAAGATCCTCCCCAGTATCCATAACAGCGCCGCCAGCGCCGGCATGCCCCGCTCCGCCGCGTAATGAAGATAGATGTTGTGAAGATGCCCGTACCACCAATTCGATGGGATCGGCTTCGCCTCCGCGGGGACGAACTCGAGAAATCTCCGCTGCACCTGTTCCGGCCCAACTCCGAACCAGGGATGCGCCTGAATCATGCGCAATCCGGTTTCCCGCAGCACTTCGCGATGGCGGTTGGTGTCGAGCGTCGGGTCAGGCCGGTAGATTGACGTGATCCTGCGGCTCACCGGCTCCGGCGCCACATAGATCCCCGCCGCCAAAACCACCGGCGTCAGCAGGATCACCCACCGCTTCCAGAACCACAACAGATACAAACCTCCCGCCGCCGCGGCCGCCCAAACATTGCGCGTCAGGTTGAGCACCAGCGCCACCGACAAGATTGCCAGCGCCAGCCCGCAAACCGGCAGTCGCCTTTTCCAACGCGGGGAAAAGAACAGAAACGCCGCCAGCACCAGCCCCACAATCATCACCTGCCCGGAGAAAGTCATCCAGTGGCTCATGAAACCGGTTGTGCGGTCCGCAACGTAGGACTGGTAAAAGGGCTGGCCGGATTCGGCGATTCGTTGCCATTTCACGCCAAACTGCACCAGGCTCCACGCGGCGGAAAGCGTTCCCGCTCCCGCCATCCCGAACAGGATCCAGCGGATCTTTTCCGGACTCCGAACCGCCGTATAGACCGCCGCCAGCATGGCGAACACGTAGAACTTGCGGATTTGCGGCAACCCTTCCGCCAGATCTCCCGACACAAACCAGGAAGCCATCGTTGCCGCGAAGAAGAATGCGATCGGCATCCACAACCCCGGAGCCCGCAACCGGCGGTACTCAACAACGATCGCCAACAACGCAACTCCCAGCAGTATCTGGCTGGCGGCGATCGACACCACGCTCGAAACGGCGGCCCCCACCGCCAGGTACTCCGCCGCGCTGATGTTTTTGGAAACGGTCAAAGACCCTTCAGTATGCCAGAATAAAATCAGGAGTTACTACTCGAAAAAGTGCAACTCTACTTGCTCAGGCACGGCATTGCCGAATTGGGAAAGCCGGGAAGGCCCGACAGTGATCGGGCGCTCATTCCCGAAGGGCGCAGCAAGCTCAGGGCAGTGATGCGTATGGCCAAGACCGCCGGCGTCGAGCCGAAGCGGATTGTCACCAGCCCCTATAAGAGAGCGCTCGAGACCGCGCAAATCGCCGCCGGCGTCCTCGGCTACAAGCAGCAGCTACTCCTTTCCCGCGCTCTCCTTCCGGATTCCCATCCGCAAGCCGCCTGGGAAGAGGTCCGCCTCCACAAGGACGCCGGTCAATTGATGCTCGTCGGCCACGAGCCCCTATTCAGCAGCCTCACCGCCCACCTGCTGAACTGCCCGGCTCTTCAGGTCGATTTCAAAAAAGGCGCTCTTGTGCGTATCGATGTGGAACAATTCGGCGTCCAGCCGCGTGGCGTGCTCCGCTGGATGCTCACATCCCGGCTGGCCGTTCCCGCCCCGAAGTAGCGGCCCTACCGGAGCTGATCCTCCACTTCGCGCAACCAGTCCGGCCGCTTCAACACTTCGCGCGGCCGGCTGCCGTCAGGTGGGCCGATGATCCCCTCGTGTTGCATCATGTCCAGAATCCGCGCCGCGCGGCCGTAGCCCAGCCTCAGCCGCCGCTGCAGTATGCTCGTCGACGCCTTACCCACTTCCAGCACGACGCGGATGGCGTCTTCATACACCGGGTCCTGCTCGCCGTCGAATTCCGGAGCCTCGCCGCCATCCTCCATATCCGCCGGAGGCTCCAGCAGGAAGCTCTGGTCGTAGTCCGGTTGCGCCTGCTCGCGCCAGAATGCCACCACCTCGTGGATCTCCGTCTCATTCACAAACGCCGCGTGTACGCGTGTCAGCCTCGACGAGCCCGGCGGCAGGAACAGCATGTCGCCTTTGCCCAGCAGATGCTCCGCCCCCATCACGTCGAGAATCGTCCGCGAATCCACGCGCGTCGCCACGCGGAAACTGATCCGCGTCGGGAAGTTCGCCTTAATCAGGCCCGTGATCACGTCCACGCTCGGCCGCTGTGTCGCCACCACCAGGTGGATGCCCACCGCGCGAGCCATCTGCGCCAGCCGTGTGATCGATTCCTCCACGTTGCCCCGCTCGATCATCATCAAATCGGCCAGTTCATCGATCACCAGCAGGATGTAAGGCAGCGGGTGCATCTCTTCGGCTTCCGCATCTTCTTCAAACAAACTCCGTGGTTCCAGCATCCGGGCGCGCATCTTCTTGTTGAACTGTTCGATGTTCCGCACGCCTTGCGAGGCCAGCAGTTTCAGCCGCCGCTCCATTTCCAGCACCGCGTTACGCAGTGCGTTGGTTGCCTTGCGCGGGTCCGTGATCACCGGCGTCAGCAGGTGCGGGATTCCTTCGTACATGCCCATCTCGACGCGCTTCGGGTCGATCAGGATCATCCGCACTTCGTTCGGCGTCGCCTTGTACAGCACCGACATGATCAGCGAGTTCAGCATCACGCTCTTGCCCGATCCCGTCGACCCCGCAATCAGCAGGTGCGGCATGTTGTCCAGCGCCGTGGTCCGAATCCGCCCGTTGATATCCTTGCCCAGCGATAGCGTCATCTTCGACGCCGCATTGGCGAACTCTTCTGACTCTAAAACCTGCCGCAGGCTGATCACTTCCCTCCGGCTGTTGGGCACTTCAATGCCCACCGTCATCTTTCCCGGAATCCGCTCGATCAGAATCGACTCGGCCTGCAAGCCCAGGCACAGGTCTTCCGTAAGATTCGTGATCCGGCTGTACTTGATCCCCGCCTCCGGCTTGTACTCGAACGTCGTCACCACCGGCCCTGGATTGATCTGCACCACCGACCCCAGCACGTTGAACTCCTCAAACTTCGCCTTGATACGCACGGCGATTTCCTTCAATTCCTGCGGATCGTATGCCGTACGCGGATCAGGTTCGTTGAGCAGATCGGTCGGCGGCAGTTGATAAGTCGGCCGTGGGCGGGCGGTGGCGCCGCGCGCCGGCTCCTCAAATTCAGGGCGCTGATGGAGGACGACCGGAGGAGGAAGTTCGTACTCCACCAGCGCCGGTTCAGGTTCGTCCTCGGCGGCAGGCTCCGGAGGGAATGCCTGCCCGGACGCAACCTGAAGATCATCCAAAGTGCGGATCGGGATTTCCCCGTCCTCGGAGTCCGGCTCCGTGATCAGCTCTACCCGGCGCTCCGCCGTGGTCTTCGCGGCCGCCTGCTTGGCAGGCTTGCGCCGCATGTGCTTGGTCAGCCACTGCTGCCACCATAGACGTGCCCTGGCCGCCTGGCGTTTCGGCCCGCCTAGCAACGCGGAGAAGTGGAACACCGAAAAACTCGAAATCAGGTACAGGGAAATCACGATCCCGGTAGCCGCAATCAGCGCGGCGCCCGTCACGTTAAACCAGGCGGCCAGCATCTGCGATACCAGCAGCCCCGTTACTCCGCCCAATGGGATTAAATTGTCAAAGATCCGCCAATCCGGACCCAGGCTGAGCACGCCACCGCTACTGAGCATGAGCAAAGCCGCCCCCGCGAGCTTGGCCACGGGCGAGGCGATTTCCGCCGACCGGATCCAATGCCAAGCCACAACCACAAGCAGCACCGGCAGCAGAAATGCGCCTAGTCCGAAACTCTGCAACAGCAGATCCGCCCAGTGGGCGCCTGCCACTCCAATCAGATTCTTCGCCCCGTCGAACCCGGCGGCCGTGTTCCACGACGGATCCTGCGGATGATACGAGATCAGGCTGAGGGTGAGGAGGATGACGAGCAACAGCATCATCACGCCTCCCAGTTCATTGAGGCGCGATGCCGGTGTAGGACCGAGTATTTTCATTCCGCCGGGTGACGGAAGAATCCAGCTAGAGCCAATACCATTATGCCAAAAATAATCCGGTACCACACAAAGAACCGCAAACTCCGCTGCCGCAGGTATCTCACAAGGAACCCGATGGCCAGGCATCCGCTCACCGCGCTCACCGCGATGCCGATCAGCATCGCGCTCCTCACCTCCGCCGTCAATCCGCCCGCCGATTCCAAATCCATCAACGCCTTCACCGCCGCCCCTCCGATCGCCGGCGCCGACAACAGAAAACTGAACCGGGCCGCCGCCGGACGCTCCAGGTTCCGGAATAGTCCCGCCGCGATCGTGATGCCGCTACGCGATGTTCCCGGGATCAGCGCTAGCACTTGCGCCAACCCGATTCCCGCCGCATCAATCATGTTCACATGATCAATTCCCCGGTGCCGCCTCCCCGCGCGCTCGGAAATCTCCATGATCACCGCCACCCCGATCAGCATTACCCCGATCACGTACGGGCTGCGCAATGCCGTTTCGATGTAGCTCTTCAACAGGAAACCGCACACCCCAACCGGCAACGTCCCCGCCGCCAACAGCCACAACAGGCTCCGGTTCCTCCTCAATTCCGGATCGTAACCGAAATCCCCGCCAAACCCTTGCACGAGGATCTGTACCCAGTCCCGGAAAAAGTACACGATCACGGCCAGCAGCGTCCCCAAATGCAGCGCGATGTCGAACGCCAGCCCCTGGTCCTTCCAACCCAGCAACCAAGGGGCTAGTGCAAGGTGCGCCGAGGAGCTGATCGGAAGAAACTCGGTAAAACCCTGGATCAGGGCGAGAACCACAACCTGCAACAAGGACATAATGAAGTAGATGGCTATGGTAGCGCAAAACAATCATGCGGAATACTAAACTCGTGGTCACTCTTGGACCTTCCACAACCGACGCGGACGTCATCCGCCGGATGATGGATGCCGGGGCTGACGTTTTCCGGCTCAATGCCTCTCACGGCTCCCAGTGGGAGCACATTGAACGTATCGAAACCGTTCGTGCCATGGAACGGGAGAAAAACCGCGCCGTCGGTATCCTTCTTGACCTCCAGGGCCCCAAGATCCGCCTCGGCGTATTTGAAAACGGCGGATGCGAACTGGCCACTGGCGCTTCTTTCATCCTGACCACGGAAACGGTCATGGGCACGACCGAGATCGCCTCCACCAACTATCCCGACTTCGCCAAGGACGTCAAATCCGGCGACCGTGTGCTGCTTGCCGATGGCAGCGTCGAACTCAAGGTGCTCAAGTCCGACGGCGTGCAGACCAAATGCGAAGTCGTCTCCGGCGGTCCCATTTCCGACCGTAAGGGCATCAACCTCCCCGGCGTACAGGTCTCCACGCCCTCACTCACCAAGAAGGACATGGCCGACCTCAAGTTCGGTCTCGAGGCCGGCATCGACATGGTTGCTCTTTCTTTTGTCCGCCGCCGCGAGGATCTGCTCCGCCTCCGCCACTATCTCGACGAGCACGAATCCAGCGTCCCCATCGTCGCTAAGATTGAGAAGCCCGGAGCCTGGGAACGCCTCGATGAAATCCTCGAAGAGGCCGACGGCGTCATGGTTGCCCGCGGCGACCTCGGCGTTGAAATGGCGCTCGAAAAGGTCCCCTTCATCCAAAAGTCGATCATTGAGCGCGCCCGCCGCCGCGGCAAGTTCGTCATCACCGCTACGCAAATGCTCGAGTCGATGATCGAGAACCCCTACCCCACCCGCGCCGAAGTCAGCGATGTCGCCAACGCCATCTACGACGGTACCGACGCCGTCATGCTCTCGGCGGAAACCTCCGCCGGCAAGTATCCTGTCGAAGCCGTCACCATGATGGCCCGCATCGCCAAGGAAGCCGAATCCTCCCGCCACGATACCAACCACCGCGAAGTCAACTACGGTGAAACTCCCGCACAGGCGGAAATCGTCGCCGACGCCGCCTACCACGCCTCGCGTATCCTCCGTGCCGCCGCGATCATTGTCTTCACCTCAACCGGCACCAGCGCCCGCCTCGTCGCCCGCCACCGCCCCTCGGTACCCATTTACGCCTTCACCCCCTCGGCTGGCGTCGCCCGCCAGCTCTCGGTCCTTTACGCCACGCGCGCCATCCAGGAGCCCAACCTTTCCTCTACCGATGAAATGATGGAGCGCATGGACGCCAAGCTCCGCGAACTCGGCTGGCTCAAGGAAGGCGACCCCGTCGTCTTCGTCGCCGGCCAGCCTATCGGCCGCCCAGGCACCACCAATATGATGAAGCTCCACAGGGTGGGGTAGCGGGATCAACGGCCCGGCCGATCGTATCCCCACGCCTTTTCTCTAGCTGCCTCCGGCTTTCTTAGGGTACTATCTGGAACCCCTGCTCCTTGAAGTGGGTGTCAAAACAAAACGCCGAGTTCACGCCGCACTCCCGCATCGTTTGAAAACTGACGCAGTCTACGAGGCTGAGCTTCTTCCGTCCAGCCGTGAGCAGTGCTTCCAGCGCCGACCGGTGCCCGGCTTCCGTTACCCACTCCACACGAAGCAGTGGAAGTACATCGTTTGAGAAAGCATGCAAGGCCGCCAGCCCTAGCCTGTGCTGAATCAGGGCCGTGGTCTCCACAAGCACGTAGTTGTTCGTGAGAAGCCGCTGGTCTCTTATCAGCTCCGGCCAGCTCGACCGCGCCATATCGTGGTTGTTGTCGTCGCGATCCATCACCGCATAGAACGCCGAGGTGTCCACGAAGATCAATTTCACCGGTAGATCTCCGCCAGATGCTTGTCGTGATCTTTGCTCACATCGGAACTCCCTGAACCGAAGCGGCCAGCCAGCGAAATCGCGCGCTCGACCTGCTTTTCCCTGTCCGGACGGCCCCACTGAGAGATCACCTTCTCGATCCCTTCACGCACCAGATCCGCAATCGACCTGCCGGTAGCCGCGGATATCCCCTTCAGGGCAGCCTGCTGTTGCTCGGTCATTTGAATCTGAGTCCGTATCATGCCTACATGATATCATTTATGTAAAACATGTTGGCATAGTCCTCCACACAACCATTATGATGAAGCTCCATCGGGTGGGGAGCATTTTCTAATCCAAGAATGATCCTGAAAGCGGCAGCCGTTTCCAACACAAGATGATCCTGAAAAATGAAGATGAGGAGGCCGCATCGCGGCCGACTTCCTTTCTTCGGTTTTTGGG
>VFZE01000078.1 GCA_016871315.1 Acidimicrobiia bacterium | reverse complement strand
CCCCCCTTTACTTGCACCTTCGAACGCGGTAGGCTCCCTTTACAGGAGTTGGATGGTCCCCGTCTTCCAAAGAGGCGGGGGTCTGTCTTAATTTTGTGGACAGGGGAAAGAAATGAATCGCTACTACGCAATCCGTCTGCTTTTTCTCTTCGCGCTGTGTCTGTTGATTGCCTCACCCGTTTGGGGACAGGTTTCCAACGCGCGTCTGGAAGGTATCGGGGAATCCTGGGCCTTGGCTTTTTTACATTAAAATCCGGCAACCAAACGGCGATGCCGGGTGTATACTTGCCGAAGTTGGGAAATGCCACTTAGGGGAGGGGTTCAATGACCATCTATTCCTGCCGTCTGGCTTATTTAGTTTTGGCGATCGCGCTTTGTATGTCCGCGCAGGTGCCCACCGGGCGAATTGAGGGGCTGATTCAGGACTCCTCCGGCGCTCTGGTTCCCGGCGCCAAGCTCTCGCTCGTCAACAACCGCACGCAGGCCCGCATCGACTCGGAAGCCAACACCGAAGGCTTCTATATCTTCCCCACCCTTCAGCCCAGCACCTATACGCTGACCGCGGAAGCCCCGGGCTTCAAAACGGCCACCGTGAAGGACATCGAGCTCAACGTCGGTATCACCCTCAGCCAGGTCGTCACGCTCGAGGTCGGCGCCGTTGCCGAAAGCGTCATCGTCGAGTCAGCGGCCGTGCGCGTGCAGACCACCGAAGCCACCATCCAGCGCTCCGTCACGCTCCGCGATATCGACACCCTGCCGCAGCTGGCCCGCAATCCCATCGCCCTTGCCGTCTTTCAGCCCGGCATTCAAATCAACCCCGGTGACCCCAGCTTCTCCCGCGTGAATGGCCAGCGCCAGGGCGCCAACAACAACACTCTGGACGGCATTGATGTGAATGACTCCGTCCTCCCCCGCCTCGGCCTCGCCCTCAACGCCACCAATACAGACTCCGTCGAGGAGTTCCGCATCGTCACCAACGGCGGCAAGGCCGAGTTCGGCCGTAACGCCGGCGGCCAGGTCGAACTCATCACCCGCTCCGGCACCAATGACTTCCACGGCAACCTCTTCGAGTACCACCGCAACACCCTCCTCAACGCCTCGAACTTCTTTAACAACATCAGCGGCCAGGCCCGGCCCAAGTTCATCCAGAACCAGTTCGGCGGCTCCCTCGGCGGCCCCGTGATCATCCCCAAGCTCCTCAACGGCCGCGAGAAGCTCTTCTTCTTTTTCAATTACCAGCGCATCCACACCGCCCAGGAAACCGTCCGCAACCGCACCGTCCTGACGCCGGAAGCCAAGGCCGGTGTTTACCGCTGGCGCGTCCCCAACTCCACAGAAGTCCGCGGCTTCAACATCCTCCAAAACGACCCGCGCCGCCGCGGCGTCGATCCCATGGTCGCCGAGCCGCTCAACCTGCTTCCCCTGCCCAATAACTTCGACGTCGGCGACACCTTCAACACCGCCGGCTTCCGCTTTAACAGCCCCACTCCCTCCCAGAACAACCAGATCACCGCGAAGGCCGACTACAACCTCACCAGCGGTCATCGCGTCTGGTACCGCCATTCACGCTTTCGCACTTATTCTTGGGATGCCCTCAACAGCGCCGATCCCACCTATCCCGGCATGCCCTCCGGAACCCAGGGCGGCGTCCGCTGGGGCTTCGCCGCCGGCTCCAACTGGACCATCCGCCCCTGGCTCGTCAATGAATTCGTCGCCGGCCACCAGGAGGCCAGTGTCGACTTTGTCCGCGTCCGTCCTCCCGTGGCCGTCGTCGTCCCCAACCTTTATACTGCACCCATTCCCTCCGGAACCGGCTCCCGCCGCAACTCGCCGGTGGACCAATTCACCAATAATCTCTCCATCCTCGGTGGCCGCCACAGCTTCAAGACCGGAACCCGCATCAGCCGCACAACGCAGTTCCAGTCCTCCGACGCCGGCATCTGGCCCAATCTGAATCTCTCGCGCAACTTCGGCAACGTCGACTCCACCATCGGACCCACCGGTGCCGCCACCATTGCCACTGCCGACCGCACCCGCTTCGAAAACTACTACAACGACCTCACCGGCAGGCTCTCCTCCATCTCCAACACCTTCTATTCCGACCTCCAGCAGTTCCAGCCCGCCGGCACCCCGCGCGTCCGCAACTTCAAATTCAACGACTACACCTTCTTCTTTCAGGATGACTGGCGCGTCCGGCCGAACCTCACGCTCAACCTCGGTCTGCGCTATGAATTCTACGGCGTCCCCTTTGAGCGCGACGGCATCCAGGGCACCGTCGTCCAGGCCGCTCTCATCCATCCCGCCGGCTCTCTCCGCGATGTCACCATACAAAAGGGCGCCCAGTGGTTCGGCAACGACTGGAATAACTTCGCCCCGCGGGTCGGCATTGCCTGGGATCCGCGCGGCAACGGCAAGACCTCCATCCGTGCCTCCTGGGGAATCTTCTATGACCGCGTCATCGGCGCCACCGCTAACGACGTCGATTCCGCCATGCCAGGTTTCTCCTTCCCCGGCCAGGTCTTCCCCAACCAGGCCGCCAACAGCGACATCCGCATCGGCGACCGTCCCGCCTTTCCCGCGCCCCCGTCCCGCCCTGCGCTCACTCCCGATGTCACACGCACCAATACGCTCGCCATTTTCCACCCCAGCTTCCGCACTCCTTACGTGATGCAGATGAACTTCACCGTCCAGCATGAACTCTTCCGCAGCACCGTGCTCGAGGCCGGCTACGTCGGCAACCGCGGCCTGAAACTCCTCGCCGACCTCAACATGAACCAGTTCAAGATCGGCGGCCAGTTCCTCGACGACTTCAATCAGCTCGCCGCGTTCCGCAACGGCGGCCGCAACAACGGCCCCGCCGTGCCCGCCAGCAACGTCTTCGTCCGCATGTTCGGCTCGGTCAACGCCGCCATCACCGGCGCCGTCGCCAACAACTTGGACCTCGGCGCCATCGGCGCCACAGCGCAGATCATCGACACCAACAACTTCACCCGCTACCCCAATGCCGGCCTGCACGATTTTTACCTCCGCAACTTCCCCCAGTTCGGTACCCTCCCGCTGGCAACCAACGCCGGCCGTTCCTGGTATGACTCCATGCAACTCAGCCTCCGCCGCCAAACCGGTTCGGTCCGCTTCAGCCTCAACTACACCTGGTCCAAGACAATCGACACCAACTCCACCGACGGCTCCGGCTTCAACCAGCCCATCGATAGCTTCCATCTCCGCCTCAGCAAGGGCCTCGCCGACTTTGACCGCCGCCACAGCGCCAGCTGGACCGGCAGCTACTTCCTCCCTTTCGGTAGAAACCGCGCCATTGGCGGCAACATCCCCGGCTGGCTCGACCGTTTCGTCGGCGGATGGGAACTCGGTCTTCTCGGCATCTGGACCTCTGGTCCCACGATGACCGTCTCCTCCGGTGTCGCCACCACCGCCGCCAACATCAACTCCTGGGCCGACTACTCCGGCCCCCGCAATATCGGCTCCGCGCAGCGCACCGGCAACGGAGTGATTTTCTTCACTCCCCAGCATCTGGCCCAGTTCACCGTCCCCGTTCCCGGCGGCATCGGCTCATCCGGCCGTAACGCCTTCCGCGGACCGCGCTTCTTCAACATCGACACCTCCATCATCAAGCGCTTCAAAATCTGGGAGCACCACGCCATCACCTTCCGCGCCGAGATGTACAACACATTCAACAACGTCAACTTCTCGACCCCAGGCCTGAACATCCAAACGCCCCAGACCTTCGGCCGCATCTCCTCCACCACCGGCAGCCCCCGCATCATGCAAATGGCCCTCCGCTACGACTTCTGACACCTGCAAACTGTGCAAAAATAACTTACGGAGCGGAAGAACCGCGCCATAGCTTGTTACCGAGCCGCGCGCGTCAGCAAGCGGTTCCAGGGGCCCTTAGCACAGCGGTTAGTGCAGCGGACTCATAATCCGTTGGTCGTAGGTTCGAATCCTACAGGGCCCACCAACCACCTATAATTGGCGCATGGTGCGCCTGCTCCTCCTCCTCGCCTTCCTCGCCTCCCCCTCTCCCGCCCAGCATCAGGAGCGCATCCGCCGCATCGAAAACGGTCTGCTGCCCTCCGTAGTCCCTAAGGCGGAACTCGGCAAAACCCACACCCTCGCCGGCCGCATGCGCGAACACAAAGTTCCCGCCGTCAGCGTCGCCGTCATCGACAATTTCGAGCTCGCCTGGTCCAAAGCATGGGGCCACATCGAGGAAGGCGGCGCCGCGGCCACCGCCGGAACTCTGTTCCAGGCCGGCTCGGTCAGCAAGCCGGTCGCCGCCACCGTCGCCCTCAAGCTGGTCGAAACCGGCAAGCTCTCTCTCGATGACGACGTCAACCTGCGCCTCAGATCCTGGAAGCTCCCCGGAACCGAGCACACCGAAAAGGAAAAGGTCACTCTCCGCCGCCTCCTCAGCCACAACGCCGGACTCACCGTCCACGGCTTCCCAGGTTACGCCGCCGGTACCCCCCTTCCCACCACCGTGCAGGTGCTCGACGGCGCGCCACCCGCCAACACGAGCCCTGTCAGAGCCGACATGCGCCCCGGCTCCAAGTGGCGTTACTCCGGCGGCGGCTACACCGTCGCCCAGTTGCTGATGGCAGACGTCTCCGGCAAGCCGTTCGAGGATCTCGCCCACGAGCTTGTCCTCAAGCCCATCGGCATGTCGACCAGCACCTACCGCCAGCCGCTCCCGCCGGACTGGGCCGCCCGCGCCGCCACAGGCCATCTGCCCGACGGCCGCAAAGTCGTGGGCCGCTTCCACACCTATCCGGAAATGGCCGCCGCCGGACTCTGGACCACCGCAGCCGACCTCGCCCGCTGGGCCATCGAAATCCCAAAGAGCCTCGCCGGCCGATCCAATCGCGTGCTCAGCAGGGAGACCACCACTGAGATGCTCACCGCGCAGGCCCACCACGAAGGCGGCGCTCACGGACTTGGGCCCGCCCTCGGCATCCGCGCCGGAAACGTCATTTTCAGCCACGGCGGCCGCGATCAAGGCTTCGACGCCCTGCTCATCGCCAACGCCCAAACCGGCCAGGGCGCGGCCATTCTCATCAACGCCAACAACAACCGCGGCTTCATCACAGAGCTGCTCCGCGCCATCGCCGCCGAATACCGCTGGCGCGGCGCTCCCCCGCCTCAGCGCGAACAATAGGCCATTCTCACGGACCCTAATCGGGTGTAACATTGGTAGTGCGTGTGTCGAGTTGCATGCGCCTGATGAGCTGAGCCGGAGGGGTCTATCGGATGCGCGCCCGCATCTCACTTCTCAGTCTCGCATTCGCCCTGCTGGCCGTCCCCGCCTTCTGCCAGCGGCAACAAGCCGACGTGTTGATTCTCAATTCCTACTGCGCCGGCTTTCCGTGGACCGACAACCAGATCGTGGGGATCCGCTCGGTCCTGGAAAGGCTTCCCTACCCCGTCACCGTTTGGATCGAATTCATGGACGCCGCCAGGTTCGGGGACGAACTCGCAAGATTGCCTGATTATTACCGGCGGAGGTACTCGGGCAAGCCGATTCAGCTCATCTTCAGCACCGACGACGATGCGCTCCAGTTCCTGCTACGGAACCACGACTCCCTCTTCCCGGCAATCCCAGTGGTCTTCAGCGGCGTGAACCAACCAGGAGTGTTGGCCACCGCGGATCGGTCCGTATTCACCGGCGTGGCGGAAGCCTTCAGCACAACCGCCCTGCTCGATCTTGCGCTTTCCTTTCATCCCGCGACACGCCATCTGCTGGTGGTCACCGAGAACTCACCCGCGGGCGCCGCCGTCGCGCGGGATCTTGCCGTTGTTCGCCAGCGCCGCGCGCTTACTTTCGAGCATCTTGACGGCGCCAGGCAAAGCCTGCCAGAGATCGAGCGCCGCCTCCGCGAGGCGCCTGACCAGGCGCTTGTCTTCCTCTCCGGATTCCATCGCGATAACCGGGGCCGGTACTATTCTGGCGAAACTGTCCACAGGCGGCTCGCGCAAGCCTCCCGCGCCCCCGTCTACAGCCCTTCGATCAGCGAGCTCGGCCAAGGCATCATCGCCGGCAGCGCGGAGGAAGGCTTCCGTCACGGCAGATTGGCTGGGGAGATCGGCGCGCGTATTCTCGATGGCGTATCGCCGGCGGCCATTCCCCTCACCCTCGACGACAAGAACACCTTCGTCTTCGACTATGAACAACTGCAACGGTGGGGTATTGACGAGGCCCTTGTCCCGCAGGGCAGCATCGTCGTGAACAGGCCCGATTCCGTTTACTACCGCTACAAGTGGCAGATACTGGGCCTGCTTGCTTTTTTGCTCTTGCAGGCGTTCGTGATCACCGGCTTGGTTCTATCGAGCCGCCGGCGGCGCAAGGCGGAACGGGAACTTAGTGAAAACCGCCAGTTCCTCTCAAGCATCATGCAGAATAGTCCCGCCGTCATTTACGTGAAGGATCTCGAAGGCCGCTACCTCATGGCCGACAAACAGTTTGAACGGATCCAGAAGGAGGTGATCGGAAAAACCGATCACGAGATTCTCCCCAAGGAATGGGCCGATATTTACCGCGCCAACGATCTCCGCGTGCTGGAGACACGGCGTGAGATGGAGTTTGAAGAGGCCGTCCCCCTGGACGATTCCATCCATACTTTCCTCTCTCTGAAATTCCCCTTGTTCGACTCCGCCGGGGATCCCTACGCCATTTGCGGAGTTTCCACCGATATCACCGAAAGAAAGCGCGTCGAAATGGGAATCCGCCACCTGGCCGAGGGCGTTTCCGCCAGAAAGGGAGAGAGCTTTTTCCGCGAAATCGTGCAGCACCTGGGCCAGGCGCTGGGCGCCGATTTCGCCTTTGTCGGCAAAACGAACCCGCCCGCCCTGGACTCTGTTCAAACTTCCGCGGTCTACGCCGACGGACAATTTGCGGATAACTTCGAATACCAACTGGCCGGAACCCCGTGCGCAAGCGTCGTCGGCAGCGATCTCTGCCTCTTCCCCTCCGGCATCGTGCGGCAGTTCCCGGAAGATCTCCTGTTGCGCGATATGGCCGTAGACGGCTACGCCGGCTGTCCGTTGCGGGACTCCTCCGGTTCCGTGGCCGGCTTGATCGTCGTTTTATTCCGCCGCCCGATCCCCAATCCGGATCTCGTCGGCTCCGTTCTCCAGGTTTTTGCCATCCGCGCCGCCGCTGAAATGGAAAGGCTGAACGCCGAAAAGGAATTGCTGGCTTCCCGTGAAAGCCTGCGCGCCCTGGCCGCCCGCCTGGAAACCATCCGGGAAAAGGAGCGCGCCCGCATCTCCCGCGAAATCCATGATCAGCTCGGCCAGTACCTCACTGCCATCAGAATGGAGCTCTCCTTCATTCCCAAGAAACTTCGTGAGCAGGCTACTCCTCATCTCCAGGAGATGGACAAGCTCATTGTGGAAACCATCGACAGCATCCGCAGAATCGCCACCGAGTTGCGTCCCGCCTTGCTCGATCACCACGGTCTTGCCGCCGCCGCCGAATGGCAGGTTGGCGAGTTCCAGCGGCGTACCGGCATCCAATGCCACCTCCGCCTGGAAGAGATCTCACCTCCCGAGCCCCTCACTGTCGCCGCTTTCCGCATCCTCCAGGAGGCCCTGACGAACGTGGCCCGCCATGCCCGCGCCGATCAGGTCTGGATCTCCATCGGCACCGTGGACGGCGACTTGTGCCTCCAGGTGGAGGACAACGGCGTCGGCCTCCCTGCCGATGCCGCCGCTGGCGCCGGCTCGCTCGGCCTGCTCGGCATGCGCGAGCGTGCGCGCATGGCCGGCGGTGAAGTCTCCTTCGAACCCGGAAGGGCTGGAGGAACCCTGGTCGAGGCACGGTTTCCATTCACGGTCCCGCTTTCCTCCTCCGGGAGCGCCCACTCATGATCTCCGTACTTCTCGCCGATGACCATCCCGTTGTCCTGAAGGGGCTCAGCCAAATTGTCAGCGGTGCTCCCGGACTAAGCGTTGCCGCCGAGGCCTCCAACGCCTCCCAGGTCCTGGAGTTGCTCGACCAGCACCACGCCGACGTCGCCGTTTTAGACATGAGCATGCCAGGCCGCTCCGGCGTGGAACTCATCTCCGACATCCGTCTGCGCTTCCCCAACCTGCCCATCCTCGTTCTCAGTGTCTATCCGGAGGAGCAGATGGGCCTCCGCTGCATTCAAGCCGGCGCCGCCGGCTACCTTACCAAGGAGGCTGCTCCCGATCTGCTCGTGGAAGCGATCCGCAAACTCCATGCCGGCGGAAAGTTTGTCTCCGAGAAACTCGCCGCGGCCATGGTCAACGCCCTGCAACGCCCTACCGGCCGCCCTCTCCATGAGCAACTCTCCACCCGCGAATACTCCGTGCTGATCGCCATCGCCGCCGGCAAAACCGTCTCCGAGATCGCCGCTGAGCTCTCTCTCAGCGTGAAAACGATCAGCACCTATCGCGCCAGGGTTTTGGAAAAAATGGGCATGCGTACCAATTCCGAACTCACCAGATACGCTTTCGAACATTCCCTGCTCCCCTGACACGCGATAGCACTACCGCCTACAAGCGCCTTCCGATTATCCTACACAACTTGCCGGGGTTCGCCGATTCTCTTCCCGTACGAATACCCTCATCCTCAGGACGGGGTGATACGCATCTACCATGTCGAGGACTCCGAGATCGTTCGCGATCAGCTTCGGCAAGCCCTCTCCGCCATCCCCGGTATCCAACTGGCCGGCTTCGCCGCTGGAGCCCCGGAAGCCTGTCGGCAAATCTCCTTACACATTCCCGATGTTGTCATTCTCGACCTCCAGCTCGAGGAAGGTACCGGCTGGGATGTCGTGAATTGCATCAAGACAAAAGCGCTGCCGGTCCGCGTCATTATCCTCAGCTCCCTCGCCAGCCAGCCATTCCGCGACCGCGCCGCGCAGCTTGGGCTTTCGGAATTCTTCGACAAATTCATGGAATCTGATCAATTCCTGAAGACCATCGAAGATTTGGCGGCCAGCCGCACTACGAAGCCTCGGTGATTAGACTACAAGAAAACGAGCGCCCCGCCGATACCCTACCCCCTCCCCTTTCGGTTAGTTTGGGCTTGTCATGCTTTCGTTCGGCTGTTCTCAGCCTCGCCGGATTCTCATCGTCGACGACAACGCCGTGAACCGGCTGGTTGCCACCAAGATGGTCGAAAAACTGGGCTATGACTACGATGTCGTATCCGATGGAGCCAAAGCCGTCGAAGCGGCCGCGCGTACTGCTTATTCGCTCATCCTCATGGACCTGAACATGCCCGAAATGGATGGCTTTCAAGCGACAGGCGAGATCCGCCGCCAGGAGTCCGGCGGACTGCGGACACCAGTCATCGCCTGCACTGCCGCTTCCGTCACCGTCGACCGCGAGTGGCTGGAAAAGTCCGGCCTTGACGACCTGTTGCTCAAGCCTTTCGACCTCAATCAGCTTTCCGTGGTCCTGTCAAAATGGTTGGCCTAGAGCAGATCACCGCTGCTATAATTGCTCGGCGCCGATGTCCCGGGACTGGAACCGCAAACTCGACGACTGGACCCGCGAAGGGCTTCTCGATCCCGAAATCGCGGAACGTATCCGCCGGTACGAAAGCCGCAATGGGGAAGCCTCCGGCTTCCGCTGGCCCGTCCTCCTCGCCCTCGCATTCGGCGCGCTGCTGATCGGCGCCGGCATCCTGCTTTTCGTCGCCGCCCACTGGGACTCCCTCTCGCCCGCCCAGCGCATGGCCATCGTCTTCTCCATGGTCGCCGGATTCCACCTCGCCGGAGCCGCCGTCGCTTCCCGCTGGCATGCGCTCTCGGTAGCCCTTCACGCACTCGGCACCGTCGCCCTTGGCGCGGCCATCGCCCTCACCGGCCAGATCTTCCATCTCGCCGCGCACTGGCCACAGGGTATTCTCTTCTGGGCCATCGGCGCCGCCGCTGGCGCTGCTCTCCTCCGCGACTGGCCGCAATTCGTCGCCTCCGCGCTCCTCGCCCCCGCCTGGATCGTCAGCGAATGGTCCGTTCCTTACTCCTCTTCTTCCTCGCTTGTCATTTGTCCCTTTCTTCTACTGTTGGCCTTCGTTTATATCGGAGCCCTCCTGCCCGGCCATTCCTCGGCCTCAAGAAACGCCCTCTGCGTGATCGGCTCCATTGCCGTGCTCCCGCTTGCCTGGCTCGCGGTCCTCGCTGCGGAAAGGTACAACACATCCCACCCGCTCCCCTCCGCCCTGCAATGGCTGATCGCTCTGGCGCTGCCTTGCCTGCTCGCCTTCTTACTCCGCGGCGCCAGCGCTTGGGTCATCCTTCCCTTCGCCGCCTGGGCCGTTGCGCTCGTCTTTCTCTCGCGTTACAACTGGAGCCTCGCCCTCCACCTCTGGTGCGCCGCCGGAGCCATCGCCCTCACCACCTGGGGCTTGCAGGAGGCCCGCCCGGAACGCATCAATCTCGGCGTCGCCGGCTTCGCCATGACCGTGCTCGCCTTCTACTTCTCCACCCTCATGGATAAGCTCGGCCGCTCCTTCTCTCTCGTCTCGCTCGGCATTCTGTTTCTGCTCGGCGGCTGGCTGCTGGAAAAGGCGCGCCGCCGCCTCATCGCCCGCATCCACGGAGCTACTGCATGAACCGCCTCACTTCAGGATTGCTGGTTGGCCTGCTTCACATCCTCATCATCGCCGCCATCGCCGGCAACTACTTCGTGGACCGCTCACGCCTCGCACGCGTGTGGGCGCAAACCGTTCCCTACGACCCCGACCTGCCCATCCGCGGCCGCTACGTCAGCCTCCGCGTTGTCCTGGCGGCCCGTGAAGGGCCCGTCAAGCTCAGTATCAACGGCGGTAAGCTCACCGGAACCCCAGATCCTCACGGCCTTCGCACGGTGACCACTCCAGGCGGCCTTCTCTCCCTGGAACAACCCATCGCCTTCTTCATCCCCGAGAAAATCCCCGACCCCTCCATCCGCCCCAACGGCGAACAACTCTGGGTCGAACTCTCCGTCCCCGAAAAAGGCCCGCCCCGCCCCGTCCGCCTCGGCGTCATGAAAGACGGCAAGCTGACACCGCTCGCCATCGATTAACCTACCTCTTCGCCTTCGGCCCCGTATCCGGCCGCGAATCCGGGATGAACCCGTCGCGATTCGGCATCCGCACCGCCGGCAGCGACTTTGCATCCATCCTCTCGCCGTCCTTGATGATTCCGTTCAATTGCAGAATATACGCCGTCACCGCGTACACCTGGTCCGCCGTCAGAATCCCCGGCTCCTTGAACGGCATCGCCCGCCGCACATAATCAAACAGCGTCGTCGCGTGCGGCCAGTAACTGCCGACCGTCTTCAGCGGCTTCGGCGTCGGCAGCGTCCCCTGCCCCCCCACCATCGCTACTTCATCGCCGCCCTTGGCCTCCGCTCCGTGACACCGCTGGCAGCGCCGCTCATACACCAGCTTCCCTTCCGCGGCCGAGCCTCCACCCGCCGGAAGCCCCGTCCCGTCCGGTAGCACCGTCAAGTCCAGCCTCTTGATCTCCTCGGGAGCCGGCGCCCGACCCACTCCATACTTCCCAGACTGCGCGGCCACAATGCTCACCGTCAGCACCAACAGCGCCTTACGCATTCGTCACCTTCCCGTCCGCCGACACCATCCACGGCTTGGTCGCGTTGCAGTGATAATCGGAATTCTTCCCCCGCACCGCGATCAGATCATCGCGCGTGGGTTGCGTGTAGCCCGTCTCATCCGTGCACCGCGACACCAGCACCGCCTCGCCGCCGTCCCACGTCCACCCCAGCCGGAACCGCGTGAACGCCATGCGATGCCGCGGCTCCTGCAGTTCCGCCTTCTTCCAGGTCTTGCCGCCATCGGTCGAAATCTCCACCGTCTCCACGCGCCCGCGCCCGCTCCACGCCAGCCCCGTGATTTGATGGAATCCCTTCCCCTCCAGCTGGTGCCCGCCCGATGGATACGTGATCACGCTCTTGGCGTCCATTTCGAACGTGAAGATCCGCGCCTTGCCGTCCCCCAGTAGCTCCGTGTACTTCGACGTCTCATCCTTCACCATCCCCGGCTGATCCGTCACGTTGATCCGCCGCAGCCACTTCACGTTGATGTTGCCCTCATAGCCCGGAACCACCAGCCGCAGCGGATAACCCTGTTCCGGCCGCAGCGACTCGCCATTTTGCCCGTACGCCACGATGATGTCGTCCAGCGCCTTGCTCAGCGGAATGCTCCGTTGCATATGGCACGGATCGTCGCCTTCGGCGATCAGCCATTTCGCCTTCGCCTGCACGCCCGCCTCCGCCAGCAGCACGCTCAGCAGCACACCCGTCCATTCGCTACAGCTCGCCAATCCGTGACTCTGCCGCACATCCGGCGCGCCCTTCGTCCCCCACTCGCTCCGGCTGTTGCCCGCGCACTCTATGAAATGCACCCGCGACACCGACGGCAGCCGCTTCAGCTCGCCCATTGTCAGCATCAGCGGATTCGACACCAACCCGTGGATCAGCAGCTTGTGCGCCGCCGGATCAATCGTCGGAACCCCGGAATGATGCCGCTCAAAGTGCAGCCCGTTCGGGGTAATAATCCCGTGCGAATCGGCCAGCGGCGTGCGAGAAGAAGCTGCCTCCGGCGTCTTCGTATCCGGCAGAAACCGCGCCGACTTCTCATGCGGCGACCTCTCCCCATAGGCCCGGATCGTCGCCCCCAGCTGGCTCGGCCCTTCCTCCTCCACGGCCGCCGTCTTCTCCGTCTTGCTGCACCCCGTCATCGCAACGCCGATCCCCGCGCCCCACTGCAAGAACTTCCGTCGATCTGATCTGTCGTTCATCCCTGCAATGGTACTGCAACTCGTGTATCATGCGGGGTAGATTCTGCTCGGGAGGTGTTTTCATGCGACTCCTGCTTCTTTGCGCCGGCGCATCCCTAGGCTGGTCCGCCGTCACTTACACAAAGGACGTAGCGCCCATTCTCAACAACCGGTGTCTCGAATGCCACCGCAAGGGCGAGGCCGCGCCCATGGCCTTCTCCTCCTATAAGGAAGTCCGCCCCTGGGCCCGCGCCATCAAGGAGAAGGTGGTCACCCGCACCATGCCGCCATGGCACGCCGACCCCAAGTACGGCCACTTTGCGAATGAGCGCCGCCTCACGCAGCCGGAAATCGACACCGTCGTTGCCTGGGTCGACAGCGGAGCCCCCGAAGGCGACGCGAAACATCTCCCGGCGCCTGCACAGTTCGACGACGGCTGGGTGATCGGCAAACCCGACATGGTCTTCGAACTGCCCGCGCCCGTCGACGTCCCCGCCACCGGTGTCGTCCCGTATCAGTACTACACCGTCCCCACGAACTTCGAAAAGGACATGTGGGTGCAGGCTTCGGAAATCCGCCCCGGCACGCGCTCCGTCGTACACCACGTCATCGTCTTCATCCAGATGCCCGGCGCTTCCAACACCGCGCGCGAGAAGCTCTCCGGCTTCGCCCCCGGCGAACAACCCAAGCTGTTCCCCCCCGGCACCGCGAAACGCATCCCCGCCGGCGCCAACCTCGTTTTCCAGATGCACTATACGCCCACCGGCAAAGCCTCCACCGACCGCAGCTACGTCGGCCTCATCTTCGCCAAGCAGCCCGTCACCCGCCGCGCCCACACGGGCACCGCGCTCAACACCAGGTTCGTCATCCCACCCGGCGACGCCAACCATGAAGTCCACTCCACCTGGGAAGCCAAGCAGGACGTCCGCATCATCGACCTCATGCCTCACATGCATCTCCGCGGCAAGGACTTCACCTATACCGCCGTCTACCCCGACGGCAGCCGCGAAATCATCCTCCGCGTCCCCAACTACGACTTCAACTGGCAGCTCCTCTACCGCTTCGCCGAACCCTTGAAACTCCCCAAAGGCGCCAAGATCGAGTGCGTCGCCCACTTCGACAACTCGCCCAACAACAAACACAATCCCGACCCCACCAAGGAAGTGAAATGGGGCCCGCAAACCTGGGAAGAAATGATGATCGGCTGGTTTGATTACGTGCTGGAGGAAGAAACGCAGACCGCGCGGTGAAGTCCGCATCCGTGTTCATCCGCGTTCATCAGCGGCCGTTGCCTCCGTCTTCACCAGGGCCAGCACCACCAAAACCGCAACCAGCGGAACCAGGCTCGCCGCAATGAGCACCGGCTCAAACGAATACCGGTCCGACACCGCGCCGATCAGAAACGTCGACAGGATCGTCCCCAGCCCCGCTCCCGTCCCGCTCATTCCGCTCACCGAAGCCACCGACCCGCTGGGATACAGATCCGCCGCCAGCGCCAGCATCATCGTCGACAGCGCCGCATAGCAAAAAGTGGCCACCGCGAACAGCGCCACAATCCCGGCAAAACTCGTCAGCCCCACCGTGAACGCCAGGGTCGCCATCCCAATCCCGCCCACCACCACCACCGCCTTCCGCGCCCGCGCAACGGGCCATCCGCGCCCGATCAGCCAGCTCGAAAATCCGCCCCCGGCGAAGTTGCCGAAATCGGCCGCCAGAAACGGCACCCAGAATCCCGCCACCGTATCCTCCAGCTTGAATCCCTTCGCCACCAAATAGACCGCGAACCAGTCCGTGATGAAGAACCACACCGGATCCGTCAACGTACGGCCCGCGATAATCCCCCACGTTGTCGGCATGCGCAAAAGCCCCGCCACAGGCGTCCGTTGCGCGCCCTCCTCTTCCTGCCGGTACGGCCCGCCCTGCTTCGGATACACCAGCCACCACGCCAGCATCCACAACAACCCAAGCGAACCCGTGATCAGAAACGCCGGCCGCCATGTCCCGAACACCGAGTACAGCCACAGCACCAGCACCGGCGCCAACGCGCCCCCGATCGCCGAGCCGCTGTCATAGATCGCCACCGCCCAGCCCCGCTCCTTGTGCGGGAACCATTCCGACACCGCCTTCGCCGCGCCAGGCCAGTTCGCCGACTCCCCACAACCCAGCAGGAACCGCATCCCCGCGAAGCTCTTCAGCCCCGCCGCCAGCGACGTCGCCATCGCCGCCACCGAATACCAGCCCACCATGTACAGCAGTCCCCGCCGCGTCCCCACTCTGTCCAGCAACCGCCCGAACACCGTCTGCCCAAACGCATACGCCACCCGGAACGCAATCACAATCAGCGCGAAGTCGGAATTCGTCCACTTAAATTCCACCTGCAAGTACGGAGCCAGCACGCTCAGCGTTTGCCGGTCTATGTAGTTCACCGTCGTCGATGCGAACAGCAGTGCCGCAATCCCCCACCGCAGGCGTGAAGTTGATTCGGTGCCGCTCTTAAGGTGTTTGCCCGATAGGATCACTCCATCAATCCTATTACGGTTGAAAGTGGAGAGCTTCATGAACAAGATCACTCTCGGTCTGTCTCTGCTTGCCTGCGCCGCCTGGGCCGCGCCCCCGCAGAGCACTTCTCTGCCCACCTACTGGCGCTACGTCCACCCGAAGGCTAAGGCGTTGGTTGGCGTCGACATCGCCTCCATCATGGCGTCACCGCTCGGGCAGCGCATCAAAAAGGAATTCAAAAACGCCGGGTTCACATCCGCCATGAACGGTCAGGGAATGGATTTCATCTGGAACGCCGAGCGCATTCTCATCTCCGCGCCCACCGTGCCCAGCTCCGCCAAGGCGCCCAACAAGGATTCGCAAGCCGTCATCGCCATGCAAGGCAGGTTCGACCTCGCCGCCGTCCGCAAAGCCATTTCCTCCAAGGGCGCCTTGAAAAGCGCGCACCGCGGCGTCGAGCTGCTGCTGGCCGACAAAGGCGCCGACGGCATCGCCATGGCTCTTGTCTCTCCGCAACTGCTGATTATGGGCGACCGGGCCTCGGTCCGCGCGGCGCTGGATCATCATGCCTTCGCCGACCCGTCCGCCTCCACCGCGCCGCTGTTCCTCAGAGCCATGCAGCTGGCCCAGACCAACGATCTCTGGTTCGTCTCCGAACCCGGCTCACAGCCGCCCGGCAAGGGGCCTAGCATCCTGGAATCGGTCGACAGCTTTGAGGGCGGCGTCTCTTTCAAGAGCGGTCTCGGCCTCAGCTTCCACTTCAATACCAAGACCCAGGAAGAGGCCGTCAAGCTCGGCCAGGGCCTGCAAGGCATGTTGCAGCTGTTCACCCTCGGCGCAAAGAAGGACAAGAGCACCGAAGATCTGCTCAACAAGCTCCAGGTCGGCATCGGCGGCTCGCAAGTCCGCGTGGCGGTGAACTTCACCCAGCAGGAACTTGACCGCGGCATCAGCCAGTTCAAGGCCGGCTTCCAGGCCAAAGCCACTGAGACCCTCTCCTCCATCAAGGTCAACCCCTCGGTAAGAGGACAATCCAGTTGGACGCTCGACCCGGCTCCCGCGCCGCAACCCGCCGCCCAGCCGGAACCCGAACCCGCCCCCGAGCCCGACGCGCCCTTCGTCGTCAAAATCTTCAACGCCGACGGCGGCACCAAACAGCTCGAGATCAAGAAGCAGTAAAGCGCCCCGATCTTATATGCTGGTTGGGTATCATGCCAACCACGCAGGAGGCCGCTCAGGCTCTCGACGCTCACGTCCGCGAAATCATTGAATGGCATTTCAACCCCTCTACCGGCTCGCCCTTCTGGCTCGAAAAAGCCAGTTCCCTCGGCTGGGACCCGCGCAAGGAAGTGAACTGCTTCGCCGATCTCCGCAAGTTCCCGCCCTTTGAAGATGACTGGCTGCGCGGCGGTCCCGTCCGCCGCTGGCTCCCCAAAGGCCTCGCCGGCAAGCCGCTGTTCGTCTTTGAAACCGGCGGCACAACCGGCGTCCCCAAGTCCCGCCTCGCTTCGGAAGACTTCAAGATCGACTACGAGATGTTCTCCGGCACCCTGCCCGAGAAGTACTTCCCCCGCGGCGCCAACTGGCTCATGCTCGGCCCCTCCGGCCCGCGCCGCCTGCGCCTCGCCGTCGAGCATCTCTGCCAGCACCGCGGCGGCATCTGCTTCACCGTCGATCTCGATCCCCGCTGGGTCATCAAGCTCATCAAGTGGGGCATGATGGAGGCTCTGGAAAAGTACAAGGCCCACGTCATCGACCAGGCCATCACCGCGCTCCAGGCCGGCCACGACATCCAGTGCCTTTTCACCACCCCGAAGCTGCTCGAGTCGCTCGCCGAAGAGCTCGCCAATCACGGCTCCTCCGTCCGCGAAGTCGGCATCACAGGCATCTTCGCCGGCGGCACCGAGTTCACGCCTCAGTACACCCGCTTCGCCATCGAAGAGCTGCTCGGCAACGGCGTCTACCTCACCCCCACCTACGGCAACACGCTCATGGGCCTGGCTTGCTCGGAGCCCGTCGGCCCGCATAACAACTACAAGATCATCTATCACGCCCCGCAGCCGCGCGCCACCATTGAGGTGGTCTCCTTCGACGATCCCAACCGCATTGTCGGCTACGGCGAAACCGGCCGCGTCCGTCTCACCACCCTCACGCGCGAAACCTGCATCCCCGGCTTTCTCGAACGCGACGAAGGCGAACGCGAGCCGCCCTGCGATCTATACCCCTGGGACGGCGTCAGCGGAGTCCGTCCTTTCCGCAAGCTTGCCGCCTCCACCACAGTAGGAGTTTATTAGCCATGTTGAACATTCCCATTCTTCGTTGGGGCCAGCCCTACACCAGTCTCGACACCGACGATGTCGTCCATTTTGAAACCGGCCGCACGCTGGCTCGCGTCTCGCAAGCCAACACAGGCCTGCTCGGCCGCGATATCCGCCTCGCCCAGCGCGCCCGCGACGTCCTCACCGGAATCCCCGTCGGCGACCTCATCAACATGATGAAGAAGGCTGCTGACTTCTATCTCTCCGGCTCCCTCCCTCTCGGCGACGGCGAGCAGACCCCCGAGGACTTCGCCCGCCAGCAATCTGCCTCCACCGGCCTGCCCGAGCACATGTGCAAGGCCAACATGAAGAAGAACCACTTCGTGCTTTCGAACATGGATCAGATTCTCGACGCCCTCACCCGCGGCCTCGACCTCGACATTCTCACCCGCGGCTATGGCGTCGAATCCCGCGGCGTCACCGTCAGCTACCAGGTCCAATCGCCCGTCCTCGGGCTCGTCCTGCCCTCCAACTCACCCGGCGTCCACACCCTCTGGCTCCCCGTCATTCCCATGCAGGTCGGCCTGCTCCTCAAGCCCGGCCCGCAGGAGCCCTGGACCCCTTACCGCATGGCCTCCGCCTTCACCCAGGCCGGCATTCCCAAGGAAGCCATCGCCATCTACCCCGGCGGAGCCGACATGGGCGCCGAGGTGGTCCGCCGCGCAGGCCGCTGCATGATCTTTGGCGGCACCGCCACGGTGGAACGCTACAAGGGCGACCCGCGCGTTCAGGTCCACGGCCCCGGCTTCTCCAAGTTCGTCCTCTGCGACGACGTGGTCGACAAATGGGAGCAGTACATCGGCATCATCGCCGACAGCGTCTTCTTGAACTCCGGCCGCGGCTGCATCAACTGCTCCGGCGTATGGGCCTCGCGCCATACCGAGGAGATCGCCCAGGCCATCGCCGAGCGCATCGGCCCGATCGAACCCAAATCACCGGAAGACCCCGAAGCCAGCCTCGCCGCCTTCACCATCCCCGGAGCCGCCCGCGCCATCTGGAACTCCATCGAATCCGCCCTCGATGAGCCCGGCGTCACGCACGTCACCGCCAAGTTCGGCCACCGCCTTGTCGAAAAGGAGCGCTGCGGCTACCTCCGCCCCACCGTCATCCACTGCGACTCCCCGGACCGCAAGCTCGCCAACACCGAGTACATGTACCCCTTTGTCAGCGTCGTCCGCTGCCCGCAGGAAGAGGTGCTCCACCGCATGGGCCCGACGCTGGTCTGCAGCGCCATCACCGCCGACTCCCAGCTCGAGCGCCGCTTCATCGACGCCCGTCACATTGACCGGCTCAACATCGGCCCCATCCCCACCATCAAGCTCGACTGGCTACAGCCCCACGAAGGCAACATCGTCGAGTTTCTCTTCCGTCCCCGCGCCTTCCAGGCCGCGGTCTGAAGCAGAACCGCGACCCCTACTTCGGAAAGCCCGGATCCTCCATCACCTCCCGCAATTGCTGGAGGTGCCGGTCCGCATGCGCCGCCGCGAACACCGTCCACTGGTAGCAGTCAAACAGTCCCAGAAACGGATGCGGCGCGAAATGCGCGCGCAGATCCTTTTGGCTGGTCTGCACCAACTCAATCGTACGGTCCCGGTACTGCTTGAAGGCCGCCACCGCTTCCGCCTTGCTCTTCCACCGCCCGGTCGGCTGGACGGGCTCGGGAGCCTGCACTCTTCGGCTCCGGTTCGGAACCGCCTTCATAATAAGATCGTCCTTGCCCTGAACCTCCGCCTTCTTCTCCGGGGCCGCCGCTGCTTGCATCGCCTTCCCCACCGTCTCCCACACCGCATCCTCGGTTGCCGCCAGGTGCTCGGTGATCTCCGCAGCCGACCAACGCTCGGGCCCCGGCTTGAACTTCCACTGCGCCTCCGTCATCCCGCTTACCGCGTCCAGAAGCTGCTTCCGCGTCGCGTGCAAATAGCTCATCGAGCGGTCTCTCTCGCCCTGGCTGATCGCCTGGCCCGGCATCATGCTGGACATCATCATCAACAGTACCCCAATCCGAATCATCGTCCAAATGTCCTTTCGTACGGCTCAGGAATAGTGTGATCTTCCCCACTATTCCCGCATTCGCTCTAAATCTTAGTCTACCTCTGGACGATAGAACTTCTGGAAGCACTCCTCTTCCCGGCCTGCCAAGCGCCGCGGGTGCGAGTGGAGTTCTTGGCAGGTGCAGATGGCAACCCAGGATACCTTAGGCGAGCTCGTTCAAAAGACTGAAAAAAATACACTTATGACGGCTCCGCCGGCCCTCGCCACTGCCCCGCCGGCCCCAGCCGCCAAAGCCAGCCGCTTCGATCTCGGCAAAGACCTCGAGCAGTCCGGCCGCCAGCAAACCATCCTCATCGTCGACGACCTCGACATTAACCGCCGCCTTCTCAAGGCGATGCTCAAGGCCGGCCCTTACCGCGTCCTGGAAGCCAAGCGCGCCTCCGAGGCCCTCGCCATCCTCGAAAAAGAGGAAATCGACCTTCTCATTCTGGACCTCATGATGCCCGAAATGAGCGGTCCGGAGTTCTGTCAACGCATAAAATCCAACCGCCGCACGCAACTCACCCCCATCCTCATGCTCACCAGCGTCCAGGGCGTCGAGAATGAAATCGCCGGCATCTCCTCCGGCGCAGACGAATTCCTCACCAAGCCCCTTCATCCCGATGTCGTGCGTACGCGCATCCGCGCCATGCTCCGCAACAAGTCCGCCATTGACTCGCTGGAAGAAGCCGAAACCATTCTCTTCGCCCTCGCCCAAGCCGTCGAAAAGCGCGACAAGTACACCGGCGACCATTGCGACCGTCTCGCTCAATACAGCGTCGCCCTCGGCATGGCTCTCGGCCTCGCCCGCCCGGAGCTGCAAGCACTTCACCGCGGCGGTTACCTCCACGATATCGGCAAGGTTTGCGTCCCCGACGCCATCCTCTTCAAAAAAGGTCCGCTTACCGAGGAGGAATGGGTTGTCATGCGCTCCCACACCATCCGCGGCGAAGAGATTTGCAGCCCCATGAAGACCCTCTCCCCGGTGCTTCCCATCATCCGCAACCATCATGAGCGCTGGGACGGCACCGGCTACCCCGACGGTATTAAGGGCGAAGAGATCCCCCTGCTTGCCCGCATCCTCCAAATCTCCGACATCTACGACGCCCTCACCACCGCCCGCCCCTACAAGCCCGCCCTCTCCGTCGAGGAGGCGATGCGGATCCTCGATGACGAAGCACGCCGCGGCTGGCGCGACCCGGAACTGGTCAGCCTCTTCCAGCAATGCTGCCCAAAGATCGAACTCCGCGACCGGCAGTCCGAGGAAGGCTCCATCAAGACCGCCGAGTTCCAACAGTCGCTTGAGAACATGCACCGCAACTTACTTAAGTAATTTATCCCGGCTGCCTTCCCTCTATCATGGAAGCAGCCATGCCTCTCCGCAGACTGATCCTCGTTATCCTCCTCGCCTCGCTCTGCCAGGCGCAGGTACGGATCTCCCAGCCTCCTCTGGAAGCCCAGGAGCGCACTCGCTGGTTCCGCGAGGCCAAGTTCGGCATCTTCATCCACTGGGGCCCCTACGCCGTCATCGGCCGCCACGAATGGGCCCGCCACCGTTTCCAGATCCCCCAGGACCAATACGACGCCTACGCCCGCCAGTTCAACCCCGTCCGCTTCAACCCCCAGCAGTGGATGAACCTCTTCTCCGCCGCCGGCGCACGATACGTCGTCATCACCTCCAAGCACCACGACGGCTTCTCCATCTATCGCAGCCAGGTCAGCCCCTACGACATGGAGATCACTCCCTAGGAAGGCGATCCGCTCAAGATGCTCGCCGATGCCGCCGCGGGCAACGGCCAGCGCTTCGGTTTCTACCACTCCATCATGGACTGGCGTCACCCCGACTACCGCCCCCGCCGCGCCTGGGAAGCCCGTGCTCTGGGAATCCTGCGTCACCATCAACAACGACTCCTGGGGCTACAACAAGTACGAAACCGAATTCAAAACCACCCGCGACCTCATCCGCATGTTGATCGAAGTTGTCAGCAAGGGCGGCAACCTCCTGCTCAACGCCGGCCCCATGCCCGACGGCCGCATCCAGGACGAATTCGTCACCCGCCTCAACGCCATCGGCGACTGGATGCGCGTTTACGGGGAGTCCATCTAGGAAACCTCCGCCAGCCCCTTCCCCCGCCTCCGCTTCTTCGGCCGCGCCACCACCAAGGGCAACAAACTCTACCTCCACGTGTTCCCATGGCCCACCGGCGGCCTGCTCCGCATGTCCCCGCTCTCCAACCTCATCCACTCCGCGCGACTCCTCGGCGCGCCCGATGCCGCCGTCACCGTCCAGCGCCCCGCCGACTCCCCGGAAATCCTCATTCAACTCCCCTCCACCGCGCCTGATGAAACCGCCAGTGTCGTCGAGCCCACCCTCGACGGTCCGCCCAATCCCCAACCTTGGACGCTGAAGCCATCCTCGCCATCCACGGCTCCACCAAATCCATGTACGCCATCATCATCCCCAACGCGTCGCACCTCCCCAAGGGACTCGACGCCTCCACCCATACCGTGCAGGAACTCGAATCCCTCACCGGCCTCGGCTTCTTCGCCGCCCTGGAAGACAGCGAGGAAGCCCTGCTCGAATCTACGCGCCAGGTCTTACCCTAGCTCAGCGCCTCCTGGCAATACCGCACGCACTTTCCCAGCTCCGCCATCACATCCGAGCCTTCCGGCACCGGATACTCCAGCTCGATCGTCGCCATGAACGTGTACTTCTCTTTCTTAAGGAGATTCAGCGTCTTGGCGTTACCGCCGCCTCATTCGTTACCCGCCCCCCACAAAGTGCACAATTTCCACCTCCGCCCCCGCCCCCAACACCGTACCCGCCCAAACCCCCTTCTTCACGATCCCCCGGTCCAGCT
>VFZE01000077.1 GCA_016871315.1 Acidimicrobiia bacterium | reverse complement strand
GATGAAGAACACAAACATGCATAACACGACCATTTGGACAGCGGAGGACGGCGGGCGGTACCTGACGTTTCCGGGGAACGAATCGAATCGCGTGTTCACGACGACAGTGGACGGAAAGCTGGTGCACACGCTGACGCCGCCGGCGGCGGAGACGGACCTGGGTCATCCGGCGCCGAAGGATTATTTCCGCGCGGGCGGAAACTTCGTGCCGACCGATGTGGAGTACCTGGACGGGTTGCTGTACGTGGCGACGGGTTATTCGAAGCTGGATTACGTGCTGACGGCGCGGGTTCGGGGGACGAAGCCGTTTCAGGCGGCGTGGTTTGACTTGTCGTTCGGCGGGAAAGGGAAAGAGGCGGGGCAGTTCGGGACGGGTCATGGGATCACGGTGCCGCCGGGGACGAAGCGGATCGACGTGGCGGACCGGCCGAATTCCGAGATCGACCGGTTCACGCGGCACGGGCAGTACATTTCGACGCTGAAGCTGCCGGAGGGCTCGTTCCCCTGCGACATTTACTATCTGGGGAATTTGGGCGTGGTGGGAGCGCTGCACGGTCCGGATCGGACGAAGGGCGCTCCGATCTACATTCTGGAGAATGACCAGTTGGTGTCGACGATCATGGCGAAGGAGGAGCTGGGGCTGGCGAACTTCCAGCACGTGCATAACGCGATTCTCCGCGAGATCGGCGGGAAGCTGTACGTGATCGCGCAGGCGTGGAATCCTGGGGATTTCGCGGTGCTGGAGCAGGTGAACTAGTCGAGACGGCGCAATTCGGGAAATGCCCGGCGAATTGAGAAGGGTATTGCGTGCGAACGAACTGTTCACCTGAGCCTTGGCCAGCCTGAGCGGAAACAAATCGCGTTTTCCTGTGATTGATACCCTTCCTGGCCAGGTAATGCCGTACAAGATTCTGTTGCATCCTGTCTTCCACCAGGGCCACAACCTCAGAGTATCGTTCAGCCAAGCTCCCACCCACGTGCCACGTATTCGGCTGCCGGGATAGGCATATCGGGGCTTTGCTGGTAAGGCTTCGCGCGAATCAGGCCCTTCGCATCCCTAGACAAGACCAAACTGCCGTCCGCCATCTGGTTGATCAGCTCCGGGTGATGAGATGCGATGATTAGCTGAGATCCCACTTCTTCGGCTTGGTCCATCAACTCAATGAGCCAGGGCTGAATCTCGGCGAGGGCGATGAAGTTGTCGGGCTCGTCGATACAGAGGGTTGATCCCTGCTTCAGACCAAGATGGATCAGCGCGTGGAGGGCGATCAGGACGCGCTGCCCATCGGAGAGCTCTTCGAATGTAAAGACAGCTTCACGGTTCATACTTTGGAATGCAACCGTGAGCGCCTTTGTTGTTCCGGAAATGTTCTTCAGCTTGATTCTATTGAAACCTGAAAGAGCTTCCTGTAGTTTTTCGTTCAGGTTCTTTTGCGCCACAGCAGAAGCGTCCCTGAACCATGAAGCAAAGTTTTCGAGGCCCCTCGCCGGATAGGGTTCTGGACGATCGCTTATGGAGCCCATTGCCGAAGGTTTCGGCTGAACGCAGACCAAGTTTCGCAACCACGAGTCGAAGGCAGGCGGAAGCGCACTCGCCGCCAAAATGCTGCTGAGTCCGGAGCGCTCCGGGTCAGCCAGGAACTGGCGCGACTCTCCGTTGGTTTTCACGGACGCATAGGCCTCGCCGGGCCTTCCGTTGAAATTGAACCAGCTCTGCCCGTTTATATTCAGGCATTCCGTGCTGACGAGCACCTTATCATCCCAATCGTCCAAGTGCAGGCGGTAGCCAAAAGTGTCACTACCGGCCGAGATGTCGAATTCAAAACCAACTTTTCCACTCGAGAGCCACCGGTTGTGGCTGTCCCTAGGAAATACCAAACTTGCCTTGTCCCCCGACAAGATGAATCGCCGCAGCAAGTGGAGCGCATCGAGAATGGTAGATTTGCCAGTCCCATTCACGCCAATCAGGAGTTGACTGGATCCGAACCGCAATTCCAGCGAATCGAAGCAGCGGAATCCTTCTATTTTTAGCCGGAGGAGCACGCACCTCTGATTGTAGTACTAAAGAACAGTCTCGCCAGCCCGAAGCTGTAAGTGATCGCGCAGGTATGGAATCCAGGGGATTTCGCGGTGCTGGAGCAGGTGAACCAGCGGGCGAGGGTGTTACCGGTACGATTCGCGCCGGTCTGCAATTCTCACGATGACGATCGCGCAAGCGCGATCATCAACGGAATAGAGCACCCTGTAGTCACCTTGACGCAAACGGTATCTTTCCTGACCGGTGAGTTTTTCCGAGCCTTGGGGACGGAGCTCAGAAGCCAGGCGCTGGATCTTGCCTATGATCCGCTTTCTGTCCAGTGCGGGGACGGATTCGAGTTCCTTCGCGGCGGAAGGCTTGATCAGAAGCCTATAATTTGCCACGCCGCTTCAAGTCCCGCAGAACGTCCTGGAAGTCGAGATCGGGCTCCTTGGCGCGCTTGTCGAATGCGGCGAGGTCCTGCTGATCCTCGGCGAGGCTGCGGCGGACGGCATCATTGACCAGGTCAGAGACGCTATGGTCTGTGTGCGCAGCTTTCACGCGCAGCGCCCTGTGGAGGCCGGGATCAAAGTAGACCGTGACGCGCTTTTGATCGCTCATCGTCTTCAGTGTAGCATTGGACGTTATAACGTCATAGCGTTGCGGCGAAACACCGCGGAGGGATTGGGGTTCTGGAAGGCAAAGGCGGCGTAGCGGCTGGTTGCGGGGGAGAATCCGGCGGGGAGCGTGATGGTGGCGGCGGAAGAGGTTCTGATGGGGAACAGAGGAACGGTGGAAGCGAGCAGAGGGCGCGAGCTTGGGTTGACGGGCGCGGCGCGGAGATAGGAGAAGTAAAAGGCAGTGTCGTTATCGTTGCGGACTCGGATGCGGCGGCCGTTCATTTCGGTGGGGGAGGAGAGGACGGCTTCGAGGAGCCCGGCATTGACGAAACGTGTGGAGGCGAGTTCGACGCCTTCGATCTGCAGGCGCGTGTCGGGGCGGAAACCGCCGCCGGTGACCTGGATACGCGCACCGGCGGGCTGCAGACGGGGGCGACGCCGGCCGGGATGACCTGACCGTCGCCGGTGTCGAGTTCCAGTTCGGCTTCACCGAAAGCGACGGTGATGGCGCCGACGAGGGTTCCATTGACATGGACGGACCAGGTAGTGCCATCGGCGACTCTGGCTTCACCTTCCACTTTGAGCTTCTGGCGGGTCCCGCGGGCTCTCACTTCGGCATTGCCGCTTGCGTCGGCGACGACGCCGGTGGAGGTGAGGCGGATCTTCTTGCGGCATTCCTCATTATTGTTGTTATTGTTGTTTTGGCCGTGGGCGGAGGCGGCGGTGGCCACTGCCTCGATCGGAGGCGTTCACTAGATAGGACATGCTCCAGGGGGGCGGAACAGAAATCTTTGAAAAAGTCGCTATTTTCGAACCTTTCCGGACCCAAGCCGTATAGTGTAAGGAACGCTCATGATTGAAGTGTCGGAACTGCGGAAGGTGTTCGGAGAGCTGGCGGCGGTGGACGGGGTGACGTTCACGGCGCGGCGGGGGGAGATTTTCGGCCTGCTGGGGCCGAACGGGGCGGGCAAGACGACGACGATTCATTGCATTTCGGGGCTGTTGACGCCGTCTGGGGGAAGAGTGACGGTGAACGGGCACGATGTGGTTCGCGATGGCGCCGAGGCGCGGAAGTCGATCGGGGTGACGCCGCAGGAGGTGGCCTTATATGAGGAGCTGACGGCGGAGGAGAACCTGGCGTATTGGGGCGGGGCGCATGGGATGCGGGGGGCGGCGCTGAAGCAGCGGACGCGGGAGGTGCTGGAGCTGACGGGACTGCTGGACCGGTCCCGGGAGCCGGTGAAGCGCTTCAGCGGGGGGATGAAACGGCGGCTGAATTTCGCGTGCGGGATTGTGCATTCCCCGCCGGTGGTGATTCTGGATGAGCCGACGGTGGGAGTGGATCCGCAGAGCCGTGTGCGGCTGCTCGAACTGGTTCGGGCGCAGGCGCAGGCGGGGGCTTGCGTGCTGTACACAACGCACTATATGGAAGAGGCGGAGAATCTGTGCGACCGGCTGGCGATTGTCGATCACGGCAAAATCATCGCGCAGGGGAGCCTGGATGAGCTGCGGGCGATGCTGGGGGAGCGCGATCTGCTGCGGTTGACGGGGAGGTTCGATGGGGCGCAGGCGGCGCTGGCGGGCGTGGCGGGTTTGGAGGTGGTGCAGTCGGACGGAGAGACCATGCTGCTGGCGGCGGAGGGGGCGTCAAAGCGGTTGCCGGCGATTTTTGAGAAGCTGGGCGCGGCCGGATGCGAGATCCGGGACACGCGGCTGACGCAACCGAGCCTGGAGAGTTTGTTCGTGAAGCTGACGGGGAAGGATCTGCGGGAATGAGCGGGGCTAGGAAAGAGCTGCTGCGGATGGTGCGAGATCCGGTGGGATTGCTGGCTTGGCTGGGCATTCCGATATTCGTGGCGCTGGCGATCGGGCTGCTGTTCGGGGGCCGGGGCGGGGGCCGTCCGCAGGGCCTGTTGCTGGTGGCCGATGAGGACAAGAGTTTCTTGAGCAATGCGGTGACGGCGGCGTTCGGGCAGGGTCCGATGAAGGAGATGGTGAAGACGGAAGAGGTGGAGGCGGAGGCGGGGCGGAAGCGGATAGAGGAGGGCGGGGCGTCTGCCCTGCTCGAGATTCCGAAGGGATTCGGGGAGGCGGTGCTGAAACAGGAGAAGACCGGGCTGCGGCTGACGATGAATCCGGCGCAACGGATCATGCCGGGGATGATCCGCGAGACGCTGGAGCTGCTGGCGGAGGGAGCGTTTTATGTGCAGCAGATCGCGGGGGAGGAATTGAAGGCGATTCAGTCGTCATCGGCTGGAGGGAGCATCGCGGCTGTTCCGCAGATCGCCATGTCGATGAGCAAGTCGGCGCAGCATGCGGGCGCATACCTGAATCCTGTCCGGATTGAGGTGGAGACGAAGGTGGAGTCGACAAGCCGGACGGCGGGGATGAATATGGGAGAACTGTTTTTCCCGGGGATGCTGTATTTGGGCGTGATGTTCGCCGCGGCTGGTTTGAGCGATGACGTCTGGAAGGAGAAGCTCGGAGGTACGCTGCGGCGGGCGGCCGTAACGCCGCGGGGGCTGTGGGCGCTGCTGGCGGCGAAGGTGGCGGCGATAGCGCTGCTGCTGGGAATGATTGCGGCGGTGGGGATGGTGATGGGATGGGTGCTAGGGATTCCCGCGGATAGGATCGTGGTGTCAGTGACATGGATTGTGGTGAGCGGGACGGGGTTGTACTTGATCTTTGTGGTGTTGCAGTCGCTGGCGTCGACGCAGCGCGGAGGCGGGATTGTGGTGAACCTAGTGGTGTTTCCGCTGACCATGGTGGGCGGCAGTTTCTTTCCGTTCGAAGCGATGCCCGCATGGATGGCGGCGGTGGGCAAGGCGACACCGAATGGATGGTCGGTGGAGATGCTGAAGCGGCTGATCAGCGGCGATCCGGACTGGGGACGTGTGGGAATGGGCTTCGCGGCATGGGCGGCGGCGGGAGCGGTGATGTTCTGGGCCGCGGGGAAGCGGATCAGGAGGCAGGCGCAAGGATGATGCGGGACGCGTGGTTCATTTTGCGGCATGAAACGCGGAATATGTTCCGGAGTTGGGAGACGTTGCTGTGGACGTTCGTGATGCCGCCGCTGTTTTTCTATTTCATCGGGACGATGACGAAGGGGATGGGCGGAGCGGCGGGGGCAGGCGGCGCGGATAGGATCGTGGTGGAGGCAGGCACGGAGAGCGGATGGCTGGGGAAGGAGCTGGAGAAGAAGCTGTCGGGGCGCGGGTTCCAAGTGGCGAATGGCGGAGAGGGCGCGCGGCGGCTGAAGGTGCCGGAAGGGTTCACCGCCAGTGTGCTGGCGGGGAAGCAGTCGAAGCTCTTGTTCACGCGGCGGGGTGAAGGTCTGGGCACCGATTATGACAAGCTGCGCGTGCAACTGGCGGTGTACGGGCTGCTGGGCGATTTGATCGTGGCGACCAAAGACGGGCAGGCGGCGAGCGCGGAGGCGCTGGCGAAGCTCGAAGGGAAGCCGCGGTTGCTGACGGTGGCGGCGGAATCGGCGGGGCAACGGAAGAGGATCCCGACCGGATTTGAACAGTCGGTACCGGGAACGATGGTGATGTTTACGCTGCTTGTGATGTTCACCTCCGGGGCGATCTGGCTGACGATTGAGCGGAACGAGGGGATGCTGCGGCGTCTGGCGGCGACGCCGGTGAGCCGGAGCGGAATCGTGGCTGGCAAGTGGGGTTCGCGGCTGGTGCTGGGGCTGGTGCAGATTGGCTTTGCGATGGCGGTGGGGAGTTTGGTGTTCGGCGTGGATTGGGGGCAGAGCTTGTGGGCGGTGGTGGCGCTGATGGTTGCCTATGGGGCGCTGGCGGCGTCGCTGGGGATGCTGTTAGGCAACTTCGCCAGGACGACGGGCCAGGTGATCGGGATCGGCGTGACGTCGGCGAACGTGATGGCGGCGCTGGGCGGCTGCTGGTGGCCGATCGAGATCACTCCGCTGTGGGCGCAGAAGCTGGCGCTGGTATTTCCGACGGGCTGGGCGATGGACGGGCTGCACCGTTTGATGCTGTTCGGGGAGCCGGGTTCGGCGGTGCTGCCGCACGTGGCGGTGATGGCGATGGCGACGCTGGCAGCGGGCTGGGTTGTGGCGCGGCGGTTCCGGTTTCAGTGAAGTCCTATCCCAAACGAGGCGGCATTGGCTGCCGCCATTTCCGTTATCGTCGGCCGGCGCATCCGTGAGACTTGAAGACTAGCTGACGGAACGCCTCTAATAGCCAAGGCCCTTAAGAACGTTGATAAAGGCGCGATCGTTTGTGCTCTTGATTTTAAATCCGGGATGGAGATCCTCGAAGGAACATCCGGACTGTACACCTTTTTGTACGGAGATTTGGCTACACCAGCGCTTTGTGAGCGTTGTGCGCAACGCAAAATCAATAAGTTGCCTATTATCAACACCTAGGCAAGGCCAAACTCCCGCCGCCTCCACCAGCCTTCGCCAAGGCTCCGGCTGGCAAGCCGGAGACATGGGGAAGGCTGCCCGCCGTAGCTTTAGCGCAGGCGGGCTCTCGGCGTTAGCGAAGGGGCTCCCCCACACAATCCCGCGCTACAATCCCACCCCCAGCCACAAATCTCATGTGCACTATGTCTACCTGCTCCAAAGCCTGTCCGCTCCCGCTCAGCGCTACATCGGCCTCACGGGCGACCTCAAAGCCCGCTTAGCCAAACACAACGAAGGCGGAGTCCCGCACACCTCGAAATTCCGTCCGTGGCAACTGCGAACCTACCTCGCCTTCTCCCACAGTGAACAAGCAACGAGCTTCGAACGCTACTTAAAGTCCGGCTCCGGCAGAGCCTTCGCCAACACCCGTCTCTGGTCATGAATCACTCCACCCCGAACGCGTACGCAACCAGTGCTGTCCAAATTAGTCGATGGGGTCTGTGGCCTGCGCTGTGATCATTGAGGATAAGGCGACAGAAACGTGGGGCCCGAGTTGAGGTTGGGGGCCGGAGGAGGTAGCCTGCTGTCCAGATTCGTCCGGGAGGTCATCGAACAGCGCAGGGGCACTAACTGCGCAGGCGGAGGCTCGAGCGGGTGGTCTAGAAAACGCCACAAGCAGCGGTAGACGAAGATTTGGTGCCGCAGCAGCGCCATTAGACGTGACAGGTGCCAGGAGTACTTGCCGCGCAACTGCAGAACGGATACAGTCTGAGAGAGGGTTCCCCGGGCTGCCTCGTCATGCTGTCGATACTCGGCCGCTGGTAGGACGTTGAAAAAGCGCTGCAAACGGCTTCGTTTTTTGACAAAATGTCTGGCTAGAGGTGCCCAGACTCACTCCAACCTTCTTCCTCCTCGCGCTTGCACTCCAAGCGCAAACGCCCGGCGACTTCTTTGAAATGAAGGTCCGCCCCGTCCTCGCCTCCCAATGCTTCGCCTGCCACAACACCGCCAAAATGGGCGGCCTTGAGCTCACCTCCCGCGAAGCACTCATGCGCGGCGGCAACACCGGGCCTGCCGTCCGTCCCGGCGACCCCGACTCCAGCCTTCTCATACAAGCCGTCCGCCAAACCCACGAGCGCTTCAAAATGCCGCCCACCGGCAAACTGAAGCCCGCCGAAATCGAAGCTCTCGCCACCTGGATTCGCGACGGCGCTCACTGGCCTGAAGCTGTCCGCGCCAAGCCCGCCGAAAAATGGTGGGCCTTCCAGCCTGTCACCAAACCCTCCCCGCCCGCCGTCAAAAACATCGCCTGGGCCCGAACCCCCATTGACCGCTTTCTCCTCGCGCGCCTGGAAGCAGAAAAGCTCCAGCCCGCCCCGCCCGCCGATCGCCGCACACTCATCCGCCGCGCCACTTACGATCTAACAGGTCTCCCGCCCACTCCCGAACAAGTCGACGCCTTCCTCGCCGACCGATCCCCCGATGCCTTCGCCAAAGTCGTCGACCGCCTCCTCGCCGCTCCGCATTACGGTGAACGCTGGGGCCGCTACTGGCTCGACATCGCACGCTACTCCGACGACAAACTCAACTCCACGCAGGACGAACCCGTCGACAACGTATGGCGCTACCGCGACTGGGTCATCCAAGCCTTCAACGATGACATGCCCTATGACCAGTTCGTCAAGGCCCAGCTCGCCGGCGATCTCATGCAGCCCCGCGAGCGCTACATCGCCGGCCTCGGCTTGTTCGCTAACAACCCCAATTTCCAGGAAGACCGCGTCGATGCGCTTTCCCGCGGCTTGCTCGGCCTCACCGTCGCCTGCGCCCAATGCCACGATCATAAGTTTGATCCCATCCCCACCCGCGACTACTATTCCCTGCTCGGCGTCTTTGAAAGCACCAAGTCCGCGCAACACCCGCTCGTCTCCAAGGACATCGTCGACCGCTATCAAAGCCTCAAGAAAACCGCCGACGACCAGCAAAAGAAAGTCACCGAATTCGAAAACCGCCAAGCCTCGCAACTCGCCGAAATCCTCGCCACTCACGCCGCGCTGTACCTCAAAGCCGCCCGGACCGGCGCCCCCGATCCCTCACTCGATAACGAAACCCTCGAACGCTGGAAAAAATATCTCGCCGCCGATTCGCACGAACATCCATTCCTCAAAGGCTGGCGTGACGCCTCCTTCGACGACGGCGCCTTTCAGAAAAAACTGCTTGCGGTAATCGCTCGCAAGCACGAAATCGACCAGGAAAACTTCATCCGCACCGGCGGCAAGGACGACAACCGCACCGTCCGCGTCATTGAAGTCCTTTCGCTCGAGCGCGACGACTACTTCCTCTGGCGCGACATTGTCTCCGGCGAACGCCACCGCGGTTTCGAATCCGGCATCTACTTCTACAAAGCCGCCAAGCTCGATCGCTTCCTTGCTCCCCACTGGAAGCAACACCTCGACGCGCTCCGCGCCGAACTCGACCGCCGCAAGAAAGAGGTCCCCGAGCAGTACCCCTACCTGCTGACCATCCAGGACATCGGCAAGCCGAAAAACCTCCGCGTCTACATCCGCGGCGACCGCGAAAACCTGGGTGAAGAAGCCCCGCGTCAGTTCCTCTCTGTCCTGTCGAACGGCGAACCCAAGCCATTCACCAACGGCAGCGGCCGCCTCGAACTCGCCGAATCCATCATTGACCCCGCCAACCCACTCACCGCGCGCGTCATCGCCAACCGCGTCTGGATGTACCACTTCGGCCGCCCCATCGTCGCCACGCCTGGCAACTTCGGCCGCCTCGCCGAAACCCCAACTCATCCCGAACTGCTGGACTATCTCGCAGCACGCCTGATCGAGCACAACTGGTCGCTGAAAAAACTCCACCGCGAAATCATGCTCTCCAGCGCCTACTCCCTCAGCGCCGCCTCAAAGGAACCCAACGCCACCGCCGACCCGGAAAACAAGCTCCTCTGGCGCGCCCACCGCCGCCGTCTCGACGTCGAGCCCATGCGCGACACTCTCCTGTTCCTCTCTGGCGAACTCGACACAACCTCCGGCGGCGCTGCCCAGCGCCTCAACGAAGCCAACCACCTCCGCCGCACCGTCTACGGCTTCGTCAGCCGCCGCCGTCTCGACGGCACTCTCTCCCTGTTCGATTTCCCCAACCCCGTCTCCACCAGCGACGGCCGCATCCATACAGCCACCCCGCTCCAGCAGCTCTACTTCCTCAACAGCCAGTTCATCCAGGCCCGCGCCGAAGCTCTTTTCAAGCGCCTCGAATCTGCCGGAGACAACCGCGCCCGCATCCGCGCCGCCTATCGTCTCCTGTTCCAGCGCGCTCCCCTCGATGCCGAAACCAAACTCGGCCTCGGCTACTTGGCATCCAACCCCTGGCCGCAGTACGTCCAGGCTCTGCTCAGCTCCAACGAGCTGCTCTTTATCGACTAGCCATGCAAATCTCCCGTCGCGACCTCCTCACACGCGCCGGCGCCGGCTTCGGCGCGCTCGGCCTCCGTTCTCTGTTCGCCGGAACCGGCGGCCTCCTCGAACCCCGCGCCCCTCACTTCGCCCCGCGCGCCAAGCACGTCATCCATCTCTTCCTCAACGGCGGCCCCTCCCAGGTCGACACCTTCGACCCCAAGCCGATGCTCACCAAGTTCCACGGCACCCCCGCCCCCGGCGGCAATCTTAAAACGGAGCGCAAAACCGGCAACCTCCTCAAGTCCCCATTCCAGTTCATCCCGCGCGGCAAATCCGGCATCGAAGTCAGCGAGATCTTCCCCAAGCTCGGCGAGCACATCGACGACATCTGTGTCATCCGCTCCATGCACGTCGACCGCCCTTTCCATGAGCCCTCGCTCTTCATGTGGAACTGCGGCCACCAAATCGCCGGCCATCCGTCGATGGGCTCCTGGCTCACCTATGGACTCGGCACCGCCAACCAGAACCTGCCCGGCTTCGTTGTCCTCTGCCCCGGCTTCCCCGTCGTCGGTCCCCAGCTGTGGACCTCCGCTTACCTCCCCGGCATTCATCAAGGCGTCCACCTGCCGAACAACGAAAGTCAGCCCGAACGCCTCATCCAGCATCTGCGCAATCAGAAACTCACGCCCGCGGATCAGCGCCGCCAGGTTGAACTCATCCACCAGATCAACAAACTCCACATGGACCGCGCCGGCGCGGACCCGCAACTTGAGACCCGCATCCAGTCCATGGAGATCGCCTACCGCATGCAATCGGAAGCCATGGACGCCTTCGATCTTTCCAAGGAACCCGAACCCATCCGCGAACGCTACGGCAAGGGCGACTTCGCCCGCGGTTGCCTCATTGCCCGCCGCCTCGTCGAGCGCGGAGTCCGCATGGTCCAGGTCTACTATGGCAACAGCCAGCCCTGGGACAACCATGACGACATCATGAAGCACGCCGATCTCGCCCAAACCTCCGACGCTCCGATGGCCGCCCTCATCGCCGACCTGAAAGCCTCCGGTCTTCTCAAGGACACCATCGTCTTAATAGGCGGCGAATTCGGCCGCACGCCGTCGGTCGAGGTCAGCGCCATCGCTAAACTCCACAACGGCCGCGACCACAACAACCACGGCTTCTCGGTGCTCGTCGCCGGCGGCGGCTTCCGCGGCGGCATCGCCTACGGCGCAACCGACGATTTCGGATTCAAGGCCGTCGACAAACCCGTCCACCCCCACGACCTCCACGCCACCATCCTCCACCAGATGGGCCTCGACCACACCCGCCTTACCTATCGCCACAGCGGCCGCGACTTCCGCCTCACCGACGTCGCCGGCAATCTCGTCAAAGACATCCTCATGTAGCCAAATCCGAACCCCAGCCCACTCCCGTATACGCTGATAAAATCGGTCCTGGACAACTCATGCTGACTCGGTTGGCGGTCGCCTTCCTGCTCGCCTCCTCCACTCTCCTTCCCCAAGGCATCGTCACCACCGCAGCCGGCTCCGATGCCATCTTCACTGGCGAAGGCCGCCCCGGCCAGCAGGCGCAGTTGGTCTCCCCGCACGGGTTGGCCATCGATGCCAGCCACAGACTCCTCATCTCCGACAAAGGGCTGAACCAGATCTTGCGGCTGGAACCGCCCGGCCTGATGTCTGTCTTCGCCGGCAATGGTCTGAACCGACTTGCCGGAGATGGCGGATCGGCCAGGGCCGCATCTCTGGCCTTCCCGCTCGGCATCGCTTTTGATCCCCAAGGTGTGGTCGCCATCGCCGACAACGGCAACGGACGAATCCGCGCCGTGCACCCGGACGGCCTGATCGAAACCGGGTTTGATCAGCTGACAGGCGGCCCGACCGCGGTGGCGATCGACAGTGCCGGCGCCGCCGAAATCGCAGGCACTTTGCAGGCGGCCGAAAACCAGCCTCCCGTGATCGCCAGTCGCGGCGTCCTCAATGCAGGAAGCTTTCAGCTCAATGCTCCGCTTGCTCCCGGCAGCCTTGTCTCCATCTTCGGCCAGCGCTTGGCCGACGGACAAGCCTCCGCCGATTCTCTTCCTCTTCCACTCACCCTGCAGGGCGCTCGCGCCACCCTCGCCGGCCGCCCCGTCCCTCTCGTCTTCTCCAGCCCGAATCAGCTCAACGCCGTCCTCCCCTTCGACATCCCCATTAACTCCACTCATCAACTGGTTCTGCGCCGCGGCACGGCCCTGTCGGTTCCTGAACCCGTCAACATACTCGCCTCTCAAACCGGCGTCTTCACCAAGGACCTCTCCGGCCGTGGCGAAGGAATCATCGTTGTCGCACGCGGCGACGGCTCGAAACAACTCGCCGGCCCCGGCGCCCCCGCCAACCCTGGCGATGTTCTCGTCATCTACTGCACCGGCCTCGGCGAGGTCGATCCTCGCGCCATTGCCGGATCTTCCACCCCGATCACCCCTCTATCCCCAACTCTCGAGCCGGTCACCGTTACCCTCGCCGGCATAGACGCCCCCGTCGCATTCGCCGGACTTACTCCCGGCTTCACAGGCCTCTATCAAATCAATGCCGCCGTCCCCGCCGGCCTCCCCTCCGGCCTCGTTCCCCTGGTAATCACACAGAGCGGTCGCTCCTCTCCCCCCGTCACCGTAGCTATTCGGTAGAGTCCGCTACCCCATCCGCTCCGCCCACCGCAAAAACCTCCCCAAATCCCGCCGCCGCTCCCACACAAACCGCCAGAACTCCCCGAATCCGATCTCCCCCGCCTTCAACCCCCAATACGTCTCGATCCGCCAACGCAAATACGGACTCATCCACGGCCGCAGGCGATACCCCTTGCTCGCCTTCCAAAACCAAACCAATGCAAACATTATCAGGGTTTCAAAAGAGTCGCCCCCGACGGAGCGCTCGCGCCCGGCTTCGGCTTCTGATCCGGCGTTGCATAGTAGCCCGACCTCGTCCGCACCACCGGCCGGTTCGGACCCTTCGCCGTCACCTGAATACGCCGGTAGCTCCCGTCCAACTCCTGAATCGAAGGTGAATAGGCCAAAATATACTGGTTGCGGATCTCGTGCGCCACCTGCAACGCAAGCGACTCCACCTCGTCCAGTTCCTTCGGAAAGTAGGCCAGCCCGCCTGTCGTCGTCGCCAGCGCCCCCAGCGCACGCTGCGCACGCTTTGCCTTGCTCCGCTCTTCCTCGTTCAGCAGCCCGATCGTGTAGATCAGTATCTCGCTCTGTTGCGCCCGCGCCAGCAGCTTCTCCAAAGTGTTACTCGTGGACGAGGTGTTGTCCTCCCCGTCCGTCACCACCAGCAGCACCTTCTTGTCCTTCTTCCCCTTCTCTTTCAGATAATCCATCGACATCAGCACCGCATCGCGCATCGCCGTGCCCCCGCGTGAATCGATCCGCGTCAAGCCCTCTTCCATCTTCTTGATGTCGTTGGTAAACACCACGTCCAGATACGCTTCGTCATTGAAATTCACGATGAACACTTCATCGTCACGGTTCGACGCTTTCACCAGCCCCAGCGCCGCCGCCGCCACCTTCTGCCGCTTGTCACGCATGCTTCCGCTGTTGTCGATGATCAACCCCAGCGATACCGGCACATCCTCCCGCTTGAATAATTTCAGCTCCTGCGGCGCTTCGTTTTCGGTCACCGTGAATGCCGATCGCGGCAGGTCCGTCACCAGGTGCCCCTTATTGTTGAGCACCGTCGCGTGCAGCAGCACCAGCCGCGTATCGGAACGGAACACCGCCTCGGTTTGCTCTTGCGCCGAGACGCAGCAGACCATCAGCAGACCCGCCAGCAAGAAGGAATAGAATCTATTGAGCAGGTGCATAGTATCCCGTGCGGTAGTAAGCCCGCAGCGGCGGCAGTCCGCGCGGCTGCACGAGCTTCACCTCCACCCGGCGGTACTTTCCGTCTTTCTGCATGTTCGTCGGCGAATAGCCCAGCACATACTGGCTCCGCAGTTCAATCCCGATCTTCGCCGCGATGTCCGGCAGATCGTTCAGATTCTCCACCGCGAAGCTCCGCCCGCCCGTCTGCTCCGCCATTTCGTTCAGTAGGCTCGGGCCCGACAGCTCCTCCGCCGTCCGCCCCCTTCCCGCTATCGGTTCGAAAATTCCCATCGCGTACACCTGAACATCGGCTTCCCGTACCAGGTTCTTGATCTCGCTCTCCGTGTACCGGCTGGAATTATCCCCACCGTCGGAAAGTATCAGAATCGCTTTCCGCGCGTTCTTCGACTTCTTCATCTGGTTCATCGCCAGGTACAGCCCGTCCAGCAGCGCCGTCCGCCCCTTGGCCTGCGTGAACGCCATCCGGTTCTGAATCTCTTCCGTATTCGTCGTCCACGGCACCACCATCTCCGGCCGCTCGTTGAACTGAATCAGGAAAAACTCGTCCTCCGGATTCGCTGTCTTGAAGAACTGCGCCGCCGCCTGACGCGACTTGTGCAGCTTGCTCCCCATGCTCCCGCTGATGTCAAACACCAGCCCGATCGACAGCGGAGCTTCTTCCGAGCTGAACGTCAATATCTCCTGCTCGCTCCTGTCCTCAAACAGCCGGAAATGCTCCCGCTCCATCCCCGTCACTACCTGGTTCAGTGGTGTGGTCACCGTCACGTTGATCTGCACCAACGTCGTGTCGACGCGAATATTGGGGGTCCGCGCTTCCGGTGTGCTGCTCTCGGCAACGGGTTTCGGCCGCGGCTCAATCGCCACGCGTGGCTGGCTCTGCACCGGTGATCTCTCGTCCGGCGCCGCGATCGGCTGCCCCCAAGCCGAGCTACTCACCAGCAGCAGGCCGGGTAGCAGGATCATCGCGAAGCATGCGCAACTGCGGTTCCCTATGCTCATATCCCAGCCTCCGGTGAACACCGCCATCCAAATTATATCACGCACACTTTTTGTGGTATCATCTAACGTGCCTGACCGCGTTTTGGGTGTTATTCCCGCCCGGTACGCCTCCTCCCGATTCCCTGGTAAAGCTCTCGCTACTCTCGCCGGTAAATCCATCCTCCAGCACGTCTGGGAAAAGGCCTCCCAGGCCCGCTACCTCTCGGAAGTCATCATCGCCACCGACGACGATCGCATTCTCCAAACCGCCAGATCCTTCGGCGCTCAGGTCCGCCTCACCCGCTCCGACCATCCCTCCGGCACCGACCGTGCCGCTGAAGTCGCCTCCTCCCATGCCGCGCGCCTCGTCGTCAACGTCCAAGGCGACGAACCCCTCATCGACCCCGCTGCCATCGATGCCGCGGTCCTTAGCCTTCTCCATGACGAGGACGCGCCCATGGCCACCCTCAAAAAGTTGATCGAGGACCCCGACGAAATCACCAATCCCAACGTCGTCAAAGTCGTCACCGGTATCGACGGCAACGCCATCTACTTTTCCCGCTGCCCCATTCCCTACCTCCGCCAGGAAAAGGCTCACTACTACAAACACATCGGACTCTACGTCTACCGCCGCGACTTCCTGCTCGGCTACAGCGCCCTCCCGGTGGGCCCACTCGAAAAATCCGAATGCCTGGAGCAGCTCCGCGCGCTCGAAAACGGCTACCGCATCCGCGTTGCCGAAACAGATTATGAATCGCTCGGCGTCGACACGCCGGAAGACCTCGAACGCGTGCAGAAACTCATTTCCACGCACGCTTGGCATTCACTCAACACCGCAACGAAGGGGAACAAGTAAGGGGAAATGGCCAAGTACATCTTTGTGACCGGCGGCGTCGTTAGCTCACTCGGCAAAGGCATCGCCGCCGCCTCCATCGGCTGTCTGCTGGAAAGCCGCGGCCTCCGCGTCACCCTCCAAAAATTTGATCCCTACCTCAACGTCGACCCCGGCACCATGAGCCCCTTCCAGCACGGTGAGGTCTTCGTCACCGACGACGGCGCCGAAACCGACCTCGACCTCGGCCACTATGAGCGCTTCACTCACGCTCCCCTCTCCCAAGCCAACAACCTCACCTCCGGCCGACTCTATGAGCGCATCATCACCCGCGAGCGCCGCGGCGATTACCTCGGCAAGACCGTCCAGGTCATCCCCCACGTCACCAACGAAATCAAATCGGCCGTCCACAAGGTCTCCGATGGCGTCGATGTGGTGATCGTCGAGATCGGCGGCACCGTCGGCGACATCGAATCCCTCCCCTTCCTCGAAGCCATCCGCCAGCTCCGCCACGAACAGGGGCGCGAAAACACCATCTTCGTTCACGTCACCCTCGTCCCTTGGATCGCCGCCGCGCAGGAACTCAAAACCAAACCAACGCAGCACAGCGTCAAGGAACTCCGTGCCATCGGTATCCAGCCCGACATGCTGATGTGCCGCTCCGAAAAACCTCTCTCCGGAGACCTCAAGGAAAAAATCGCCCTCTTCTGCGACGTCAACGTCGAAGCCGTCATTACCGCCCGCGATGTCGACTCCGTCTACGAAGTCCCCATCGAATTCGCCGCCCAGGGCGTCGACGAAATCATCCTCAAACTCCTCGACCTCAAAGCCGGCGAACGCAATTTGAGCCAGTGGAGCGAAATGCTCCGCCGCCTGTACAACCCCGCCGGCGAAGTCGAAATCGGCGTCGTCGGCAAATACGTCGAATATGAGGACTCCTACAAGAGCCTCAAGGAGGCGCTCCTCCACGGCGGCCTCGCCCATGACCGCAAGGTCAAGATGACCTGGGTCGAATCGGCCGAGCTCTCCTGGCCCGGCTGCATCCGCCAGCTCGAGCGTTTCGACGGCATCCTCGTCCCCGGCGGCTTCGGCAAGCGCGGCATCGAAGGCATGCTCCACGCCATCCGCTACGCCCGCGAACACAAGACCCCCTACTTCGGTATCTGCCTCGGCATGCAGACCCTCGTGATTGAATACGCCCGCAATGTCTGCGGCCTCGAAGGCGCCGATTCCACCGAATTCGAGCCGGACCCTCAGCACCGCGTCATCTATAAACTCCGCGAGCTGAAAGGAGTAGACGAGCTAGGCGGCACGATGCGCCTTGGAGCCTACGAGTGCCACCTCTCGGAAGCCACGTTCGCCCGCAAGGCCTACGGCCGCGATGTCATCAGTGAACGCCACCGCCACCGCTTCGAGTTCAACCGCGACTACGAAAAAATCCTCACCGAACACGGCCTCCGCCTCACCGGTCAAACCCTCGACGGCATCTACGTCGAAATCTGCGAAATCGCAAACCACCCCTGGTTCCTCGGCTGCCAGTTCCACCCCGAGTTCAAATCCAAGCCCCTCGAGCCCCACCCCCTCTTCCGCGACTTCATCGGAGCCGCCGTCCAACACCGCGCCCGCCGCCTCGCCGCTAAACGCGAACCCGCACCCTCCGCCCAGTTCTCGCATGCCGATTAGGCCCGACGGCTCTTTCACTCTCATCGCCGGCCCCTGCGTCATCGAATCCGAAGAGCATGTCCACTTCCTCGCCGCCCGCATCAAATCCATCGCCGGCGATTTCATCTTCAAGGCCAGCTTTGACAAAGCCAACCGCTCCAGCGTCCAAAGCTACCGCGGCCCCGGCCTCACCGAAGGTCTCCGCATCCTCGCCGGCCTCAAAGCTGCCGGGTACCGTATCCTCACCGACATCCACGAACCCTCCCAAGCCTCCCCCGCCGCCCAAGTCGCCGACGTCCTCCAAATCCCCGCCTTCCTCTGCCGCCAAACCGACCTGCTTGTCGAAGCCGGCCGCACCCGCCGCACCGTCAATATCAAAAAGGGCCAATTCGTCTCTCCTTACGAGATCCGCCTCGCCGCCGAAAAAGTCGCCTCCACCGGCAACAACGACATCTGGCTCACCGAACGCGGCACCACCTTCGGCTACAACAACCTGGTCGTCGACATGCGCAGCCTCGTCATCATGAAGTCTCACGGCTGGCCCGTCGTCTTCGACGCAACACACAGCGTCCAGCTCCCCGGCGGCGCAGGCTCCGGCTCCGGCGGCCAGCCCCAATTCATCGAACCCCTCGCCCGCGCCGCCATCGCCATCGGCATCGACGCATTATTCCTCGAAGTACACGAGTCCCCCGCACGCGCCCTCTCCGACGGCGCCAACGCCCTCCACCTCGACAAACTCCCCGCCCTCCTCACTCATCTCCGCTCGCTGGATGCCGTCGTCAAGGGTATGTGATGCGAGTGGGGCAAGCTGCCCCCGCGGGGCTTCAGCCTCACCTTCCGCTCACCGCACCACCGACCCCGCCACCGCATTCGATACCACGCGCAGCAGCCGGCCGTTATCTTCACCAGACGGCCGTGTAGTAAGAATGACGCACAGCATCCGCCTCTCCGGGTCGGCCCATGCCACCGTACCGGTCGCTCCGCTATGGCCGAATGTGCGGTGCGAAACCAACTCGCCGAAGTAGGACCAGACCGGCGAAGTCGCCAGCCCCCATCCGAGGCCCCACGGTTTACCGATCGAGCCGTTCTGGTCCCGCGTCATTGCCTCCACCGTTGCCGGACTGAAAATCCGCGCGTTCCCGTAGGAGCCGCCATTCAGCATCATCTGCAGCAGGATCGCGAGGTCGCCCGTGGTCGAGTGCATCCCGCCCCACGGATGTCCCATGTCCCGCCAATAGGCGCTGTTGGCGCCGAACCGCTCCAGGTCCTCCGGCCTAGACCCTGGCGAAGTCTGGCACCACGCCGTGTCCTGAATCTTGAACGCCCCCATCCCGAGCGCGCTCGAGCGCATCCCCAGAGGATCAAAAATCTCCTGCTTCAGGAAGTCGCGCAGACGCTGCCGCGAAACACGCTCCACGATCTCTGCCGCCAGTAGGATGCCCATGCTTTGGTACCGGAAATCCGTCCGTGGCGCGAACATGAGCGGCGTCGTCATGGAGCGGCGCACAAACTCAGCGAGCGGTGCGTGAGCCCGGCGCAGCTCCGTGTTCTCCGGCAGCATGTCGGGCAGGCCCGAAGTGTGCGACAGTAGATCGCGCACTCGCGTGTTCCTGCGGTCCTCCCCCTTGAATTCGGGAAGATAGCGCGAGACAGGATCATCGAGCGACACCAGGCCCCGCTCCACCAACCACATCAGCGCGCATGCCGTGACGGGCTTGGTGATCGAGGCCAGCAGGAAGATCGTCTCAGGCGCTGCCGGACGGGCCTCGGAGCCGGGCGCGATCCGGCCGAAGCCCTTGTGAAGCACAATTCGCCCGTCCCGCGCCACGAGAATCGAGGCGGCCAGCACGCGGCCCGATGAAGTCTCATTCTCCAGTAGCTGTACAGCATTCGAAAGCCGCTGCTCGGAGATCCCCACCGACCCCGCCTCGGAGGGGCGTAGTTGCGCCTTCACCATAGGCGCGGCGCACAGTAAGCAGGCGAGCGACCGTCCGATCAGTGCTCTTCCCATAACTTCATTTCACGCTTCCAATCGCGCGCGGCCGCGCCGCGCCCCGCGTTCCGTCCCAGTAAGGCTCTCCTTGCGGCTGATACTTCCCGAGCTTGTCCCAGTGTTCGCGCGTACGCCCGTTCAGATCCCACACAACCCGTCCGGAGGCTACTGTAAGTTCCCCCGTCAGCCGCTGCGTCCCATCCATGCGCGCGCCCCATGAATCCACAAACGCGAACCGTCCCTTCTCCACCCCCAGTACCGCGATGTCCGCGATCGATCCCACCGAAAGGTGCCCAAGCTGCTCCCGCCGAATGATCCGCGCCGGATTCCAAGTGGAGCGATCAATCACCTCCTCCAGCGTCATGCCCATGTTGAGAAACTTCGTCATCACGTTCAGCTGATCCTTCATGCCCGCATTCAGGCTGCCTGAATGCACATCGGTCGAGATCGAATCCGGCGGGAACCCCTGCTTCACCGCCGGTACTGCCTGCCGGAATTCGAACGCCGCTCCCCCATGGCCCACGTCGAATAGAACACCCCGTTTTCTCGCCTCCAACAGGTAAGGCAACAGGCGTCCTTTCTCATCCAGCATCGGCACCGGCGCATAATAGGCGTGCGTATAAATGTCGCCGGGGCGCAGTTTGCTCAGAACCAACTCCTGAAACGGCCGCTCGGGCCGGAAATCTCCAAAATCGATCATCACCGGAATATTGGCGAGCGTACCGGCCTTCACGCCGCGCTCCACCGGCGTCCAGTCCGGCCCGCGGTAGTGCGCCACCTTGATTCCAACGATCGTGTCGCGGTTGGCGATGGCGAGATTAGCAGCGGCCTCCGCATCCATATCGGCAACGTTCTGCTCCTGCGCGTCCCCCGGCATCCCTGAGCCGCCGATGTTCAGGAAGACCAGCACCCGCGTCCGGGCGCGATCAATCACCGTCCTTTTGAACTGGGCGAAGTTGTGGCGGCCGGAAGATCCGGCATCCACCACGGTTGTCACTCCAACACGAAGCGCGAAGTTGTCCGGGTAGATGCTCGAGTGGCCCCCAGCAAGCCCGCTCCCTTCCGTCCCCGCGAATACATGGGCGTGCAGATCGATCAGCCCGGGCGTGACATACAGCCCGCTCACATCTACTACCTTGCGGCCCTGTTCTATGGGAATATCGCGCGAAACCGCCGCGATCCCGCCATCCCGGATACCTACGTCGCGCACGCCGCTGATCTTGTTCTTCGGGTCGATCACATGTCCGCCCTTTAACAGCAGGTCAAACGAGGGCTGCGCGAAGACTGCGCCCGCAAACAGCAAAAGAACTGGAATCGTCATGACTGGCAACCATCTTATCCAATGCTCCGCCGCCGAGCCCGCCGCATTACACTGTTCCCATGCCACTCTCCCGCCGCACGTTCCTTTCCGCTGCTTCCGCCTCCCTCGCCTCCGCCCAATCCCGTCTCCTCATCGACACGCACATGGAAGTCTGGACGCTCGATCCCAAATTCCCCTTCCAGCACCCCGAGCGTCCCAACCTCAAAGTCCCCATGGCCGCTCCCATCCTGAATCAGGCCTGTCCAAATTAGGGTCTGAAATCCGCGTGGGAATCTGCGAGCGAATGCGAGCACTATACGCCGGAAGAGAAAGTCGCCATTCTGAGGCGGCATTTGCTGGACAAGGAGCCCATCTCGAAGCTCTGCGATGAACTGGGACTCCAGCCCACGGTCTTCTACCGCTGGCAGAAAGAGTTCTTCGAGAACGGCACGTCTGCCTTCGAGCAGAAGAGGTCGGCGACCAACCACTCAGCCGAGCAGGAGCGAATCGCGTACCTGGAGAAGAAGATCCAGACGAAGGACGAGGTCCTGGCCGAGTTGATGGCGGAGCACGTCGCGCTAAAAAAAGAGATTGGGGAACTCTGATTGGGGTCTGGGTTCCGCACGACACGCGGGATCAGATCGTGGATTTCGTCCGGCGCTGGTCCGACAAGACCGAGATCGGCGCCGGGCAGTTCATCGGGTGGCTCGAAATCACCGCCAGCAAGTACTACGACTGGCGGGAACGCTACGGCAAGGTGAACGAGCACAACGGTTGGGTTCCCCGGGATTTCTGGCTGGAGGATTGGGAGAAGCAGGCCATCATCGGCTTCCACTTGAAGAACCCGCTGGAAGGCTATCGGCGGCTGACGTTCATGATGCTCGATGCGGACATTGTTGCGGTGAGCCCGACCAGCGTTTGGCGGGTGCTGGGGCAAGCGGGACTATTGTCAAGATGGAACGGCAAGCCGTCGAAGAAGGGCACCGGCTTTGAGCAACCGCTGACGGCGCATCAGCACTGGCACATCGATATTTCCTATATCAACATCAGCGGGACGTTCTACTACCTGTGCAGCATTCTCGATGGCTGTAGCCGATACATCGTCAACTCTGGATCTGCGGGAATCGATGACGGAGGCCGACATCGAGATCATCCTGGAGCGGGCCAAGGAACTGCACCCGGAAGCACGGCCCCGGATCATCTCCGACAACGGGCCGCAGTTCATCGCCAAAGACTTCAAGGAGTTCATTCGGATCTCGGGCATGACGCACGTCAGAACCTCGCCGTACTATCCGCAATCGAACGGGAAAATCCAACGTTGGCACAAATCGCTCAAAGGCGAGTGCATCCGGCCGGGAACGCCACTGTCGCTGGACGATGCCCGGCTTCTGGTGCAGGGTTACGTTGAGCACTACAACAACGTCCGCCTGAACAGCGCGGTTGGCT
>VFZE01000076.1 GCA_016871315.1 Acidimicrobiia bacterium | reverse complement strand
CGGCACTCTCTACCCCCGACGTGTATCTACTGACGCGGCAGGCTCTGCTTCCTCGTTCATGAAGCCCGGCTCCTGCTGGCTTCCGAAGCGCTCAAACCCAAAAACTGGCTGCGAGCCGCCAGGTATCGGTTGCGCCCGGACAGGGATTCATAGGGAACGCGCAGGGCCGGCCATCCTGGCGGCCACAGAACCGGCCAAAGTAGCGGCCAACATGACAGCCAGTAATGTGGTTTGCGCCAATTTAAATAATTGATATATATGTATATATGAATGGAATCGACAGGGACGATAAAGTGGCCAGGCAAGACCGCGGCGAACGGGTCACGCTGATGGAGCCGCTTCTCATCGCGGAAAGCTCGCGCCACCGCGAAGGGCTCACCGATCTTGCCTTCGATCTGGCGCGCAAATCGGCCGGTTTCCGGCGCAGCCTCCCGCCCAGCCTCCTCTCCTCGCTCGCTACGCTGGTGCGGTCGATGAACTGTTACTATTCGAACCTCATCGAGGGGCACGACACGCACCCAGTCGATATCGAGCGCGCTCTCAGGAACGATTACAGCCAAGATGCCAGGAGGCGCAATCTCCAAATGGAGGCGCGCGCTCACATCGCCGTCCAGGAATGGATCGACCAGGGCGGCATTGCCGGCCGCGCACTCAGCACGCAGAGTCTTCTGGAAATCCACCGCCGCTTCTGCGAACTGCTGCCCGAAGAAATGCTTTACGTGGAGGACCCGCAAACCAAGGAAAAGATCCCCGTCGTCCCCGGCGAACTCCGCACGCGCGATGTCGAGGTGGGCACGCACGTAGCAATCAGCCCCGGCGCAATCCCCCGCTTCCTGGAGCGCTTTGCGTTGGTCTACGGAGCCCTCGGTCAAGCCGAGTCCACGCTCGCCTCGGCGGCGGCGCATCATCGGCTGCTATGGATTCACCCGTTTCTCGATGGCAACGGGCGCGTCGCGCGGCTGATGTCGCACGCCACCCTGCTGGAGACCCTGGAGAGCGGCGCTGTATGGTCAGTGGCGCGGGGCCTCGCGCGCAACGTGAAAGAGTACAAGCAGCACCTCGCCAATTGCGACCTGCCTCGCCGCAACGACCTTGACGGGCGCGGGAATTTAAGCGAAGAGGTGCTCGCGGAATTCACACGGTTTTTCTTGCGCGTGTGCATCGACCAGGTAAACTTCATGGAAAGGCTGATGCAGCCCGAGCGTCTGCGCGCGCGCATCTTGCTCTGGGCGGAGGAAGAGATCCGCCTCGGCGCCCTTCCCGTCAACTCAGGTGCTATTCTCGAAGCCGTGCTCTACAGGGGTGAGCTGCCGCGCGGCGAGGCGGCGAACGTAACGGGTGGCAGCGAACGCAACGCGCGACGCACCGTCTCGGCGCTGATTGACGCCGGCGTGCTCGTATCGGAAAGCTCGCGCGCCCCCTTGCGCCTCGCCTTCCCCGCCGCCCTCGCGGCGCGCTGGATGCCGGGCCTGTTTCCGGAGAAAGTCTAGGCTATTGAAAGATTGTGGCGGTGAGGGTGGGATTCGAACCCACGGAACCCGTAAAGGTTCAACGGTTTTCGAGACCGCCCGATTCAACCACTCTCGCACCTCACCGCGGGCGGGCACCAACATCAACCATCATAGCCGAACGCGCCTGGTTCGGCATCCCGAAACTGTACATCCACTCGTACGTCCGCACGTACAGCCTTCCGTCCGCCACCGCCGGTGTCGACTTTGATCCGTCCTTCAAATCATTCACGCGCAACACCTCCCATTGCGCTCCCGCCTCGATCACCGCCGCCTTGCCGTCCTCGCTCATCGTGTAGATCCTCCCGTCTACTGCGATCGGCGACGCGAAGTAGGTCCCCAGCGCACCCTGCAGTCGGCCCTGCTTCACAATCTCCCCCGTCTTGATGTCGTAGCTCGTGAAGATCCCTCCCTCCTTCAGTGTGTACAGAACTCCGCGGTAGTAGAGCGGAGACGGCACATTCGGCAATGACCGCGCGTTCTTCCACAAGAACCCGCTCTCGGTCAGATCTCCCTGCCTGCCCAAACGGTACGCGCGCAGCGCGCTCTCCCCCGCGCGCCGCAGCCGGAACTGCTCCCAGTCCCTCCGCTCCAGGAAGCCGGAATCGTCCAGATCCAGATACTCTTCAAACCGCGCCTTCGCGCGCGGGTCCACCATCTCGTCCGTGGCGAGCTTGCCGTCCGGCCCGTAGGCCAGTAGACCGAAGTCGGCAAAGAACACGAAGGCGTTGCGCCCGTCGGTCACCGGGCTCGCCGAGGCCGGGCCATTTGCGTCGCGCTCAATCACCTCCACCCGCGGCCGCGGAGCTTCGCGCCGCCACAGGATCCTGCCCGACCCCCGATCCAGCGCGATTGTGAACAGCTTCTCCCCTTCATGAGCGGTGAGGAAAATCCGGCCTCCGGCAATCACCGGCGAGGAGTTGCCCCGCGGCACCGCCGTCTTCCACTGCACATTCCTCTCCGGCCCGAACTCCACCGGAACGTTTTTCTCCTCCGACACGCCTCCCGCGTTGGGTCCCCGGAACTGCGGCCATTGCCAGGCGAAGGCCGCCGCGGCAGCCAGCAAACCAACCTTGAAATATGTCATGATTTTCGGCTACAATCATATCGTTTCCATGCGAATCTACGGCCCCGCACTGCTTGCCGTCGCCATCGCCGCCGCCCACCCCGGCGGCAGCATCCATGTCGACGCAGAAGGCCGAGTCGTCTTCGTGGATACCGGTAAAGGCGTCTGGCGCGCCGAAGGCGGAAAGCTCACGCTGCTCAGCAGCACCGCTTATCACTGGATGGCCTTCGATCAGAAAGGCCACTTTGCCGGCGCAAAGCTCGGAGATTTCGACGGCGGCACTTTCGAACACGTCAAACCAGCCTTCATCATCTCCTCTGACTACCCCGTCACCATCGGCCGCGACGGCGCGCTCTACTACGTCCCTTACAATAAGAACGGCCCGCGCCAGCTCGTCCGCCGTTCCCCCGCCGGGGCACGCTCCGTCTTTGCGAACCTGCCGACGGAGACCGGCGAGAAGGCCATGAGCTGGGTCAACGGTCTCGTCACTGCTCCCGGCGGCGCACTTTACGCCACAGACAACGACGCCATCCTCCGCATCGGCGCCGATGGAGCGGTAACTACTGTCCACGCCGGCATCCAGTCGCCGCGCTGCAACCAGCCGCTCGATGGCCCCAAGCTCCCCTACCTGCGTGGCCTTGATGTTGCTCCCGGCGGGACCATTTACGCCGCCGCCAACGGCTGCCGCACCGCAATCGCCATCTCCCCCAATGGAGCTGTGCGCATCCTCCTCGAATCGGAACCTCCGTGGTCACCCACCGCCGTCGCCCTCCACGGCAGCGACCTCTACGTCCTCGAGTATCTCCACACGCCCACCGAAAACCGTGCCGAGTGGATCCCCCGCGTCCGAAAAATCACTGCCGCCGGCGCCATCTCCACCGTCGCCACCGTTACCCGCTAATCACGGTCTCAAGCCGAACAAATCCTTCGGCACTTTCTTCCACTCGAACCGCGACGGATTCACCGCCGTCGCGCCTGGCGTATCCACTTCGATGATCCGCCCGTTCAGCGGCTCATACGCCGCGCGGAAAGCCACGGCGGCCTTCACCACCAGAATCTTCTGCCGCTCCGGATGGATCCCGGCGCTATAAAGCTGATGCAGGGAAAACGGCACCATGCGCTTGGAAGTCAGCAGTACGTAGCTGGCAAGCTCCCTCGTCGAACCCTCCACCTCGATCACCGCCGACACGCCCTGATCGTAGTAGCGCTGCCCGCCGTGGCGCACGGCGGTGTCCATGAACTTACCGTCGTAGATCAGCTTCACTTGCCCTCTCACGCGCACCGGCTCCCCGTGCACCTTGTCCACTTTCCCGCCCACCGCCATCGCAAACCCCCCGCCGATGCCCAGCTTCGAAGCCGCCTCAACCGCCGCCGGATCGTACATCGCCGCCACCCAGCCGCTCGCCTTCTGCTTGACCAGTTCCGCGAGGATGAATGTCGAATCACCCGCCGAGCCGCCGCCGATGTTGTCCCCCATCTCCACCAGCGTCACCGGATGCACGGTGCTCGCCATCGCCTGTTTCACCGCCGCCGCCGCGTCCGGCAGGTCCAACTTCAAACGGTCGCGCGTGGCCCACAGCATATCGCTCAACCGTTGCGCCTCCTGCCGCGCCCTCCCTGCGTCACCCTCGGTCACCACCACCGCGCTCGCGCCCATCGCCGGAACATCGGCGTACTGATACCCCGCCGACACGCTCGCCGCCATGATCCCAGGCATCTTCTCCAGGTTCTTCGTCTCGGTCACGATCGGCAGCAGCGGCTCGCGGTTTGTGTTGTGGTAGCGGATGTTGTAAAGCATGCCCGGCTTCACAATCGCCTGCGCCGGCCGCGCCTTGTCGTTCAGAATCCGCCCCATGATCCAGGCCGCCTTCACCCCGCGCTCCCGCTGATCGATGTGCGGCACTTCCTTGTAAGTGAGCAACGCGGTGGAATACTGAACGATCTCCGGGGAAATGTTGGCGTGGAAATCATGCGTCACTACGATCGGAAACTCCGGGCCCAGCAGCTCGCGCACACGCCGCACCGTTTCGGCATCGGCGTGCGGATGCTTCGGCGTCACCATCGCCCCGTGCAGCGCCAGCAGCAGTCCATCGAACTTCGGCGCCTTCTTCAGCAATCCGAGCAACTCTGACGTGAGTGCTTCATAGGCTTCATCGGCCACCGGACCCGACGGCGTCGCGCTGCGCACCATCGTCGGAATCAGATCCAGCCCGTACTTCTTCGCGCCTTCGATATACCCCGCCACCTCGTCGTTGTTGTCGGCCCACAGCGCCAGCAGATCGCCGCCCGCCGGACGCCGGTTGAAATCCTCCAACTTCGTCGGCACGCTGTGAAACGAATTCGACTCGTGCAGAATCCCGCCAATCGCCACCCTTGGCCTTTGCGCCATCGCCGTCACCGCCATCAGAAAAAGAAACACCGCAATTTTCATACTGCACATAGAATATATCCCATGACGCGTTCGCTGACGTTCCTCGTCCCCTTGCTGAGCCTTGCTCAATCATCGCTCCACCAGCAAGCCTTCGTCTTCGACGCGCACGTCCACGTCATCAATCGCCAGTTCCATGACGGCTCCGACATCGGCAAGCGGCTCCAAGGCGGCCAGGTCGACCTGCCCCGCGCAAGGGCCGGCGGCATCGATGCGATGTTCTTCTCGCTCTACGTGCCGGAAGAATACTATCCGCCGCGTTATGAGACCCGCCACGTGCTGCGCCTCATCGATCTCGCCCACGACCAGATCCGCGCCAACAGCTCTCAAATCGAGCTCGCGTTCACCGCCGCCGACATCGACCGCATCCACAAGTCCGGCAAGATCGCCGCCTGGCTTGATCTCGAAGGCGGCTTCGATCTCGACGGCGATCTCGGCATTCTCCGCATGCTCCACCGCCTCGGCCTGCGCTCCGCGCAACTGCCCGCGCACAACTGGACCAACAGTTTCGCCGACTCCTGCTGCGCCCGCGCCAAACACAACGGCCTCACCGAGCACGGCCGCGCCGTCGTACGCGAGATGAACCGCCTCGGCATGGTCATCAACATTTCCCACGCTTCCGATGAGACTATCGAGCAGACCCTCGATGTCTCCATGCGCCCGATCATCGCCACCCATCACGGCATGCGCGCCTTGAACGACATTCCGCGCAACATGCCCGACGCTCTCATGCGCAAACTCGCCGCCAACGGCGGCGTCATTGCCTTCCACATCGGCAACGAGTTTCACAACCGCAAGATGTTCGACTGGCGCACCGCCCGCGCCGGCAAGCCGTTTTGGGATACCAAGTCGATCGGCGAAAAGGAATCCCGCATGGAGATCGCCGCCATCGATCGCCTGCTCGCCCCGCGCTTTCCCATGGTCGGCCTGGCCGCGCCCGAGGAACTGCTGTTCTCCGTCGATGAGTGGATCGCCGTCATCGAGCGTGCCATTTCGATCGTTGGAGAGGATCACGTCGCGCTAGGCTCGGACTTCGACGGCGGGCCCACGCCGCCCCGCGGCATCACCGACATCTCGCATCTGCCACTGCTCACGGAGGCCATGCAGCGGCGCAATTGGCCGGAACAGCGCATCCGGAAGTTCCTAGGAGGGAATCTCCTGCGACTGGTTCAGGAAGCCGGGAAAGCCGGACGGTAACTCACTAACTAGCGCGCCCACACCGGCTGGGTCCAGGCCTGATCGCCGTTGGAGGCGTCCACGCGCGCCCGCACGTAGCCGTCGCCAGGCTGCAGTTGGTACTCGGCCACATTCTCCGTCACCGCCTTCAACACTTTCCCGTTGCGCCCGATGAAATGCACACGATGCTTGAAAGAGCTGGCCGGCTTCACCTCCAGCTTCAATCCCCGTTCGCTCCGCTCCACGCTTGCCAGCTCCACTCCTGTCGACGCGTAGAAATCACCCGCCCGGATCGCCGCCATGATCTCGCCCGCTTCCAGGCGCGCCGCTCGCGCCACGACCCAGCCTCGTCCAGGCACAGCCAGATTCTTGCCCGTGGTCTTGAACGTGTGCGCGTCGTCCACGGCGATCCCGTGCCAGCGCTTGCCCGCCGTCAGCAGCGCATCCCACAATTCGTCCATCGATTCCCAGCCGCCGCCGCCGAGATTGTTCACGCCGTGGTGGCCGTTGTAGACCTCAAACAGGTTTGCCCCTTCCACCTGCAACAGCTCCTTCGACCCGAACGCCCATCCGAAGTTCGGATGATTCACGGAGGGCAGTCCGCCCGCAGCCCGGATTGCGTCGACATTCTTCTGAATGGTCTCCACCATCGTGCGCCCTCCGGTGGGGGCAACCAGGCGCGTCAGTCCGACTCCGTTGATGTGTACCGGCTTCCTGTCGAACGCGTCAGTTACCTCCTCACCGGTTATCAGCAGGAACCGTTCGTGAGCAGCGTGCATCGCGTTCAGCCCCTCAATCTCGGTGAAGTAGTTGTGATCGGTCAGCGCCAGGAACTGATAGCGGTTCCCTTTGTACCAGGCCGCCACCTCCATCGGCGTCGAATCACCGTCGCTGTGCGAGGTGTGCGTGTGCAGGTTGCCCTTGTACCATTTCTTGCCGTCGCCAGCCTGCGCCTGTCCCGGCTCCTGCGCCCACCACAACATCACCGCACCCAAAGCGAGTCCAAGTCCTCTCACCAACAGCCAGCGTCGTTGCATCACAATATCCTACTACCGGTGCAGCGCTTCCAGTTCCTCCAGCGTCCGGGGCCAGTCCGCACCCAGCAGCCGTGACAGTGCGCGGTCTGCAAGGAGCTTGCCCGCAGTCTGGCAGACCGCGCAGTAGTTGGTCTCATTCGACGCGTAGCGGATGCGCTGTACGGCGGCGCCGCATCGCGGGCACGGTTTCCCATACCGTCCATGCACCGCCATCCCCTCGCGGAACGCCGTCACGCCCTCGGGAAACTCTCCTCCGCTCTCCTGACGCAAACGATCCACCCATTCCCGCAGAGTTTCCTGCACCGCCTTGTGCAGCGCCATCACCTGCCCGCTGGCCATCTTCTGTGTCTGCAAAATCGGCGACAGCTTTGCCCGATGCAGGATCTCGTCCGAATAGGCATTGCCGATCCCGCTGAACATCCGCGGATCCGTCAGCGCCCGCTTCAATGTGTGGTTGCGGCTTAGCAGGACGCGCTCAAACTCCTCCGGCGATGCCCCGAAAACCTCCAGCCCTCCGGGATCCAACTCCCGCAGCCCCGCCTCCCCGGCCGCCACATGCAGCGAAGCCCGCTTTTGCGAACCCGCCTCGGTCAGCGTCAGGCTGCCTTCTTCAAAATCGAACGACGCGAGCACGCGCCTGCCATCCAGCTTCGGAGGCCGCTTCTTCTTCCAGTGCAGCCTCCCGGCGATCATCAGGTGGAGCACCAGCCACAACTCCTCATCCAGGCCGATCGCGATGCGCTTGCCGACGCGCCGCAGTCCGGTTACTTGGCGTCCGGATGCCGAAGTAAGCGGCGGCTCAACCGTGCGAAGAAGGAACGGCCCGGCGACGCGGATCATCTCCAGCTTGCGGCCGAGAATGCGCCGCTCCAGCGCCTCGATATAGACGGTGATGTCGGGCAGTTCAGGCACGCGACGCCTAAGGCGTCGGCGGCAGCGTCGCCGGCGGACGGCTCACCCGGCCCGACATCGCCTCTTCCACCTCGACGTTGTTCACCTCGAGCGTCTCCCCGGTCACCCGGTACAGATCCGTCTGCGACTTGGCATAAGAGGACAGCGCCGCCACTTCATTGGACTGCGCCTGCGCCAGATCCCGCTGGTACTGAATCACGAAAAAGACGGTCGACGCACCCAGCGCGTACTTTTTCTGCTCGGCGTCAAGCGTCTGCTCCTGCAGAATCCGCTCCTTCACCGCCGCCTCATACCGCGCCCGAGCCTGCGTCAGCGCCACCACTGCGTTCTGAATATCCACCCGCAGCTGGTTCAGCAGCTTCTGCTCGTTCAACTCCGCCTGCCGGATGCTGAGCTGGTCCAGGATCATATCCGCCTGCGCGGACCGGTTCCGCAGCGGAATGTTCAGCTGAAATCCGATCGCGTAGTCGGGGAAATTCCTCCGGAAGAGCTGTTCCAGCGTTGATCCAAACCCGCCCACGAAAAACGGATCCACGCTCCTCGGAATCACCACCCCACGCAGCGGAACGCGGTTCACGTTGCCCGCCAGCGCGTTGTTCTGCACCGTCGCCTGCAAATCGAGCGACGGCAGCAGCTGGCTGCGCGTTCCCTGCAAGCCGATCTTCGCGTTCTCGATGTTGATCCGCGTCTGGGCAACGTCCGGCCGTTTCGCCATTGCCGTGTCGTAGAGGTCTTGAATCGGACGCACCTTCTCGGTGGGATCGACGCGGATGCGATCGGTGGGAATGATGCGCGCATCGGCCAGCGCCGGGCTCGCCACTCCGGTCCGGCTCAGCGCGTTTTTGAGGATCGTCTCCTGCTGCAGCAGCACGGTCTCGGAGTTGGTCAGCTCCTGCTGCCGGCGCGCCACCTGCGCTTCCGCGCTCACGATCTCAATCGGAGCCAGCGTCCCGATCTCCACCTGCTTCTTGTTGTCCTCGTACAGCTTCTCGGCCAGCGCCAGCGCCTGCTGCTTCACCTTCAGATCCTCGCCGAAGGTCACCAGGTCCCAGTACAGATTCGTGATGGCCGATACGGTCGTGATCAGCTGCAGTCTGAACTGGAGCTCGCTCACACGGATATTGTTCTTCGCCACGCGAATGTTGCGGTTGTTCACCGCCACGCCGAACCCTTGCAGAATCCGCTGCGTGAACTGCAGCTGCATGTCCGCGGAACGCGAAGGGTTGATGTCGCTCAGCGGGTTGTTCGACGTGAATGCCGAGTTGTTCCACCCGAAGCTCACCGTCGTGCCGGTAAGCCAACTCTTCGACAGGCCGTAGCTGTGGCTGGCCGAATCAAACGTGAGCGCCGTCAGGCCCGTGGTGATCGTGTTGCTCTGCGGGCGCGTCCGGTGGCCGATGTTGAACGTGCTCACGAACACCGGGTCAAGGTTCTGGAATGCGGTTCCCGTCGTCGTGATGATGGTGCCGCCCGTGTCGCCACCACCGCCCGGGGCACCGCGGCCACCACCACCACCGCCACCGCCGCCGGCTCCGCCCGTCGCGCCGCCGATCACCTGCGCCTGCGCGCTGGCCGGACCCTGCTGCACGGTCGGCGGAACGCCGCGCAGCAGTCCGCCCGCCTGGGCGCGCAGCAGGCCGGCTTGGGAAATCTGCGGGCCGTAGCGCTGGAGCTCCACGTCCAGATTGTTTTCAATCGCCAGCGCGATGGCATCCTGTAGCGACAGGTACAGTTTCCCGGCACGCAGCAGCGACTCCAGCCGGTGTGAATTAGCCAAATTGATCGGGGCAATCTCCTTCGGCTTATACGGCTGGGTGATTCTTTCGACGAAGCCGCGCGGCTCCGAGCCGGGCGAATAGGTTGTGGTCTGCTGCGCCGCCACTGGCGGCAACACCATCATCAAGCTGCACAAGACAGCGACGCAGGTACGAAGTGTTTTCATGTGTTGAGGTCCAAGACTATATAGACGAGTGGGGGGAAGTCTCTTGTTCCCTGAAATTTCAATCGTATAGTATCGTGGAAAAGCCGGGCAACCCGGCGCGCCCTCCTATGCGCAGGCTCCGCTTCACCCTTTCCTACGACGGAACCGATTTTCACGGCTGGCAAGTCCAGCCGGGGCTCCCCACGGTCCAGGCCCTTCTCGAATCGGTTCTCGCCGAAATCGAAGGCGCTCCTGTTCATGTCACCGCCTCCGGGAGGACCGACGCCGGCGTTCATGCGCTCGCCCAGGTGGTCTCTTTCGACCTCGGGAACCCCATCCCTGTGGAAAACCTCCGCCGTGCCGTCAATCGCCTGCTGCCGCCTTCGGTGCGCATCCTCGTGTCGGCTGAGGCGCCGCCCGGCTTCCATGCCCGCCATCACGCCATCGCGAAGACCTATGAGTACCGTATCTGGCGCGGGGAAACCTGTTCCCCTTTTGAGCAGCGCTACGTTTACCATCACCCCTACCCGCTTGATCTCACGCCTATGCACGCGCTCGCCCCGCTTCTCGAAGGGGAGCACGAGTTCTCCGCCTTCGCCGCCTCGGACGAAACCGACGCGCTGGGCCGCTCCAAGGTGCGCACCATCTTTTCCTCCACTCTCCAGGCCGGCGAATGCCGCCTTGTCTACCGAGTCCGCGGGAGCGGCTTCCTCAAGCACATGGTCCGCAACATTGTCGGCGCGCTGCTGGAGGCCGGAAAGGGCAACCTGACCCGCGACCAACTGCTCCACTTCCTTCAGCCAGGCTGTCCCGACAAGGCCGGACCTCGCGCTCCCGCGCGCGGCCTTTTCCTTGTCAGCGTTGAGTACCCGTGACCTCGGCGGCAAAATAGCGGTCCGGCAGCAGCCAGTAGACAATCCCGATCGCCAGCGGGTGCATAAGCCCCGCCACAAACCAAATCGGCGCATAGGAAAACTTCAAGACGATATATCCGGTGCCCAGGTTAGCGAGCACGCCTCCTATCGCTCCCCCCATCCCCGTGAAGCCCGACGCGGTGCCCACCTCGGTGGCCTTGAACAGGTCCGTGGGCAGCGTCTGCAAGTTCGCCACCCACAACGCATGCCCCATTGCCATGAAGCAGGTCACCGCGATCGCCATCTCCGCCGACGGCACGTGCGGAGCCAAGATTCCGACCGGCATGAACAGGGCCCCCAACAGCATCACGCGCTTGCGCGCCTTCGGCAGACTCCATCCGGCCTGCATCAGCCGCCCCGACAGCCATCCGCCCAAGATGTAGCCGATATCGCCGAAAATGAACGGCACCCACGCGTACTTGCCCACCATCGCCAGGTCGAACCCCCGCTCCTTCCGCAAATACTCCGGCAGCCAGAAGATGATGAAGTAGATGACCGGATCGGTGAAGAACCGCGCGATGATCAGGGAATAGCAGGCGCGCATCGACATGATCTTCCGCCAGTCCAGCATTCCGCGAGCCACCGCCTGCGTCTGCTCCGGCGGGCGCACGTGATCCTTGATGGCCGCGTACTCTTCCTCCTTCAGCCAGCGGTTCTTGTGCGGCGGCTGGTACAGGATCAGCCACGCCACAAGCCACAACAAACCCAGCGAGCCGGTGAACAGGAACGCCGTCCGCCACCCGTAGCTCAACGTCAGCCACGCCACCATCGGCGGCGCAATCGCCGAACCCATCGACGATCCCGCATTGAATATCCCCACGCCCAGCGCCCGCTTCTCCGGCGGAAACCACTCCGCCACCGCCTTGGCCGCCGCCGGCCAGTTCGCAGGCTCGGTCAGCCCCAGTAGGAACCGGAAGGCTCCCAGGGTCCACTTGCCCAACGCCGCCGCATGCAGCATCTGCGCGATGGACCAGCCGAAGATGAACACCGCGAATCCGCGCCGCGTCCCCAGACGGTCGACAAAGTAGCCCGACCCAGCGTACATGATGGCGTAGGCCAGCATGAAAAGCGTCACGATGTGCGAGTAGTCCCGCTCGTCGAGCGCGAACTCCTGGCGCAGGTCCACCGATACCACCGCGAGAGCCAGCCGGTCCGCGTAGTTGATCATCGTCGCAAGAAACAGCAGGGCTGCGATGATCCACTGCAGCTTCGGTATCTTCATCGTTTCTCCTTGTCCACAAATCCCAATCCCCCCACTGGAATCCCCAGCACTCGCGGATCAATCTTCGACGGCCGGTACTCCGGCTCCACCTGCAGCTCCACCTGCACCGTCCCGGCCGCCGCCGCAGCCAGATCGATCCGCGCCCTTTGCCATCCCTCCCGCTCAAACTCCACCACGCCCGCCTCCACCCCATCCAGCCGAATCGTAACCCGCGCCCGCCGCACATCCTTCATATATTGCGGCCCCGCGTTCACGTATAGCTCGAACTGCCGCGCCCCAGCCGGACGGTACAGCCGCGCCTCCGCCCTTGGCTTGGACCATCGGAAGCCATTCTCCACCGCGTACCAACCCTCCCCCAACTGCCATACCGGAATCGTGCGCGTCATTTCCAGATACGCAACGTCGGCGGCATCTCCCCGGCGCGCCAGCACGTCCAGCTTCCGCACCGGGTTCTCCCAGCTCAACAGCGCTACCCCGCCCGCTTCCAGCGTCTGGCTCAGGCTCCTGGACTCCACCGGATACACTTCAATCTCAGCGTCCTTATACAAGTAGCGAAGTATGCCCCGGATGCCCCATTCCTGCAACTCCGGTGGATGCCCGTCATACACGAACCTCCTCACCTCCGGCAGCTCCACCGGCAGGCTTCGCAACCGATCCACATAGGCGCGGTTCTCGTGCGCCCGCGCGATCTCCGTCTTGCGATGCTCGCGCATCACTTGGAAATTCAGCGGCAACCATGCGAGAAAAAACGCCGCTACCATCCGCTTGTCCAGCCGCTGCGCTGCCGTCCCCACTGCCAGCGCCGCCAGCGGCATCGAAGCATACAAGTACGCCCCGTACATCCGCGACGGCAGCGCCAGCACCGGCAGAATCATCAGCAGCGCCCCGGAAAGCGCCAGCCACATCCGCCGGTCCTTCACCCGCAATGCCAAAGGGATCAGAAACACCGCCAGCCAAGCTTCAACCGTCAGCTTGCCCGCATAGAAAATGAAGGTCCGCGCCAGCGTCAGCGGATGCGCATCCAACTGGTAATTCGACGCGTCGCGGCTCGTCATTACCGCTTGTAGCCCGAACAGCGCCGACACCGCGAAAAACGGGGCCAGCCGCTTCCAGTTCCGCTCCCCGATCCAACACTCGTACAGCGCGAAGACCACAGGCAGCATCACCGCATGTTCTTTGGACTTGTAGGCCAGCCAGAACAGCAGGAAACTCAACACATACCGCCGCGACGTGTAGCTAAGCAGGCTGAGCAGGCAGAACAACCCGCAGAGAAGGTCAAACAGAAACATCGGCTTCCATAGCACCTCGAACACGCCCATATGGAACAAGAAGAACAACGCCCCCGCCCCTGCCGCAAACCAGCTGAGCCCGATCCGCAGCAGCAACACCGCAACCAACCCCGCCGTCAACAGGTGCAGCGCGTGGATCAGTCGCACATACCAGCGATACTCAATCCCCACTGCCCGCCCCAGCAGCCCATACATCATGTGCCCCACCGGGCGGAAGTGGTGCGGATAATAGCGCGGACTCACCAGAGCAACCAGGAAATCGGAAAACGAAACCTGATGCGTCCAGCCGATATTATCCAGATCGTCGCCGGAAAAGTAGCCCTCGTAAGCCCCGCGGTTGGCGATGAAGAACAGAAAGAGCAGGACGACTATCGCGGCAACCGCCACCGCCTTGCGCATAAGGCATCATTGTACCCGCCCGGCACGCGGGTAAGATCGCTAGCCTTGGCTCCGCGCCTTCAACAGATGCCAGGCATCCTGGTACGGCGCCATCTCCGACGCGGGAGCGTGCACCGCCATGTTGGCGAGCTTTCTGACCCCTCCATCGCGTTTGGGCTTCGCATGCCAGTGCCGCAACCACCGCCGATAAATCGTATTGGCTTCCTCGGATGGCACGACGAAAAAGGAGAGGTGCTCGAACCCAAGCTCCCCTTGATGTGCGTGCTTCAGGGCCGCTTGCGGCTGTAGATTGACCAAGACCACAAAATCAGAATCGAATTTGTCGGTGGTGAGGTCGCCATCTCCTGCACACTGGGTGAAATAGACGTGGTCCTTGAGAACCGGCGCGCCTGTCTTGACCTGTACCCAGAGCTTTCTGCGTTGGTCTTTGGTCTCTACGATCAAGTCGCTGCCGGCGAAGTTGTTGCGCAGTCCCCCGGTGAAGTAGGCTGCGATCCCGTGCATCCAGCATTTTGCGTATACGGCCGCCTCACCAATTCTTCCATGTGACTGGGACTTGCGGAGATCGGGCATCGCCCCCGGTCCCAGATCGGACACTTCCAACCCTTGCTTTCCCAGCAGCCGTTTCTTCATGGGCGATTTCTCACCTGTTTCTTCTTGAGGTTTTCGTTTTGATCCAATCGAGGATCAGATCGGCGATCTGAAGATTGTTCTTGTCCTGCATGATCATGTGACTGTTACCCCGAATGCCGCGATCCGGCGGGAACAACATTTCCGCGCTGCCCCCGGCGCCGTTTACGCGTTTGATAAAGGCCTGGCAAGCATCAAACGGAATCTGCCAGTACTCCATGTGCCGGATTCCGGTGGGCGCGTCTTTCAGGTGGTCGCCGAACACGACCAGAATCGGGATTTTTGCCAGCACCCGCAGTTGCTGGTCCGTGTAGGAAGCGGGGCAGGTTCCGGGTTCCACCAACACCAATCCACGGATGCCGGCGGGATCGATCAATGCCGCTTCCAGGGGAAACGTCCCGCCTTGGGAGTGCCCCATCAGGATCGTGTCTTTTAACATCTATTCTATTGGGTTTGAATTGAATAGTTGGAGCGCGGCTGCATACCGCCGCCGGTTCGCCGGCCCCGGTCCTACTTCGTTCCCGCCAAACTCGCGCGCCGGAACAGCAGACCCGATACTGCGAACAACGCCGCGCACACGCCGCGGAGTCCCACCTGATTCCGCTCCTCCCCCACCGGCGCGTCCCAGGTCAGCATCGCCAACAACGCGACAACCGCCAGCGCCCCCGCCATCGCCAGCAACACCCGCGCCAACCGGCGCGGTTCCAGGCGCGCCAGCCAGGCCCCGACGCCCCCCGCCAGCAGCACGCCGAAGTACAGCAGGTTGAGCCGATTTTCCGTCTCCGACAGATGCACCATGCTGGCCCATCCCAGCACGAACCCCGCCACCATCGCCAACCCCACCCCCGCCTTGTATGTCCACGCGCCCATCTTCCGGGAGATCAGCGAATACGCCATGCCGGTCCCGAAGAACAGCACATACGTGAGCACAAAACCCCGCACTTCCCAGTTCCATCCCTCCACTACCTGCGATGCCACTATCGGCACCATCAGCAGCCCCAACGACCCCAGCGCCACGCGCAGAATCGTCTTGCTCAGTGGGATCATACCAACTATTGCTCCTCGGGCATGAACTACTCTAGTGTAGCGGGAGGACGGTTCCACTTATCGCCGCGCCTGGGTTTGCAGCGGATTCATCCAACGCAGACCCGGGAAACGAGCGAAGTCACGGTCTGTCGTGTGAAGCACCCCGCCGTATTCCATCGTCAGAGCGGCCAGTTGCGCATCGGTAATCAGAGGTCCATGCACCTGGCCGTCTACCATGGCTGGTCTAAGGAAGGACCAGTGGCGGTCACCGGGCGCCAGCAGGCGAACGTTAGGCTGCTCCAACCATCGGTCCACAATAGCCGACGCCGCTTCCACGGTGAAACGGTCGCCGCGGAGCTTGGGATTGGTGACAACTCGCAGGAATGCCGCCACCGTCTTCCAAGGCAACCCGAGAGGCTCGCCTGCGGAGAAAACCTCTTCGACCCATGCGCGTGCGCGTGCATGGTGTGCGGAGCCGGTGTCGTATGCGTATAACAGGATGTTGGCGTCGAGGATGATCACCGGTGGCCAGCTTCTTCCAGCTCTTCCAATAAGTCTGCAACGTTGTCGTAGCTGAGGCCTGGAGGTAATCCCAGTGCTTGCGGGGTCACGACAAACGGCTTTTTGCGCTGTTGATCGGAGGTCATGAGACCAAGGCGGAGGAAGTGATTCACGGCTCCCTTCAGGGAGCTGCCGGAGCGCCGCATCTCCTTGCGCAGGAGACTGGCGACATCATCGTCAAGGGAAAGCGTGGTCCGCACATCATGATGGTAGTCATCCTAACATCATGATGTCAACCTTGTCGAAGCTGGCTGGGAATCAGTAGCCTTTTGCTTTGTCGACGGTATGGGTGAGAGGTTCGCCGCGGGCGAAGCGGCGGATGTTGTCCTCGATGACGGAGATGCGGCGCTGGTTGGAGGCTTCGGCGCCTGAGGCGACGTGGGGTGTGATGACGACGTTGGGGAAGTTCCAGAGGGAGTCATCTTTGGGGAGCGGCTCGGGGTCGGTTACGTCGAGGCCGGCGCCGGCGAGCTTCTTGGAGTCGAGGGCTTTGACAAGGGCCTGTTTGTCGTAGAGCTTGCCTCGGGAGACGGCGATGAAGTAGGAGCCCTTTTTCATGAGGTCGAACTGGCGGGAGGCGATCATGCGCTCGCTCTTTGGGGTGAGAGGGGCGGCGACGAAGACGACGTCGGCTTTGGGGAGGACTTCATCGAGGCGGTCCGGGGGCACGATTTCCGAGAAGTAGTTGGAGATGGGGATGTCTTGCGGGTCGACGCCGATGATCTTCATGCCGAAGCCGTGGGCGCGCTGGGCGATTTGGGTGCCGATGCCGCCGGCTCCGATGACGAGGGCGGTCATGCCTGGCAGCTCCGTCATGTTTTCCGGACCGGAGGTGCGTGAGCCCCACTCGCGTTTTTCGCGGTTGGGGATGTATTCATGGAGGCCGCGAGTGAGGGCGAGGAGCATGGCGAAGGCGTGGTCGGCGATGGTGGGGCCCTGGACAACCTTGCAGTTGGTGAGTTGGACGTTGCTTTGGACGAACTCTGGCCAGAAGGAGTAGGCTTCGACGCCGGCGCTGACAGTCTGGACCCACTTAAGTTTCTTGGCTTGCGGATAGAGTTCCTTGGAGATGCCTCCGATGATGGCGTCGGCGTTGGGGACTTCACGGGCGAACTCCTCAGGCGAGCGGGTGACGACGATGTCGGCCTGAGTACCGGCGGCGGCGCGGTAGCGGGCCAGGGCGGCGTCGTTGGAGACCCAGTTCTGGCGGCTGGAGGATTGGATAAGAATTCTCTTGCCGGCGGGGAGGCCGGCTGCGGCGATCAGCAACAGGGCAAAGAGGAGGCGGTACATAAGGGCTCCTTTCAGGTTGTCTCGGGGAATGATACATCAAACGGAGCCAATCTTGACAAAGCCGGATCGATCACTAGAATGTAAGGTAATAAGCGATCGGAGGTGGCGGAGCTGTTCCTTCATCCGGTGTTAGGATGAGAAGAGCCGAAACCGGGCCTGCGATGCCACACCAACGGCGCGGTAAGGAAGACCGGCAACTCTATGAAAAACGCGGCCAAGTCCGCTAAGAAGAAGACGACGCGCAAAGCCGCGGCTGCTCCAAAGAAAGCAGCTGTGAAGAAGCAGAAAGCGTCGAAAGCGAAAGAAAAAGCGACGGCGAAGAGTCCCTTGAAACCCGAAACGAAGACGATTGAGACAAAGAAGCCCGTAACCGCACAAGATAGCCAACAGAAGGAGCAGGCTCAGAATTTCGAGAGGGCGATGGCGCTATTTCACAAGCGGGATTTCGGGAAGGCGCAAGAGCATTTCGAGAAGGCGCTGGCGGGTCCCGCGGTGGAGATCTCGCACGCGGCGCAGATGCATCTGAAGATATGCGAGAGGAGGCTGGCGGGTTCGGGGCCAGTTCTGAAGACGGGAGAGGATCATTATAATTTCGGCGTAACGCTGATGAACCGGGGAGAACTGGAACAGGCCGAGCAGCATTTGCGCAAGGCGGTGCAAGCGGACAGTTCCGGGGATCATTTTCATTACGCGCTGGCGTTATGTTACGGGCTGCGGGGCAACATGGAAGGCTCAGCGCGGCACTTGCAGAAGGCGATTGAGCTGGCGCCCACCAATCGTGTTGCGGCGCGCAATGACGCGGAATTTCAGTCGCTGGCGTCGCATGCGGCGCTGAGAGCGATACTTTACCCGGAAAGGGGAACCACTGGCTAAACGAGCCCGGGAGGCAAAGCAGCGCGCTCTTCGGATCGTCGTTATCGGGGGCGGAACGGGGCTTTCCACACTGCTGCGAGGGTTAAAGGAGTACACGGCGCAGGGGGGAGCGGCGGCAAAAGAGCCGGAGATCGAAATCACGGCGGTGGTGACGGTAACCGACGACGGGGGGAGTTCGGGGAGGCTGCGGCGGGAACTGGACGTGCTGCCGCCGGGTGACATCCGCAACTGCATGGTGGCGCTGTCCGAGGATGAAGCGCTGCTGTCGCGGTTGTTCCAGTACCGGTTCGCCGGGGGACGGGGGCTGAAGGGGCACAGCTTCGGGAATCTGTTTCTGACGGCGTTGACGCATTTGACGGGTGATTTCGCCAAGGCGGTGTCGCTGAGCTCGGAGGTACTGGCAATTCGCGGGCACATTTTCCCGTCGACATCTGCGAACGTGAGCCTGGAGGCGACGCTGGCGGACGGGACGAAGGTGTCCGGGGAAACGAGGATAAGCCGGAGCCGGGCGCCGATTGAGAGGATCGCGCTGAGGCCGGGCAGATGCAAACCGCTGGCGGAGACGCTGGAGGCGATTGCGCGGGCAGATCTGATCAGCCTGGGTCCGGGGTCGCTATACACGAGCGTGATTCCAAATCTGCTGGTGTCGGGGATCCCGCAAGCGATCAAGATGTCTCCGGCGCGGAAGGCGTACTTTGTGAACCTGATGTGGCAGCCCGGGGAGACGATGAGTTACACGGCGTCGGATCATGTTCGGGCGATGGAGCGGCACACGATGGCGGGGCTGGTGGACACGATCGTAGTGAACACGCATCCGATCACGGGCTCGCAGCGGAGGAGGTACGCGGCGGAGCGGGTCTATCCGGTGCAAGTGGATACGCCTGTGCTGAAGGAGATGGGGTTGTGTGTGCGGGCGCACAATTTGCTGGAGAGAGCGTCGAAGGTGAGGCATTCGCCGCAGGCGACGGCGGAGGTAATGGTGGAACTGGCGCGTGAGGGCCGGGAGCGGCGGGCGGCGCGGCGGGTATCATGAGTCTGATGGAAGCTCCGCTCAGCGTTGTGATCCTGGCCGGGGGGCTGGGGACGCGCATGCGCTCGAAAAAAGCAAAGGTGCTGCACCGGGCAGGGGGGCTGACGCTGCTGGAGCACGTGGTGAGGGCGTCGCTGCCGGTGGCGGCATCGGCGGAGGATGTAGTGGCGGTTGTGGGTCACCAACAGGAACAGGTGAGGGCGTCGCTTGGCGGTTCCGGAATCGGATTTGTGGAGCAGCCGGAGCAGAAGGGGACGGGCCATGCGCTGCTGATGGCGCGCGATGCGCTGGCCGGGAAGCCCGGCCTCGTGATGGCGCTGTACGGGGATTGCCCGTTGCTGCGTACGGCAACGCTGGCGCGGCTGGCGGAGACGCAACGGGAGTCGCCGGCGGCGGCGACGCTGATCACGACGCTGTTGGAGCGGCCGACTGGGTACGGGCGTATCGTGCGGGGATCGGGGTCGCGCGTGGCGGCGATCGTGGAGGAGAAGGCTGCGACGGCGGAGCAGAAGAAGATCGGGGAGATCAATTCCGGCATCTATTGTTTCCGGGCGGATCTGCTTTGGAGACACATTGTGGAGCTGACGCCGAATCCGGCGTCCGGGGAGCTGTATCTGACCGACCTGGTGGAGATCTTAAACGGGCACGGCCACCGGGTGGAGGCGATGGTGGTGGAGAATAGCACGGAACTGCTGGGGATCAACACGCGGGTGGAACTGGCGGATGCGGATCGTGTGCTGCGGACGAGAAAAGCGCGCGAGCTGATGCTGGCGGGAGTGACGATCGAGAAGCCGGAAACGGTGCTGGTGGACGCCGATGTTCAAGTGGGGATGGACACGGTGATCGAGCCGTCGGCGCAGATCCTGGGGCGGACGGTGATCGGGGAGAACTGCCGGATCGGGACGGGGTCGATCATCCGGGATTCGCTGCTGGAAGATGGGGTGAAAGTGGAAGCGTACACGCTGATCGGGACTTCGACGTTGGAGCGGGAGGCGCAAGTTGGTCCATTCGCGAGGCTGCGGCTGGAGAATCACGTGGAGGCCGGGGCGCATATCGGGAATTTCGTGGAGTTGAAGAAGACGCGGCTGGGCGCAGGGGCGAAGTCGATGCACCTTGCGTACTTGGGGGATTCGAGCGTTGGAGCGGGGGTAAATGTCGGAGCGGGGACGATCACGTGCAATTACGACGGAAGGGCGAAGCATCAGACGCGGATCGGAAGGAACGCGTTTATCGGGTCGAATTCGACACTGGTGGCTCCGGTCGAGATCGGGGAAGGGAGCTACATCGCGGCGGGATCGGTGATTACGGACGAGGTGCCGGAAGACACGCTGGCGCTAGGGCGTGCGCGGCAGTCGATGAAACCGGGTTGGCCGAGCCAGCGCCGGGCCAAGGAAGCGCAGTGAGGGGCTGGATGTCACGAATCGCATGGCTGTTGATGGTGGCAGGGACGCGTGCGGCAAGCGACTGGCCGGAGTTCCGCGGCGCGGACGCAAACGGGTTGGGCGTGGGCGATCCGGCGGTTCATTGGAACGCGGATCCGGCGGCGGGCGCGGTGAAGGGTGTGGCGTGGAAGACTCCGATACCGGGGTTGAGTCATTCCTCGCCGATCGTGTGGAAGGATCTGTGGATTAAGGCATGTCTTTGCCGGTCCTAAACCATAACCTCGCCGCATCACGCCCTCTCAAGTGGTTGATTTGGCGAGAGGGGTTACTGCTGGCTCGGGTCCGAAACCGGTGCCTTGCCGCGGATATGCGGTCGTGCTCCCCACCACGCCTTCCGGGAGTTTGACGATAGGCTCAAGAAAGTTGTAGTATTGTGTTATGGCGCAATCGCATCGTGAAGCCTCGCGGCGGCTCTTCGAGGTGGCTGAGCAGCAGCAAGGCTTCTTCACAACGAAGCAGGCCAAGGCGGCGGGATTCGCCGAAAACACGCACCCCTATCATGTGCAGGTCGGGAACTGGATCCGCGAACACCGCGGTATCTACCGGCTCGCGCTGTTTCCGACGCCTGATCGCCCCGATCTCGTCCTTTGGTCACTGTGGTCCCGGAACCGGAACGAGGAAGTCGAAGGTGTCTACAGCCATCTCACAGCGCTCAGCCTCTACGACGTGTCGGATCTGAATCCGGCGAAGCTCCACATGACCGTTCCGACAGACTTTCGGCGCAACAGTGAGATTCCCGGCATGCTCGTGCTTCATTATTCCGACCTACCCGAGGGCGACATCCAAACCGCGCAGGGCTTCAAGTTCACTCGTCCTTTGCGGACGATTCTTGACCTGATCGAGGCAGGTACGGTCGAGCGGAGCTTCATCCGCCAGGCGCTCAGGCAGGCAGTCGGCCGCGGCCTAATCACTCGCCAACAGATTCGGAACGCGCCTATGAGCGCATCGGCCCGCAAAGTCGTTGAGGAAGTGCTGCGGCGAGCTGCATAATGCCGTCACCCAGGACATATTCGACGGCGGGAGCATTCCGAAAGGCCCTTGAGGAACGCCTGCAGAGTACGCGATCGGCCCCCTGTCATGGATCTGACCGCCGCGCCCTACGGTGGCGCACGGTATCCGGTCGAAGCTCGGATGGACGAACGGATCTTTGCCCGATTCCATCTGGACGCCGGCATTGGCGACGTGGTCATGCAGCCGTTTGAATCAATCGTCTGCCAGGACTGGTTGGCATTCGCCGGAATCGAAGCGCCGAGAGTCAGGATGATCGCTCGCGAACAGCAGTTCGCCGAAAAGATTCATGCCTACACGCTCCCGCGGAACACGGCGAACAGCAGAGTAAAGGACCTGGTGGACCTGGCACTCCTGATCGGATCAGGTGGAATGGATAAAGAGAGGATTCTCGACGCCTTGCGCCTGACCTTCGAGAGAAGAGGAACACACGATTTGCCGGCGGGTTTGGTTCCGCCGCCGGCGGATTGGCAGATCCCGTTTCAGGCTCTGGTCGAAGAATGCGGGCTCCCGGCCGATGTCTCCGTGGTGTTTGCGGGCGTCCAGGAGTATCTGAACGAGGTGCTGACCGGACGCACGGAGCGGTGAACGCGGTATGACTGATAGCAGTTCAGGATCGCTGCCATTCGAGTCTCCAGAGGAGGAGAACATCCGTCTCGAGCGGAGAATGCCCGGTTGCGGCGCCTGCTTGCGGATTCTCCTCGATTCCGATCAGCATTCTCCCTTGAAACCGATCACCATTCTCCCCGCAAACCGATCAGTGTTCTCCCGTGAAAGCGATCACGA
>VFZE01000075.1 GCA_016871315.1 Acidimicrobiia bacterium | reverse complement strand
CGTAGTAGCCAACCCAATCTTTGACCCCGCCACCACTCGGAACGTCGGCGGCGTCTGGCAGCGTGATCCATTTCCGGGCAACATCATCCCGAGCGGCCGCATCGACCCGGTGGCCCGCGCCGTGATCGGGTTCGACCCTTGGGTCCTACCCAACCGCGTCGGCACCTACAACTCGCTCGGCCCCAACGGCAACCTGGGCGGAAACGAGTTGGCGCAAGTCTACTTGAACAACTACAGCCTGCGCATCGATCATCAGTTCAATACTGCCTTCAAGCTCTATGGCAGCTACACTGCCGATGGGCAGAACGGACTCGGGCGCCCCATTAACATTAGGACGGACCGCCCTGAATTTGACCACGTTTCCGGCAACTATACTCCCTTTAACGGGAAGAACGCATCGGCTGGTTATACCTACGTAGCTCGGCCGACCCTCGTCAACGATTCTCGCGTTGGCTACTACCGGCGTGTAAATTCCACCCAGGTTCCTTCCTTTAACGGCGGATGGGGTGAAAAGCTGGGCATCCCGAATATTGACGCTTCCCTGATGCCAGCTTTCGGCTCGGGGAACCGTTACGCGGCGGACAGCATCTATGGACTCAGCGGCGCAACTCCCAGCCGACAGGTCAACGAGACGCTTTCCTTCCGCAGCGATACCTCCTGGATCGCCGGAAAACATGCCGTCAAGTTCGGGTATGAAGTGCTGCGCTTCCGGCTGAACAACGCAATCCTGGCAAGGCCGGTTGCCTTCAACTTTGCCGGCGTAACCTCCGGTCTCCAAGCCAACGGCGCGTCGGCGCCCAATACCGGCAACACGTTCGCCGGCTTTCTCACCGGATACGTGAACACCGCGGTGTTCCAGTCCGAGCTTACCAGTTGGCTTCCGCGCTCTTCCATTCACAGCTTCTACATACAAGACGACTGGAAAGTCACGCCAACAGTCACCGCCAACATCGGTCTGCGCTATTCCAATGAAGGTCCTTTCAACACCAAATATGGCGCCATGAGCAACTTCGACCCCAATGGAAGAGACCCAATCACCGGCCGCACCGGCGCCATTGTCCATAATCGCGACCCGCTCAACCGGCGCGACAACAACAATTTCAATCCGCGGATCGGCCTGGCCTGGCACCCGTTGCAGAAATGGGTTCTGCGCGGCGGAATCGGCATGTACACGGTCGACGTGAAGTTCCCGCAGGGACGCGGCAATTTTGATGAATATACGGCGATTGCCAACCAGCAGGCCTTGCCAGGCAACCCCACGCCTATTTACCAGATCAGCCGGGGCGTCAGGCCGCAGCCGTTCAACGTCCTCCCAGACGGCACGGCTCCATTCATTGGCACCAATTTCAGCGGCCGGGGAGCGAGCTGGTGGGATCCGGGTCTGCGCAATCCCTATACGCTGAATTGGAACGCGAGTCTCCAGTATGAGGTCGCCAGGGACTATTTGCTTGAGGTCAGCTACCTGGGCTCCTCCGGGGTGGCTCTGCTGGAGCGCTGGCAGACCAACACGTTCCCGCTGGATTTTGCCGCCGACAACCCAGTACTGCGCAATCAAGTGTTCGCGGCAAGCCAGAACTTCCGCCCCTTCACTCAGTTTGGTGATGTCCTGATGCAATCCAACTTCGGACATTCCTCCTACCACTCCGGCACCATAAAACTCGAGAAGCGCTTTTCGCGCGGTCTTTTTTTCAACACCTTCTACACCTTCTCGAAGGCCATCGATAGCCAGGACACTGACCTTTCCGGAGCTGGCCGTGCGCCAATCCAGAACCGCGCGATTGAGAAAGGCCGGGCCGGCTTTGACCGCAATCACCGCTACGTTGGCATCGTCAATTACGAACTCCCCTTCGGCAAAGGCAAGCCTTGGATGGCCGGCAGCCGCTGGAAGAACTGGATCTTCGGAGGCCTCGAACTGAGCTGGATCCAAACCATAGAGTCCGGGAACCCGCTCACCTTCAGCTTCGCCAACAGTCCCTATAACTACTATCCGGGCTTTGCGGGCCTCCGCCGCCCGGACATTGTCGGCAAGCCTACTTACGACTTCTCCAAGTGGGACAATGGCGGACCGAACCGCTTTACCCTCCAGGACCGTCCCGCCGTGATCGACATGAATGCGTTCGCCTATCCGGGCGGCGCGGGTTGTCCCACCACCGGCGCAACGGCCGCCGATATCACGCGCTGTTCGTTCCTGGTGGGCAATTCCGGGCGCGGCATTCTCACCGGACCAAGGCTGGTGTGGGCCCAGGTCGCCTTGCAGAAGAACTTCACCATCAAAGAGAAGGTGCAGACGCAGCTACGCGTCGATTTCCAAAACGTGCTGAAGACCTTCAACTTCACCGGACCCACCACAACGGTGGACTTCCGCAATCCGCGCACTTTCGGCAGACTTACCGACGATCCTCGAACCGCATCATGGGGGGGCCAGCCTCTGATCCACCTCACCGTAATGATGCAGTTCTGACAAGGAAGCGCACGATCCGGGCCGGACCCGGCGCTAGCCCCGTTGGCGTGACAGAATAGGTTGATGTCCGACGCGATCTTTTTGGTTGCCAACGGGGACCAGAGACTATCCGCAAATCAGAAGTGCTGGCCTGCGCAGGAACAGGCGGAAAAGGCTGTCATCGCCGCGATCGAGCGTTTGGGGCGCAGTGTGGTGCGCGCTCACCCTGTGGATCCCGCGAAGGGTCACGGTTTCATCGATGGCCAGAAGCGCGGGATGGAGGTGTTCCGCTCCATACCGCCGGAAGTTCCACTGATGGTGGTGGAAGCGGTGTGGCAATACAGCCATCACGTGCTGCATGGCCTGTACACGCACCGCGGTCCAATTCTGACTGTGGCCAACTGGAGCGGGCAGTGGCCGGGACTTGTCGGGATGCTGAACCTGAATGGGTCACTCACGAAGGCGGGCGTGAAATATGACACGCTATGGAGCGGCGATTTCACCGATGAGTTTTTTCTCACCCGCCTGGAGCAGTGGTTGGAAGGCAAGCGGGTGCAGCATGACTTGAGCCATGTCCGGCCTCTGGAAGCGTGGAAGCTGCCGGAGGAGGCGCGCCGGATCGGCGAGGAACTGGCGGGCAGGTTACGCCGCGACAAGGCGATCCTTGGGGTGTTCGATGAGGGTTGTATGGGGATGTACAACGCCATCATCCCGGATGAGATTCTGCATCCGACCGGCATTTTCAAGGAGCGGCTGAGCCAATCGGCTTTGTACGCGGGGATGCAGGAGGTTTCCGGGGAAGAGGCTTCCGCGGTATGGGCGTGGCTCAAGCAACGGGGCATGCGGTTTGAAACGGGCCTGAATCCGGAGACGGACCTGACCGATGACCAGATTCTGGAGCAGTGCCGGATGTACATCGCGGCGTTGCGCATCGCCGATGAGTTCGGTTGCGATGCGATCGGCATACAGTACCAGCTGGGGTTGAAGGATCTCTGCGCGGCGTCGGATTTGGTGGAAGGACTGCTGAACAACGTGGAGCGGCCGCCGGTCCGTGCCACGGGCAACGGGCGCGTTCTGTATGAAGGAGAAGCGCTGCCGCACTTCAATGAAGTGGATGAGTGCGCGGGGCTGGACGGACTGGTGACGTACCGGATCTGGAGGCAGCTCGGGTTCGATCCGGAGAACACACTGCACGATGTGCGCTACGGGGAGGAGTACAAAGGCGAGTTCGTGTGGGTGTTCGAGATCAGCGGAGCGGCGCCGCCAAAGCACTTCATTGGGGGCTACGCGGGCGCGGTGAGCGTGCGCCAGCCTCCGATGTACTTCCGCCGCGGCGGCGGAACCCTGAAGGGTGTGAGCAAGCCGGGAGAAATCGTCTGGAGCCGCGTGTTCATCGGCAACGGCAAGCTATGCGCGGATCTGGGAAGAGGGCGCGTCGTTGAGCTTCCGAAAGAGGAGACCGAGAGGCGCTGGCAGATCACGACGCCACAATGGCCGATCATGCACGCGGTGACCTATGGCGTGAGCCGGGACCAGATGATGGCGAGGCACAAGGCCAACCATATTCAAGTGGCTTATGCTCCGGACGCGGCGGGCGCGCGGCGTGCACTGGCGGCGAAGGCCGCGGCCTTCCAAGCGATGGGGCTGGAGGTGGCGATCTGCGGTTCAGAGACGGGGCTCTAACGGGCTGAGGGCGGCGTTACTGCGCTATACTGCAAGATCCAAAGCACACACAGGGGAGAATTATCTTGCGAGTCGGTATTATCGGTACAGGCGCGATTTCCAACCTCCACGCCAAGGTTTATCGCAACATCGGTTATGAAGTAGTCTGCTGCAATGACATCTTCGAGGAGGCGGGCAAGCGGTTCGCCGATCAGAACAACTGCGAATTCGTGAAGACCTATCAGGAAGTGTGCAGCCATCCGAAGGTGGACTACGTGGATGTCTGCACGTTTCCGAACTTCCGGCTGGAGCCTGTGGAGGCGTGCGCGGCGGCGAAGAAGCATATCCAGGTGCAGAAGCCGATTTCGACGAACCTGGAGACGGCGCGGAAGATGATCGATACGGCGAAAACGGCCGGCATCATACTCGGCGTAGTGAGCCAGCACCGGTTTGACGATTCGACGATATTCCTGATCAAGGCGCTGCGCGACGGCCGGCTCGGCAAGATAATGCAAGCCGACGCCTATGTAAAGTGGTACCGCACGCCGGAGTATTATTCGCGGCCGATCAAGGGGAGCTGGGAGGTGGAAGGCGGCGGAGCGCTGATCAACCAGGCGGTGCATCAGGTGGACGTGCTGCTTTACCTGGTGGGAGCGGTGAAGGAGGTGTTCGGCTACTGGCAGCTTGGGGCGATGCACAAGATCCAGTCCGAAGATGTCGTGACGGCCATGGTGCGTTACGCGAACGGGGCGCAAGGCGTGATTCAGGCATCGACGGCGTTCCGGCCCGGGTATCCGGAGCGGATCGAGTTGCACGGGACGAAGGGAACGGCGGTGCTGACCGGAGATAAGCTGACGACGTGGGACGTGCAGGATGATTCCGGCGAGCCCGCTCCGGTGGAGTCGCTGGCGAAGTCTGGCGCCTCGGACCCGATGGCGATTCCGTTGACGCCGATCGAGCGGCAGTTTCAGGATTTCGGAAACGCGATCACAGCGGGCAAGCAACCGCTGGTAAGCGCCGAGGAAGGATACCGGGCGCTGGAAGTGGTGCTCTCGACGTACCAATCCTGCCGTGAGGGGCGGAAGGTCGCGCTTGGATGAGCTGGCGTTTGCGGGTACCGGCCTCGAGCGCGAATCTCGGGCCCGGCTTTGACGCGCTCGGGTTGGCGCTGGGGATTTACCTGCATTGCCGGTTCCGGCCGGCGGAGAAATTACGCATCACCGTACGCGGGCGAGACGCGGAAAGCATTTCGGCGGGCGAGGACAATTTCATCTGGCAGACGGCGCTGAAGGTGGCGCACGACCACGGGGAAACGCTGGGGCCGATCGATCTGCTGATTGAGAGCGAAATTCCGCTGGGGAAGGGGCTTGGTTCGAGCGCGGCGGCGCTGACCGCCGGCGTGATCATCGCGGACAAGCTTCTCGGGCTGCGTTGGAAGCCGAACCGGATTCTGGATGAAGCGGCGAGGCTGGAAGGCCATCCGGATAATGTGGCGGCGTGCGTGCTTGGAGGGGTGGTCGCCAGCGCGACGCAATCGGGCGGCGCAACCAGCGCGGTGAGTTTGCCGCTGCCCGAGCAATATAGCGTCGCGGTGGTTGTCCCGGATTTCATTCTGCCCACTACGCAAGCGCGGGCGGTGCTGCCGGCGGAATATTCGCGCCAGGACGCGGTCTTCAATATCCAGCGGGCGGCGCTGCTGATGGCGGCGCTGGCGGCGGGGGCGACAAGCGCTTTCCCGACGGCGCTAGAGGATCGATTGCACCAGCAGCATAGGGCGCGCTTGATTCCAGGACTGGAGGAGATTCTTCGTTTGCGTGCACCGGGGTTACTTGGCTGCGTGCTGAGCGGCGCCGGCCCGTCGGTGCTGGTGTTTCATGAGCGCGGATACGAGCAGGTTTCCGATCTGGTGAGGCAAATCTTCGCGCTGCACTCGCGCAGCTCGGAGGTGGTTTGCAACGCAGTGGCCAAGGAAGGCTTCCGGATTTGGGAGGAGGATGGGTCATGGACGTAGGCGCAAGAACATTGGCCGCGATGGGGCTGCCGGTGCACGATCCGGCTGAGTGCCCAAGCTCGACGAGGCGATTTGCCGACGGCGGGCAGTACCGGTTCGAGATTCCCTCCACCGAGGGGCCGCGCGCGCTGGCTGCGGTGCTGGATGAGGCGGGGAAGCGCAAAGTGCCGGTGCATCGCGTTTCGCAAGGCAGCGGCATCATGCTGATGACCGATGACGAGATCAAGGAGATGCTGGCGATAGGGAAGCAGTCCGGCATCGAGGTGAATCTGTTTATCGGACCGCGCGCCACTTTCGACATCGGGGCGCAGGCATTTTCTGCGGCGGGCAAGTCACTGGGGCTGAGCCTGCGCGGGGCCGATCAGCTGCAATTCGCGCTGCGGGATCTGGAACGCGGGGTGAAGCTCGGGCTGCGCAGCGTGCTGGTTTCCGACATCGGCAGCTTGTGGGTGATCGGCAAGATGCGCGCCGCCGGCGAGCTGCCCGCGGAGCTGATCATCAAGACGTCGGTAATGATGGCGCCGGCCAATCCGGCCAGCGCGCGGTTGCAGGAAGATCTCGGCGCGAACACGATCAACATTCCCTCGGATCTGACGCTGCCGCAGATCGCCGGCATCCGGGCGGCGATCACCGCGCCGATCGACTTCTATATCGAGGCGCCGGATAACATCGGCGGTTTCATACGGTACTTCGAGGTACCGGAGCTGATTCGCGTGGCGGCGCCGGTGTATCTGAAGCTGGGTCTTCGCAATTCGCCGGACATCTATCCTTGCGGGACACATATCGAAGGGACGGCGCTGGCGTTGAGCCGAGAGCGCGTGCGGCGGGCACAGATTGCGGTGGAGATGATCCAGCGGTATTGTCCGGATGCGGTGATGTCGCCGGCGGGGAAGTAGCAGGACCGAACCGGTTTTGAGAGTTCCCTTGGCCTTCTCCTCGCGCGCCTAACGAAGCAGGAAATCTGCCCGTCCGTTGTAGCGCCGAGTCGTGAAATGGTAACGAAATGGACTCCGTCGGACATGACGATGTGCTTACCTTCTCGGATGATCTTGAAGCCCGCCTTTTCCAGAGCTCGCACGGCTCGGAGGTGGGGAACACCAGAGATTTGGGGCAATTCAAACTGCGACCTCCACTTCCCTGAGCTCCGCGCCTTCGAGCGAGTCCCGGACTGCCGCCAGGTATTCCTGAATCGCGATCTGGATGTTTTCAAGGGCTTCCTGTTCCGTAACCCCTTGGGACCAGCACCCCGGCAATCCAGGGCAGCCCACACTGAAGCCCTCTTCAGTCCTTTCCAACGTCACCAAGTATTTTGTCATCGCGACCTCTGATTTAGTATAAGCCGTCTCGCGGTTCCCTCAGATGTGTGCCCGGGATTGGCGGGTCCGCCTTCGCTAACGAGAGAAATGATAGCGGCCACAGCGACACGACGGATTGCGCCGCAAGCATCGCATTGCTGCTGGTGGATATCGCGATGATCCGATCAACGGCCTTCCGTGCGTCACCGGGCAAAGCGCCGGAAAAAGCTGTGGTCATTCCAGCAAGGAGTTTGTGGCGCGTTGGCGATCTCGAGCGCGAGTTCCTGAATCATGCGGTTGAAGGCGGCGGCTGCTTCCAGGTCGACGGGCTGGTTCAAATCGTCGGAAGGGGCATGGTAGCGAGTCCTGGCCCAGTCCTTGTGCAGCTTCTTCGGCGGAGCCGGGATCATAGCCGACTTTCAAGGCCAGCGGGGGAACATGAGCGGCGAAGTAGCGCGAGCCGAGCAGGCCGCGTTCTTCGGCGGTGTGGCAGCGCCGGTTCATTTGAAACTGGGACTCCGGAATTCACCGGATATTTATCCGTGCGGGACGCATATCGAAGGGACGGCGCTTGCTCTGAGCCGCGAGCGAGTACGGAGGGCACAGATCGCGGTGGAGATGATCCAGCTCATTGTCCGGAGGCGGTAATGTCGCCGGTGGGGAAGCAGTAGGATTAACAACGGGTTGCGAGCCGGTTGGGTTCGTTTCGTTGTTTTATCTTTAGGTGGAGTTCGGGATGGGGACAAGAGGGGCCCTGGATGCCCGCGCGGCCGGCGATTCTCCATAGCGTGTTGATGGGAAACGGGTTGCACTCCTTTTGGGTTCGTTTCGCATTTTCTTAGAGCGACGAGGACCCGCCGCGCGGGCTGTGAAACTTATTCGATTGTCAAAGAGCAAGGGGACCGGTGTGATCGCCCGGCAGCAGGATAGCGCGAGGGACAGCAAGTCTGGTGAGAAGCGGGAAGGGGAGAGAGCGGGAATCAGCTGAAAAAGAAAGGATTGTGGCGGGGAAACAATTTTTGGTTGGTGTGTGATTCTAACGGGCGAAGCGGCGGAAGAAGCTTGTGTCATTCCAGCGAGGAGTTTGTGGCGCGTTGGCGATCTCAAGCGCGAGTTCCTGAATCACACGGTTGAAGGCGGCGGCTGCTTCCAGGTCGACGGGCTGGTTCAAGTCGTCGGAGGGTGCGTGGTAGCGGGTCCTGACCCAGTCCTTGTGGAGCTTTTCTTCGGCAGAGCCGGGGTCATAGCCGACTTTCAAGGCGAGAGCGGGAACGCCGCGCAGGATGAAGCTGTACTGATCGCTGCGGATGAAGCGGTTGCGCTGGGGTTCATCGTCGCGCTGCATCTTGAGTTTCAGTTTTTGGGTAACGGTTTCCAGATGGTGTTTCAAGGTGGATTCCTCCATGCCAAGGGCGAGAACGCTCTTCATTGGATGCAAGGGGAGGAACATATCAAAGTTAATGTTTGCCACCATCGAGCTTCCCGGGGGCAGAGCGGGATGTGCGGCGAAGTAGCGTGAGCCGAGCAGGCCGCGTTCTTCGGCGGTCACGGCGACGAAGGCGATAGACCGCCTCGGCCGCAGGTGCTTGAACGCGCGAGCCACTTCGATGAGGGTGGCGATTCCGGAGGCGTTATCCATGGCGCCGTTGTAGATGCCGTCGCCGTTGATCTCGCCGCCACGGCCGATGTGGTCCAGATGAGCGGAAAGGACAACGACCTCACGCCTTAGTTTGGGATCGGAGCCGGTGAGAAGACCGGCCACGTTGTGGGAGAGCAGCTTGCCGCGGTCCAGCTTCGCGCGGGCTTCGATGGAGAAAGGCAGGGGGAAGCGGGGCAGCGGTTTGCCTGAGTCGGCGATGGCGAGCAATTCCTTGAAAGAGTGGCCGGAGCCTTCAAAGAGTTTTTCCGCGCGTGACGGATCAAAGGAGGCGGAAAAGCGGAGCAATTGGGAATGATCGAGCGCGGGATCGGCCAACGACATGGATGGCTGGAGCCGCGTCAACAACGAGCGCGGCCAGGGGATGTCGGCGTTCTTTGGATTGGATATGGGCAGGACGCCGACGGCCCCGGCTTGGTGGAGCGCCCTGCTGCGCTCGCCGGCGGAGGAGAAGTGCGCCTGGAGCGGGCCGGAGATGTGCTTAGGAGCGCCGGAAAGGTAAACAACGACTTTTCCCTTGAGATCGAGTCCGGCGAGATCATCGTGACCGGCATCGGAGATGCGCAGTCCGTGGCCGGCGAAAACGGCGGGAGCGGTGACCTGAGGCGCCAGGTCGACGCGCGTGCTAAACATGATCTCCTTGCCCAAAGCGAGTGTTTCGCGCTTGCCGTTGCGTACAAGCACAATGTGTGATTCCGCTTCGAGAATAGTGCGTGAGAGCAGATTCACCGGCTGGAGAAAGGAATTCCCGCTGCCCGGCTTCAGGCCCGCGGATCGGAATTGGCCGGCGACATATTCGGCGGCGCGTTGATGGGCGGGGCTTCCCGCGGCGCGGCCCTCCATGGCGTCGCTGGCAAGGAATTCGACGTGGGCCCACCACTGGCGTCCGGCGGTGGAGGAGAAGGAGGCAAGGGTAGCGGCGGCGGCCAGCAGACAGAGGAAACGCGGACGCATTATCCGGCGGCCGCCCTGGCTTCCTTGTATTTCTCGCGCACGCTCATGATTTGCCGCGAGTGGTTCTCGGCATGCTCGGCGTAGATGCGCAGCAGGTCGAGCAGGGTCATTGCGCCACGTTCACTATGCGTGCAGACGCGGGAGAAAGCGTCTTCCGGCAGCGACTTGAGCAATTCGTAACTGTCACCGCGGATGAGGCGGAATTTCTCCAGGACGTGGGAGATGCGGGAGCGGGCATAATCGAGGTTTTCTGCCCAGAGCTTCTCGTTGTAGCCCATGAGGGTGGGGTTGTTCTCGGCAATCGTCCGGCGGAAGCGGTCGGAGCCGACAACCTCGGAATCGGCCAGGTGGCACGCGATCTGCCGCGCGGACCATGCATCCGGCGCGGGGACAAAGTCGAGTTCCGGATTGGAAGCGCCTGTGGTGGCGACGGCCAGCAATTCTGGCCCCCGGCGGAAACGCTCCAGAAGTTCGTTCCATTCGCTCATGGAGTCAATAATAGTCGGCGCAGCTCATGTAATATCCGCACTTGTCACAGATCAGTTTGCATTTCCACTCGCTGAGCCGGGTGCTGCAAACGGGGCAGTAGAGCATGGGCTCTTCGGCGGCTGAGTTGTCCGGTGCGGCAGAGTGGGTTGCGGATTCCAGCTTTGGCATGAGGATGGCTCCCAGTCCGGTCCATTATACCGGGATCTTCTTTTAAGGGCTCGCGCACAACAGAACCTGCTTTGCGCGGCGAAAGTCGAAGTTCCGATCGTCGTTGGCGTATACTCAACTGTGTTCTGGGACCAAGTAGAACTGGAGTCGTACCCATGAAGACAATCGCTGGCATCACAATGCTCCTTGCGCCTCTCGCGCTTTTTTCGCAGACAATCACACACCCGCTGGATCCGCTGAGCTTTCAAGAGTACTGGACAGTGCTTGAAGCGCTCCGTGAGGAAGGCCGGTTGGATGAGGAGACCCGATTCTCCATGGTGAATCTCAAGCCGCCGCGGAAAGAAGGGGTCTGGGAATGGACGAAGGGAGAGGATTTTCCTCGCGAGGCGTTTGCGATCGTCCGCCAGGGGCCAAAATCCTGGGAAGCCGTCGTGGATCTCAAGTCGCGGAAGCTGTCCCTGTGGAAGGAAATTGTGGGCGTTCAGCCGAACTTCCTGGCCGAGGAACACAACGCGCTCAAGAAGGAAATCAAGAAGGATCCGCGGTTCATCGAAGCGATGAAACGGCGGGGCATTTCGGATCTGACCTTCATCAGCTGTTCGGCCTTTCCCCCGGGTTATTTCGGTACCGACGAGCAGCGAGGCCGCCGTATCGCTCACGTGAATTGCAACGACGAACGGCGGGTCCGGAACACCTGGACCCGCGCGATCGAAGGCTTGACTCTCGTCGTGGATCTGAACGAAAAGAAGATTCTGCGGATCGTAGACGAGGGAGTCACCCCTGTTGGGGCGACGGTTGCCGATTATGATCCGGCATCCATCGGTCCGAAGCGCGAGGTTCCATCACCGATGCGCGTCGATCAGCCGCTCGGGCCCGGGTTCCGTCTCGATGGCCACATCGTCGAATGGCAAAAATGGCGTTTCCATGTGCGCCCCGATCAGCGCGTGGGCATGATCCTATCCACCGTCACCTATGGTGATGGGGAGAAGCGGCGCCAGATCCTGTATGAAGGCCATCTCTCGGAAATCTTCGTCCCCTACATGGATCCGGCGTTTGCCTGGTATTCGCGCAACTTCATCGATGCGGGGGAATTCAGCCACGGCGGACTGTTGAAGCCCTTGCTGCGCGGCCTGGACTGCCCCGATCACGCGGGCTACATGGATGGGCTGGTCGCCAACGACGAAGGCCGTCCCGGTCCGCGCCCAAGCGTAATTTGCCTTTTCGAGCGGGAAGCGGGCGACATGTCCTGGCGTCATCATTCCGACGAACCAGAAAGCCGCGTGAAGCGCGACCTGGTCGTCCGGGGCGCGGCCGTTCTCGGCAACTACGATTACGTATTCGACTGGGTCTTCCAGCAGGACGGCTCTATCCGGGTGGCAATCGGAGCCACCGGGATCGCGGAAGTGAAAACGGTGCGTCAGGCCACGGCGGATTCCGGCGACCAGACGTCGGGCAATGGGAACGGGAACGGCGCCGGGCAACCGCCTCCTGACGCCTACGGCCGGTTCGTGGACAAACACATCGTTGCCGTCAACCACGATCATTTCTTCAACTTCCGGCTCGATCTTGATATCGATGGCCCCAATAACAATTTCGTCATTGACAAGCTGGTGACGAAAACCCTGCCCAAGGATCACCCGCGGCGGAGTGTTTGGGTGCGCGAGCCCGTCACGCCGGCGAAAGAAAGCGACGCCAGGCTGCATATGGATCATGGGCATCCCTCGCTGTGGCGCGTCCAGAGCACGACGCGGAAAAACCACGTTGGCTACCAGTCCAGCTACCAGCTGATGCCGGGCATGAGCGCGGCGAACTTGATGACGGCCGATGACTATCCTCGGCGGCGGGCCGGGTTCATCGAGCATCACCTCTGGGTGACTCCCTACAACCTCGAGGAGCGCTACGCCGCCGGCGACTATCCCACTCTGAGCGAACCTGGAAAGGGTTTGCCGGAGTGGACTGCCGCCGGGCGTCCGATCCGGAACACCGACGTTGTGCTGTGGCATACGATCGGGATGCATCACATGGTTCGCGCCGAAGATTGGCCCGTGATGCCCGTGCTGTGGCACAGCTTCGAGCTGCGGCCGTTCGATTTCTTCGACCGGAATCCCGCGCTCGATTTGCCGAGGCGTTAACTTTTCCTGCCGCCTTGACGTAAGACCGGTGTCACATCCGCGCCGGCCTGAGGCCGATCCGCCTTATAATGATGGCTAACATCGTGCGGAAAAACAAACTCATTTGTCTTGTCATCGGTCTGGCACTGGCCGCGCCCGCTCAACGGAGGGAAGGGGAAAGGACGCTGTTGCGGCCGGCGCGCGGGACACGTGGCGCCGTGGCGGCGGGCGCGGGATTCGCGACGGAGGCCGCGATGCGCCTTTATCACCGGGGCGGGAACGCGGTGGACGCGGGAGCGGCGGCAACGTTTGCCGCGGCGGTAACCGAGTATTCTCACTTCGGATTCGGCGGGGAAGCGCCGATTCTGATCCGGACCAAGGACGGCAAAGTTTTTTCGATTGCCGGCGTTGGCACGATGCCGAAGCTGGCAAGCGCGGAGTTCTTCCGCAATCGGAGAATGCAGCCGGGAGAGGTGTTGGCCAACGAACCCAACGGGCTGAAGGGATTTGTTCCGGTGGCGGGGCTGATGCCGGTGCTGGTGCCGGGCATGGTGGATTCCGTGCTGGTGGGGCTGAAGCAATTCGGAACCAAGTCCGCCGCCGAGGTCCTGGCTCCGGCGATCGATTTGGCCGATGGGACGCCGCTGGATGAAGCGCGCGGCTCCTCCATCGCGCGTTCGGTGAAGTTTTTCGATCTCTGGCCGACCTCGAAGCAGCTTTTCCTGCCCCGTGGCCGGAGACCGCAAGTGGGAGAGATTTTCCGGCAGCCGGAGCTGGCGCGGACGTTGCGCGGGATGGCGGCAGCGGAGGCCAAGGCGCTTGCCGCAGGATCCGGGAGAGCCGCGGGCATCGAGGCAGTGCGCGATTATTTCTACCGCGGGGAGGTGGCGCGGAAGATCGATGCCTTCATGAAGGCCAATCACGGGCTGCTGCGCTATGAGGACATGGCGGAGTTCCGGCTCCAGCCGGAGGAGCCTGCTTCGACGACATACCGCGGCTACAAGGTGCACAAGCCGGGGTTTTGGAGCCAGGGGCCGGTGCTGTTGCAAGCTTTGAACCTGCTGGAAGGCATGGACCTGAAGGCGATGAAACTGAATTCGGCGGCCTACCTGCATCAGTTGGTGGAGTCACTGAAGCTGGCCTACGCGGACCGGGACACTTATTACGGGGACCCGAAGTTCGGGCGCGTGCCGGCGGAGCGGTTGCTGTCCAAGGAATATGCGGCGGAGCGGCGCAAACTGATCGGCGATCGCGGTTCGTTGGAGTTCCGGCCGGGCCGGCTGGATGGCGCCGCGCTCCATCCGTCGGAATTTCCCATGGTGCAGATGCGCATCAGCGATGAGCTGATGGCGCGCGACACGACATGCGTAAACACGGTGGACAAGGAAGGAATCATGTTTTCGGCAACGCCTTCCGGAGCGTGGATGCCGAGCGTGATCGCCGGCGACACCGGAATCCCGCTGACACAGCGGGCGCAGAGTTTTCTGCTGGTGCCGGGGCATCCGAATGAACTGGCTGGAGGCAAGCGGCCGCGTATCACGCTGAGTCCGACGCTAGTGACCTTCCACGATCAGCCGGTAATGGTGCTGTCGACGCCTGGAGGCGACAACCAGGATCAGGCGCTGCTTCAACTGCTGCTCAACGTAATCGAGTTCGGGATGAACGCGGCGGAGGCAGTGGAAGCGCCGCGGCTGCAAACGCGGCACCTCGTCTCGAGTTTCGATAACCACGCGATGAACCGCGGCGATCTATTGCTGGATGAGCGGATCCCGGCGGCCGTGGTTGCCGAGCTTACCGCGAAGGGTCACAAGACGGCGGTGCGGTCGCGATACGGCAGCGGATCCGCGCCGGTGCTGATCCGGAAGCTGGAAAGCGGAGTGATTGAAGCGGGGGCCGATCCCTACGGGCACCGTGTGGCGCAGGCCTGGTAGCTCAGGCGAGGCGGCGGATGACGGCGCGGACGACGCCTTGAATCACCAGGTCGGAGCGCGGGTGAAGTTCGGGGTAGGCAGCATTTTCCGCCTTGAGAAACCAGCGGCCCTTCACGCGGACAAGCCGCTTCAAGGTGCATTCCCCGTCAATGAGCGCGGCAACCACCTGGTTGGCCGCCGGAGCGGGAGTGGGCTCCACCACGACAAGATCGCCTTCCAGGATGCCGGCGTCTTTCATGGAATCGCCGCGCACGCGGAGGGCGAAGGTGCCGGGCTTGGGGTCAAAACCGAGCGTCAGCTCATCGATGCGCACGATGCCGCCGGCGGAGGCGGGTGGCACAAGGTCCGGCATTCCGGCGGCGATGGGGCCGAGCAGGGGCAAGGAAATGATGGGGCCGGCGCCTTCGGGCTCGACAGGGTCAAGCTGCCGGGAGCCGCGATTGGCGCGGCGCAGGACGCCTTTTTTGAGCAGCGCGCGCAGGTGGCCGGCGACGCCATTGGGGCTGCGGATACGGAAGGCGCGCTGAATCTCGGGGATGGAGGGAGAGCAGCCATTTTCCTTGCGGAACTGGAGGATAAAGTCGAAGATGGCCTGTTGGCGGCCGGTTAACATCCTATGTAAATTTTTATACTATGGAAGGGGAGATGTCAACGCCGTTCCAGATGGGCCTTTTCGAAGCGCCGGCGCCGCCGTTCCGGGCGCGGCTGGCGGCGAAGCTGCGCGCGCTGGCGGGGCAGGGAATTTACGTGGGCGCCAGCAGCTGGAAGTATGAAGGCTGGATGGGGCAGGTTTACACGGCGGAACGCTATCAGCAGCGCGGCCGATTCTCACGGCGCCGGTTTCAGCAAGAGTGCCTTGGCGAATATGCCGAGACGTTTCCTGTGGTGTGCGGCGATTTTTCCTTCTATCAGTTCCCGGCGCCTGAGTATTGGAACAAGCTGTTTGCCTCCGCGCCGCCGAAGCTGAAGTTCGCCTTCAAGGCGCCGGAGGAAATTACGGTGAAAATCTTCCCCATCCATCCACGCTATGGCGGGCGGGCCGGTGAGGTGAATCCGTCGTTTCTGGACGCAGATTTGTTCCGGCGGATGTTCCTGGAGCCGCTGGAAGCTTACGGTGACCGCGTGGCGGCGCTGATCTTCGAGTTCGGAGCGTTTTCGCCGAGCTGCTATAAACGCGGGGAGCAGTTTGTCGAGGATTTGGATGGTTTTCTGGGGGCATTGCCGAAGGGGCGGAGGTATTCGGTGGAGATCCGCAACGCGGAGTTCGTCGGGCCGGACTACGTGGGGTGCCTTCGGCAGCATGGAGTGGCGCATGTGTTTAACGCGTGGACACGCATGCCGGAGTTGGGGGCGCAGATCGCTTATCCTGGCATCCACACCACCGATTTCACGCTCACTCGGGCGTTGCTGCGGGCGGGCCGGCCCTACGCGATGGCGGTAAAGAAGTTCCAGCCGTATCAGGCGGTGCAGGAGGAGAACCCCGGCGCAAGGGATGCGCTACGCGAAATCATCCGCCGGGCGCAGCAGCGAAGCGAAGGGGCATTCGTATTCGTCAATAATCGTCTGGAAGGCAATGCGCCGGGCACGATTGCGGCCATTGTGGATGGGGAATAGAGGGGCCGATTCTGGCTCGTCTGTTACAATCGCGGGTGAAGTGAGGCTCCGGGCATGACGCATTTAACCGATTCGCTGCCGCAAACTCTGGGAGAGCTTCGCCGCAGCCGGTTTTCCGTCGAGCGCCTGTCATCGCGCAGCGTGAAAGACGAGCTGAGAGAGAACCTCATCTGCCGCCTGCGCCAGGGCGGGGAACTGTTCCCCGGCATTGTCGGCTACGAAGACACGGTGGTTCCGCAGCTGGTGAACGCGGTTCTCAGCCGGCATAATTTCATCCTGCTGGGGCTGCGAGGGCAAGCCAAGACGCGTATCATCCGCATGCTGACCGGGTTGTTGGATGAGGCGTCGCCCTACATCGCGGGAAGCGAGATCCGCGACAATCCCTACCGTCCGATTTCGCGCCAGGGCCGGCAGATGGTGGAGGAGATGGGCGAGGAGACGCCGGTCGCCTGGCTGGGCCGCGAGGAACGATACGTGGAGAAGCTGGCGACACCGGATGTCACGATCGCGGACATGATCGGCGACATCGATCCGATCAAAGCGGCGCGGCGCGGACAGAATATCTCCGACGAGCTGACCATACACTACGGGCTGGTGCCGCGGGCCAACCGTGGAATCTTTGCGATCAACGAATTGCCGGATCTGGCCGGCAAGATCCAGGTGGGATTGTTCAACATCATGCAGGAAGGCGATGTGCAGATCAAAGGCTATCCGGTGCGGCTGCCGCTGGACATCCTGCTGGTGTTTACGGCGAACCCGGAAGACTACACGGCGCGAGGCAAGATCATCACGCCGCTGAAGGACCGCATCGGAAGCGAGATCCGGACGCACTATCCGGCGGCGCTGGAGCAGGGCATCGAGATTACGGCGCAGGAAGCCTGGACGGATCGGGACTCTCCGGTGGCGATCGAGGTTCCCATGTACCTGCGCGAGGTGATCGAGCAGGTGGCGTTTTTGGCGCGCGAGGACAAGAAGGTGGACAAGCGCAGCGGCGTCAGCCAGCGGCTGCCCATTTCGGTACTGGAGAACGTGATCTCGAACGCGGAGCGGCGGGGCTTGAAGTGCGGGGAATCGGCGGTGGCGCCGCGCGTAGTGGATATTTATTCGGCGCTGCCCTCCATCACGGGGAAGATCGAGCTGGAATATGAGGGCGAGCTGAAGGGCGGCGAACATGTGGCGCTGGAACTGGTTCGCGGAGCGGTGGGGCGCGTCTTCACCAAGTATTTCGACGGGGTCAACTTTTCGCAGGTTGTGCAGTGGTTCGACATGGGGGGAACGGTCCGGCTGGATGAGAGCGTGAGTTCGGCCATGATGCTGGAGCAGCTGGGTCCGATTCAAGGGCTGATGGAAAAGGGCGGGGCACTAGGAGTGGGGCAGAATGAATCCGATGCGGTGCGCGCCTCGGCGGGTGAATTCATCCTGGAAGGCTTGTGCGCACACCGCAAGTTGAGCCGTAGCGAGGAGCGGGTGTTCGCGGCGGACCAGAAACGGCGCGAGCCCGTGGAACCGGAGGCACCGGGTGCGCGGCGGCGCGCGGATGCCAAAAGGCATTACCAGTGAAGTTTGTCCGCTACACCCGGTACAGGGGCGAGGATCTGGGCATCAGCGCGGAAGACCTGTTGCGGGCGCTGGCCGATTTTTTCCTGCAAAGCGGATTCTCGGGATGGCAGATGGACTTCTCGGAGTTCAACGAACAAACGATGGAGCAGCTGCGGCGGGCGATCCAGCGGGCGTTGGAGCAGGGGAAACTGTTTGATCCTGAGCAGGGGGATCCGCTTCGGCAGCAACTGGAGAATATGGCCCCGGAGGAGCTGGAGAGGCTGCTGGACCGGTTGGCGCAGGAGCTGGTGGAGGAAGGCTATATCACGGCGGAGCCGGAGGATGAAGCCGAAGGAGGCGGAGAGGGAACGGGAAGGCAACCGAATACTCAGTTTGAAATCACCGACAAATCGATTGATTTTCTTGGGTATAAGACGCTGAAAGATTTGATGGGCTCACTCGGCCGCTCCAGTTTCGGCGCGCACGACACTCGCGAAATGGCCACTGGAGTGGAAGCTTCCGGCGCGAGCAAGCTCTATGAATTCGGGGATACGCTAAATTTGGATATCAGCACCACGCTGTTCTCGGCCATGCAGAGGGACGGAATCGGACTGCCGCTGGAACTAGATTATCCGGACCTGCATGTTCATCAATCCGAATACCAGAGTTCCTGTGCCACGGTGCTGATGCTGGACTGCAGCCACAGCATGATCCTCTATGGCGAGGACCGCTTCACGCCGGCCAAGCGTGTGGCGCTGGCGCTGTCGCACCTGATCCGCACTCAATATCCGGGCGACAGCCTGCGGTGCGTGCTGTTTCACAATTCGGCGGAGGAGCTCCGGCTGAGCGAGTTGGCGCGCGTGCAGGTTGGGCCGTACTACACCAATACACGCGACGGCTTGATCCTTGCGCAGCGGCTGCTCGACAAGGAAAAGAAGGACATGAAGCAAATCATCATGATCACGGACGGCAAGCCTAGCGCCTTGACACTGGAGGACGGCCGCATCTACAGGAACGCCTTTGGTCTGGACCCTCTGGTGATAAGCCGGACGCTGGAGGAGGTGAGCCGGTGCAAGAGGCAGGGAATTCTCATCAACACCTTCATGCTTGCCAGCGACTACGGGCTGATTCAATTCGTCCAGAAAGTGACCGAGATTTGCCGCGGCAAGGCCTATTTCACAACGCCCTACACCCTGGGCCAATACCTTTTGATGGACTACATGAATCGGAAGACAAGGACCATCCATTGACCAAGGCAGGGGAAGAAAAAGAAAAAACCGCTGTTCATTTCCCGGCAGGCAGTGTAAGATTTCTATTGGGCTAGTTCAGTCGGCTCTACTTTTCATGCCGGATCTGATACACCTGGAACGAGGTCTTCAGTGGCTCTCCCTGGCAGCCATCGCTGGTTTGAGTCTCCGTTTGCGCCATGAAAAGCTGCACCGGGCATATCCTTGCTTCTTCGCGTACCTGATTTTCGAGGTGGTGCGGTCGGTGGTGGTGCTGCCGTTTCCGACGAACCGCACTTTTTACGGCACGATCTACATGATCGCCGAGCCGATCGTGTGGGTGATGTACTTCATGATCGTGTGGGAGCTTTATACACTGGTCTTGAGGAGGCATCCAGGAATTGCTACGGCGAGCCGTTTCACGCTGGCTGGGGGAGTTGCGGTGGCGCTGGTAGTTTCGCTGTTTACGTTAAGCCCGGACTGGCATAATCCCGGCGGGCAGTTCCCCGTACTGCACCTGGTGAATGTGCTGAGCCGCGCGATCGTTACGACGCTGGTGTTTTTTCTACTGACGATCACGGCTTTCCTGGTGTGGTTCCCCGTGCCGCTGAACAGAAATACAGTGTATTACTGTTTAGGTTACTCCGTGTTTTTCTTTTTTAAGGCCTTTTTTTTGCTCAGCCGGAACGTGCTTGGGCCAGAAGCGGCCCGGCTTGCGGGAACCGCCAATCTTTTGGTGGCCACCTTGATCACAGTGGTGTGGATGGTGAAATTGAACCAGGCAGGCGAAGAGCACACCGTATCCATCGGTCATCGGTGGCGTCAGGAAGAAGCGGACCGGCTGGTACAACAGTTGAATTCCATTAACGAAACGCTGCTGCGCGGAGTCCGCCGCTAGGGGTCGGCAGGTTATTTGGAAAATCTACTTTTTTTTTCTTCTTTACAGTGAAAAAGGCATTGCGGAACGGCGGCTTCTCGGGTATTCTTCCATGAGAAGATTTTGTTGGAGGTGTCCCCGATGAATAGTTTCGTGATGGCTGGCTTGTCGGCGCTCATGCTCGGAGCGGCTTTCTGGGTCTTATTCCGGAAGGTGCTGTCGCCGGCGCGGGGCCAGATTGAAATCCGCCGGCTGCGTGATTTTTCCGCGGCACAATACCGGCCGATGACGCGTCTGCTGTCCGAGGAGGATTTCCTGTTCTTGAGAAGACAACCGGGCTACGAAGCCGGCATTGAAAAAAGGCTGCGGGCGCAGCGCCGCAGAGTCTTTCGTGCCTATCTGGACTCTCTGACGGAGGAGTTTCAGGCCCTGCATCGGGCAGTACGGGCCCTCATCGTGAATGCCCCAGTGGATCAGCCCGGCTTGGCCAGCGCCATCGTCAAGCAGAGCCTGTATTTTCACTTCGCGCTGGCCGCCATCGAGTTCCGGCTGATGCTGCATGTGGTGGGAATCGGCGGAGTCCAGGTGGATGTGGCGCCTGTGGTGGAATCGGTGCGCCAGATGCAGGACCAATTCCTCAACCTGATCCCCAGGCCGGCCGCTGCCGTATCGTCCTAGTTCAGAAAGTAAGAACGGAAAAGGGTGTCACGCTGGCGGGGGATGAACCCTGCGTCGCGGATCAGCCGCCTCAAATCTTCTTCAGAGGCTTGGTTGTGGGCTCCGGCAGCGGAAACGACGTTTTCCTCGATCATGATACTGCCGACGTCGTTGCCCCCGAAACGCAATCCGATCTGGCAGGTCTTCAGCCCCTGCGTCACCCAAGACGATTGGACGTTGACGATGTTGGTCAGGTAGATTCTGGAAATCGCCAGAGTTTTCAGGTATTCCACGGCCGTCGCCTCCTGCTTGACGAACCTGCCCAGCGAGGTATTCTCCCGTTGGAAGCTCCACGGAATAAACGCGGTAAACCCTCCGGTTTCTTCCTGGATGCGGCGCACGATTTCCAGGTGATTCACCCGCTGGGCGATCGTCTCTCCGCAGCCGAACATCATGGTGGCGGTGGTGCGCATGCCGAGCGAGTGAGCGCTCCGATGGACGTCTACCCATTCCTCGGTGCTGCACTTCAGACGGCTGATGCGGTGGCGGACTTCGTCGTCGAGAATCTCGGCGCCGCCACCGGGGATGGAGTCGAGGCCGGCATCGCGCAGGCGTGCAATCGTATCGCGCAGCGATAATCCGCTGACTTGCGCAATGTTGGTGATTTCCGGAGCCGAGAAGCAGTGCAAATGAATGGGGAAGCGCTGCTTGATGGAACGCAGCATTTCCTCGTACCACTCGATTTTCAAGTCCGGGTGAAGCCCGCCCTGCATGAGGATTCCTGTGCCCCCGAGCGCGACGGTCTCGCGGATCTTTTCCCAGATTATTTCCTGCGGCAGGATGTAGCCCTCCTGGTGGCCCATCGGCCGGTAGAAAGCGCAGAAGCTGCAATACTCGGTGCAGAAATTGGTGTAGTTGATGTTGCGGTCAATGATGTAACTGACCACGCCTTGCGGATGAAGTTTGCGGCGGATGGCGTCGGCGTCCATGCCGATGCCGACCAGGTCGTCGCTGGAGAAAAGATGAATGGCTTGCTGAGGTGAGAGCATTTTGTGCTTTACGGAAATGTTAACAGAGGGTCCACGGCGGCCGCCAAGCGCAGAAACTCCTGCAGCCCCCGTTGTTCGGCTTCTCCCATGTGGAACCGGATGTGGTGTGTCAGATAGCGGTGGGTGAGTTCAGGCGAAAAGTTCCGGGCGCGCGACTCAGCCTCCACAATCGTGTTTATGGACTGGAGACCGTAATGCAGAGAATCCCGCAGGAACCTCTCGATTCCTGTCCGGAGCAGCGGCTCCACCCGCTGCGTCTTGCCCGCCCAAACGGCGAAGACCATTGGCAGTGCGGTGTGTTCCCGCCACAATTCGCCCAAATCCAGCACAGAAAATGGCAGTCTCTCGGGCTCCAGGCGCAGTGCCGCGTCTCCAATGATCAAGGCGGCGTCGGCGCAGGCAAGCATCGCATCCAAATCCGGCGCCATCGGCAGGATTTCCGGCTCGGCGCCATAAACCTCGCGCAGCAGGATGCGCGCCAGGACAACGGAAGTGCGGGAGCCGGTGTCAGCGGCCAAGGTACGGATTCCGGCCGGATCTTTCCGGCTCACCAGCAGGATGCTTCTCACCTGGCCGTCACAGGCAATCCCGGCGCCTGGCGCCACCAGCAAACCTTGCCTTTGCACTTCAATCACCGGGACAATGCCCAAATCGGCGAGGCCTGTTTCCACCTGGTCGGCACACTCCGACGGCACGCGGAAATCCAGTTGGCAATGCTGGCTTTGTTCGCCATGAAGCATACCCCAGACCAGCGGAACGGTATTCAGGTAACTGACGGCGCAAATGCGCGGCGGCGGCTGGGGCGGGGAGTCCAATTCAACAGAGTAGCAAAACCGCAGCGAAGGAAGCTTCGCAGAATTTTCCAATACAAGATGATCCTGAAACCGGGATTGATTCCAACACAAGATGATCCTGAAAATGTGAGAGGGCGAGGCGTTCCGCGGCCGGATGCAGATACGCATGCAGAACGCAGAACGGCT
>VFZE01000074.1 GCA_016871315.1 Acidimicrobiia bacterium | reverse complement strand
AGTCACAGACTTTGAAAATTTTCATCTCTCTCAAAACAAAGCCCCAATCTGCCGACATTCCCCCAAACCCCTTGACACGCCATGCTACACTCCGGGCGGCGCGAGAGCCCACAGGCTCCTCGCGCCTTTTTTTATTCCCAATAGGAGTTTCGCGACAATGTTCGACACCAATCGACAGATTTCGTCAGACCTCACGCCTGTTCAGGTTCAGGTCCTGGCCGCCCTCGCCGTCGGCGGCACTATTTCCCACATCGCCGAAGTGGCCGGCATCCACCGCTCCACCATCTACAACTGGCTCAAAGACCCAACCTTCGCTGCCGAATTCGACAAATCTCGACACGAATACACCGAAACTCTCCGCGACCAGCTCCGCTCGCTCGCCGCGACAGCAATCGACACAATTCGACAGTTGATGGAAGATCCGGAAACTCCTCCCTCCGTCCGTCTCAAGGCCGCCCTCGCCGTCCTCAACCGAGAACAATGGAACCTCCCCGTCCCGCTCGAAACCACCGCCGAACCCGCCACCGAACCCTGCGTCGGCGTTCTCAAACTCGCCGAAATCAAGGAATTCGCAAAACGGATGGCCGCCCTCCCGCTTGAGGAAACCCCGCGCAACGCCCCTTGCCCCTGCGGCAGCGGAAAAAAATACAAACGCTGCTGCATCGGCGATCCCCTTCTGCGCGAATTCGCCGCCTGATCACTGCGGCCGGCGAAGAGTAATAATGTACCCATGACGCGCAGGCAACTTCTGTCCGCCGTGGCCGCTGCTCCCCTCGCCGCCGCCCAAAAACCCAACGTGGTCCTCATCGTCGCCGACGATCTCGGCTTCGTCGACCTCGGCTGCTGTGGCGACAACTCCATTCACACGCCGAACATCGATTCCCTCGCCCGCGACGGCGTCCGTTTCACAGACTTCGTCGTCAGTTGGCCCGCCTGCACTCCCTCCCGAAGCAGCATTCTCACCGGCCGCTACCCGCAGCGCAACGGACTCTACGACATGATCCGCAACGACGAGGTCAACTGGAAGCACCAGTTCACCGAAGAGGACTACGCTGTCTCCCCGGAAATGACTCTCGGCCTCGACCTCCGCGAAGTCACCCTCGGCCAGCTCCTGAAATCGGCAGGCTACGCCACCGCCGCCGTCGGCAAATGGGACAGCGGGCGCGCGCGCCGCTTCCTCCCCACCCAGCGCGGTTTCGACTTCTTCTACGGCTTCGCCAACACCGGCATCGACTACTACACTCATGAGCGCTACGGCATCCCCTCCATGTTCCGCAACATGGAGCGCATCAAGGAATCCGGCCACGCCACCGATCTGTTCACGCGCGAGGCCGTCCACTTCATCGATGCCAACCGCGCCCGGCCCTTCTTCCTCTATTTGCCTTACAACGCCCCGCACGGCGCCTCCACTTTCGACAAACAGGCCCCGCAGGTCCCCGAAGAGTTCCTCGCCCGCTACAAGGGCGACCGCCGCGCTCAATACAAGGCCCTCATCACCCACATGGATGCCGGCATCGGCCGCATCCTCTCCCAATTGAAGCAGCACAGTCTCGACGCCAACACCCTCGTCATCTTCACCTCCGATAACGGCGGCGGCGGCAAATCGAACGGTCCCCTCCGCGGCGGCAAGGCCACGTTATGGGAAGGCGGCCTCCGTGTCCCCTTGCTTGCCCGCTGGCCCGGCATAATCCCCGCAGGCTCCACCTGCTCCCAATTCGCCTCCACCATGGAGCTGTTTCCCACTCTCGCCGCCGTCAGCGGAGCCAAACTTCCCCCCGTGCATCTGGACGGCTTCAACATGCTCCCCCTACTGCAAGGCAAACCCGGCAAGCATCGCACCGGGATGTTCTTCCAGCGCCGCGCCGGCAAAGCCGCCCGCATCGGCGAATATAAATGGATCGATTCACCCGGCGCCAACGGACTCTACCACCTCCCCACTGACCCCGGCGAACAAAGAGACCTCTCCGGCTCCAAGCCCGAACTGTTTCACCAAGCCCGCTCCCGCTGGCAAGCCTGGCGCGCCGAAATGGACGCCGCCGAACCCCGCGGACCCTTCCGCGATTACTGACCCCGCGAGGCCGCCTTCGCCTGCACCCGCGTCGCGAACCGCGCCACGTGCACGATGAACCGCTCGTGCGTGCCCTCGGCGATCTTCTCCTTCTCATCGAAGGCCTCCACTCGGAACCGCACCCGCCGATCATCCACCCCCGTCACCTCCGCCTGAAACGTCACGCTCATCCCGATCGGCGTCGCCGCCAGGTGCTTCATGTTGATCTCGGTCCCCACCGAGTCGTATCCCTCTTCCATATACGGCTTCAGCGCCGCATGGCAGGCCCATTCCAGGTTCCACACCACGTGCGGCGTCGCCAGTACCCGGGCATTCTCCTGCCCCATGAAGTCGATCGCCACCTCACTCGTCACCAGCAGCTTTATCTCTCCGCGCGCGCCAACCGGAATCTGGGCCATCGCGCTCATCATAGCGCACGCCGGACCAAAGAGAATATGACCAGCCATGGGGAACGCATCAGCAGGCGGCAACGTCCATGTGTTTGGTACATTAGGAGTATTAGTTGCCAGGGGCCTCCCGGCCCATTGCGCTGAATCGAGAGGAGATTGTTTGCCTTATCTCTGCCTGCTGTTGTTGACTGTGTCTTTTGCCATTGCCGAAGATCCTGCTCCAGACGTTGAATTCGATTTGGTACGTGAGGAAGCCACCGGCCAAAAGGTTCTCGGCCAGTATCTCAACTCCCTCCACCGCCAGAAGGCCAGTCCCAAGGACGTCTCCATGGATGTCGAGATCTTCGCCAAGCTTCCCAGCCTCGGCAAGACCGGCTCCATGAAAGCTCTGCGCTCCATCTCCAAGGTCGGCCAGATCACCTATCGTGCTCTCACCTTTCAGGGCGACAACACCATTAAGAAGGACGTCATCGCCCGCTACATGGCCGCCGAAGTCGAGGCCGCCACAAAAAGCTCCGAGCTCGGCATCAACGAGGACAACTACAAGTTCAAATACTGGGGCCTCTATGGCAGCGGCAACTGGCGCCTTCACCTCTTCGAGCTGGAACCTCGTAAGAAAGAGGTCGGCCTCTTCCGCGGCTGGGTCTGGGTCGAAGCCCGCACCGCCCTGCCTGTCCGCGAACAGGGCGACTTCGTCAAGAACCCCTCCATTTTTCTCCGCAGGGTCAGCTTCCTCCGCGACTACATTATTAAGGACGGCGTCGCCTATCCCACCCACATCGAAAGCACCGTCGAAACCCGCCTCGTTGGCAAAGCCGAGATGAGCATCGACTACAAAAACTACGACGCTCTCCAGTCCCCGCAAACGCGCGTCACCGCCTGGCTCAACGCCGACCTCCGCCAATAGCGCGATCCGGAACCGAGCCGCGACCGTCAGGGAGCGGTTGTTTTCTAGTAAGCTCAAAAGAGCTCCCGATGAGGACCCTTTTTCTCAATCCCCCTTCCTTTGAAGGCTTCGACGGCGGCGCAAGCTCGCGCTGGCCCGCTACGCGCGAGATCGAAAGCTACTGGTACCCCGTCTGGCTCTGCTACCCCGCCGGCATGCTCGACGACTCGAAAGTCGTCGACGCGCCTCCCCACAAGATCTCCATCCAGCAGACCGTCGCCATGGCCTCCGATTTCGAGTTGCTCGTCCTGTTCACCTCCACCCCCGGCTTCCAGGTCGACGTCAAGATCGCCTCCATGATGAAGGACCTCAACCCCAAGCTCAAGGTCGCCTTCGTCGGTCCGCCTGTCACCGTCGAGCCCGAGCAATCCCTCCGCGCCTCCGCCGCCATCGATTTCATCGTCCGCCGCGAGTTTGACCACCAGATCGCACGCTACGCCCGCGGCACGCCGCTAGAAGAACTGCCCGGCGTCAGCTTCCGCAAGAACGGTGGCTTCCAGCACAACCCCGAAGGCGGCTTCATCGAGGACCTCGATTCGCTCCCCTGGGTCACCAAGGTCTACAAGCGCGACCTCGACTTCCGCCGCTACAACGTCCCCTTCCTCAAGAACCCCTTCATCAGCCTCTACACCTCTCGCGGCTGCCCGGCCATGTGCACCTTCTGCCTCTGGCCGCAGACCCATTCCGGCCACCGCTGGCGCCTGCGCAGCGCCGACGATATCGCCAACGAAGTCCGCTGGGCTCTCGAGAACTTCCCAGGGCTCAAGGAGATCTTCTTCGACGACGACACCTTCAACTATCAGAAGGCCCGCACCATCGAACTCTGCAAGAAACTCAAGCCCCTCAATTTCACCTGGTCCTGCACCTCGCGCGTCACCACCGACTATGAAACCCTCAAAGCCATGAAGGAGGCCGGCTGCCGCCTCATGATCGTTGGCTACGAATCCGGCGACCCGCAGATCCTCAAGAACATCAAGAAGGGCGCATCCATCGACATGGCGCGCCGCTACACCTCCAACGCCCACAAGCTCGGCCTAACCATCCACGGCGACTTCATCGTCGGCCTGCCGGGGGAATCCCGCGAGAGCATCCGCCGCACCATCGACTTCGCCAAGAGCCTGCATACCGAAACGATTCAGGTCTCCATCGCCCACCCCTACCCGGGCACGGAATTCTACGACTACGTCAAGGACAACGCGCTCATCACCATCGATTCGATGACCGACGAGCAGGGCCACCAGCTTCCCAACATCGTCTACCCCGGCCTCGACCGCGCCGAGCTCGTCGACTGGGTCGAGCGCTTCTACGGCGAATACTACTTCCGCCCCAAGGCCGCCTGGCGCGTCGTCCGCAAAGCCATCTTCGACTCCCAGGAACGCGCCCGCCTCTACAAGGAAGCCCGCGAGTATCTCGCCCTCCGCAGCAAACGCAAACGCTTCGTCGCCGAGCAACGCAAGCAATCCATCGCCGCCGGCGCGGGAGATTGACCGCTGGCCAGGACCCTCCTGTTCCTCATCCTCGTCATCGTCTCCAACGTCCTCGGCAATTTCATGCTCAGCCTCGGCATGAAGAATAACCACGGCCCGCTGCTCGCCGCCTTGCTCATCCCCTGGGTCATCCTCGGCGTCGCCCTGCTCATCGTCTGGACCCTATCGCGCATGGCCCTGCTCAGTTGGGCCGACCTGAGCTACGTGCTCCCCATCACCGCCGTTGGCTACGTCATCAACGCGCTCATGGGCCGCTACCTCCTCAACGAGCACGTCTCCGCCATCCGCTGGGCCGGCACGCTGCTGATTGTCGCCGGAGCAGCGCTGGCGGCCATGACCGCTCCTGCATCGAGGCGCGCATGAGGTGGCTGCTTGTCGCCATCGTCGTCGCCGCCACCACCTGCGGCGACCTGCTGCAGGCATGGGAGATGAAGCGCCAGGGCGCGGCCGGCCGCTTCCGCCCCACCTGGCCGCTGGGCGCGGCTGTCGTCTGCATGGCCGTCTCCTTCTTCTCCTTCCTCAAGCTGCTTGAGATCGAAGACCTCAGCTTCGCTGTTCCGGCCACCGCCGCCAGCCTCGTCCTCGAAACCATCCTCGCCCGCGCTCTGTTGCGCGAACGCGTCGAGGGCCGCCGCTGGGCCGGAGCCTTGCTCGTCGCCTGCGGTGTCATCCTGCTGGGCCAGACGTGACGCTCCTGCTCACCACCGTCTGCCTTGTCGCAATGGCCTACCAACTGGCCGCGCTGCTGGCCTGCCTCCGCCATCTCGCCCGCAAGGAAACACCCGCCGATTTCCAGCCGCCCGTCTCCATCCTCAAACCTGTCCGCGGCCTCGATCCCGGCTTCGACGAAGCCATCGCCTCTCACGCCTCCCAGCGCTATCCGGACTTCGAAATCCTGTTCGGCGTCTCCCGGGACGATGACCCGGCCATCCCGGTGATCGAACGGCTCGAAGATGCTCGCCTGTACCGTACAAATCCCACCGCCCCCAATACCAAAGTCGGCGTATTGGAGGAGCTGTCGCGCCACGCCCGGCACGGCATCCTGCTTGTCAACGACAGCGACATCCGCGTCCCGCAAGGCTACCTCGCGGCCGTTGTTGCTCCGCTAGCCGATCCGCGAGTCGGCCTCGTCACCTGCCTCTACCGCGCCACCGCCCATTCCTTTCCGGGTATCTGGGAGGCCGTCGGCATCGCCACCGACTTCGCTCCCAGCACGCTGGTCGCCCCGCTGGCCGGCGTCAAGGAGTTCGGCCTCGGCTCCACGCTCGTCTTCCGCAAACAGGACCTGGAAGCCATCGGCGGCTTCTTCTCCATCGCCTCCTACCTCGCCGACGACTATCAGCTCGCCACGCGCATCACCGGTCTCGGCAAGCGTGTCCACCTGTCCACCGTCGTCGTCGAGACCAGCCTGCAAGCCGAATCCTGGCGCGACATCTGGCGCCATCAGTTGCGCTGGCACCGCACCATCCGCGTCTCCCGCGGCGCCTACGCCGGCCTTCCCGTCACGCAGGCAACATTATGGGCCCTCGTTGCGGCAATCGCTGGACTGCCTGCGCTGGCTGCCATGCTTCTCTTCACACGATTGACCATGGCCTTCATCGCGGGCATTGTTGTCCTCCGCTGCCCTCTCGTGAAGCGCTGGTTCTGGATCACCCCTCTGCGCGACCTCTGGGGCGTCGCCGTTTGGGCCGCCGGCCTCTTCGGCTCAACAGTGCTCTGGCGAGGCCAAAGCATCCGTCTCACCGCCGACGGCCGCATCCTCTAACTCTTCCCGCCCGGCTTGATCTTCTCCTTGCGCAGGCGCCCGCTTTCCACTAGCGCCTTGCGCAGGAGAAACTCGATCTGCCCGTTCAAACTGCGCAAGTCATCATCGGCCCACCGGCGGACCTGTTCCAGGATCTCGCCGTCCATACGAACCAGAAATGACTTGCGCTCGGCCATGGGCTACTGGTAGATCGTGCCCGTGTTGACAATCGGCTGCGGGTTGCGGTCCCCGCACAGCACAACCAGGAGGTTGGAAACCATCGCCGCGCGGCGCTCGGAGTCGAGCTCCACCACATTGCTCTTGGCCAGCATCTCCAACGCCATTTCCACCATGCCGACCGCGCCTTCGACGATCTTCTGCCGGGCCGCAATGATCGCCGAGGCTTGCTGCCGCTGCAGCATCGCCGCCGCGATCTCCGGCGCATAGGCCAGGTGGCTGATCCGCGCCTCCAATACATCCACTCCCGCAACGGACAGCCGCGCGTCGATCTCCACCTTCAAATGATCGGCCACCTTGGACGTGTGGCCGCGCAGCGAGATCTGGTCCTCTTCATGCGAGTCGTAGGGAAACGCCGTGGCCATGTTGCGGATCGCCGCTTCGCTCTGTACGTGGACGTAATGCTCGTAGGCGTCCACGTTGAAGCTGGCTTCGGCCGTGTCCACCACCTTCCACACCACTACCGCCGCAATCTCAATCGGATTGCCGTCCTGGTCGTTCACCTTCAGCCGCCCGGTCTCGAAATTGCGTACCCGCAGCGACAGGTGTTTCTTGATGTAGAGCGGATTGGCCCAGCGCAGTCCTTCGATCTTCACTGTGCCGACGTACTTGCCGAACAGCAGCAACACCACGCCTTGGTTCGGCTGCACCGTGAACAGGCCGGCCGCCACAAAGGCGTCGACCGCGATCAGGGCGAAGGACCATAGGATCGGCTCGGCGCGCTCGCTTCGCGGCTGCTGGGCGCCATATACGATTCCATAGATGCCGGCGGCAAGCAGCAAAATCACCAGAACCAGCATGGAAATGCCGTTCACGGCGGGCCGGACTTTTTCTCTGTAATTGGGATTGGGGGTCATGGGTGTGTCTCCTCAGCTAGCAAAATGATACCACATTGCTATCGCATTGCCAAGCGAAATCGTACCTCACGCCAAAGCCCCGCTACAATGGAAAATATGTCCTTACCCGACGGCGAGTTTTACCGCATTCAAAAGCTGCCGCCCTACGTTTTCGCCATCGTCAATGAAATGAAGGCCCGCCTGCGCGCCAACCAGCAGGACGTGATCGATTTCGGCATGGGAAACCCGGATGGCGCCACCCCCAAACCGATTGTCGACAAGATGGTCGAGGCCGCACGCGACAAGCGCAATCACCGCTATTCGCTCTCCAAGGGCCTCCCGAACCTGCGCCTCGAGATTGCCAAGCGCTATAAGCGCAACTACGATGTCGATCTCGATCCGGAAAAGGAGGCCATCGCCACCATCGGCGCCAAGGACGCCCTCGCTCACCTCTTGTTCGCCGTCATCGGTCCCGGTGATGCCGTGGTCTCGCCAAACCCGGCCTACCCGATTCATCAGTACGGCGTGATCATGGCCGAGGGCCACGCCTGCATGCTGCCGATGCCCGACCCCGGCACTTTCCTCAACCGGCTGGAGGATCTCTACAAGACCTCGACGCGCAAGCCGAAGATGATTCTCATCTCTTTCCCGCACAATCCCACCACGCAGTGCGTCGATCTGGATTTTTTCAAGGTCGTCATCGACCTGGCCCGTCGCCACGCGACCATGGTGGTTCACGACTTCGCCTACGCCGACGTGGCCTTCGACGGTTACAAGCCGCCGAGCATCCTGCAAGTGGAAGGCGCCAAGGAGGTGGCCATCGAGATCTTCTCGATGTCGAAGAGCTATAACATGGCCGGCTGGCGCATGGGTTTCTGTCTCGGCAACCGCAAAATGATCGCCGCGCTCGCTCGCATCAAGAGCTATCTCGATTACGGCATCTTCCAGCCCTTGCAGATCGCCGGTATCATCGCGCTGCGCGACTGCGAGGAGGAAACGAAGAAGATTTGCGAAGTCTACCGCAAGCGCCGCGGCGTGCTCGTTGACGGACTGAACCGTGCAGGCTGGCCGGTGGAGCCGCCAAAAGGCTCGATGTTCCTGTGGGCGCCGCTGCCGGAACGCTACAAGGAAATCGGCTCGCTCGAATTCTCCAAGCAACTGCTCGAGAAATCGCTTGTCGCGGTCTCGCCCGGGATCGGCTTCGGGCCGATGGGCGAAGGCCACGTCCGGTTTGCGCTTATCGAGAATGAGCACCGGACGCGGCAGGCTGTCCGATCCATCAAACAATTCCTCAAGTCCTGAACTATGAAGAAAACCATTCTTGTACTCGCCCTCGCCGCACCCTGCCTGTTCGGACAAGCCATCAGCTGGGGCGTGCGCGCCGGCGTTCCCATTACGGACGCCTTCGCCACTGCCCGAAGCGCCACGCGCGGCTTCGACCAGATCCCCAATCGCTACACGATCGGGCCGACGCTCGAAGTGCGCTTGCCTTTCCGGCTCGGCGTCAGCTTCGACATCCTTTACAAGAAGCTGGAATACGATCGAACCGACGCCGGCGTCACCCGCAACGTCTCGGTCACGCAACTGGAATTCCCGCTGCTATTCAAATACCGCTTCGGCGATGGCGCCGTGCGGCCCTGGCTGGGCGCCGGACCAACCTTCAACCGCATCAGCGGACTCTCCGTGCGCGATCCCATCGAGTTCGTCAAGCGATCCTCGGGAGGAATCGCCTTCGGCGCCGGAGTGGAATTGAAGGCGCTTTTGGTCCGCATCAATCCGGAGCTTCGTGTCACTCACCGCGGCTCGGAGAACTTCTCCGATCCTGTCGGCGCGCTGCTCAAGTCGCGGGTGAACCAGGCCGAGTTTCTCATCGGACTCACCTTCTGATCCTGGCCACCATCTTGCGGTCCGCGGCAAGGTGCGCGACGCGGGGAAACTCCACTGTCCGCAGCAGTCTTCCTTCAGCGTCCACGTACTCGGCCCTTTCAACTGCCATCAACTTCAGATCCCGTTGCCGGATTACCAGCGCGATCACGCGCTCGGGCCTGTCCAGCCACTCCTCCGCCAAATCCAGCCGTGGTGATTCGATTCCTTGATCGCGCGATTCCGGATAGTACTTCACGCGATCGATGAGCGCGCTCGTGGACGGCAGCCGGAGCAGCCCGTTGTCGACGAGCAGTTGATACTGGAAGGCGATGTTCTCGAGAATCGTGGTTCCTTTCCGCGTGTAGCCCCACGCCGGATGAAAGGGCGGATGCGACAGCAGCACCGCATCTCCCTCTTCGAGTTTCAACCGCATCTGGCGCAGCTGAGAAAGCACGTGCGAATCGTAGCGCCAGTTCGACTGGTCCACCCATAGATAGGTGTTGAGCGCCACGCCTTCCAGCGTAATCACCAGCAGCAGCGCGGCTGAAGCGAACCAACCCGCCATGCGGTTCGCCGTTGCCGTCACGACCAGCCCGGCCAGCGCAGCCAGTCCCATGCCCGGCAGCGTGAGAAGGCGCGAGAACATCACATTTTCGACGGTCGTAAAGGCGACGACGGGAGAGAACAACACCAGGTAAGCCGCACCTGCAAACAGCAGCCATTTGACGCGGGCAGGGGGCTTGAGCCGCTCCTCTTTGGTGCGCCGCCAGAAAAGATAGAAGACCATGGCCGTGATCAAAAAAGAGGCGAGCATCCACCAACTGCCCGCCATGAAGAGGAAGTCCCACAAGACCCACTTCATCCTCATGAGATGGTCACTGCCGAAGGAGGCATGAATGCCGAGTTGAAACGCGTTGATCATTCCTGGGAGCATCGAAGCGGGATCGGACTTCATGGCTTGGTTACGCATCCAGATCGGGCCATCATCGGAGGCAAAGGAATAGAGCAGCGTCCAGTGAACCAGGAACATCCCCAGTGGCATGCAGCTGGCAAGCAGTCGGCTTGGCGGAAGCCGTTGCCGGTTCCATCGGTAATGGACCCAGACCAGCGCCGGATACAAGGGCGCCACGACAATCAGCACCTCGTAAAGATGCACGGCCAGCCAATTGATGGCGGCAATCGCCAGGGCCGCCGGCCATGGTCTGTGGTCCCACTGGACCGCTATGAGCACCGAACTCAGCAAAACAATGGCGATGATCAAATAAGCGCCGGCCGAGATCCAGGTGATCGTCTCGTACTTGCCGGAGTATGCCAGGTAGAGCAGCGCTGCAATCAAAGATCCGCGGGAGTCCAGGAACCGGCTCATCACCAGGTAGAAGAGAAGCCCGGAAGCGATCAGCAGGAAGATATAGAACAAGTGGGTGAGGTGCGTGTCTCTACCCATCAGCTCATAAACCGTGTGGTAAAAGAGCGGCAGAAAACCGCGGGCGGCCATGGCCGCCGGGTATTGCGAGCCCACCGTCCCCGGATGGTCGATAAAAAAGATGTCGTCGCCCCAGACCTGAAGATCGCCTGTGGTGCGTGAAAACAGGAACGCCGAAAAACAGAGGATGACGAGTGCCGCGAGCCCTGTCCGCCGATTGTTTTGCGGCAAGGAACGGCTCACTTTGCCCGCCGGATGGCCGCCGCGATTTTCCTGTTGGGGGGAAGATGCGCAACCTCCAAACGGAATGGCCCAGAGTACCATAAACGTAGACTACCGCCAATGAACAAGAAACATTGCCAGCGGCAAGCATGACGCCACGATGCGCCGCGCACTTGCCGGAGTTCGTTGAAGACGCCCATGAGCAAAGACCAGGATCGGATAGAGCGGCGCGGCGACGATCAGCAGCTCGTATAAATGAACTGCCAGCCAGTTCAAAATCGTGATCGTGATCGCCGCCATCCATGGCTTGTCCGCCCATCGCAAGGCGATGAACACGGAAAGCAGGAATACGATCGCGAGGACAAGGTAGCCGCCGGCCGACAGCCAGGCGACCGTTTCCACTTTACCGAAATAGGCGAGGTAGAACAGCGCTCCCGCCAGCGATGCCCGTGCCTCCAGAAACTGATTCAGCGTCAAATAGAAAAGAAGACCGGAGGCCACAAGAAGAAAGAAAAAGAACAGGTGCGTCTTTTGAGGATCCCTGCCGAGCAAACTGTGAAGGGCGTGATAGAAATAGGCGAGGAACCCGCGATGCGCCGCGGTTACAAGGTAGCCCTCTTCCCCCAAGCCCATGTAGTCGAGGAAGAAAATGTCATCACCCCAGACTGGCTGATTTCCATCCGTGCGCGAAAAGAGGAATCCGGACATGCAAAGGATGACCAGAAACGCCAGGCTCGTGACGCGCTTGCTTTGCGGCATGGAAATCAGTAGGTCTCCAGTTTCAAGGCCGGATTCTTGCCACGAACTTCCGGTCCTCCGGCAGGGAGGTGATTCGCTGGAAGTCCACCGCACGGATCAGGTTACCCGCGGGATCGACAAACTCGGCACGGCGGATTCCCATCAGATGAAAATCGGATTCACGCAACCAGAGGGGAATCAGGCGTTCCGGCATTTCCCACCAGGAGTCGGGCACGTCCATCCGCGGGTCCGGGATCCCAGGCCCACGCACCTCGGCTAGATAGTGCAACCGTTCATGGTGCAACAAGGGTGCGCCTTTGTTCACCAGGCCGTGATCGAGAAGCAGGAGGAGTTCCGCTGACCCGTTCTCCACTTGGGAATGACCCTTGCGCGTGCGGCCCCAAGCGGGATGCGCGGCAGGGCAGGAGAGGAAGATAGCGTCGCCAAGGCGCAGCCGTATCCCCAGATCGCGGATCTGGGAAACCACGTGAGAATCGTATTGCCAGTTGATACGGTCGATCCTCAGGATTGCGTTCATCGCACCAGCTTCGATAAATATCAGCGCACTGACCAACGCGAGCGACACATTTCCTATCGGTTTCCCCGAGGTGACTCCTATCACTAATGCCGCGATGAGGGCCAGGCCGATCCCGGACAAGGTGAGCAGGCGCGAGGACATTACCGCTTCGACCACCGTGAAGCCCACCAGCGGTGTTATCAGAATGAGATAGAGGGCCGCGGCCAGCATCATCCATGTGACCGCAGCTGTAGGCTTGCCGCGAGGAAGGGCTTTTGTGGCCTTCCAAAAAACTACCGCGGCCGCCGCGCATGCAATCAAGGAGATCATTGTCCAGCTACTGAAAGGAGCCGTTCTAAATTCGCGAAACAGAGACCATGCGAAATCGGCATGCGCCCCGCCAACGGAGGCGTCCACGCCCAACTGAAACGTGTGCCAAATCCTTCCCAGCAACGAAGCCGGATCGGTCTTCATGTTCTCATTGCGCATCCACAGGGGCCGGTCCCCCGGCCGGAACAGATAAACCAGCGCCCAGTGACTCAGAAACATGAGCAACGGCAGGCATGCGGCGGCAAGCTGTCTCAGCCGGATTGGTTCCCGCTTGGAGCGTTGATGGGCATAGACGAGCATCGGATAAAGAGGCGCCGCGATGATCAGCAGCTCGTACAAATGCACGGCCAGCCAATTCAAAAGGGCGATCGCAAGCCCGGCTGACCAGGGTCTATCCGCGTAGCGCAAGGCGATGAATACGGACAGGAGAAAAACGATTGCCATGACCAAATAAGCTCCGGTGACGTTCCACGTCACCGTCTCGTATTTCCCGATGTAAGCCATGTAGAACAGCGCGCCAGCCAGGGCGGCGCGTGCCTCCATCAGCTGATTCAGAACCAGGTAAAACAAAACACTCGCAGCCAGCAGCAGGAAAAAGTAGAAAGCGTGCGTCCTGTGAGTATCCTTTCCGAGCATGTCGTGAACCATGCTGTAGAAGTAATGAATGAATCCGCGTGTGGCAATGGTTTCCAGGTAGCCCTGCGAGCCCAATCCGGCGTAGTCGAGGTAGAAAATGTCGTCGCCCCAAACCGGCTGATTACCGTCCGTGCTGGAGAAGATGAACCAGAACACGGCGCCCAGGACCAGGACAGCCAAGGCGGTGATTCGGAGTGGGGCCTTGATCACCTGGCCTCCTCGTGCTCGATCGGCACAAGCCGGTAATCGGACTGCCGCACGAGAAATGGCAGGAGCGGCTTTCCCGCGGAGACAACAGGCAAGCTCACTTGGTCCGACGGCGGACGCCGCTCCCAGAGGTAACCGAATCCGCTACGCTCATTCCCCAGCTGTCCTGAGTCCAGCAACAGAATCAGGCGCCCCGCGCCGCTTTCCCAGGTCTGTTGTCCTACCCGCCTTGCGCCCCACCGCGGATGCTTGTGAGGCATGGAAATGAAGACGCCGCCCTCCGGGTGGAAGCGCCAGCCGGAATCCGCGATCTGTTTACGAACGCCGGAATCAAAGCTCCAGTTGAGTTCATCCACGCACAAGACCGTGTTGAAGGCGATGGCCTCCAGGCTGAGAACGGCGAAGAGGCCTGCGATGATCGGCCGCCGCCACCCTGGCCGGAGGATTCCGACGCGCGCAACCGCCAGTGCGGCCAGCAGCGCGACACCGGTTCCTGGCAAAGTAAGCAGGCGCGAATCGAAATGGTTGGTGACTACGGGAAACGTGATCAGGTTCGCCGGAACAACCAGGTAGAAGGCCGCGGCTGCCATCAACCAGTACGCCTTCCGGTCGCCAGGTTGCGCTGCCGGCGCCGTTCGCCAATACAAGATGCATGCGGCAACGGTGGCTGTCGCGGCAGCCAGCATCCAGAAACTCACGGGTGTGTAGAGAAAATCCTGAAGACGAAGCAAGACATAGGCGGCATGGACATGACCGAAGGTGGAACTCGTCCCCAGCCAGAGTGCATTCCAGATGCTCGCCGCCAGTGCGTGCGGCCCTTCCATCCACCCTTCATGCCGCACCCAGATCGGCCGGTCCGGCTTGCCCGTGTACAGCAGAACCCAGTGAACCAGGAACATAGCCATCGGCAGCAGCGACGCCGCTAATGCGCTCCCCTTCAGGCGGCGGCCGCTTTGCCGGGCCTCCATGATCAGCAGGGCAGGGTAGAGAGGCGCCGCCACCATCAGGATTTCGTAAAGATGCACCGCCGGCCAGTTGATCGCCGTGATCGCCAGGCCCTTGGCCCAGGGATTCCATTGCGGGACAATCGCGATCTTCACCGACACCAGAAAGACGATCAACAGAACCAGGTAGCCGCCGGCCGAGACCCAGTCAACGATCTCCATTCTGCCCGCATAGCCGAGGTGGAACATCGCGCCAACCAGTGCCGCGCGCTCATCCAGCAGTCCGCGGAGTATGTGCCATACAATGATCGCCGAGACGATCAGCAGCGCGAAGAAGAACAGATGATCATGCTGCGTGTTGCGTCCCAGCAGCTGGTGGAGCCAGCCGTAAGAGCGCGTCAGGTATCCGCGGGAGGCCATGGTTCCCAGATAGCCGCCCGTGCCCGCATAGGATTGCGAAAGGTAATAAACGTCGTCCAGCTTGATGGCGAGATTCCCTGTCGTTCGAGAAAACAAAAACGCCGCGAATGTTCCCAGCACCGCCAGTGGCGCCAGCTGCCTCAACTAAGCTTCCTTTTGCGCAGCTCATCGAAGGCGACGGCGATGATGATGACCGCACCGATAATCGCCTGTTGGAGATACGGCGAAATGCCGAGCAGGTCGCTGCCATTGGCCAGGAGGCCCATGATGAACGCCCCCACCAGCGTACCGATCACGCTGCCTTCTCCGCCCCGCAGGCTGCCGCCGCCGATCACCACAGCCGCGATCGCCTGCAGCTCGTAGCCTTGTCCGGCCGTCGGCTGGCCCGTCATCAGGCGCGAGGCCTCAATCATTCCCGCCAGGCCGGTCAGCATGCCGCCAATGGTATAGACGGCAGTGGTGAAGAAGTCCACGTTGATGCCTGCATAGAGAGCCGCTTCCGGGTTCGAACCGATGGCGAACGAGTACCGGCCCAGACGCGTGTGCTCCAGGATAATGTGCATCGCCACGGCGCAGACCAGCAGAATCCAAAGCACGAAGGGAACGCCCAGCAGGTTGCCCTCCCCGAGATAGGAAAACCCCTGTGGAATTTGATGCACCGGCAGGCCGTTGGAGATGATCAGCGCCAGCCCGCGCACGATCCCCAGCGTGCCCAGCGTCACGATGAAGGGATTGATGCGTAACTTGGCCGTCATGAATCCGTTCGACCAGCCCCAGAACATGCCGGCCATGATGCCCACGCCGACGCCGGTGGGAATCGACATGCCCTTTTCCATGGCCATCGTTCCGAGCAATCCGCCCATGGCCAGGATCGAGCCGACAGAAAGATCGATGCCGCCGGCGATGATGATGATGGTCATGCCGAGGGCCATGATGTTGATGACCGCGGTCTGGCGCACGACACTGGAAAGATTGGTGGGGGTAAGAAAGTGAGGCGAGGCCAGCGACAAGCCGACGACCAATGCGATCAGGGTGAAAAAGGGCAGCAGTCTTTGGATCATGAAAGTGTTCCTTGCGAGGATTCGAGTGCAGCCAGCTGCATGATGGCGCTCTGCGTGGTGTTTCCGGGAAGCTCGCCCGTGAGATGTCCTTGCCGCATCACGAGGATCCGGTCGGCCACTTGCAGCAGTTCCGGCAGCTCGGAGCTCACCATGAGGATCGCTGCGCCGTCTTTTGCCAGGCGGTCCATCGTTTCAAACACCTCCACCTTTGCTCCGACATCGATGCCGCGAGTCGGTTCATCGAACAAGAACACGCGCGCCCCTCGCACCAGCCACTTGGCGATCACCACTTTCTGCTGATTGCCCCCGCTGAGGCGTCCGGCCAGTTGGCGAGGCGATTCGGCCTTAATGCGCAGCCGCTTTCCGTATTCCTCCGCCACGCGCCGCTCGGCCGGATGATTCAAGAACCCGAAGCGGCTCACCGCGCCCAGGTGAGCGATCGTCAGGTTGTGCGCCACCGGCAGCTGACGCGCGAGGCCGGCGTGCTGGCGGTCCTCCGGGATGAGGGCGATGCCGGCCCGCACGGCGTCCCGAGGTGAGCGGATCGTCACCTGCTTGCCTGCCACCTGCACACTGCCGGTGTCCATCACATCCAGGCCGAACAATGCGCGGCACAGCTCGGTACGCCCGGCGCCGATCAGCCCCGCCATCCCGGCGATCTCCCCGGCACGGAGGGAAAAACTGATTCCCTCCAACAGCGGCGCGCGGCTGAGATTCTCCACGCGGAGCAGTTCCTCGCCGGGAGGCTGCGCTTCGCGCCGGTAAATCGAAGCTACCTCGCGGCCCACCATGTGCTGGATCAGACCTTCGGTGGTCAACTCCGCCAAGGGGCCCGTGTGCATCGTCTCGCCGTCGCGCAGCACCGTCACGCTGTCTCCCACCGAGCGCAACTCCTCCAGCCGGTGCGTGATGTAGATTACTCCCATTTGCCGCTCGCGCAGCGTACGCACGATGCGGAACACCTCCTTGGTCTCGGCTTCCGATAGGGAGGATGTCGGCTCATCGAAAATCAGAAGGCTGGAGCCGTGCTGAATCGCGCGGCAGATTTCCACCAGCTGCTTGCCGGCCGGCGACAGCCGCTCCACGCGCCACTCCGGTTGCAGCGGGAAGTGGTGTTCCTGGATCAGCCGTCCCGCTTCGGCCATCATCTTCCGCCGGTCCACAAAGCCCATTGCCAGGCGCGGCTCGCGGCCAAGAAAGATGTTCTCCGCCACCGAAAGATGCGGCGCCAGCAGCGATTCCTGGTGCACCATGGCAATGCCGTTGGCGGAGGCCTCGGCCGGCGTGCGAAACTCCGCCGGCTGTCCCCTCCACAGCATCTGCCCTCCATCGCGCCCGTACATCCCGGCGACGATCTTCATGAGGGTGGACTTGCCGGCGCCGTTCTCACCCATCAACAGATGAACCTGGCCGGAGTCGACTTCGAGATTCCCATTCCGCAGCGCGTGGATACCGCCGAATCGTTTCTGTATGCCCTGGAGTTGGAGAAGCATGGATCGCCGCGCGTGGCGCGCAAACGTATCAGTTTACAACGATGGCGTGGCTGGTGGCCTATAGACTCATGCGCCGCTGGAAGCGCAGCCCCTGCCTGCGCGACATGGAGGCCTCCAGGCCGCCGCGCATTCTCACCAGGTAGCCGCCGTTGGGCCATGGGTGAATCGATTCGATGAGCATGAGATTGACGATGTGCTTGCGGGAAATGCGGAAGAACTCGCTTGCGGGAAGCTTTGCTTCGAAATGATTCAGCGACCACGGCACCAGAGCGCGAGTGCCTTGAAAATGCAGCCGGGTATAATTGCCCTCCGATTCCAGCAGCGCCACATCACTAAGCTGCAGGAACCAGCACCGCTCTCCGTCACGCACGAACACTTGCTTTTTGGATAGCAAAGCGGAGCCGGGAGTCAGCCGCGCGACCGCCGCCGCCAGACGTTCCGGCGAGACCGGTTTCATCAAATAGTCCAGCGCGTTTACCTCAAAGGCGCGGATCGCGTGCTCGTCGTAAGCGGTGGTGAAGATGACCTGCGGCGCCCGCACCAGCTTGGCGAGCAGTTCAAGCTTGATGGCGTTTTCCACCAGCGTCTGCACCAGCATCGGGGGCACCATGGCCTGCATCGTCGACGGCTCCAGATCGAGCTGGGTCCGCGCCCGCGGTGGGCAGGACTGCATAGCTCCTCCCTGCCGAAGATCGGTTACACTGAAGGCGTATGGAGAGGCCACTTCAAGCCGTGTATAGGGATGGCGTTCTCCAACCACTGGAGGCCGTGCCGCTTGAGGAAAGACAGCAGGTGACCGTGACCATCAACGACCCAGCCGCTGTGGGCCAAGACGTCGCCGGATACTTCTCGCCCGAGGAGTGGGCCGAAGCAGCCCACGACGATATCAGCCTGGATGAAGTGCGGCGAGCGCTGTCCACCATCTCCGGCTCCCTTTCCGACGCCGTGATCGCTCTCCGGCAAGAGCGCTGATTGCCAAACTACTTCCTCGATCTCTCACCTCTCGATTGTGGAGCTGGAGTCCGTACTGGCGATCAAGACCAGGATCGGGGAGATCGATGAGCAGGCGCTGCAAATCGCCCGACGCCGATTCCGCGCCGATATTGCACGCCGGCGCCTCCTTGTTGCCCCGCCTGTCCACGAGCGCCACTTTCACAGCGCAAGGAGACTCCTGATTCAGTACGGCGTGGCGGAAGGCCTTCGCACCCTCGATTCGCTGCAGCTCGCTATCGCGCTCGATCTGCGCGCCAGCTCGGGCAGGTTGATGTGCTCGTTGCCGCCGACCAAAGGCTCTGCCGGGTAGCCTCAATCGCCGGCTGTTCGGCTGTGAATCCCGAGAAACCGGGCCCCGTACTCGCCTGATCGCATTCCGAGAGCGGCGGAAGCTGTAGCAGACTGGCCGCGACGGTCGCCCATCTTTGCACCCACTGCCACGTTTTGCTTCCGTTTTGCGCTTGCTGCCACTTTATGCTTCCGAACGAGGCATTCGCCCCCAAAGACTGATGATGAGGAGCAAGGACTTACGGGATCCGGCACTGCCATTTTATGCTTCTTAACGCTGCCAGATTATCGTTCAAGGCACATAGATGGTCGCTACCGCGCAGTAGAAGCCCGTGATCGCCAGCCATCCCGCCGCCTGGCAAAGCCAGTAGAGCCGGTTCCCCTTCATTTGCCTAACAGGAAACTATCCACGAACCGCAGGCCGCAAGTTTCCTCCACGGCGGCTGTGCCGCTGCGCATCTGCTGCAGGCACGGAAGTCTCAGTTTTTCGAGCGCTCTTTCCCGCAGTGCGCACGTCGTGCGGTTCATCTGGACCGCCCATGCTTTCGCCCGCGCCCTGATGCTGGCGGTTTTGACTTTGGCGTATCCCGCCGCCGAGATCAGGTATTGGCTGCCCGTGTCCCCATACACACGACCCGCAAGCATCCCGCCGGAAACCGAAGCCGTGGCGAAGGGAAGCAGGGCAGCCCCGATCAACGCAAGGATTACAGGTCTCATGTCAATAGAATATGACGGCTTTGCCGGAAAAGCGTGAGAAACAGGATCAGCGGTCTTGATGCGGGACGTGCGGCTGCCGGTTGTATCAGGCCTATCTGGGAGGCGCCTAAGGTGCTTACCCGGTGGACGAAATCCCAGGCATCGCTTACGATTCCAGCAAGGGTACAACTATGGCCAAGTATCTGTTCATTTTATTGGCTTTGCCCGTCATGCTGGCGGCACAATCCTTGGTGAAATACAGCGTCGCCGCAGCGGCCGGAACCGCCGCCGGCGCGACGATGGGGAAGCATCTGAGCAAGACACTCGACAACGTGATGGCGGCCGCCGCCGAGGCCGCCGATCCCAAAGGCTACACGAAGCAGCCCGAAGGTCCCTACGAAAAGAAGCCCGAGCTTCGCGGCGCGGCCAAGCTGCCCGGCGCGCCTCCCGTCAAGCCCGCCGCTGCCAGTGTGCGCATCCCAAGTCCGCGGGGAAGGGCCACACTGTTCCGCACGCCGGTTCCCGATTTCCCGGGAATGGAGACTAATCCACCTGCGGAATCGGAACAGGTCATTGCGGAAGCGACTCCGCCGCCCCCGCCGCCACAGCCCACCGTGGACGGCCTGCGCAACCTCGAAGTCGGCTCGGCCAGGGGTCATGTCGTGGCCAACCTGGGTGCGCCCATGGCTCGCATTACGATGGCCGGCGAGCAAGGCGCGTTGGTGGAGATTTACTACTACCAGTCCAGAGGGGAATCGCTGGGATCGGTCCGGTTCAATGATGGAGCGCTGAGTTCCGTCATTGTGAACCAGTAACCGGAGAAGGCAATAATCGAAGGGTGCCGTCTTTCGAGCACTCTTCGATCATTTGCGCGCCGCTGGAAACCGTCTTCGCTTTTCATGAGCGCGAGGATGCTCTCGAGCTTCTCTCTCCCGGCTTTCCCAAGATCAGGGTCCTTTTGTGGATGAGCAGGTCCACGGACCGTTCGCCCGCTGGATTCACCGCCATGAGTTTCACCAGACGCCGCAGGGCACGCGGCTGAGGGACCACGTTGAGTTCCGCCTGGCCGGCGGCGTTATTGCGGATCTTCTGCTCGGCTGGGCCGTGCGCGCCGGTCTCTGGTTTCTGTTCCGGCGCCGCCACCGGGTGACGGCGCGTTATTGCGAAACATCGTGAGCCTTACGGTTCTTCCTCAGCCAGATCCGCGGCCAGGTTCTCGAACTTGGTGAACTCGCGCAGGAACGCCAGCTTCGCCTTGCCGATCGGCCCGTTGCGCTGCTTGGCGATGTGAACTTCTGCGATGCCGCGCAGGTCTTCGCGGTCGGGCTTGTAGTATTCAGGCCGGTAGATGAAGGCCACCATGTCGGCGTCCTGCTCAATCGAGCCCGATTCGCGCAGATCACTCAGCTGCGGGATATGGTCGCCCGGACGGGTCTCGGTGGCGCGGCTCAGCTGGCTGAGGACCAGGAAGGGAACCCTCAATTCCTTAGACAGCAGTTTCAGGCCGCGGCTCAAGGCGCTGACCTCCTGCGTACGATTCTCGGCGCGGCCGCGGCTGCCCATCAACTGCAAGTAATCGACAACCACCAGCCCGAGGCCGTGCTCGGCCTTCAGCCGCCTAAGTTTGGCGTGCAGGTCCATCAGGTTGGTGCCCGCCGAATCATCAATGAACAATGGCGCCTCGGCCATTTCGCTGGCTGCCAGCTGCAAGCGCCGCCGTTCATCGGCATTCAGGTATCCCAGGCGGAACTTCTGCTGATCCACGCGCGCCGCTGAGCAGACAAGACGTGTCAGCAGTTGCTCGCGCGACATTTCCAGCGAAAACACGGCCACCGTCTTTTGGATGTCGCGGTGCGTGGCCACGTGCTGGGCGATGTTCAGCGCCAGCGCCGTCTTTCCCATCGCCGGGCGCGCGGCCAGGATGATCAGCTCTCCAGCGTGCAGCCCCCCGATCATCTCGTCCAGCTTCAGGAATCCCGTGCTGATGCCCTTCACCCGCTTGCTGGGATCCAGGAACGCGTTCAGTCCGCCTTCAAACTGCTCGATGATCTCGCCCGGTTTCAGCAGGTCCTGCTTCGCCTTGATGTCGCTCAGACGCAGCATCGACTCTTCGGCATCAGCGAGGATCTGTCCGGCATCCTCCTGATCCAGCATGCAGCGCTGGATCAGCTTCTGCGAGTTCAGGATGATCCGCCGCAGCATCGACTTTTCCTTGACGATGCGGACGTAGCTTTCCAGGTTGTAGATCTGCGGCAGGCCGTTGTCGAGCGAGATCAGGTAGGAGATGCCATCCACCGACTCCAGCTGCCCGCGCCGCATGAGCTCGTTGGCCACCGTGACGCGGTCAATCCGCTCGGCTGCTTCGTTCAAAGCGCCCATTGCCGCGAAGATGCGGCGGTGCTTCTCCAGTAGAAAATCCTCAGGTTCCAGCGTTCCCGCCACCAAGACGAAGGCGGCGTCGTCCAGCAGAATCGAGCCCAGCACCAGCTGCTCGGCTTCGATATTGGAGGGAAGTCCCCGATCTAACGCGATGTCTTGTGTTGCCATCCGATGGACTACCTTAAACGAAATGCGGTGTCTCCGTCTATCGAAAATATGACGACGCATTTCCTGCCGCTTAGCCTGTTTACAAGCTGTCAATAATCCCGTTTGCGGCGCCTCACCCCCTGTGGACCCGAACCGGTTGAAAACCAAGCCGGCCCCATTTTTTTTCCACAGGCCATCCGCAAACAATTCTCAGCCTAATTGTTTCATACCATGGTTTCCCCGGCCAACACCACCTTTTTATGCCCGAACACATGAAGTTTCCGCCCAGGCACACGCTGGGTTGCGGGCTGCCCGCTCAGTTACCCGCTACCGCCGCTTCCAGCGTCTGCTGGAAATAACCGATCGTCCGCTGGATGCCTTCCTCGAAACTAACCGTCGGCGTCCAGCCGAGCACCTCGCCAGCCTTGGAGATATCCGGCCGCCGCACCTTCGGGTCATCCAGGGGCAGATCTTCGAATTTGATCTCCACTTTGCTGCCCGTCAGCCGCTTGATGGCTTCGGCGAATTGAAGAATGGTCATCTCGTGGGGATTGCCGAGATTCACCGGATACCGCTCCTCGGATTGCGAAAGCCGGATCAGCCCGTCCACCAGATCGGTTACGTAGCAAAAACTGCGCGTCTGCGATCCGTCGCCGAACACCGTGATCGGCTCCCCGCGCAACGTCTGTCCGATGAAGGCCGGTACCACCCGCCCATCGTCCAGCTGCATCCGCGGCCCATACGTATTGAAGATGCGCGCGATGTTGGTCTGCATTCCGTAGCGGCGATGGTAGGCCATCGTCAGCGCCTCGGAAAACCGCTTGCTCTCGTCATAACAAGATCGCG